>NZ_JBBMQK010000001.1:0-863542 GCF_038899995.1 Sulfitobacter sp. AS59
CAAACAACCCCGATCAGCAGGTGCAAAGAGTAGCTTAATTTATCTCAGATCTTGTCCAAGGAATGGGGAGTAGCTCAGGCAAAGATCTACGCCGCGAAGCCCGCGATCTCAAAGAAGTTGTGGCTGAGCAAACGCTTGAACTGCATCTTCTCAAAAAAATCATGATAGGCAATGGGGGCGACCACGAATGAGATACCCTGTATCTGAGAAACTTGAGATCATCCGGCTGGTCGAAGAAAGTCACCTATCAGCCCGTCAGACGCTGGCCAAGCTGGGCATCCCGGGCACGACATTCTACCGACCCCTCTCACACATGCAGTGCATGTGTTGCCGGTCAACGGGTATGATCGGTATCTGCAGCGTGGCGAGGCTGGCCTGCAGGATCAATCACCCAAACCCAGGCACGTCTGGAACCGCATTCCAAACGAGGTGCGGCGCAAGATCGTCAAACTGGCGCTGAAGGAAACGGAGCTGTTGCCACGGGAATTGGCAGTGACATTCACTGACAAGGAAAGTTATTTTGTATCAGAGGTTTCCGTCTACCGCGTGCTGAGGGCGCACGACCTGATCACTAGTCCCGCGTTCATTGTCATCAAGGCTGCCAGCGAGTTCAAAGACAAAACCACGGCCATCAATCAGCTGTGGCAGACCGACTTCACCTATCTCAAAGTGCTTGGCAGCGGCTGGTGCTACCTCAGCACTATCTTGGACGACTACAGCCGCTACATTATCTTCACTGCCCGGCAGGGTATTGCGCAGCAATGTCCCGAGAGGGATGGAAACTCTGCACCAACATGAGAGCTGCAGATGTAACCGACACCCTCGATCTGGCACTGCAGGCATCCGGTTGCGATCAGGTTCACGTCATTCATAAACCTCGACTGCTCAGTGACAACGGGTCCAGCTACGTCTCTGGTGGCTTGGCCGAATGGCTTCAAGGCAAAGGCATGAAGCGCGCGCGTGGCGCGCCCTATCATCCCCAAACACAGGGAAAGATCACCTCTCGGGACATTGCTGCGCAATACCCTGCCGGTCAATGGAACGCTGGCACCAGACCCTGAAGAACCGCATCCTACGGGAAAACTACTTCCTGCCAGGTGATCTCGACGCTCAGATTGTGGCCTTCATCGACCACTACAACCATCAGCGCTATCATGAGAGCCTGAACAACGTCACACCATCAGATGTCTACTTCGGACGTGACAAAGCCATTCTACAACAAGGAGAAAGGATCAAACGAAAGACGCTCGAAACACGACGCTTGCATCACAGACAACGCGCCGCATAATCAAACCAACCAGATGAGCCGAATACTCTCTTAGTTTAAGCTGCATTTGGTTCCAAAAACCCTGACGACGGACAAAAGCAGAAATATGTGTGTAGGAATATGTTGCCGATGAGTAGTAAGCCGTTTTCAGGTATCCATGTCAAAAGCGTTTCCCACGAGTACAGGAACTGATTTCAAATTCACCCTAAACTCCTGGCACCTCGGTCACTTATGTTTGCATTTAAGGTGATGCAGCGTGTGACATGTAGCTCACAAGCTGTTGAAATAATATGAGAATCCTTTCTCGTTCGAGTGGCGTATGATCACTGAAAGCAAAGGGAAAAAGCGGTTTTTTGGTAGGCCCGGCAGGACTTGAACCCGCAACCAAAGCGTTATGAGCGCTCTGCTCTAACCAGTTGAGCTACAGGCCCGCCATGGCGGTTTCGTAAGCGGGCGGCGGCAGCGCGTCAAGACCAAGAACGCGAACTCGGACGTGTCTTGCATTGCGCGCCCGCGCGCGGTGATGTAACCCGCTTTCGCATAGGCAATAAGCGGCGGGGCCCGACGATGACCAACTCCAAAAACGGAATCACCTATGTGGATGCAGGGGTGGATATTGATGCGGGCAACGCGTTGGTGGAACGGATCAAACCAGCAGCCAAGCGGACCAAACGCCCCGGTGTGATGTCTGGCTTGGGTGGGTTTGGCGCGCTGTTCGACCTCAAAGGGGCAGGGTACACCGACCCGATCCTCGTCGCGGCCACGGATGGTGTCGGCACCAAGCTGCGGATCGCCATTGATACCGGCAATGTTGACGGCGTCGGCGTTGATCTGGTGGCGATGTGCGTCAACGATCTGGTGTGTCAGGGCGCAGAGCCGCTGTTTTTCCTAGATTACTTTGCCACGGGCAAGCTGGAAACCGAAGAGGCCGCCCGCATCATTGAAGGGATCGCGCGCGGTTGCGAAGGGTCGGGCTGCGCATTGATTGGCGGCGAGACCGCCGAGATGCCAGGCATGTATTCCGACGGTGATTTCGACCTTGCAGGTTTTTCTGTCGGTGCGATGGAACGCGGTGCGGATCTGCCAAGCGGCGTTGCTGCTGGCGATGTGTTGCTGGGCCTTGCCAGCGATGGCGTGCATTCAAACGGCTACAGCCTTGTGCGCAAGCTGGTGGCGATGTCCGGCCTTGGCTGGGATGCCGATTGCCCATGGGCCGACGGCAGCTTGGGCGAGGTGCTGCTGACGCCAACGCGGCTGTATGTAAAACCAGCCTTGGAAGCAGTGCGGGCAGGCGGTGTGCACGCGCTGGCCCATATCACCGGCGGCGGTCTGACCGAAAACCTGCCGCGCGTCTTGCCGGATGATCTGGGCGCTGACATCAATCTGGACGCATGGGATTTGCCCGGTGTTTTCAAATGGATGGCGCAGATTGGTGGGATGTCTCAGGCCGAGATGCTCAAGACCTTTAACTGCGGCGTGGGCATGATTTTGGTTGTGGCAGCGGATCAGGCCGATGCCCTGCAAAAACTGCTGAGCGATGCGGGCGAAACCGTCTATCCGATGGGTCATGTCACCACGGGTGCCGGGGTCGAATACACGGGCCAATTGCTGTGACCAAACGGGTCGCGATTTTTCTATCTGGTGGCGGCTCTAACATGCGTGCGCTGGTCGAGGATATGACCGGCGACCACCCGGCGCGGCCCTGTGTTATCGTGTCGAATGTGGCTGATGCGGGGGGTATCGCATGGGCCAAAGACCGTGGAATCGCAACCGAAGTCGTTGATCACAAACCGTTTAAAGGCGACCGCGCCGCGTTCGAGGCCGAACTGTCAGCGCGTCTTGCCGCCCATGCGCCCGATATGATCTGCCTTGCGGGTTTTATGCGCAAACTGACCGCTGGCTTTACCGATGCCTGGGCGGGACGCATGATCAATATCCACCCGTCTTTGTTGCCGCTTTACAAGGGGTTGCACACCCACGCCCGCGCGCTTGAGGCCGGGGACAAGGTCCATGGCTGCACGGTACACGAGGTGACAGCTGCCTTGGACGATGGTCCTATTTTAGGGCAGGCGCGGGTGCCGGTTTTGGAAGGCGATACCGCCGATGATCTGGCCAAACGCGTTTTGGTCCAAGAACACCGCTTGTATCCGGCGGTATTACGGCGCTTTGCCGCCGGGGATCGCAGCCTTTTAACGCTCGATAGTTAACGATCAGGTTTTTTGACCTGTCTTGTTCCGATTACACATTGCCTGTTGGCACAGCTCTGGTCAAAGTACTGATATGAAAACAATTACCACAACTGACGCGCTTGAGGCGTATTGCCTAGAAGCTGCGAAGCATGATTATGTGACCGTCGACACCGAATTTTTGCGGGAACGGACCTATTATTCGAAACTTTGTCTGATCCAACTGGCGATGCCGGGTACGGACGATTCCAACGCCGTGCTGGTTGATCCGTTGGCCGGGGACATGTCGCTCGAACCGCTTTATACGCTGTTTCGCGATACGTCCGTGGTCAAGGTGTTCCACGCCGCGCGTCAGGATCTTGAGATATTCTTCGTTGATGCGGGCGTCTTTCCAGAGCCGTTGTTTGACACGCAGGTCGCGGCGATGGTGTGCGGCTTTGGTGAACAGGTCGGCTATGAAACGCTGGTTCGCAAAATCGCGCATCAGGCCGTCGACAAAACCTCACGCTTTACCGATTGGTCGCGCCGCCCGCTGAGCGAGGCACAGGCCAAATATGCGTTGGCCGATGTGACGCACCTGCGGCAGGTCTATGAATTTCTGTCTGACCAGTTGGAGAAGTCCGGCCGCGCGCGGTGGGTCGCAGAAGAGCTGGAGACGTTGACCAGCCCCGATACATATACGACCGCCCCACGGGACGCGTGGAAGCGGGTCAAGACGCGGACAAATTCATCAAAGTTCTTGGCAATCGTGCGCGAATTGGCGGCCTTTCGCGAAGAATATGCCCAGACCCGCAACATCCCGCGCAGCCGGGTGTACAAGGATGATGCGCTGGTCGAACTGGCCAGCAACAAGCCCAAAAACCACGAGGAACTGGGCCGCGCGCGACTGCTGCTGCGGGATGCGCGTAAAGGCGAGATTGCCGAAGGCATTCTGAAAGCGGTTGCTGCTGGCGTGAACTGCTCTGCATCTGATCAGCCGCAACCGGATCGCAGCCGTGACAAGCTGCAGGTGAACCCCGCACTGGCCGATCTATTGCGGGTCTTGCTTAAGGCGAAAACAGAAAGCGCAGGGGTCGCGGCCAAGCTAATTGCACCCGCCGCTGATCTGGACGCGATTGCCGGTGGTCTGCGTGATGTGCCCGCGCTCAAGGGCTGGCGTCGTGAAGTGTTCGGTGATGACGCATTGCTATTGTGCGATGGAAAAATCGCATTGACGGCTGTAGGTGCGTCCGTGAAAGTGGTTGAGCTTTAACGCTCAACCATTTTTTAATAAAGTGTAAATCTTAGCGGCGAGACGTCAGCGCGTTGCGTTGACCTTCGACGCGGATCACCCGAACACCTGCCAGCATCTGATCGGTCAGCTTGCGCCCTGCGATCACTTCCCGTGTGGGCGCAGTGCCAACGGCCGTGTTCTTTCCGGGCTCGATCCCCTCAAGACGGTAGGTCAGAACCCCGTCCACAGGCAGCTCTTCGGGGTGTGCTGGTGTCAGTTGCACGTCGTAAATGCCTTGCCGTGCTGCCAGCCCAGTAGCGCGGATGATGGCACCGCCGGGAATACGTTCAATCGTCAGGTCGGTCACCTGATCGAAAGGCCGACCGGGATAAATCACCTCGGTCTGACGTCCACGCGAGAACAGGCCCGAAGATTGCGGGATCAGCGGGTTGGTGCTGACCTCGGTGCGGGCAATGGGTTCCGAACGGGCAGAGCCGAACCAATTGAACGGATTGACCCGACTTTCGCGCACTGTCGCACAGCCGGTCAGAACAAGGGTTGATACCAAAATGGCCGAGAAGATTTTGCGCATAGGGTCCGCCGTGAAATTGCCGTGTCATTTGACTAACCGATCCCAAGGCGGTTGGGAAGGGGTGGACCTTTGCCAATGCGCGACCTACCTGTGGGCTACGAAAAGCGAGGGTATCACCGTGGCAACTGAAGCGTTTGAAGAACTGGTCGAGGATTTTGAATTTCTGGAGGATTGGGAAGACCGATACCGTCATGTGATCGATCTGGGCAAAGCGATGGACCCGCTTGAGGAAGCCTTGCGCGTCCCTGCAACAAAGGTAGACGGCTGTGCCAGTCAGGTCTGGCTTCACGCGACTTTTGAAGACGGTGTTTTGCATTTTGACGGTGCCAGCGACGCAATGATCGTATCCGGGCTGATTGCGGTTTTACGCACGCTTTACAACGGGTTGGCCCCTGCGGATGTGATCGCTGTCGACGCCCGCGCTGAGATGGGCCGACTTGGACTAAACGAACATTTGTCTGCGCAGCGGTCTAACGGGCTGACTGCGATGATCGAACGGGTGCGCGAAACGGCAGCCGCGCAGGCGTAGGGGCCGTTAGGGGCGGGTGCGTTTTTGTCTGGCGGTCGGACAGTTGAGTTTATTTGGCAAAATGAAAATCAAAGGGTTTTGAGAGTCTTCTCAAGATCGCCATAGCCGGTAAAGCGCCGCTCGAACGCTAGACCAAGGGTCTGAGCGCAGGTTTCGGCCTTGGCCGTCAGGGCCGGATCGTCGGTTTGCGCCTGATACACCAGCTTTTCATAGTTGCTGAAATACATGTCGCGCAGTTCAGGGTGCCGGTCTAACCCCATGGGTTTTATGATAAACGCGTCGAATTGGCGGACCAGAAAATCGGTCAGGTAGAACGTCGTTATTTCAGTTTCGGCTGTTTTGGCAAAGCTGTCGTTCCCCTCGAAAAAACTATAGCAATGCGGGCCGGCGACCATTTTTACGCCCATCTCGTCGCAGGCTTTTTCAAGCAATCCACCGGTGCCACAATCGGCATAAACCACAAATATATCAGCATATTGGCCGCGATGTTTGTCGACGGCGGCGCGCACGGCATCGGTAATTTTATCGGGGTATAGGTGCAGCTTGGCCGGCAGGCAGGTCAGGTCAAGATGGGTCCAGCGGTTGGCGGCCTTGAGGTCCAAAATCTCGCGCGCCAAGGCACCGCAGGCGATCAATAAAACACGCCCGTTGCCTGCCGTAACAGGCATGCCATTTTCGGTAAGCTGGGTGTCGCTGGGCGTGTTCATCATATTCCTATAACGCAAAAGGCCCCTCCGGTCAGGAGAGGCCTTTCGACTAAATCATAAAGTTCTCAGGCCTTGGCGCTGTTATGTTTGCGGCTGACCCATTCCTTGGCGGTCTCCACAGCAACGGCTGCGTCGCGGCAATAGGCATCTGCGCCGATGGCTTTGCCGAATTCTTCGTTCAGGGGGGCACCGCCGACCAACACGATGTAATCATCGCGGATACCCTGTTCTACCATCGTGTCGATCACGACTTTCATATAGGGCATTGTGGTCGTCAAAAGCGCGGACATGCCAAGGATATCAGGGCCTTCAGTTTCCATCGCCTCAAGGTATTTTTCGACCGAGTTGTTGATGCCCAGATCGACAACCTCAAACCCGGCACCTTCCATCATCATCGACACAAGGTTTTTGCCAATGTCATGAATGTCGCCTTTGACGGTGCCAATCACCATCTTGCCCACGCGTGGCGCGCCGGTTTCGGCCAGCAGCGGTTTGAGAATGGCCATGCCACCCTTCATCGCGTTGGCGGCCAAAAGCACCTCGGGCACGAACAAAATACCATCGCGGAAATCTGCGCCAACGATGGTCATGCCGCCAACAAGCGCCTTTGTCAGCACATCGTAAGGGGCCCAGCCCCGACCGATCAGGATGTTCACGCCTTCTTCGATTTCTTCGCGCAAACCGTCATAAAGATCGTCAAACATCTGTTGAACAAGATCTTCGTCGTTCAGTTCAGCAAGGATAATTTCGTCTTCATCCGACATAGTCGTTCCTCATCGGTTAGCGTGCCCATCAGGCTTTTGTCCTTGTGTCATGAAATCAGGCAAAACCGCGTGCATTTTGCGACACGGTCCGCATCACAAGCGACGCATTCATCCCAAATAAATAGCGTCAATGGTCCTGTAAAACAATGGCTTGGCGGTCCTTACTTGACGATGTTCCTATTTTGTTCCAGAAGATTTGAATGGATCGCGAAGATATCAGATTTAAACTTGCCGGGCGGGGCACATCGTCGAACCATGCGGGTCGGTTTGAACGCATTTCCACGACCGCAATTGATGATGGATGGGCCGGTGATGAGGGTCCGTTGCCGGTCTTGCGGACCCAGGTGAGCGAGGAAATGCCGCGCAGTGTCATCACCTATAACCGGTCGCCGGATCTGCCGTTTGACCGGTCGA
This sequence comes from Sulfitobacter sp. AS59, assembly GCF_038899995.1. Classification (NCBI taxonomy): domain Bacteria; kingdom Pseudomonadati; phylum Pseudomonadota; class Alphaproteobacteria; order Rhodobacterales; family Roseobacteraceae; genus Sulfitobacter; species Sulfitobacter sp. AS59. The sequence goes on from NZ_JBBMQK010000001.1 coordinate 7,673, forward strand.
TCAATCCATATCGGGGGTGCGAACACGGGTGCGTTTATTGTTTTTCCCGCCCCAGTCACGCCTATCTGGGGCTGTCGCCGGGGTTGGATTTTGAGACGCGGCTGATTGCGCGGCCGGCTGCGCCGGATGTGCTGCGGCGTGAATTGGCCAGCAAACGCTATCAGGTGGCCCCGATTGCGATTGGAACAAACACCGATCCCTATCAGCCGATTGAGAAAGATCACCAGATTATGCGGCGGTTGCTTGAGGTATTGTCAGAGGTGAATCACCCCGTGGCGATTGTCACCAAGGGCAGCCTGATCGAGCGGGACATTGATATTTTATCGAACATGGCGCAGCGCGGGCTGGTGCGGGTTGGCGTTTCGGTCACCACGCTTGATGCAAAACTCAGCCGGTTGATGGAGCCGCGGGTGCCTACGCCAAAACGCCGGTTGCAGATCATCGAAAGGCTGGCAAAGTCCGGAATTCCGGTGCGGGTCATGGCGTCGCCCTTGGTGCCAGCGTTGACGGATCCAGAGCTGGAGGCGATCTTGCAAGCGGGCCGTGATGCGGGCGCGCAATCTGCCAGTTGGATTATGCTGCGTCTGCCGCGCGAGGTGTCGATGCTAATGCAAGACTGGTTGGCGCAGCATTATCCTGATCGGGCGGGGCGCATTATGGCGCGCTTGCGTGAAATGCACGGCGGCAAGGAATATGACGCCAATTGGCATACCCGCATGCGTGGCGAAGGCCCCTATGCCCAGATCATCGCACAACGTTTTGATCTGGCAGTAAAACGGTTGGGGCTTTCGACGCTTTTGCCGCCCATGCGTTGCGATCTGTTTCGCCCGCCCAAACGGGCGAGCGCGCAGTTGGATTTGTTTTAGCTGGTTTTGGGGCCACGACGACCGCGGCGAGGCGCACGTACCGGGCCTTCGCCATCGGTGCCATCGCTGGCCGACGAAAACGGGCCCAAGACTTCGACGATCTGTTCCAAGCTGGGCGCGTCACCTTTGGGGCGGCTATCAAGGGCTGCGCGCATGTGTACCAAATGTTCAGGCAAGGTGCCGCAGCATCCGCCGATGATCGACGCGCCGCAGTTGCGCGCCAGTTCCGCGTAATCTGCCATCAATTCGGGCGTGCCGTCATAGTGGATGTGGCCTTCGACATATTTGGGGATGCCCGCATTGCCCTTGGACACGATCGGGGTTGCCATGCCTTTGGCGGCAAAACCCAAGACCGTGCGCAACACGTCTGACGCCCCGGTGCCGCAGTTGGCACCATAGGCCAGCGGCATGTTGTCCAGCCCGTGTACCATGTCGACCATGGCCGCAGATGTCATGCCCATCATGGTGCGCCCAGCGGTGTCAAAGCTCATCGTGCCGACCCAATCCAGACCAGCCAGCTTGAACCCTTCGGCAGCGGCGCGGTATTCTTCGGGCGCGCTGATGGTTTCCAGCCAGCCCACATCGGCACCGCCAGCCTTTAGGCCATCAGCGGTTTCGTGAAACATCTCGACGGCCAGCGCGTGGGTCAGGGGGCCGACGGGTTCCATAATTTCGCCGGTGGGGCCGACCGACCCTGCGACGATGACCTTGCGCCCGGCGGTATCTGCGACTTCGCGGGCCAGTTCGGCGGAAACGCGGCTCAGCTCATGCGCGCGCTTTTCAGCGCCGTGCAGTTTCAGCCGCGATGCATTCGCGCCAAAGGAGTTGGTCAGGAAGATATCGCTGCCTGACTCAACCGCGCCTTTATAGAGTTTGATGATATTCTGCGGCTCGTCCGTGTTCCACATTTCGGGCGCGTCGCCAGACATCAGCCCCATGTTGAACAGATTGGTGCCGGTGGCACCATCCGCCAGCAGCGTGCCTTTTTCAGCCAGAAGGTCGGTAAGAGGATTTGACATGAAAAGCTCCGCTAAAGATGTGATTTCGCGTCTTCTCACGATGCCAAACGTGAGGCAACCTCATAATTTTCATCATCGTAATGAGATTTGGTATCATTCGTTGCGGTGCTTGGGCGGTGAACGGCGCGGGCAATATCAACCAAGGTAAGCGCCAATAGGGCGCGGTTCGGGGCCGCAGCATAGAGCGGTTGCCAAGTTGGGCGGAAGTTCGATTTGAACTGGCGCAGCCCCGGCCCGCCGGTTTTGCGCACGGCGATCTGTGACAGTTTGACCATGAGCGCGGAGGACGGATCAGGGCAGGCGGGGACTGCCGCGAGGCTGAGGCGGGCAATCCCTTGGGTCGCGGCGTCGCCGATTGCTGCGTGTATAAGCGCATGCATAGTGCCGTCCGGGGCGCTCGGGTCTTGGCGCATCAGGTCCAGACACCATTCACGGGTGGTTTCATGAAAGCTGGCAAAGGCGACAAGGCGGCCCTTGTGATGGGCCAGATACACCCGTTGATGCGCCACGTATTCTGGCGCGAAGACCCCCATGGTGCCGCCCCGTGCGCCGCCACGGGCGCGCTGCCAAAGCTCATCGACGCGGGCCATATCCGAAACGGGCAGGGGGGTGACCTGCGATATGGTGATCTGCGCCTTGTCGGCGGCGCGCAGTTTGCGCCGCAGGCTGCGAAACGGGGCTGTGGTGGTGATAAATTGCAGGGGGTTCAACATTGCCTCGTCCGCGATATGCGAGATAAACCAGCCTTGCTGACGGGCCAGCAGCGCCGTGCGGGCTGAACATTTATATAGGGCCGGGATCAGGTTTCGATCCCTTGCATGGGTTGAAACAGTTGCTATCGGGTCAGGTGTCGCGTTTGAAAGGGGGTCAAACAGGGCACACAGCGTTTGGCCGCAGTGCCAAAGGGCGCTGTGATCTGCGATAAAGCCGCCGTTCTGCCGGATCACGCCCACCTCGGCCCTCGGGGCGGTTGCAATATCGCCACGAGCGCGGGGTGCCATCGCATCGACGCTGGCGTAGGGCCGAAGCATCAGGGCCATCGCGATCAACGCTGGTATTGCATAGTAAATCGCACGAAACGCGATGATGCCCGTAAGAACCTGAACAGACGCGCCACCCGGCAGGGCCGCGAAAAGTACCAGCTCAAACGGCCCCACGCCCCCCGGTGTGCCGCTCAACAGGGCGGAGCCAAGGGCGATCAGGAACAGCGGGAACAATACGGTAAAGGGAACCTCGCCCCCCGGAATAAGCAGATAAAGCGCGGTGGACGCCGCCAGCACATCAATCACCGTCCACAACAGGATGGAGGCAAGCGCACGCAGGCTGGGCAGCCGGACCGTAAAGCGGCCTAAGGTGAAGACGGGGCAGAGATAAAGGCCAACAACGGCGGCGGGCAGGGCCGCAACGACAATAACAGAGGGCCAGAACATGAACGCCGGTGATGGAAAGACAACGCAGGCCACCGCCGTCACAACCAGCAAAGCCACCATAAAGGTCAGGCACACAAAAACGGACAGACGCAGTGCCAGCGCCATTGAGATATCGGGCAACATGCGCCAGCGTGCAAGCGCACCGGTGAGCACACCAAGCCCAAGGGTCTGTGCCAAGGCGATGGCGATTGTGCCAGCACCGCAGGCCTGCAACGTCGGCGTGTCGCTGCCCAAATGACGGTGCGCCACCGCGTCATAGCGCCCGAGGGCGACAAAGCTAAGGCCCGTGCAACAGGCGGCCAACATCACTGACAGGGGATCAAGCCCGCGCAGTTCAGCCGTGACATCCTGCCAGAACCCCGCCGACAGTTGGCCGGTCAAAACCCATACACATACTGCGCCAATCGCCACCGAAACAGCGAGCTGCGCGGCACGCGTGCCTTGCCCCGAAAGAAGCTTTTTCATCATGGTTGTGTCCCCCGGCCCAACGTAGGCTGGAGTTTGACCACCGGTGCCCTTCCAATATGTTAAGAGCACCAAAAAACGCGCCCCAGATTTAACTCAAAGGCGCGGTTGTTTTCTTAAAGGACGTCGAAAGGTTAGGTCAGGTCCTGCATCAGTTGCGCCTTGGCCTCGATCATCAGTTCGGCCATCTTGGCGCGAATGGTTGGCTCATCCGCGTGGGAGCCAAGATCGCCTGAAACTTTGCGATACACGTCCTCTTCGCCAGCTTCTTCAAAGTCTGATTTGACAACCTCGGCGGCATAGGCCGACGCGTCATCGCCCGTTTTGCCCAACAACCCTGCCGCCCAAAGGCCCAGCAATTTGTTCCGCCGTGCCTCGGCCTTGAATTGCATTTCCGAATCGTGTGCGAACTTGTTCTCAAAGGCGTTTTCGCGGTCATTAAAGGTCGACATTGGCGTTCTCCTGAAAATATGGCTTTGGTAAGTATAACATGGGAATGGTTTCGGTCGCCCACAAGTATCGCCCGCACCGCAGCAAGGCAGGTCATGCGCTTGCGCGAAAGGGATGGTTGGACTATGTGACACCTCAAAGGCCCGACGGCCCCTGCCGTCCGCCTGATGTCTGGAAGGTATGCGCATGGCCCGTCGCACCAAAATCTATGAAGGCAATGCCAAGATCCTGTACGAGGGGCCGGAGCCGGGGACGATTGTCCAGTATTTTAAGGATGACACCGCCTCTATCGGGTCCGGCAAACAGGCTGTGATCGAAGGCAAAGGTGTGTTGAACAACCGGTTGTCCGAGTTTTTCATGACCGGGCTGAACAGCATCGGTGTGCCGACCCATTTCATCAAACGTCTGAACATGCGCGAGCAATTGATCCGTCAGGCCGAGATTGTTCCGCTCGAAATCGTGGTGCGCAACTATGCTGCGGGAAGTTTTTCCAAGCGGCTGGGGATCGAAGAAGGCATGCAATTGCCGCGGCCTATCGTTGAATACCACTACAAAAACAACGAACTCGGGAACCCGCTGGTCACCGAGGAACATATCGCGGCCTTTGGTTGGGCTGGCCAGCAGGACATGGAAGACATCCTGAGCCTGTCCTTGCGCGTCAATGATTTCATGTCGGGCGTGATGATGGCCGTCGGCATCCGGCTGCTGGATTTCAAGATCGAGGTTGGCCGCGTTTATGACGGGGATTTCCAGCGCTTGATCATCGCAGACGAGATCAGCCCGGACAGCTGCCGCTTGTGGGACATGGAGACCGGCCAGAAGCTGGATAAGGATGTGTTTCGACGCGACGCGGGGGCGCTGGCGGATGCCTATACCGAAGTCGCACGGCGTTTGGGCGTGATGCCCAAGACGTCGACACCGATGATGAAACCGACGTTGATCAATTGAGGCTGGCGTCGGATATGAGTTTATTTTGCAAAATGAAGCAGGGGGACGCGCCATGAAAGCACGGGTGCATGTGATGTTGAAGAACGGTGTTCTGGATCCGCAAGGCGAGGCCGTGCGCCATGCACTTGGGGCCATGGGCTTTGACGGGGTCAAAGGCGTGCGTCAGGGCAAGGTGATCGAGCTTGATCTGGATGCCGGCACGACCGAGGCGGATGTCGAGGCGATGTGCGAAAAGCTGCTCGCCAATACGGTGATCGAATCCTACAGCGTGGAGATGATCTGATGCATGCAGCCGTCATCGTTTTTCCGGGCTCTAACTGTGACCGTGATCTGGCGGTCGCTTTTGAGGCGGCCGGGGCCAAGGTTTCGATGGTCTGGCACAAGGATACTGAACTGCCTGCTGGCGTCGATATCGTCGGCGTGCCGGGCGGTTTTTCCTATGGTGATTACCTGCGCTGCGGCGCGATTGCCGCGAATTCCCCGATCTGCCGCGAAGTGGCAACCCACGCGGACCGTGGCGGCTATGTCATGGGGATTTGCAACGGCTTTCAGGTATTGACGGAAACCGGTCTGCTGCCGGGCGCGCTGCTGCGCAATGCCGGGTTGAAGTACATCTGCAAGACCGTGGGCCTGAAGGTCGCGACATCGGACAGTGATTTCACATCGGGTTATAATGCCGGTGCAGTGATCGACATTCCTATCGCGCATCACGATGGCAATTACTATGCCGATGCTGACACCATCGCCGAATTGCTGGCCGAAGACCGCGTTGCCTTTACCTATGAGGACAACCCGAACGGCGCGCAGGCCGATATTGCTGGCATCTTGTCTGCCAACCGGCGCGTGCTGGGTATGATGCCGCACCCTGAACGTATGGCTGATCCTGTGCATGGTGGCACCGACGGGGTGGCGCTCTTCCGCGCATTGGCGGGGGCACTGGTCACAGCGTGACTTGAGTGCACGGTCGAGGTTGCGTAGATTGGGGCAATGAGCCAATCACCGCCCTCTAGCGCCTATCCTATATCAGTCAGCTGGCGTGTTCGGCTGGCTTTGGCGATCTTGTTGGTGATTGCGATTGCGACGATTGCGGTCACAAACAAGCTGCTCACGGACAGGTTTACCGACAGTACGCGCAACCGCGCCGAACTGCGCATCGCGCTGTATAGCGGGAACCTGCTGGCCGAACTGCGGCAAAATGCGATTGTGCCGCAGCTACTGGCGCGTGACCCCACGTTGATCCAAGCCTTGTACCAAGCGGATTATTCGCTTTCCACGCAGCGCCTGATCTCGTTTGTTGAGGAAATCGGCGCGGCGTCGTTGATGCTGTATGATATTGACGGGCGGATGGTGGCGGCGACGGATCGCAACCGTTTGGGGGCAACGCACCGCACGGACGCCTATTTCGTCGATGCCTTGCGGTCGAATTCGACGGTGTTCAGCGTGATCCCGCGTGAAACCGGCGGCTATCAGTTCTTTTATTCGCGGCGCATCCAAGAAGGCGGTACGACCCTTGGGGTGATTGCCGCAGAGGTGGATTTGCAACGGTTTGAACGTGCTTGGGCCGGCATTTCGGACGCTGTGATCGTCACCGACAGCACCGGCGACATCATCATGGCGACGGAACCGCGCTGGCGCGGCCTGACCGAGACCGAGGCGCTGTCGAACCAGACCCCGCAAAGTGCAATTGAACGCGCGATCAAGGCGACGGCGGATTGGACGGCCTTGCCGCCCGACGCCTATTTGCAGGGCGAGGCCGTGATGCGGCTGTCCTCGCGTATTCCGTTTCGCGGTTGGCGGATCACCAGCTACACGACCTATGCGTCGGTGCGTGAAAAGGTGAACGGCGTTCTGGCGCTTGAGGTGATGGGCTTTGCGATCCTGCTGGCGCTGACATTTTATGCGCTGAGCCGGCAGACGGCGGGCAGGGCGGCCTTGTTCCAGCGTGAATCCACCGAATTGCGGGCACTGAACGCGGCCCTTCAGCGGGAAATTGCCGAACGTAAACGCATGCAGGAAACGCTGGCTGTGGCCGAGCAAACGCTAGAACAATCGAGCAAACTGGCCGCCTTGGGCGAAATGTCAGCCGCCGTTAGTCACGAGCTGAACCAACCGCTAGCGGCGATGAAAACCTATCTGGCGGGCGCGCGTTTGTTGATCCGGCGAAACCGTACGGACGAGGCCTTGTCGTCCTTTGGCCGCATTGACGATCTGATTGAACGCATGGGTGCCATCACCCGGCAGCTCAAAAGCTATGCCCGTAAGGGGCAAGAGAGTTTCTCCCCCTTCGATATGCGCGATGCGCTAGCGTCGTCGCTGTCGATGATGGAACCGCAATTGCGCCAGCGTCAGGTGCATATCAACCGCATCCTGCCTGATGCACCCGTACGGGTGATGGGCGACCGGATGCGGGTGGAACAAGTGTTGGTCAACCTCTTGCGGAATGCATTGGACGCCACCAAGTCAGAACGTAACCCACAGGTCGAGATTATGCTTTCGGCTGGCGAAACCGCCACCTTGACTGTGCGGGATAACGGTCCGGGCATCGAAGATCTCGATGCGTTGTTCGAACCGTTTTACACCACCAAACAGCCCGGCGATGGTGTCGGGCTAGGGCTTGCGATCTCATCCGGTATTGTCACCGAATTGGGGGGCAGGCTGACAGCGCGCAACGGCCAGAACGGCGGCGCGGTCTTTGAAATGCAGCTGCCCATTATGGCCAGCACAGAAAACACACAGGCGGCAGAGTAAATTATGGCTCAGGCAATGAAAATCGCGATTGTTGATGATGAACAGGACATGCGGCAATCCATCAGCCAATGGCTGGCGTTGTCAGGATACGACACAGAAACATTCCCAAGCGCGGAAGATGCGTTGAAGAAACTGGGGCCGGATTATCCCGGCATCGTGATTTCCGACATCAAAATGCCCGGCATGGGCGGGATGGAGTTCCTGAAAAAGCTGATGGGCAGCGACAGTGCGTTGCCGGTGATCATGATCACTGGCCACGGCGATGTCCCCATGGCGGTCGAGGCGATGCGCGTCGGCGCGTTCGATTTTCTTGAGAAACCTTTCAACCCCGACCGGATGAGCGAGCTGGCCAAGAAAGCCACCAACGCGCGCCGTCTGGTGATGGACAACCGCGCACTGCGCCGTGAATTGTCGGATGGCACCCAGCTGATGAAAAAGCTGATCGGCGGATCGCCGGTGATGGAGCGCCTGCGCGAGGATATCCTTGATCTGGGCCAAGCCGATGGTCACGTGTTGATTGACGGCGAAACCGGTACGGGCAAGACGCTGGTCGCCCACGCGCTGCATGCTGTCGGGTCACGTGCGGGCAAGAAATTCGTGTTGGTCAGCTGTGCCGCACTTGAGGAAGACGCCCTGAGCAAGCGCCTGTTTGGCCCAATGATGCCCGAAGACGCGCAATTGCCCGCGATCGAAGAAGCCCGCGGCGGCACGCTGGTGCTTGAGGGGATCGAGGCGCTGAGCGAGACGTTGCAAGCGCGGTTGCTAAGCGCGATTAACGAGCAGGGCACACCTGCGGAAACGCGGATCGTTGCGATTTCCAACCTGCAAGAAGCTGGACGCACGTCTGAGGACGCGCTGCGGTCGGATCTGTTCTATCGCTTGGCGGCGTTGCGTATCACCGTGCCGCCCTTGCGCCAGCGTGGTGAAGATATCCTGACGCTATTCACACGGTTGAGCGAAGAGTTTGCCGATGAATATGGTTGCGATGCGCCGCAAGTGTCCGCGCAGGAAGCCGCGCAATTGTTACAGGCCCCATGGCCCGGCAATGTGCGTCAGCTGATCAATGTGGCAGAACGTGCGGTGCTGCAATCGCGGCGCGGGTCGGGGTCGATTGCGTCGTTGCTGATGACCGATCACGAGGAAATGCAGCCGGTGATGACCACGGACGGCAAGCCGCTTAAGGAATATGTCGAAGCGTTCGAGCGGATGCTGATCGACAACACCATGCGCCGCCACAAAGGGTCCATTGCATCCGTGATGGATGAGCTATGCCTGCCGCGCCGGACCTTGAACGAAAAAATGGCCAAATACGGATTGCAGCGCTCAGATTACCTCTGAACGCTGATCCCTTTAGGCAAAATCGGGATGCGGGGTTACAGCCGCGTCTCGATCAACTGCTTGGCGGCACCGTTTTCGTCGGTATAGCAGGTCCAGGGCGCAATCCCCGGCAGATCGACAATATGTTGACGTGTCTCGACGATTGGGATCGTCGTGTTGATCACACCGCCCGAAACACCGGTATGTTTTTCGACGGCGCGAATGCAGCTTCTATGCGCTTTCAGTTCGGCACGTGCTGCAGGATCATTCGCAACGGCCATATCTTCGCAGGCAGCGAGTGCCATAAAAGGCAGGCAAAGCGCAAAGCGCAGGGAAAAATGCATCGTATCTTCCTTATTTTCGGGGCATGCCCCACCGCAGGTCCAATCCCAGTATCGACCAACAGGCCTGATACGACTGTTTCTCACACGCAGACGTGATGTCAAGCGATGGGGCTTTGGCGCGGTTATGATGCATCCCATATTGCGCCAAACGCGATTGACCATTGTCATTTGCCCGCTTCTACCTTTAATTGGGTACAGGGCTCTTTGCGTTTCAGGCGCAACCGCAGACCCTTTGACAGTTTCGCTGCCTCGGTTACCCGCTCAGCCGGTGTCCAGGCAGACCGATAAGGCCCTTAAAAAAGGCCAGAGAACCGCTGACGGATGGCATGGGCCAAGGCCCTGATCAAAAGCAGTAATTAATGGATGTGAACCGCGCCAAGGTGCCTTTCACGTCGGAGAAGAACCGCGATGACGCGCGCAGACGCCACGAGCAGACAAACAGGCGGCCTTTTGGGCCCTGTTTTAGCCGCGTCACCTATCGCCCTGACAAGACATACCCTGCCGCGCGGTGCCCCACCGGGACGCTTGCGTGCGCAGCTGTGCAAAATGGATTTATGCCTAAGAAAATGCTTATCGATGCCACCCACGCTGAGGAAACTCGCGTTGTTGTGGTTGATGGAAACAAGGTCGAGGAATTTGACTTTGAATCAGAGAATAGACGCCAGCTAGCTGGCAACATCTACCTCGCGAAAGTCACGCGAGTAGAGCCTTCGTTGCAAGCGGCCTTTGTGGATTATGGTGGAAATCGCCATGGTTTCTTGGCGTTCTCGGAAATTCACCCTGATTATTATCAGATCCCCGTCGCCGATCGTATCGCGCTGATGGAGGAAGAACGTGCCTATGCAGAAGCGCAGGCCGCCAAAGAAGACGAAGACGAGAAACCCAAGCGCCGCACCCGGTCGCGCAGCCGTAGCAAAGCCAAGGCTGAGGACACGGTAAGCGGAGATGCCGTCGCCACTAAGGACGCGGATAGCGACCAAATCGACGGCATGGAAACCGTTGATCTGGACGACGAGGAAGGGTCTTCCCCGATGGAGCGTGTCGCTGAGACACCCGTCGAGGAACCCGATCAGGATGAAGCGTCTTCAGATGCCGACGACAGCGACGCCGATGTAGATGGCGACGATGACGAGCCCGAGGTGAAAGCCAAGGACGCGTCCTCAAAAGACGACAGCATCGAATCTGTTGCGGATGATGACGACCAAGAAGACCTGCGCCCGGCGCGCAAGCCTCGGCCCAAGCGGTATAAAATTCAGGAAGTCGTAAAAGTACGTCAAATCCTGCTGATTCAGGTCGTCAAAGAAGAACGCGGCAACAAAGGCGCTGCCCTGACAACTTATCTGTCGCTGGCAGGCCGTTACTGCGTCTTGATGCCGAACACTGCGCGTGGGGGCGGGATCAGCCGCAAAATCACGAATGCTGCCGACCGCAAGAAGCTGAAAGAAATCGCAAACGAAATTCAGGTGCCCAAGGGTGCCGGCCTGATTGTCCGGACCGCCGGTGCACAACGCACCAAGGCCGAGATCAAGCGCGACTATGAATATCTGCAACGCCTGTGGGAACAGATCCGCGAGCTGACGCTGAAATCAATCGCCCCTGCCAAAATCTATGAAGAGGGTGATTTGATCAAACGGTCGATTCGCGATCTTTATAACCGCGACATTGACGAAGTATTTGTGGAGGGCGAACGCGGCTACCGCATCGCCAAGGACTTCATGAAAATGATCATGCCGTCCCACGCGAAAAACGTGAAGCTGTACAGCGAAACATTGCCGCTGTTCGCGCGCTATCAGGTCGAAAGCTATCTGTCGGGCATGTTCAACCCAACGGTTCAGCTGCCATCGGGTGGCTATATCGTGATCGGCGTGACCGAAGCCTTGGTCGCAATCGACGTCAACTCGGGTCGGGCCACCAAAGAAGGGTCGATCGAACAGACAGCGACGAAAACCAACCTTGAAGCGGCCGCCGAAGTGGCCCGCCAGTTGCGCCTGCGCGATCTGGCCGGTCTGATTGTCATCGACTTTATCGACATGGACGAGCGTCGTAATAATATCGCCGTCGAAAAGATGATGAAGGACAAGCTGAAAACCGACCGTGCGCGTATCCAGGTGGGTCGCATCTCGGGCTTTGGTTTGATGGAAATGTCGCGTCAGCGTCTGCGCCCCGGCATGATCGAGGCAACGACCCAGCCGTGTCACGCCTGTCACGGCACCGGATTGATCCGCTCGGACGACAACCTTGCCCTGTCGATCCTGCGCGAGATCGAAGAAGAAGGCACACGCAAACGGTCCCGCGAGGTGCTGATCACAGCGCCGGTTGGCATCGCCAACTTCTTGATGAACCAAAAGCGGGAACATATCGCCCATATCGAGGGCCGCTATGGCATGTCCGTGCGCATCGAAGGCGACCCAACCTTGGTCAGCCCCGATTTCAAGATCGAAAAGTTCAAAACGGCCACCCGTGTGGTGCAACAGATCGAACATGTTGTGTCGGTTGATACCAGCCTGATGGACGAGATCGACGAGCAAGAGGCCGAGGCCGTTGAGGCCGAAGAGGACGTGAACGAGGATCAGCCGTCTAACCGTGGCAATGGCCGCGCGCATGACAGTGACGGTGATGACAATGATGGTGAGGGCAAACCAAAACGCCGTCGTCGCCGCCGTCGTCGTCGCGGTGGTAAATCCAACGGGGATGATGCGGCAAACGGTGAAAACAACGGCGCGGATAACGCAACATCTGATGACGGCCAGTCGACTGAGGGCAAGCCTGAAGACAGCGATGCAGCCCCGGCTGATGCTGCGGCTGAAACACCCGCTGATGCAGACGCACCCGAGGCAAAAGCCGAACCCGCTGAAAAGCCCAAGCGCACCCGTAAGCCGCGCAAGCCCAAGGCAGAAGTAGCAGCAGAGGCAGAGACTGCCGATGCGACAGTGAGTGTTGAAGCGACAGACGCGACTGAGGAAACGGCCGAAGAGAAGCCCGCACCCAAAAAGCGGACACGCACGCGCAAGCCTAAGGTTGCAGCCGAGGACAAGCCGGCAGCATCGGAAGACAAGCCCGCTAGAAAGTCGAAACCAAAGCCTGAGCCAAAACCGGTTCCAGCGCCCGAGCCTGCCCCGGTAGAGCCAACACCGGCACCGGTCGAGGTTCCGATTGAAGCACCTGTCGAAGTGCCGCCAACGCAAGAGGTGACACCACCACCGGCAGTGGAAGAGGTCCCTGACCAGACCGCCGCACCAGAGCCTGCAAAGGTCGAGGAAAAGCCCGCCAAGCCAAGACGGCGCGGCTGGTGGTCACTGGGCGGCTCATAAGCTGACAAAATAGCGACAAAGGCAGGCCTTCGGGTCTGCCTTTTGCGTTTTGGGGGCTATTTCTTGCGGATCACATAGGTTTGCGGGGTTGTGTCCAAATCCTGACGGATCAGATCATGCCCCGCCTCGGCGCAAAAATGCGGGATATCGATGATCGCGGCAGGGTCATCGGCCTGCACTTTCAGCACGCCGCCCGACGGGATCGCCTGCAACCGTTTGCGCGCTTTAAGCACGGGCAGGGGGCACAGCAGCCCGGTCGCATCAAGGATATGTTCATCGTTCATAAGTCTCAGATAAGGCAGATGTTTCAATGCGTCCACAACCTTGTGACAGGCCGCCGCGCAACAGTGCGTGACGCCACCGCCAAAGCGCAGTAAAGATGCGATATGTTTGGTATTGATCTAATTGACGCAGGCCTGCTGCCCGCCATTTTTATCGCATTGACGGCGGGGATTATCAGTTTCCTCAGCCCTTGCGTCTTGCCGATTGTACCGCCCTATCTGGCCTATATGAGCGGCGTCACCCTAAACGATATGTCAGCTGTCGGATCGGCACGCCGCAAGGCGGTGATTGCGGCGCTGTTCTTTGTCATGGGGCTTAGCACGGTCTTTTTGATCTTGGGCTTTACCGCATCAGCCTTCGGCGCGTTTTTCCTGCAAAATCAGATACTTTTCGCCCGTATCTCGGGTATTGTGGTCATCGTCTTTGGTCTGCACTTTTTGGGTGTGTTCCGCATTCCCTTCCTTGATCAGGAGGCGCGGTTGGATGCGGGTGACAAGGGTGGATCGTCCTTTGGGGCCTATGTGCTGGGCCTTGCATTTGCCTTTGGCTGGACGCCGTGCATCGGGCCGCAGCTGGGTGCGATCCTGTCGCTTGCCGCGTCCGAGGCATCGGTCGCGCGCGGCACATTGCTGCTGGGTGTCTATGCGGCGGGGCTTGGCATTCCGTTTTTGCTGGCCGCGATGTTCATCACCCGCGCCACGCTGCTGATGAACCGGATCAAACCCTATATGAGGCTGATCGAGCGGATCATGGGCCTGCTGTTGATCATCGTCGGCGTGGCCCTTTTGACCGGTGCATTCTCGGCGTTTTCATTCTGGCTGCTCGAAAGCTTTCCAGCGCTCGGATCACTGGGCTAGACACCTTACACTTGGCTAAAAACCTGTCTAAGCTGCGGCTAACGACAGGTGGGATATGGCCGCAGAAATCGATCAATCAGTCAAACGGCGCCGGGTGTTCTACATTCCGGGTTATGACCCGATCCATCCCCGCCGCTACCGTGAATTATACCGCAAGGAATCCGGCGATCAGGCGCGCATTTCCGGCTATGAAATCGGGTTAAAACCAAAAACCACCAAGGGCAATTACGGCTGGGTCGTTGATGCGACAATCGACGGTGCGCAGGTCAACGCGCAGGTCGAGGTGCTGGTCTGGTCCGACATCGTGCGCGTGTCGATGCATAATTCGATTTTCGCGACCTATGCGCAATTGATCCACACCGCGTGGGTCTATATCGCGTCCGGCGCGCTGTGGCGGTTGATGAAACTGCGCAAAGGCCCCGTGATTGCAGCACTATACCCTGTCGGGATGCTGTTGTTGCAGCTGGTGATTGCCGTTCTTGTCGGGCTTTTGGCATATGCCGCGCTGACCTATTTCGGGGGCCCGTTTTGGCTCAAAGGGATCGCCGCAGCCCTGTGCGTGGTTATGGCGTGGTCCGTGTTAAAATGGTTCAAAAAGCGCGACGGCAAGTTCTACGCCTATTACCTGATGCATGATTTTGCCTATGGCGCTGCATCGCGCGGCGCGAACCCGCCCGCGCTTGAGGCGCGGATGACCGAATTTGGCGCAGCGATTGCCGAGGCGCTGAAATCGGATGTGGATGAGGTTTTGGTTGTCGGCCATTCCTCCGGCGCGCATTTGGGCGTGTCCATTCTGGCCGATCTGGTGCGGGCGGGGGCAGTGCCCGACAACGGGCCCAAGTTGGGGTTTTTGACATTGGGGCAGGTGGTGCCGATGGTATCGTTTCTGCGTGATGCACACCGCTTGCGGGCCGATCTACGCTATCTGTCTCAGCGGGATGAGCTGACATGGATCGACGTGACGGCCCCCGGTGATGGCTGTGCCTTTGCATTGTGCGATCCTGTTGCCGTGTCCGGTGTCGCGCCGGAAAATCAGAAATGGCCGCTGGTCTTTTCGGCGGCGTTTACCCAATCGCTAAGCCCCGCCCGTTGGAAGGAATTGCGCTGGCGGTTTTTCCGTCTGCATTTTCAGTATCTTTGCGCGTTTGATATGCCCAAAGATTACGACTATTTCCAGATCACCGCAGGCCCGCTGACCCTTGCAGAACGCTATGCTGACCGGCCCGCGTCAAAGTCGCGCCTTGTGAAGCCGGTGAATAAATTCACCTCGGTTACGCCATGACCCAGCCGCCCAAACCCGACAGCAGGCCCGATAAAGTATCGCTGTGGCGCTATGCCAAGCTGTTTCGGCGCGATATCCTGTCGGCGCAACCCGCCCGTTTGTACCGTGCGTGGATGGCCGAGTTTAAGACGCCGTTCTTTCGCAGCTATCTGATCAACCAGCCCGATCTGATCAAAACGGTGCTGAAAGACCGGCCCGATGACTTTCCAAAATCGAACCGTATTGGCGAAGGGTTGCGGCCCTTGTTGGGGAATTCGGTGTTTTTGACCAATGGCAAAACATGGAAACGCCAGCGGCGCATTATCGATCCTGCCTTTGAAGGTGGCCGCTTGCGGGGCAGCTTTCCCGCGATGTGGGACGCAGCCGAGGCGATGGCAGAACGGTTAGAACCGCAAGCGGGCCAAGTGATCGAGATTGAAGCGGAAACCAGCCATGCCGCAGCCGACGTGATCTTTCGCACGCTGTTTTCGCTACCCATTGAGCATCATCTGGCGCGCGAGGTGTTTGAAGAGTTCAAAACCTATCAACGCAGCCAGCCGATCCTGAACATCGCGGCGTTTATTCCGCTGCCGCGCTGGTTGCCACGTCTGTTTCGCAAAGACACGAAATCAAGTGCGGCCAAGATACGTCGCTTGATCACAGAACTGACCGAAGCGCGGATGGTCGAGATTGCGCAAGGTACCGCGCCAGAGGATCTTGCCACCAAGATCATGACAACTGCCGACCCGGTGGATGGCGGCACCTTTAGCACGCAAGAGATGGTGGATCAGGTCGCGATCTTTTTCCTTGCGGGACACGAGACCAGCGCGTCGGCCCTTGCATGGGCGTTGTACCTGATGGCAATCCATCCCGACTGGCAGGACAGGTTGGCCGAGGAAGCGCAGCAGATTGATACCTGTGACTTCGCGGTCATGTCCAAGTTACGTCTCAGCCGGGATGTGTTCCGCGAGACGCTGCGGCTGTATCCGCCCGTGCCGATGATGGTACGCGAGGCGACCTGTCCGGAGCAGTTCCGGGGTCGTGATGTGAAAGCGGGGGCGCAGATTGTGATCAGCCCGTGGCACCTGCACCGACAGGAACGCCTGTGGGACAACCCCGATGGCTTTGACCCCGCGCGGTGGCAAACCGAAAACGGACAGAAATGCCAACGCGAGGCCTATCTGCCCTTTAGTGCGGGGCCGCGTGTGTGTCCGGGGGCAGGGTTCGCGATGATCGAGGGCCCGTTGATCCTGTCGCGCCTTTTGCGTGATTACCGGGTCGAAGCGATTGCATCAAAACTGCCGGTTCCTGTCGCACACCTTACGGTAAGGTCAAAAGATGGCATTTGGCTGCGTCTTGTCCGACGCTAACGATATATCATCGGGCGTTAAGATGCATTAAACCAAGCAAAACGGAATCAGTAAGGGCCGAACCACAATGAGCACGACAGACGCACAACGCACACAGATGGCGACCGGCAAAGGATTTGTTGCCGCATTGGACCAGTCCGGTGGATCGACGCCCAAAGCGCTTAGCTTGTACGGTGTTGAACCGTCGGATTATTCTGGCGACGCGGAAATGTTTCAAGCGATGCATGACATGCGCGCGCGGATCATTCTGGCCGATGATTTCACCAGCGACAAGGTTCTGGGCGCGATCCTGTTTGAGCGCACCATGGACGATACAATCAATGGTAAACCCGTCGCCGATGTCTTGTGGAATGACCGCGGCGTCGTGCCGTTTTTGAAGATTGACAAAGGTCTTGAGGACGAGGTCAACGGTGTTCAACTGCTCAAACCGATGCCTGATCTGGATGCGCTGCTGAAGCGCGCCAAGGCTGCTGGCATTTTCGGCACCAAAGAACGCTCGGTGATCCAATCCGCCAATGCCTATGGCATCCGCGAGGTTGTTTCGCAGCAATTCGAGGTCGCTAAAGCCGTCTGCGCCGCGGGTTTGGTGCCGATCATTGAGCCCGAGGTGAACATTCATTCCGATAGCAAATCCGAATGCGAGGATATCCTGAAGACCGAGCTGGAAAACCAGCTGGCGTTGTTGGGTCCGGATCAAATCGTGATGCTAAAGCTGACATTGCCCGAGAAAGCAGGGCTTTACGATGATCTGGCAGACTTGCCGAATGTTTTGCGGGTTGTCGCCCTGTCGGGGGGATATTCTACGGATGATGCCAGCGCACGTCTGAGCAAGAATGCGAAGATGATCGCAAGCTTTTCGCGTGCTTTGACCGAAGGGTTGAACGTGAAGATGACCGATGCAGAATTTAATGCTGCATTGGGTGCGAATATCGACAAGATTTACAAAGCATCACTGGCGTAACAAGACGGGATTTTTCAAAAATTCCGAACCGTTTTCTTTCAAAGAAAACGTCTACAAAACAACGCGGACCGTTTCCTGATTGCAAAAGATCACAAGCTGGCCCGCGTTCTCTACCGCATGAAATCCGCGGCGCATCAATTCCTGCTCGAATTCGGCTTTCCCCACATATCGTTCAATGTCCCGTATTCTACGGCGGATCACTCCGCCGCTACGCGCAGATTTAGAACTGAATAAATCTAGAACCCATTGATCGGGTGATAAGGGGGAAGGGCGTGCCAGTATCATACCGGAACGTTATTCCGACGTTGGTAAACGTTCCTTTAAGTTCCGCAGAACAAAGACCCGAATGGCCGAGGCAAGGCCAGCTTCCATCCCGCGATCTGCATCAATCTGCGCCACAAGGGCGTTGATCGGAAGATCAAGGTCGGCTGCGATCTCTTTGAATTCATTCCAGAATTCATCTTCGAGTGAGATCGATGTTCGGTGACCCCGCAGGGTCACCGAGTGTTTGATAGGCCGTGCGCTCATGTCTCGCGCTTGTGGGCTTCCAGATTGCGCGTGATTTTAGCCAGACGTTCTTTCAGGACCTCTTTTTGGTCCTTGCTTTGGCCAAATTGCACTGCGTTTTCGTCAGCGCGGGCCTTGCGAGACGCGCGGTTGCGCTCTTTCTTGACCTTGTTGAGGTTGATGGGGGCGCTCATTCTTTTGGTCCGATCATTTGCTCCGGCCGCACAACGCGGTCGAATGTTTCAGCGTCGACAAAGCCCAAGGCGATTGCTTCTTCCTTGAGGGTCGTGCCGTTCTTGTGGGCTGTTTTGGCAACCTTGGTCGCGTTGTCGTAACCAATGGTCGGCGCGAGGGCCGTTACCAGCATCAGGCTTTCTTTCATCAGCTTGTCGATGCGTTCGACATTGGCTTGGGTGCCGACTACCATATTGTCCGTGAACGCCGATGCGCTGTCGCCCAAAAGCTGCATGGATTGCAACACGTTATAGCTCATCATCGGGTTATAGACGTTCAGCTCAAAGTGGCCCTGCGATCCGGCAAAGCCAACGGCGGCATCGTTGCCCATGACGTGGGCACAGACCATTGTCAGCGCTTCGGCCTGTGTCGGGTTTACCTTGCCCGGCATGATCGACGATCCCGGCTCGTTTTCCGGCAAGATCAGCTCGCCCAGACCAGAGCGCGGGCCGGAACCCAGCAAACGCATGTCATTGGCGATTTTGAACAGCGATCCCGCAACGGTTTTCAGCGCGCCAGAGAACATGACCATCGCGTCATGGGCGGCCAGCGATTCAAATTTGTTTGGGGCAGTCACGAATGGCAGGTCGGTGATCTGTGCCATGTGGGCCGCAACCGCTTCGGCCCAGCCTTTTTTGGTGTTCAGACCTGTACCCACCGCTGTGCCGCCTTGGGCCAGCTCGTAAATGTCGGGCAGGCAGGCGTGGACGCGTTCAATGCCCTTTTTAACCTGATGCGCGTAGCCGGAAAATTCCTGGCCCAGCGTCAGCGGCGTCGCGTCTTGGGTGTGGGTGCGACCGATCTTGATGATGTCTTTGAACTCTACCGATTTGGCGGCCAGCGCATCATGCAGTTTCTGCAAACCGGGCAGCAAAACATCGCGCGCTTGCATCCCGATGGCCACATGCATCGCAGTGGGGAATGTATCATTGGACGACTGCCCCATGTTACAGTGATCATTGGGGTGAACGGGTGTCTTCGATCCCATTTCGCCGCCCAGCATCTCGATGGCGCGGTTCGAGATCACTTCGTTCGCGTTCATGTTCGACTGGGTGCCAGACCCCGTCTGCCAAACAACCAAAGGAAAGTTATCGTCGAACTTCCCCTCGATCACTTCGGAGGCCGCCGCGACAATCGCATCGCCAACCTCAGTACTCAGATCACCTTGCTTAAGGTTCTCCATCGCACAGGCTTTTTTCACCACACCCAAGGCGCGGATGATTGGCACTGGCTGTTTTTCCCAACCGATCGGGAAATTGATGATCGACCGCTGGGTTTGCGCCCCCCAATATTTATCGGAAGGGACCTCCAACGGGCCAAAGCTGTCTGTTTCTGTGCGTGTATCGGCCATGTGCAGGCTCCTGATCTTGGCAATATGTTGGATCAGGGTTTAGCCTGCGCAGGGGCGCGGCGCAATCAAGGGATGGCGCTAACGCGACTGCAATCTGGCAAGTTATTTGCGAAAACTGTCCAAAGATACGATTTCGGCAGCTTTTGGGGTTTCCTCGGCGACCTCAAGCTCGCTTTCGTCGATCTGGCTTAGGGCCGCATCATCGTCTTCGGCGCTCTCTTGCTGCTCGAACTTCAAGCCAAATTCCACAGACGGGTCCACAAAGGTGCGGATCGCGTCATAGGGGATGTACATCGGCTCTGGCGCGTCGCCAAAATTCAACGTGACCGAGAATCCTTCGTCGGTCACCTCAAGCTTGTCATACCAATGTTGCATGACCACGGTCATCTCGCCGGGATAGCGATCAGACAGCCAATCGGCGAGCTCCGCATCGGGGTGTTCTGTGTCGAAGGTGATGAAAAAATGATGATTTCCGGGCAACCCATTCGCTGCCACATCCAAAAGCACCTGCCGGATTAATCCGCGCATGGCGTCGTGCATCAGGTTGCCATACTCAATGCTTCGGCTCATTTTATCCGTCTAACCCCCAATTTTGGTAGGGCTAGCATACGCCATTTAGCATGAGTGAAAAGGGGCAACCTGAAGCATGAACAAAAAGCGTCGCGTCGGGTTTATCCGACGAGAGCAGGAACCAGCGCCACCACGCTGAGCACGGCCATGGTGAACACAAAGCCGCGCTTTAGAACAAGCATCAGGACGCCCGCCAAAACCGTTAATATCATGGCCGTGATGTTAAAACTGGACCAAACCGGCAGGGGCATCGCCAAAAGGCCCGCTGGCACGACCTGTTCAAACAGCACATGTAGGCCGAACCACACAGATAGGTTGCCGATCACCCCCACGACCGCCGCCGTAATGGCGCGCAGGGCGGAACTTAACCGTGGCTGCGTCGAGATTGCCTCAAGATAGGGACCGGCAAGGAATATCCAAAGAAAACAGGGGGTAAACGTGACCCACAGCGCCAATAACCCTGCAACAATCGCGCCACTGACCCCGCTTTGCGCGAATCCGGCCAGCAGGGCAACAAATTCGGTCACCAGAATGAGCGGGCCGGGGGTGGTTTCCGCCAGCCCCAACGCGTCGATCATTTGCTGGGTGGTGATCCAGCCGTGATCCTGCACCACGCTTTGCGTCATATAGGCCAACACGGCATAGGCCCCGCCAAAGGTTACCACCGCCAGCTTTGAGAAAAACAAACCCAATTGCAGCAGAAAACCTTGGCCCAAGGCCCACACCAGAACCAAGGGTGCCGCCCACAGGCTGCCCCAAATCACGGCGGTTTTTATCGGTTGCGCGGTGTCGGTTCGGGGCGGGTCGAGAGACACAGACGTGTCCGAACCACGCGTGAATCCCCACAACCCAGCCGCAAGGATGATCAGCGGAAACGGCAGCCCAAAGACGAACAGCGCGGCAAAGGACGCAAGTGCCAACACCCAGCCTTCGCCGCCGTGCAGCGCCTTTGCCGCGACCTTCTTAAGGGCTTGAAACACCACGATGATGACTGCCGCTTTGATACCCAGAAACGCTGCCTGAACTAGGGGCAGCTGGCCGTAATAAGCGTATCCCAAGGCCAGTATGCCGATCACCAACGCGCCGGGCACCACGAACAAAAGCCCGGCCAACAGACCACCCGCCGTCCCACGCAAGCGCCAGCCTGCATAGGTCGCCAATTGCATGGCTTCGGGGCCGGGCAGTAGCATGCACAGCGATAGTGCGCGCAGATACGCAGCCTCAGTCAGCCAGCCATGTCGTTCAACCAATTCGCGGTGCATCAGGGCGATTTGGGCGGCGGGCCCGCCAAAAGACAGCAGCCCAATCCGCCCGAAAACACGCCCCATCAAGGGCCAGCTTGGCGCGTTCATGCGCCGCGCCCCGCAGGCCAGTCATGGGTTTCGCCAGCACCGTCACGTGCCCAGCGAAACAAGGCATCATACATCAGCAATCCCTGTGCTAGCTGTTCCTGATCATCCTTGAACTGGCGCGACAACCCAACAGATAAGGCCAGCAATCCAGCCGCCTCGGGGGCTAGATCATGACGGTTGGTGTCGGCGGCGCGGATCACCTTGGCCATTTGTTCCAACGCATCGCAATGCAATTCAAACACATCCAGCATGGTATCAAAGGTGCAGTTCTCGCCCTGATGGGAAAATGCGACCCCTTCAACGTCAAAGGGCACTGCGCCATACCGATCCGCCACACCTAACACCTCGCTCGGCGAGACAAATAAGAACCGCGCTGCAGGGTCAACAAATCGCCGGATCAGCCAAGGGCAGGCAATACGGTCGATTTTGGGCCGGTGGCGGGTGACCCAGAGGGTCGCACCATCCACGGGCTCGGGCAGGGCCGTTGCGGGAACGCGCATTGTTCCTGCGTAATCGCGCCACGCATACATGCCACCTGCCAGATATTCTGCAGCAATGCCATCGGCACGCAGCCGCGCGGTCAAGCCCTGGCTCAGCTTGATGCCGCGTTGACAGGTGATGACACAGGGGCGTCCAGCCAAAAGGTCTTTTAACCCGGACACATCTGTATGCGGGTGTCGCAGTGAACCGGGGATCAAAAAGGGATCTTCGTCAAAGTCGGGGTCTATGGAAATATCCACAATGACCGGCGCGTCGGGTGTGCCGATCAGGCGCAACAATTGGGGGACGGTGATTTCATTCGGGGCAGCCATGGCATGCATCCTTTCAAAACGGAAACATGCGAACTTCTGGCTGGCGCCTCACGGGGCGTTCGCGGAAATCCCCATAAAAACTGTCTGACATACCAAAGCACACCGCGTCAAGCTGTGCGGGTCTTCTATTCCAAATGGTAAAAAATCCTCGCCGAAGGCATCTTTTGGACCGTCATCAGCATCGCGCAGGGCGACGACAATGGATCAAAACCGTCAACTCAAAGGCAGGGGAAAAGTGCAGGTTTCTGTTGCCAGGTACCTGCGAACCCCGCCTTAGGTCGCTAAACCCAAGGACTTAAGTTTCAATAGTTCCAGTCGCTTACGCGGCCATCGCCATTGGAGCACGATTGTCATTTGCAATTGTACATTTTACGCCGATAACGGTGGCAGTCAGCCGAGATAAGGCTACATCTTTAGACGTTCGTCGATCCTATTTCGACCCCATGATCCGCAAATGACGGATTATTGGTGGAGTCGCCGGGTACCGCCCCCGGGTCCGAACCGCTTATTACATGCGCGTTTATACCCATAGTCCCGAAGGACAGTCATAACATAGGAAGCTGCGCAGGGTTTGCAAGGCGTCATCGGTGTGAAAACCGATAAAGATCGCCGGTCAAACCTGGGCAGAACTTCCACTGCGCTGTGCAAAAACACGGCGGGCAAGGGCTTGGGTCTCGGTCTCCAGCGCGGTGAGGCCTGCGCTGGCGGCTGCACCGTCCCCAGCCTCGATCGCGTCGGCGATGGTGACGTGCAGCGCAATGATCGCATCGCGGGATCTGGCGGTAAAGGTGATCATGTTCATCAACGGCTGCATCGCTTCGACCGCACCTGCCAATTGATAAGACAGTACCGGATTGCCCGCACCATCGACGAGGGCACGGTGAAAGGCGACGTCAGAGGCGCAAAATGCCTCATCGGTCAAATCCGCTTCGCCTTGTACCTTAATCTCATCCCGCATTGCATTGATATGAGGTTGTTTTCGACGTTCAGCGGATAGTGGTGCGCAGGCGCGCTCCAACGCATATCGCGCTTCGCAGGCGGTCTCGAAACTCACGTCGTTCATCGACAAAAGCAGCGTCGAGGTGGTGATCTGCTGGGCCTGTGCGGCCTCAAAGCTGATGCGATTTACGAATGCACCACCGGTCGCCCCGCGCTGCGTGCGGATCAGCGATTGTGCCGCCAGCCGCTTCAACGCCTCGCGGACCGTGGCGCGGGAAACGTCGAACTTCAGCGACAGTTCCGCCTCGGACGGCAGGCGTTCATCCACAATCAACGCGCCACTGACGATGGCATCGCGGATATTGGCCGCAATCTGGGCCGACAGATCGGCAGAGGGGACGAGATTGGATTTCATATGTCTTACATTTAATATTTGGAAAAACTTTAAATGTCTGACATTACTTTTTCAAGCACCGAGTCGCGCAAGTCTGGGAGGATCGCGTCACATGGCACCTGTCATCCGTTCGGCCCTATGGCTTGGCTTTTTTGGCCTGATTTTGGCCGCTTGGGTCATGATGTATGTGATGAGCACCGGCATGGGGCTGGATCTGCTGGGCCGTCCCAACGCGATGGGCCAGATGATGCGCGGCATGGATCCGCGCATGGACATGTACATGCCGATGGCCAGTTTCGGGCCTTTGGCTGTGATGTGGGCCGCGATGATGGCGGCGATGATGCTGCCCACGATGATCCCGACCTTGCGCAGCTACGAAGACCTCATGGTCAGTGCCAACGGCACGCGGGCAGGGTGGTTTGGCGTGTTGCTGGGCTATTTCATCATGTGGGTCGGCTTTGCGCTTGTCATAACGGCGGTGCAGATGGCGCTGCTGTATGGCGGGGTGATCGATATGTTGGGCATCGCAAAATCGCGCTGGTTTGCCGCCGCATTATTGCTGGCCGTGGGTGTGTTCCAATTCACCCGCGCCAAGGAAATCTGCCACGGCGTGTGCCATTCCCCGATGATGTATTTCATGGGCCATTGGCGCGCGGGCTTTGCGGGCGGTGTACGCATGGGGCTGGGGCTTGGCACATTCTGCGTGGCCTGCTGCTGGGGTTTCATGGCGCTTGGCTTTGCGGGCGGTGTGATGAACCTGGCTTGGATGGGGCTGGCGACGCTGTTCATGGTGCTCGAAAAGCTACCGCAAATCGGACATAAAGTGATAAAACCTATGGGTGTCCTGCTGATCCTTGGCGCATGCGCTGTGGCAGCTTGGCCCTTGTATTCAGGAGGATAAGATGGCGACCAACAAAAGAGCGGACGCAGACCGTTTGCCGATCAGTCAGCGCATTGATCAGCGCATGCCAAACCCGAAACGGCGCGAGGCGACCCCGACGAATTGGCAGATCAAGGGCGAATTATTCCTCAATTGCTCGTGCGAGATGTTCTGCCCCTGCGTTGTCAGCCTTGGCGCGCACCCGCCCACAGAAGGGCATTGCCACGCGTGGATGGCCATCGCCATCGACGAGGGCCATTACGAGGGGGAGGACCTGTCAGGGCTGAACGTGGGCTTGCTGGTGGATATTCCGGGCCGTATGGGCGAGGGCAACTGGAAGGTCGCGGCTTACGTCGATGAAAACGCCAGTGGCAAAGCGTATAATGGTATTTTGCAAATATTTTCCGGTGCGGCGGGCGGTACCACGGGCCTGTTTACCATGCTGGTGTCCGAGATTATCGGGGCCGAACGCGCGCCTGTGAAAATCATCCGCGATGGCAATAAACGGTCAATCCAGATCGGCCGCAAGATCGCAGGTGAAATCGAAATGATCGCGGGTAAATCGCCGGATCATCCGGTGATGATCTCAAACTCGAAATACTGGATGGGGCCGGATATTATCGCGGCACGCGGGTTGAAATCCAAAGTGCGCGATTACGGCCGCGTCTGGGATTTTGGCGGCAAATCAGCCGAGATTTGCCCGATTGACTGGCAAGGCCCCAACCCATGATCAACGCCGGCTATGCACGGATTATGGCGCGCTATAACAGTTGGCAAAATGATCAACTGATACCGCTGTTTCTGGATATGCCACAGGCGGATTTGACCAAAGATCGCGGGGCGTTCTTTGGATCGATCCTGAGCACAGCAAACCATATCTTGGCTGCTGACATGTTGTGGTTGTCGCGGTTTGATCCGTCGATGGCACCACCGTTCGAGAGCTTTGATAAATGGACCAAGCTGCACAAGGACGGGCGCAATTGGGCGGCGGATCGGCAGCGGGTGGACGGTAAAATCAGCGAGTGGGCGCACAGCCTGCGCGAGGTCGATTTGCTGGGCGATCTGCATTGTGTCCCTGCGGGGGGCGGTGCGGCCTATAACTTGCCCAAGGGGCAGGGCATGTTGCAATTGTTCAATCACCAGACCCATCACCGGGGTCAAATCCACGCGATGCTGACGGCCGCAGGTCAAAGCGCACCGGTTACGGACATCGCCTTTTTGCCGGAGACTGCATAAATGGCCCTCATTTCCCCCTCGCGCCGGATCCGGCGCACGATGTTTTCCGAAGGTGTCGAAGCGGCGGGGGTGAAGGCCTATACGGTCTATAACCATATGCTTCTGCCCACGGTTTTCAAAAGCGTGCAAGAAGACTACCACCACTTGAAAGAGTCAGTGCAGCTCTGGGATGTGTCCTGCGAACGGCAGGTGGAACTGCGCGGGCCGGATGCGGCAAAGCTGATGCAGATGCTGACGCCGCGCGATCTGCGCGGGATGCTGCCGGGGCGGTGTTTCTATGTGCCGATCGTCGATGAAACCGGCGGGATGCTGAACGATCCGGTGGCCGTGAAACTGGCCGAGGACCGCTGGTGGATTTCCATCGCCGACAGTGATTTGATGTTTTGGGTCAAGGGGATCGCCAATGGCTACCGGCTGGATGTGCTGATCGACGAACCCGATATCAGCCCGCTGGCGATCCAAGGGCCCAAAGCGGATGATCTACTGGCGCGGGTTTTTGGCGATGCCGTGCGCGACATCCGGTTTTTCCGCTTTGGTATGTTCGATTTTGAAGGGCGGTCCATGGCCGTGGCCCGGTCGGGCTATTCCAAACAGGGCGGGTTCGAAATTTACGTGGATGGTGAAGACAAAGGCATGCCGCTTTGGAACGCGTTGATGGAGGCGGGCCGTGATCTGGACGTGCGCGCCGGATGCCCCAACGGGATCGAACGGGTCGAGGGCGGATTGCTGAGCTATGGCAATGACATGACCGACGACAACACGCCTCATGAATGCGGCTTGGGCCGGTTCTGCGACACCCAAACGGCGATTGGCTGTATTGGCCGGGATGCGCTGTTGCGGGTGGCCAAGGAAGGGCCAACCAAACAGGTCCGCGCGATTGATATCGCGGGCGAGGCCGTGCCACCCTGTGATCGCGCGTGGGATATCGAGGCAAAGGGCAAGAAGGTCGGTCAGGTGACCTCGGCCGCGTATTCGCCGGATTTCAAGACGAATGTGGCGATTGGTATGGTGCGGATGACCCATTGGGACGAGGGATGCGAGGTGCAGGTGCGCACGCCCGACGGCCTGCGCGATGCGGTGGTCCGCGAGAATTTCTGGGCGTAATCGCTTGGATGAGAGTTGGGGACCGAGGGGCCAGCCCCTCGGGCTCCCCGGAGTTTATTGGCAAAATGAAAAGGGTGGCGAAGTGTGACCCGGATAGGAGAGATTATGTTTGATGCGTTGATGGTGACCAAGGATGAAGAGAGCGGCAAGACCTCTGCCGCGGTGACGCAGATCGATCTGGATCAGTTGCCAACCGGTGATGTGACTGTTGCGGTCGAGTATTCGACGGTGAATTACAAGGATGGTTTGTGCATTGGACCGGGCGGCGGGTTGGTGCGGAACTATCCGCATATTCCGGGCATCGATTTTGCAGGCACGGTCGAGGCGTCGGATGATGATCGTTACAAGCCCGGTGACAAGGTCGTGTTGACCGGCTGGCGCGTGGGCGAGGCGCATTGGGGTGGATATTCGCAAAAGGCGCGGGTGCGGGCCGATTGGTTGGTGCCGCTGCCCAAAGGTTTGGATACCCGTCAGGCGATGGCCGTGGGCACGGCGGGTTTTACCGCAATGCTGGCGGTGATGGCGTTGGAGGATCATGGGCTGAAAACCGGCCATGGTCCTGTGTTGGTCACTGGTGCGGCGGGCGGCGTCGGGTCGGTTGCTGTGGCGATCTTGGCGGCATTGGGTCACGAGGTTACCGGTGTGACGGGACGGCCCGAGACTTCGGATTACCTGAAATCGCTTGGGGCCAGCCAGATTGTCGCGCGCGAAGAGATCAACGAGACGGTCAAGCGCCCGCTTGAGGGGGAAACTTGGGCCGGATGCATTGATGCCGTGGGCGGCGCGATGCTGGCGCGGGTGTTGGGGCAGATGAAATATGGCGCATCGGTTGCCGCCGTTGGTTTGGCCGGCGGCGCTGGTCTGCCTGCGACGGTTATTCCGTTCTTGCTGCGCGGTGTGAACCTGTTGGGAATTGATTCAGTGATGCAGCCCTATGACAACCGTTTGCGCGCATGGGAGCGGGTGGCAAAAGACCTGCCGATTTCGAAGCTTGAGGATATGATCGTGCCTGCGACCCTTGGTGATTTGCCGCAGCTTGGCAAAGATATCCTGAACGGTCAGGTGCGCGGCCGCGTGGTGGTTGATGTAAACGGCTAAAATGCGAGAGATTGGGCCGCGCTTTGGCGTGGCCTGGCTTGCGCCGGATCTCCATATGGGGGCGGTTCAGGCTGCCCCCGTCTTTGCCGCGATCTGTTACGGTGTTTTTATTGCCTGCGGTACATTTTTGTTCTTGAAAACGGGGACTTCGGGCTATGTTTCCTCATATCATATGAAGAAGGTTAACCTTGTCCGATACATCCCCGATCCTTGTGTGGTTTCGCCGTGATTTACGATTAACCGATCATCCTGCTTTGTCTGCGGCGGCGCAAACGGGCCGGCCGATCATTCCCGTTTTTATCAATGACAGTTTGGTCGAAAGCCTTGCCGCCGCGCCGAAATGGCGTTTGGGGCTGGGGGTCGGGTGTTTTGCAGAGGCATTGCACGAGAAATCCAGCCAACTTGTTCTGCGTAAAGGTGATGCGCTTGAGGTGCTGCAGGACCTGATCGCGCAAACCGGGGCGGGGGCAGTCTATTGGTCGCGGCTTTATGATCCCGAAACCACGGCGCGGGACAGCCGTGTTAAGGACGCGTTAAAATCCGCGAGCGTCGAGGCGCGGTCCTTTGGCGGGCATCTGATGTTTGAACCTTGGACGGTCGAGACCAAGACCGGCGGCTATTACAAGGTGTACACGCCATTTTGGAATTCGGTGAAAAATCGGGGCGTCGATGCGCCGCTTGCGGCCCCTTCAACGCTGGCTGCCCCTGCGCAATGGCCCGACAGCGATGATTTGGCAGACTGGAATTTGGGCGCGGCCATGCGGCGCGGTGCGGATGTGGTGCGGCCCTTTGTTCAACTGGGCGAGAAATCGGCGCAATCGCGGCTTGGCACTTTTATGGCGCATGGGGTTGCTGAATATAAGGCAAACCGCGATCTGCCGGGGGTGGATGGCACATCGAACCTGTCGGAAAACCTGTCGCTGGGCGAGATCAGCCCGCATCAATGTTGGCACGCGGGGCAGCGCGCCTTGTATGATGGCAAACAAGGGGCGGAAACCTTCCTCAAGGAGCTGGTCTGGCGCGAGTTTGCCTATCATCTGATGCACCACACGCCGCGTATTCTGGACCAGAACTGGCGCGAGGAATGGGCGGCTTTTCCGTGGAACGAGGACGAGCGCCGCGCCGAGGTGAAGGCTTGGAAACAGGGGCGCACTGGCGAGCCCTTTGTCGATGCGGCGATGCGAGAGCTGTACGTGACGGGGCGCATGCATAACCGCGGGCGTATGATTGTGGCCAGCTATCTGACCAAACATCTGATGTGCCATTGGCGTATCGGTCAAAAATGGTTCGAGGACTGTTTGATCGATTGGGATCAGGCCAGCAATGCGATGGGCTGGCAGTGGGCGGCGGGGTCCGGGCCGGATGCAACGCCCTATTTCCGGGTGTTCAACCCTGCGACCCAGCTGGATAAATTTGATAAGAACCACGACTACACCAGCCGCTGGATCGCCGAAGGGCGCGCCAAACCGCATAAGGACGCGCTGGCCTATTTCGACGCGATCCCCGAAAGCTGGACCTTGTCACCACAGGACGACTATCCAACCCGCATTATCCCGTTGGATGAGGGACGTCAGCGCGCGCTTGACAGCTACAAGAACAGAAATTTTTAATGGGTGATAATCGCGTTTGGGTGTATAAACCTTAACGTGGCTATCAACCCCACGTACAGGGATCAGACATGATATTAACCAGTACAGAAGGGCAAACGTCCCTTCCCAGATATTTTGCGCGGGTTTTTGCAATGGCCCAGCAGATGCATCATGGGCAAATCGATTTTGTCTTGCCGGATGGGCGCAAATTCCGCGCCAAAGGGGCAAATCCGATGCCCGTGGCCGAGATTCAAATTCATAACGCCGACCTTTTTTCGCGACTGATCCGCGAGGGGGATTTGGGTTTTAGCGACGCCTATCTGGACCAGTGGTGGAGCACGCCGGACCTGCAAGCCTTTATGGATGTCGCCCATGCCAACGAAGACATCTACGATTCATTCCCGGGGATGGGATTGGTGCGCAGGTTTGAATCCCTGCGGTTCTGGCTGCAAAGCAACAGCAAGAAACAGGCGCGTAAGAACATCAGCTATCACTATGATCTGGGCAATGATTTCTACAAGCTGTGGCTGGATGACACGATGACCTATTCCAGCGCCTTGTTCGAGGATGGTGCGCAGCAATCGCTGGAATCCGCCCAGACGGCAAAATATGCGTCAATGGTTGACCAGATGGGGGTTCACCCCGGCGATCATGTGCTTGAGATCGGGTGCGGTTGGGGTGGCTTTGCCGAATATGCCGCCAAAACACGCGGACTAAAGGTAACATGCCTGACCATCAGCACAGAGCAGTTTAACTATGCCAAAGAACGCATTGAAAACGCTGGTCTTTCAGATGTGGTCGAGATCAAGTTGCAGGATTACCGTGATGAATGCGGTATCTATGACGGCATCGCCAGTATCGAGATGTTTGAGGCCGTCGGCGAGAAATACTGGCCCGCTTATTTCAACACCGTGCGTGACCGCCTGAAGCCTGGGAAATTCGCGACGTTGCAGATTATCACCGTGCAGGATCGCCGTTGGGAGGTCTACAAACGGGGGGTCGATTTCATACAGAAATACATTTTCCCCGGTGGCATGCTGCCCAGCCCGACCGTGCTGCGCGAGCAGGTGGAAAAGGCCGGGCTTGCCGTTGAAAGATCGATTGAATTTGGCAAAAGCTATGATCTGACTCTGCGCCGGTGGCATCAAACGTTCAACGAAAAATGGGATGATATCGCGGCCATGGGCTTTGACGAGCGGTTCAAAAGGATGTGGAATTTCTACCTCACCTCCTGCGCTTCTACCTTTGACAGCGGCAATTGTGATGTGACACAAATTACGGTGAAGCGTCCTATTTAAAGGCGCGCAGGTGATCCAAGGAGCAGTCGATGCCTACAGGTGCCAAATTGGTCGCCGCCATGTGTTTGGCTTTGTTGGGTTTGGCTTTAACCGTGATCATCACGCCGCTGATGCCGGAGCTTTCCGATTTTAAGTATTTGATTCCCGTCAACATGGCCATTGGTGCGCTGATTGGCTGGTTTGTCATGGCCCCGCGTGCCGGTGGCGGTGCGATTACCAACGGCTTAACGGGTGCTGTCGCCCTGGCGTTTTGGACATTGGCAGCGCTTGGGGTGATCCGGATGGTCGACCGGTCTATGAAAGGTCAATATCACGGGCTTGGCGATGCGGCTGTTGCTGTTTTTTCAATTGGGGCCGAATATTTCTTGTTACTGGCCACGCTGCCGGTTGGCATTGCGTTGGTTGTCGGGGGTGTTATCAGCGGGTTTATGACAAACTATGCTGATAGAAAATGGTCGTAACATAATGAAAAACCTGTTCTTTTACGGCACGCTTAGGCATGTTCCCCTGCTTGAGATCGTGCTGGGCCGCGCCGCCGCTGATATCAAATTTACCCCAGAAAAATTGCACGATCACGCCGCCCTTGCCGTTGCCGAAGGGCCGTTCCCCTGCGTGGTAGAGCGTGCTGGTGCCGTCACTGACGGGCTGCTGGTCGAAGGGTTAACCGATACCGATATTGCGCGGCTGGACTTTTACGAGGGCAGCTTTGCCTATGACCTGCGCGATGTGGTGCTGGCGGGTGGGCAAACGGCGCAGGTCTATTTCCCCGCGCCGGGTGTCTGGACGACAAAAGCCCCTTGGGATCTGGCCGAATGGGAACACAACTGGGCCGCGCTCAGCTGCTTTGCCGCGCGCGAAGTGATGGATTACTTTGGCAAATATACCGTCGCGCAGGTGGCCCGCATGTTCCCGATGATCCGCACGCGGGCCGCGGCCATGGTCAAAGCGGCGCAGTCGAAGCACGGGGCAGGGACATTACACGGCGCAATCGATGTGCAGCGGATTGATCGCGCCTATACCAACTATTTTGCGCTGAACGAATACCACCTGCGGCACGAACGGTTTGACGGCACCATGTCAGAGGTGGTGGAGCGCGCCGTGTTCATAGCGTCTGATGCGGCGCTGGTGCTACCCTATGATCCGGTACGCGACCGTGTGATGCTGGTGGAACAGGTGCGTATGGGCCCCATTGCGCGGGGGGATCGGTCGGTTTGGCAGTTCGAACCCATCGCGGGCCGCGTCGACCCCGGCGAAACCCCGCAGCAGGCCGCCCACCGCGAAGCCGCTGAAGAGGCCGGGATTGCCCTGCAATCGCTTGAACCCGTGGCCGAGGTCTATGCCTCGCCGGGATGCAGCACAGAATTTTTCTATATCTACGTGGGGCTTGCCGATCTGCCGGACAAAGCTACCGGTGTGGCCGGTCTGGACAGCGAAGACGAAGATATCCGGTCGCATCTGATGTCTTTTGACGACTTGATGGCGATGGCAGACACGCAACAAGCGGCCAATTCGCCGCTTGTAATCGCCGCATATTGGCTTGCACGTCATCGCGACCGCTTGAGGTTGGCCCCCCCCAAGGCTACACCTAATATAACTTGAATTAGGAGCACCCCATGCACGTCGCATCTGATCTGGCACAAGCCATTGGCAACACACCTCTTATTCGTCTGCGCAAGGCAAGCGAAGAGACCGGATGTGACATCTATGGCAAGGCCGAATTCATGAACCCCGGCCAATCGGTCAAGGACCGCGCGGCGTTGTTTATCATTCGCGATGCCATCGAAAAGGGCACGTTGAAACCCGGCGGCACGATTGTCGAAGGGACAGCGGGTAATACGGGTATCGGTCTGGCATTGGTTGGGGCGTCAATGGGGTTCAAAACGGTCATCGTTATTCCCGAAACCCAAAGTCAGGAAAAGAAAGACATGTTGCGTCTGGCGGGCGCGGAACTGGTGCAGGTTCCAGCCGCCCCGTACCGCAACCCCAACAACTTTGTGCGCTATTCCGAACGTCTGGCGAATGAACTGGCGCGGTCGACCAACGAAGGGGTGATTTGGGCCAACCAGTTTGACAATGTCGCCAACCGCCAAGCGCATATCGAAACAACCGGCCCCGAAATTTGGGATCAAACCGGCGGCAAGGTTGACGGCTTTTGCTGTGCTGTCGGATCGGGCGGCACATTGGCGGGCATCGGCATGGCGTTGCAGCCAAAAGGCGTGAAAATCGCCTTGGCCGACCCCGATGGTGCGGCGCTGCACAGCTATTACACCACGGGCGAATTGGTTGCCGAAGGCGGTTCCATTGCCGAAGGCATCGGTCAGGTGCGCATCACCAAAAACCTTGAAGGGTTCACCCCCGATTACAGCTATAACATCCACGACAGCGAGGCGCTGCCGATCGTGTTTGACCTGCTGCAACACGAGGGGCTGTGCCTAGGGGCGTCGTCGGGCGTTAACGTCGCTGGTGCGATCCGGTTGGCGCGCGAAATGGGGCCGGGCCACACCATTGTGACGATCCTGTGTGATTTCGGGACGCGCTATCAGTCCAAGCTGTTCAACCCTGAATTCCTGCGTGAAAAAGGCCTGCCTGTTCCCGGTTGGCTGGACCGCGCGCCCCAATCCATTCCCGGCGTTTTCGAAGACCAATGAGCCAGCCCTTGCGCAGGATTTTCACCGGGCTTTGGCTGGCGCTGTGGCTTATGGTCGGGGCGGTCTCGGCCCAAGAGGAGCCGGTTCAAGCCATTGACCGCTGGGAGAATGTTGCCACCCGTGCAGAAACGGTTGTGGACGACGCAACAACCAGCGACACGGTTCTGGAAACCTTGCGGGGGCGGATTGTTGATTTTCGCGCGGTGTTTGACACCGAACGCAACGCTAATTCCGCACGCATTGCCACGCTGCGCGAACAGATCGCGGCCCTTGGTGACCCGCCAGAGGGCGAGAATGCCGAACCAGAGCCACCGGCCTTGGCGCAAACCCGCACCGATCTTAACCAACAGCTGAACGCGCTGTTGGCACCTGTTCAAATCGCTGAGCGCGAATATTTGCGCGCGGATGGGCTGGTGCGGCAGATTGATCAAATATTGCGGACCCGGCAGGCAGAAAAACTGCTTTCGGCCACGCCCAGCCCGTTGAACCCCGAACATTGGGTCCCCGCGCTGCGCGATCTTACCGATGCGTTTGGCGGTATGCTGATTGATCGCGGCGCGGTGGGTAGCGCCCAGAAATTT
This sequence comes from Sulfitobacter sp. AS59, assembly GCF_038899995.1. Lineage (NCBI taxonomy): Bacteria > Pseudomonadati > Pseudomonadota > Alphaproteobacteria > Rhodobacterales > Roseobacteraceae > Sulfitobacter > Sulfitobacter sp. AS59. The sequence goes on from NZ_JBBMQK010000001.1 coordinate 41,895, forward strand.
GCCGCGCTGCGTGAAAACCTGCCGTTTGTCGTCTTTTCCACTGTTGTGGGGCTGTTGCTGCTTTTGCGGGGCCGTCCGTGGGCAGTAATGATGGTGTCGGGGCTGCGCAGACATCAGGCGCGCGGCCTTGGGATATGGCGCTTTGTCGTGTCCTTGCTGCGGATAATCTTGCCGTTGTGCGGATTGTTTCTGCTGGCCACGGCGGCACGCCAAAGCGGCTATCTTGGGGTGCGCGGGACCGAGGTGATCCGCCTTTTGCCCTTTATGGGTGTGGTGGTCTTTGGCTTTCGATGGGTGTCGGAACGCGTATTCTCACGCGATGACGAAGAGGCGCTGCTGCTTCTCGACCAAGACCAACGTCGCCGGGCGCGGTTCTATGTGAATGGCATTACCGTCGTGATGATCGTGTCGATTATCACCATTAAAATACTCGAGTTTGAATTGCCAAGTGCCGCAACCAGCGCCGTTGTGGCGTTTCCCTTTGCGGTGCTGATCAGCTTTGCGCTGTTCCGGATTGGCCAAATCCTGCGTGGCTATCAAGACGCCGAGGAAGAAGCCCAAGACCCGGAGGACCCGCAGCGCAGTTCGACCCTTGCGCGGGTTGTGCGCAGTCACGGGCTGGGGGCAATGGCGGTTGGTATCGTCGCACCGCTGCTTTTCGCTTTTGGGTATCAGGATCTGGCGGATGCGATTTTGCGCCCGTTTGTGGTGACACTGGTGATTTTGGGGCTGGTCATGGCGCTGCAACGCTTTGCGGCGGATGTGTATGGTGCGATCACAGGGCAGGGAATTGCCGCGCGCGAGGCGTTGATGCCGGTGTTTTTCGGCATGATCCTGTTGCTGCTGGCCACGCCGGTTCTGGCGCTGGTCTGGGGCGCGCGGCTGACCGATCTTAGCGAATTATGGTCGACATTCTCTAACGGGTTTTCGATTGGCGACACACGCATTTCACCGACGAACCTGCTGACCTTTGCTGTGATCTTTTCAGTCGGCTTTTTGCTGACGCGGCTGTTGCAGGGCACCTTGCGTTCAAATGTCTTGCCCAAGACAAAGATCGATATTGGCGGGCAGAACGCGCTGCTGTCGGGCTTGGGCTATGTCGGTATTTTTCTGGCCGCTTTGGCCGCGATCACCGGGGCCGGTATTGATCTAAGCTCCCTCGCGATTGTGGCGGGGGCTCTGTCGGTCGGTATCGGTTTTGGTCTGCAAAACATCGTCAGCAACTTTGTCTCGGGGATCATCTTGCTGATTGAACGCCCCATTTCCGAAGGGGACTGGATCGAGGTCGGCGGCAAAACCGGTTATGTGCGCGATATTTCCGTGCGCTCCACCCGGATCGAAACCTTTGACCGCACGGATGTGATTGTGCCAAACGCCGATCTCGTCAGCGGGACGGTCACCAACTATACCCGCGGCAATACCGTGGGACGTGTGATTATTTCGGTCGGTGTAGCATATGGCACGGACACAAAACGGGTCGATAAAATCTTGCGCGAAATCGCCGAAGAGCAGCCGATGGTGTTGGCCAATCCGGCCCCCAACGTATTGTTCGTGAATTTTGGCGCGGATGCGTTGGAGTTTGAAATCCGCGCATTCCTGCGCGATGTGAACTGGATGATGAGCGTTAAAAGCGACATTAACCACGCCATCGCCAAACGCTTTGCCGAAGAAGAGATCGAAGTACCCTTTGCGCAGCGCGACATCTGGCTCCGCAACCCCGAGGCGCTGAAAGGCGAGTCTGACACATGACGAAACCGCTGTACCTTGATGACGCATACCAACGCGAAGCGCCGGGACGTGTGACCGCAATTACCGAAGAGGGCGGGGTCGTGCTGGATAAGACGATCTTTTACCCGACGGGCGGCGGTCAGCCCGGCGATAGCGGTTGGCTGATGTGGGACGGCAAGCGCTTGCCAATTGCCACCACGGTCAAGGGGCCGGGCGATGCGATTGCCCTTGTTCCGGCAGAGCCGTCGCATTTGCCAGACGTTGGCACCCATGTCACGCAGGTGTTGGATTGGGACCGGCGCCACAAGCACATGCGCGTGCATACCATGCTGCATCTTTTGTCGGTTGCCGTGCCGTTCGGGGTGACAGGCGGGCAAATCTCGGCCCGTCATGGTCGCTTGGATTTCGACATGCCGGACGCCCCCGAAGATCGCGACGCGATCGAGGCGGTGCTGAACGATTTTGTAGAGGCCGATCTGCGCGTCACAACCCATTGGATCACCCAAGAGGAACTTGCCGCAGCCCCCGAGCTGGTCAAGACGATGGCGGTCAAGCCGCCCAAAGGCGCGGATAAGGTGCGGTTGGTCGAGATCGGCGATGGCACAAGCTGGATCGACCTACAGCCCTGCGGTGGCACCCATGTGGCGCGCAGCGGCGAGGTGGGCGCGCTGGTGCTGGGTAAGATTGAAAAGAAGGGCCGCCAAAATCGTCGTATTTACGTACATTTGGATGGTTAGCACTGTTGTTGAAATTGGCGTGATTTACCCCTTGCACCCAGACCATACCTCACGCTAAACACCGCCCTAATGGATCGGTGGCCGAGTGGTCGAAGGCGCACGCCTGGAAAGTGTGTAGGCGGGAGACCGTCTCCAGGGTTCGAATCCCTGTCGATCCGCCATTACCCCTTTTTATTGGCCGTGACGCAGGTTTGCCTGCTGTGGCCTGACTGTATCGATTGCCATTTGTTAAGCGTCGATGTGAACCAACCAATTTGCAAAGGGTCGTCCCGTTTTAGCCAGCACAGTTAAATTTCGATGATCGGGTATTTTGGCCTGTTTTCCGCTGCATTCATCGCCGCGACCTTTCTGCCGATGCAGTCCGAGGCGTTGCTGATCGCGTTGATGTTGGGCAATCAGCACACATTGGTAATTTTGCTATTGGTTGCCACAGCGGGAAATGTTTCGGGATCGGTGGTGAACTGGGTCTTGGGGCGGGTTGCCTTGCAGTTCAAACACAAACGTTGGTTCCCCGCCAATGATGCGCAGCTGGCCCGTGCGGAAGTCTGGTATCACCGCTATGGGCGCTGGTCGCTGCTGGTCAGTTGGTTTCCGGTCGTGGGCGATGCGTTAACGATCATGGCCGGGGTGCTGCGCGAACCGCTTTGGTCCTTTGTCGCGATTGTCACGGTGGGCAAGGCAGCGCGATATATCGCTTTGGCGATGATCACGCTCGCATGGTTTCCGCCAACGGGCGGTTGATTTTTAAGGGCGCGGAAAAAGAAAAAGCGCCTTTCGGCGCTTTGTTCGTGTCGGGATGATATGGAATAGGGGCTTCAGCCGCCCCAGCTGCGGACCACGCCGCAATCCATATGTACGAAGTTTGACCCCGAATATTTGCCAACACCGCCGCCATGGCATGCGATTGCCGCCTTGGCCATTTGGTTGACGGAACGGGATGCCAGCCGCAAATCAGCCGCCTGACCGCGCATGTGGAGCGAGTTTTTAGCAACACCGCGCGACCGCGACCGTAGCATCGCGTTCGTCTGCGGGCTGCGGTAGCCGGACAAGAGCATGTAAGGTTCGCTGACGTCCAAAAGGTTATGCGACGCGGCCATGATATCGATGGTGCGCAGATCGATGGATTTCACCCCATTCGTGCGCCAGTCGCGCATGAAATGGTTCACTTCCTTTACGGCATCTTTTATATAATCGCCTTCGATCCAATAGATCATGTCGAGGCGTTCACCGGTGCGACCGGAATACATCTTGATACGGCGAATGTCGCCTGCACCGCGCAGAAAACCTGCTGCATTGGCGAATGTGGGGGCTGCTGTTACTGCTGTCGCTGCGAATGCGCCCAATAGGGCACGGCGGGATAAACCCGAAGAATTACTACCAGTCATGCGTCAAACGTCCCGTACTAAACCCGATCTTTCATGATGTTACATGCAAGATCTCAACCATCCCCAGATGCAACGCATATATGTCATAGAGTGATTCTTTTACCAAGCGCTGAATTAAAAAGGTTCCATCTATCAACAAATTTAGGCGAATAATTGCGCAAACATGCGGCGGGTGATCATTTTTGCAACAGCGGCGATGCTCAAACACATCAGCGGTGAACAATATGCTGCCCTCACACGTAATGTTATTGGACAAAATCAGACGCTTGCACGCGTTATGGGGTCCAGTCGTGTTTTAGGTCTTTGGGGGACTCGATGATTAAATATCCAGGTATCAAATCAGGTGCCACAGGCAGATTAGCCACATTTTTGGGCGCTGCCGCCGTTGCTTTTACGGTTCTAACCAGTCCCGCGCCTGCCTTTGCGCAGTCGATTGCGTTCAAACAGGCCGTTGCCGAGGCAGCATCGCGCGACGCCGATATTGCCACCTATTACCGGATCCACGGCTATGCACCGGTCTGGACCGATGGGTCCGACACCCAACGCGACCGCCGCGCGGCACTGATGGCCGCAATTTCGACGGCGGATAAACATGGTCTACCGACGGCGCGCTATGATCCCATCGGCCTGATGGAACAGCTGAAAAACGCCAAAACACCCCGTGACCGTGGCCTTGTTGACGTGGAAATGACCAAGGTCTTTTTACAATACGCCCGTGACCTGCAAACCGGCGTGGTGGTGCCATCCCGTATCGACAGCGCCATCGTGCGCGAGGTGCCGTATCGCGACCGCCAAGGGTATATGACCGATTTCACCAGCGCTGATCCGATGCAGTTTCTGCGCGATCTGCGCCCGCGGACCTTGGAATATAATGCGCTGATGCGTGAAAAGCTGGCGATGGAAAACCTGCTGTCCAAGGGCGGTTGGGGGCCAGCTGTGCCTGTGGCGTCGCTGAAACCCGGCGCGCAAGGCAACGCGGTCGTGGCACTGCGCAATCGCCTGATTGCGATGGGCTATCTCAAACGCTCAAATTCGATGCGCTATGACGCTTTGATGGAAGACGCAGTGCGCGAATTCCAGCAGGATCACGGTTTGAACACGGATGGGGTGGCTGGCAACGGTACCATGTCCGAGATCAACAAAAGCGTTGAGACGCGGCTGAAATCCGTCATCGTCGCGATGGAGCGGGAGCGCTGGCTGAACAAGGAACGCGGCCCACGTCACGTGCTGGTTAATATTCCTGCCTTTACGGCTGCAATTGTGGATGATGGCCGCGTCACCTTTGAAACACGCACGGTTGTGGGGGCCACCAAAGCGGGCCGCTATACGCCCGAGTTTTCAGATACGATGGAATATATCGTGGTGAACCCCACGTGGAACGTACCCCGGTCTATCGTGACCAAGGAATACCTGCCGTCGATGAAGACCAACCCGGGTGCGGCGGGCCATATCGATCTGATTGATGGTCGTGGGCGGGTTGTCAGCCGGGATTCTGTGGATTTCAGCCAGTACAATGCGCGTAATTTCCCCTTTAGCATGCGCCAGAAACCCGGTTCGCGAAACGCGCTTGGGCTGGTGAAATTCATTTTCCCGAACAAACACAACATCTACCTGCACGACACCCCGTCGAAAAACCTGTTTGCGCGCGATGTGCGGGCGTTCAGCCACGGCTGTGTGCGCCTGAAAGACCCGTTCGATTTCGCCTATGCGCTGCTGGCGCGTCAAGAGAGCGATCCGGTGGGCTTTTTCAAGGCACAGCTGAACACAGGGCGCGAAACCTTTGTGCATCTGGATGTCGAATTGCCGGTGCATCTGATCTATCGCACTGCCTTTACCACGGCGCGGGGCCACACCCAGTACCGCGCAGACATCTATGGGCGTGATGCCAAGATCTGGGACGCGCTGAGCAAGGCAGGGGTAGCAATGGGCGCTGTTCAGGGTTAATTCATCCCCGACAAGGGGAATGAACCATGCGCCACACTATTCAAGAGATTGCCGCGTCACTGGGGGCCACCGCCGTTGGTGATACGTCTTTGACCGTCGAAAAGCTGGCCGAACCTGCGCAGGCAGGTCCGGATGATCTGGCCCTCGCGATGAGCCCCAAATACGCTGCAAGCCTCGCCGAAGGGGCTGCGGTCGCCGCGATGCTTTGGCCCGATGCCGATTGGCAGGCGCTTGGCCTTAAGGCCGCGATCCTGCCGGACCGTCCGCGCTATGCCATGTCGGGTCTCACAAAAATGATGGATCAGGGCCAAGGGTTCGAGCCTGGCATTCACCCGTCGGCGATCATCGACCCCACGGCCAAGCTGGGCGCTGACGTGTCGGTGGGTCCGTTCACCATTATCGCGGCAGGTGCGCAAATCGGCGCGGGCAGCGTGATCGGCCCGCAATGCTATATTGGCAAGGACGCGGTGTTGGGCACAAAAGCCTATCTGCGCGATAACGTCAGCATCGGCGCACGGGTCACCATCGGCGATGATTTCATCGCGCAACCCGGTGCCCGCATCGGCGGGGATGGGTTTTCCTTTGTGACGGCTGAACCCAGCACGGTTGAGCAAACCCGCAAAACCCTAGGCGACCGGGGCGACACAAAAGCGCAACAATGGACGCGTATTCACACCTTGGGCAGTGTGACCATCGGGAATGATGTGGAATGCGGAATGAATTGTACCATCGACAGCGGCACCATCCGCGATACGGTGATCGGCGATGGCACCAAGTTGGATAATCAGGTGCATCTTGGCCATAACGTTGTGGTTGGCAGCAACAGCCTGCTTTGCGGGCAGGTTGGCATCGCGGGTTCTGCCACCATCGGCAATAACGTGGTGCTTGGCGGGCAATGCGGCGTCAGCGACAATATCTTTGTCGGCGATGGTGTGATCGCAGGTGGTGGCACCAAACTGATGTCGAACGCACCTGCGGGCCGGTCGATGCTGGGATATCCCGCAACCGAGATGGGCAAGCAGATCGAAAGCTATAAATCGCTGCGGCGTTTGCCCCGCTTGCTGCGTGAATTTACGGCGTTAAAGAAAGAGTTGTCCAAACCTGCGTCCGACGCTTAGCGCGGGGCAAAAGCGGACGTAGTGTAAGGAGAAGGTTCGTGAGTATCCAAGACCAAGTCATCCAAATTCTTGCAGAACAAGCCGTGCTTGAGCCGTCAGATGTCACGATGGACAGCACGCTTGAGGATCTGGGTATCGATAGCATGGGCGTGGTTGAAAGCATTTTCGCGATCGAGGAAGCCTTTGATATCTCAGTGCCGTTCAACGCCAACCAGCCCGCCGATTCAGATTTCGATATCTCAAGCGTGGCCAGCATTGTGGCGGGCATCAAGCGGCTAAAAGCCGAGCAGGGATAGGCCGGTGAAACGCGTTGTTATTACCGGGGCCGGGACGATCAACGCGCTTGGTCTGAACGTGCCCGACACCTTTGCCGCCATGAAAAACGGCACCTGCGGCATTGGCCCGCTTGAGTTTCGGGACGTAGAGCGTTTGTCGATCCAGATTGGCGGGCAGGTCAAGAATTTCCCGCCCCCTGAACGTTATAACCGCCAGCAGCTGTCGCTTTATGATCGGTTCACCCAGTTTACCCTGGATGCCGCAGGGCAGGCGATTGCGCAATCCGGGCTGGTGTTCTCGGGCGAATTATCCGCCAAGGCAGGGGTTGTTCTGGGCACGGCGGGGGGCGGCGTCAGCACATGGGATGACAATTACCGCGCCGTCTATGAAGAGGGTAAGAACCGCGTTCACCCCTTTGTCGTGCCCAAGCTGATGAACAACGCCGCCGCCAGTCATGTGAGCATGGAATATAACCTTAAAGGGCCGTCGTTTACCGTGTCGACCGCCTGTGCCTCGTCCAATCACGCGATGGCGCAGGCATTTGCGATGGTGCGATCCGGTATGGCCCCGGCGATGGTCACGGGCGGGTCTGAATCTATGCTATGCTTTGGTGGCGTCAAAGCGTGGGAAGGGTTACGCGTCATGAGCCGCGACGCCTGCCGCCCGTTTTCCGCCAACCGCAATGGCATGGTGCAGGGCGAGGGCGCAGGCATCTTTGTGTTCGAAGACTATGACCACGCCCGCGCCCGTGGGGCCGATATCCTGTGCGAGGTCGCCGGTTTCGCTATGACATCGGATGCCAGCGATATCGTGATGCCGTCCAAGGCCGGTGCTGCCCGTGCGATGCAAGGCGCATTGCAAGACGCGCGGATCAATGCGGATGAGGTCGGATATATCAACGCCCATGGCACGGGCACGGCGGCGAATGACAAAACCGAATGCGCGGCGGTGGCTGATGTGTTCGGCCCGCATGCGGACCGGTTGATGATCAGCTCGACCAAGTCGATGCACGGCCATCTGATTGGCGGCACCGGGGCTGTCGAACTGCTGGCTTGTATCATGGCGCTGCGCGACGGTGTGATTGCCCCCACGATTGGCTATCAGGAACCTGATCCCGAATGCGCGCTTGATGTTGTCCCGAACGAGGCCCGCGACGCAGAAGTGTCGGTTGTGTTGTCCAACGCCTTTGCCTTTGGCGGGCTGAACGCCGTGATCGCATTACGCAAAGTATAGCGGGCTGTTCTACAGCCCTGACATGAAAAAGGCCGCCTCGGGTCCCGAGACGGCCTTTGGCATTTTCAAACCAAACCAGATTTACTGATCGATCACCGAAGACTTGTCAAAGCTTGCGGTAAAGCCGTCCAGTGACAGGGACAGTTCGACCTTTTGATCAGGTGCCAGCGCCGGAACGATGGTGATTGTCGCTTCTTTACCGCGTTTGAATGCGGCGACATCCTCGTTGGTCAGACCCATACGGACATAGCAGCCAACAGGGTTACAAAACGCAAAAGGATAGCGGCGCGCTTTGCCACCATCGACCGCAAGGCTTAGCTGCGCGGGCAGGGCGGTTTCAAGCGGCACAACGATCGTCGCGCCTGCTTCGGCTTTGCCATTGCCCGGCAAGCGGAACAGCGAAAATTCAGCAACGGGAACACCTTGGCCGTCGTCCATCAACTGGTACATCTGGCACGGGTCGTTTTCTTCTTCGGTCTTGATGCAGCGCATTTCCCAGGCACCGATAACCTCTTTGGTGTAGGGTTTGCCGATATCTGTCTCGCCCTCGGCATCCACGCCCATGCTCAACTGCGATTCCAGCGCGTTTGCTGGCGGGGTGGCTTCTTCGGCCGGGGCCGCCGCCGGTTTTTCGCTGGTTGTGGTGGTTGTTTGCGCAAAAGATGCCATGGGCAAGGTCATCGCCAAAGCCGCACAGAGGGGAAGGATGTTCAAATACTTGTTCATGCTCGTTCCAAATCAATTATATTTATCGCCATTTACCACGCCCGTGAACGGATGTCAGGCAAGATGCACCCGGTTTTTGCACCGTTCCGGCAGTTTTTTGCTGATGATTTGAATGTGGGGGCTGAAAAAGAAAAAAGGACGCAAGCGCCCTTTTCCCTGTTCTTCGTTTCTCCCCGTCGGACTGGGCCGACTTATTGCACGAAGGTTACGAAAGCACATCCGCGCGGTCAATAGGAAATATGCAGCCCCGCTGACGACTTAACTGTTTAAAAAAGGGCCGTACCCGAAGGCACGGCCAGTCTGACAGGGAGGAAGTGTTCACGGACCAAAAGGACATGTAGATCCGGAACAATTTCACTATGGTGCCGAAAGGTTAAGTTTGTATGCTTATGCGGCACTTTGCCTGCTACGGCGGGACCCAAAAGGATGATGAATACGTGACAAATGATATCTTTATCGGCGGCGGCGGCGCAGACTATGCCACGCAGCAGTTTCTCAACATTGGCTATGCCAACCGCCACGGCCTGATCGCAGGGGCGACGGGCACAGGCAAAACCGTGACGCTGCAAATTCTGGCCGAAGGGTTTTCCGCCCAAGGCGTGCCGGTGTTCCTCTCCGACGTCAAAGGGGACCTGTCCGGCCTCGCTATCGCGGGATCGGAAGGGCATAAACTGCACGAACCTTTCATGTCACGCGCCGAAACCATCGGTTTTAGCGATTATTCCTACGGCTCCTTCCCGGTCGCTTTTTGGGATATGTTCGGCGAACAGGGCCACCCGGTGCGCACCACTGTATCGGAAATGGGCCCGCTGTTGTTGGGGCAACTCTTGGGCCTAAGCGAAGCACAAGAGGGCATCTTGAACATCGCCTTCCGCGTGGCCGACGAAGACGGCATGCCGCTGCTCGACCTCAAAGACCTGCAAGCCCTGCTTGTCTGGGTGGGTGAAAACGCCTCAACCCTCGCCCTGCGCTATGGCAATGTGTCGCCGGCCTCTGTGGGCGCGATCCAGCGCCGCTTGCTGGTGCTGGAAAACCAAGGTGCCGCTGATCTCTTTGGTGAACCGGCGTTGGAACTCTCCGATCTGATGCGCACCGACAAGGATGGTCGTGGTTTTATCAACATCCTCGCCGCGGACAAGCTGATGAGCTCGCCCAAGCTTTACGCGACCTTCCTGCTGTGGTTGTTGTCCGAGCTGTTCGAGGAACTGCCCGAGGTCGGCGATCCGGACAAACCCAAGCTGGTGTTCTTCTTTGACGAGGCACATCTGCTGTTTGACGACGCGCCCAAGGCGCTGGTCGATAAGGTGGAACAGGTCGCACGGCTGATCCGCTCCAAGGGGGTCGGGGTCTATTTCATTACGCAAAACCCGGCCGACGTGCCCGAAGACATCTTGGGCCAGCTTGGCAACCGCATTCAACACGCCCTGCGCGCCTTTACCGCCAAGGACCGCAAGGAACTGCGCATGGCTGCGCAGACCTACCGCGAAAACCCGCGCTTCGACACAGAAGAAGCCATTCGCGAGGTTGGCGTGGGCGAGGCCGTGACATCCATGCTCCAGAAAAAGGGCGTGCCCGGCGTGGTCGAGCGGACATTGATCCGCCCGCCGTCATCGCATCTGGGGCCCATCGATGCAGGAACCCGCGCGGTTTTGATCGCGCAAAGCGCCATGGCGGATAAATACACCACACGCCTTGATCGTGAATCCGCCTTTGAAATCCTCACCAAACGCGCGGATGATGCTGCCAAAGCCGCCGCCAAAGCAGAGGAAGAGGCCGAAGAGGCCACACCGGTCTTGCGCGAATTCAACGCCGCGCGCCGCTATGCCGGCAAAGGCGTTTCGCGCTCGTCTTCAAAACGCACATCCAAATCCAGCGAAAGCTTTGGTGGCGCGATTGCAAGTGTGGTGATCAAGGAACTCAAGGGAACGACAGGCCGGCGCATCGTGCGCGGCATCTTGGGCGGATTGTTCAAAGGGCGCTAACACCCCAATTCCAAATGGACTAAAATCCTCGCCGAAGGCTGGCCTTATCCCGTTTGGGATAAGGCCATTTCTTTAGCAGTAGCCGAAACCCTACTTTTCGGGGATCAACCCGCGCGGGCTGAACCGCAAGACCAGCAGCAAAACCGCGCCCATGGTCATCAACCGCATGTGGGCGGCGGATTCAATCAGATGATCCTTCAGCCAATACCCATCCGCCATGCCATAGGTGATCACATTCATCAGCCACAGGCCCATGGGCTCAACCATCACCCACAAATACCACATCAGGAACCCGCCCAGGACGGCCCCAAAGTTGTTACCTGACCCGCCGACAATCACCATCACCCATATCAAAAAGGTAAAGCGCAACGGCTGGTACGATCCCGGCGTCAGTTGGCTGTCCAGCGTGGTCATCATCGCGCCTGCGATCCCGCAAATGGCCGAGCCTAAGATAAACACTTGCAGGTGCCGCGCGGTGACGTCCTTGCCCATGGCCTCGGCTGCGACTTCGTTGTCACGAATGGCGCGCAGCATCCGGCCCCAGGGGGAATTCAGCGCGCGTTGGCTCATCCACAGCAGCAGCAGCAGCACAGCGGCAAAAAGCACGATGTATAGGAACTTGACCCACAAGGTAGACGCCTCAACGGGGTCAAAACCAAAACCGGCGGCGCGTTCGACAAACCCGGTATTGTTTTGCAGATCAATCTCATAGGGAACAGGGCGCGGGATGCCGATCACGTTTTTCACACCGCGCGACAGCCAGTCCTCGTTCTTGAGAATGGCAATGATGATCTCGGCAATGCCCAGCGTCGCAATGGCCAGATAATCCGACCGCAGCCCAAGCGCGGTTTTACCAATCACCCAAGCGGCGCCGGCGGCAAACAGACCGCCCACGGGCCAGGCAAGGATCACCGGCAAGCCAAGGCCCCCCAGATATCCGGTATGGGCAGGGTTGATGTCCTCAACGGCCGCGACGGAGGGATCAAAGATCGCGCGGAACAAGAAGAACCCGCCGATCAACAGCGCCAGCACCACCACCGTACGCAGCCAGCCTTTGGCCATGCGTTTCATCACCTGAACGGCCGCAACCACAGTCGCAGCCCCGAGCAGCAAGGCCCCCAGAATGCCCCAGCCACCGGCAGACCAAGCACCTTCGGTTGCGGGCATGCCCACCAGAACCGCAGCCAAGCCCCCCAAGGCGACAAAGCCCATGATGCCCACGTTGAACAATCCGGCAAAACCCCATTGCAGGTTCACGCCCAACGCCATGATGCTGGAGATCAGCCCCATCGAGATGATCAGCAGTGCCGCATTCCAGCTTTGTGCAAAGCCGGTATAGACAATAAGGGCCGCAATAATCGCGAAAAGCGCGGTATTTCTAAGTGTCTCGTTCATACCGATTGCCCCTTGAACAGACCTGTGGGTTTGAACAGCAACACGATCAACAAGATCACAAAGCTGACGGCGAATTTATAGTCGGTGGACAAAAGCTGAACCAAGCTATCGGGGGCAAGGCTGTCGGGCAGCATATAACCCAGCACTTTTTTCCACGCATAGGTGATGGTGACTTCGGAAAAGGCGATGACAAAGCCACCGGCAATGGCACCCACCGGATTGCCCAGACCACCAACAATGGCTGATGCAAAGATCGGCAGCAGCAGTTGGAAATAGGTGAACGGTTTGAATGACTTATCCAGCCCGTACAGAACGCCCGCCGTGGTCGCAAGGCAGGCCACGATGATCCAAGTGATCATCACCACACGTTCGGGGTTGATGCCCGACAACAGTGCCAGATCTTCGTTATCGGAATAGGCGCGCATGGATTTGCCCGACCGGGTTTTGTTCAGGAACCAGAACAGCACGGCCACCACGATAATGGCGGTAATCACGGTCAGCCCTTGGGTGGTTTTGATCGCCAGACCTTCTTGCAAGCCCGTCATTTTCTTAAAGGTCCGTGCCGAGATGATGAACCGTTCGCCGTCCAGAAAATTCTTGTCATCAGACCCGATGATAAAGCGCGTGATGCCGTTATAGATGAACGTCACCCCCAGCGACACGATCACAAAGATCACCGGTTTGGCTTTTTTCTCGCGGTAGAATTTATACACCACCCGGTCGGTGCCCAGCAGCAAACCGATGGTGACCAAAATCGCAAAGGGCAGGGCCAGCAGCGCCGTGGGCAGCACCCAAAGATGTAGGCCGAGGGACTGAAAGCCCCAAGTGATCAACACCGCCGACATCGCCCCAAGCGCCATGGTATCCCCATGGGCAAAGTTCGAAAACCGCAAGATGCCGTATACCAGCGTCACCCCAAGCGCACCAAGTGCAAGTTGCGAGCCATAGGCGATGCCGGGGACCAGCACATAATTGGCCAGCGCCACTAAAGCGTTCAATAAATCCATCAGTTGCATGTCCCTAGATAGCTGATGACGAAAGGCCCGTCAGCGTAGTGCACCGTATAACGTGTCGCACCGTTTTCTGTGATCGTGATCATGTGGCGCGCAGCAAAGGTGCCCCCCGCCAGCGACATCGATTTGCCCGAGGTCACCCCCAGCAGTTCGACGGTTTCAGCATCCGTAACCATTTGCGCCTGAATGCCCAAATCATCCGCACTAAGCCCGCCACCGATGCCCGTGATTTCGGGGGTAAACTCGGTTTCCGTGCAAGGTTCGTTTTCAACGCATTCGGTGACAAACTCGCATCTCCGCAAGATGTCTTTGCGGTATGGTGCCGTTTCAATGGTCAGGTTTTGCTGGGGCGTGCTGTCTGCCGCCGCCGCGTCGGGTGCTTTTTCCTGTGCCACGGCGGGCAGGGTCGAAATCAGCACAAGGGGGATAATCCAGCGCATTCCTAGCCCCCCAAGAATGATTTGCGGACTTCTGGATCGTTTAGCAGCTCTTTGCCCGTGCCGGTAAACGCATTGGCACCTTGCACCAGAACATATCCTTTGTCAGCGATCTCAAGGGCTTGGCGGGCGTTCTGTTCCACCATCAAGATGGGGATGCCGGTGCGCGCGACCTCGATAATGCGGTCAAACAATTCGTCCATAACGATGGGGCTGACGCCTGCGGTGGGTTCATCCAGCATCAATACCTTGGGCTGGGTCATCAGGGCGCGGCCCACGGCGACTTGCTGGCGCTGACCGCCCGATAATTCACCTGCCGCCTGATAGCGCTTTTCCTTGAGGATCGGAAACAGGTCATAAACCTGCGCCATGGTATCGCGGAAATCGTCGCGGCGGATAAAGGCACCCATCTCAAGGTTCTCCTCGACCGTCATCGAGGTAAAGATATTCGACGTTTGCGGGACAAAGCCCATGCCCTTGGCCACGCGGTCTTGGGGGGATAGGGCGGTGATGTCTTCGCCGTCCAGCCGCACATGGCCGTCGCGCAGGTCCAGCATACCGAAAACGGCCTTCATCGCGGTTGATTTACCAGCCCCGTTGGGGCCAACGATCACGGCAATTTCGCCCTTTTCGACGGCGATGGTGCAGCTGTGCAGGATATCGGGCCCTTTGCCATAGCCGCCCGTCATCGCCTCACCAATCAGGAATGGCCCACCGGGGGCAGCATGGCTTTTGCCGCCTTGTTTGACAGGCTGCGCGGTGCCTTGGCCTTTGGTGTTGCCGATCGACAGGTCTTTGTTGCCTCGATCACCATATGGGTCGCTCATGTCAGTCTCTTTCAGTCGGTGCCGCTGGTGTGCAGCGGGTCAATGGTGTCAGCGCAAGACAACGGGTCCTCGCAGGTGTCGCGCAGCATCATGGCCACGTCAAAAGACATCTTTTCCATGTCCTCAAGCGGTGTGGTGTCCGCCGTGTCCAAGTATAGCATGATCCGCGCAGGTCCGACCTGCGACAGCATAATCGCACTTAGGGTCCGGTCACCGTTGATCTGGTCATATTGCAGGTGGCGCAGGGTCAGGCCGCGCGGGGTGACGATCTTGTCGATCTGCAATACTTCAAGCGGGGCATTGCCATCCGCCTCGATCCAGGCGTCATAGGTTGCGAATTGTTCCTCAAGCGTGGCGACGTTGTCGGTGATCTCGTGACCGGGCCATTCCTGGGTGAAGTTCAGGACATAGTTATCGATATAACGGGCAGAGCCGTCACCGATGACATCCCATTTCGCCGCTTCCCACACGGTGCCCCGATCACACATCCACACATCCGCAGACAATTGCGCGCAGGCGGCAGATGCCTGCGGCAACGCCATGGCGGCGGCGAATGCAATGAATGACAGGCGGTGCTTCATGCGGTTTTGTTCTTGAGGCCGGTGCCCAGATACGCCTCGATCACGTGCTCGTTGGCTTTGATCTCGGGCAGGGTGCCTTGGGCCAACACTTTGCCTTCGGCCATACAGATCACCGGATCACAGAGACGGCCGATGAAATCCATGTCATGTTCAATGACGACAAAGGTATAGCCGCGTTCTTGATTCAGGCGAATGATCGCGTCACCAATGGTGTTCAGAAGCGTGCGGTTCACGCCTGCACCGACCTCGTCCAGAAACACGATCTTGGCGTCGACCATCATGGTGCGGCCCAGCTCAAGCAGCTTTTTCTGACCGCCCGAGATTTGACCGGCCTTTTGCTCGGCCAGATGTTCGACCGTCAGAAATTCCAGCACTTCGTCGGCCTTGGCGCGCAGGGCGCGTTCCTGATCGGCGATGCGTTTGCGGCCAAACCATGTATTCCACAGGGTTTCGCCCGCCTGATCGCCGGGCACCATCATCAGGTTCTCGCGGCAGGTCATCGACGAAAATTCATGCGCAATCTGGAAGGTACGCAGCAACCCTTTATGAAACAGCTCGTGCGGGGGCAGGCCGGTGATGTCCTCGCCGCCCATGGTGACACGGCCCGAGGTTGGTTTAAGAACGCCCGCGATCACATTGAAAAGCGTGGTTTTTCCCGCACCGTTGGGGCCGATCAATCCGGTGATTGTGCCTTGTTCAATGGTCAGGCTGGCCCCGTCGACGGCATGAAAGCCACCGAAGTGTTTGTGTACATCGTCAACGACGATCATATGGCTATCCCCGTGTCCGCGTCGTAAATGCGCGGTTATATCTAGAAAACAGCAGCCCGGTTGCCCGGACTGCTGCAATGTCACTGTAAGAAAGGCTTACTTGAAACCGATGGTTTCGATCACGCCGTCTTTGACTTCGATCATGCGGTAGGTACCGGCAGATTCACCAGGTCCGATCAGTTCGACTGCGGATGCGCCGACATAGTCAACATCCGTGCCAGCTGCGATCAGCTCAAGCGCTTTGGCCAGTTCGCCGGGGTAGATTTTTTCGCCCGGTGCGTTGGCCACATCAAGGATCTTGGGGCCGTATACGGCTGGATCCGTGGATTCTGCCGCCTGCATCGCCAACATGAACAGCGCCGCTGCGTCATAGGATTCAGGTGTGTAAGGCGATGTACCGTTAAAGCCGGCGTCTTCGGCCATCTTGGTGAAAACGTCGATGCCTTCACCCTCGGAACCCGCGATTTGACCGTAAGAACCGTTCAGATCATCGCCGATACGACCGGGCAATGTGTCACCGATCATGCCGCCTGGCAGACCGAATGTGTCGAATGCGCCGGTATCAAGGGCTGCGTTGATGATGCCAGGACCACCTTGGTCAAGGTAACCCGCAACAACCAGGATGTCGCCACCAGCGGATGCCAGCGCGCCAACTTCGGCAGAGTAATCTGCTTTGCCGTCTTCGTGGGCTGCAACGATGGTGACTTCGCCGCCGACGGCCTCGAACGAGGTTTGGATCGCGTCAGCAAGACCCTTGCCATAGTCGTTGTTGGTGTAGGTCAGGGCGATGGATTTCACGCCACGCTCTTGCAGGATTTCTGCCATAACCTGACCTTCACGCGCGTCCGATGGGGAGGTGCGGAAAAACAGGCCGTTGTCTTCCATTGTGGACAGACCGGGCGATGTGGCTGAGGGCGAAATCATGACCATGCCGTTTGGAATGGCGACGTTTTGCAAGACCGCACCTGTAACGCCGGAACAATCCGCACCGATCAGGCCGTTGATGCCTTCGGAGATCAGACGTTCAGCACCAGCAACCGCCAGCGCGTTGTCGATACAGCCGGAATCTGCACGCAGACCGGTGACCGTCGCGCCGCCCAGCAGCTTGCCGCTGTCGGTGACTTCTTTCATCGCCATCTCAGCGCCAGAGGCCATGGGGCCGGTCAGCGATTCAATAGGGCCGGTAAAACCGAATTCGATCCCGATTTTTACTTCTGTCGTGTGCGAACCCGCAAATGCGTTCGTCGCAAGCAGTGCCGCGGCCGTTGAGGCCATAAGCATCTTTTTCATTGTTATCTCCCGTGTTGAACTTTTTTGTTCTAAGCGGAGCCTATGCGGGGTTTTTCAAAAAGAAAAGTGCAATCAGGTGTTCACGGTAGGTCAAGTTGGGGCAGCCGTTCACAAAAGGGTCCGCAGCCTATCAGTTATTGGAGACTATGGGCGCAAACCACGGTTACGCGCCACATCTACGCCTAGATCGACAACCGTGCCGCATGTGATCCGCGTTCGCGGTAGGGCGTCGTGTCATAATGCGCGCGGTAGCATTTTGAGAAATGCGAGGGCGAGGCAAAGCCGCAGGCCAGCGCCACGTTGATCACGCTCATATCCGTTTGCATCAGCAGGTTGCGCGCCTTTTGCAGGCGCAGTTCCATATAGTATCGCTTGGGGCTGCGGTTCAGATAGCGGCGGAACAGGCGCTCCAGCTGGCGGGTCGACATGCCCACATCTTTTGCCAAGGTTGAGGGGCTGATCGGTTCCTCGATATTGCGTTCCATCATCTGGATGACTTGGCTTAGCTTGGGGTGGCGCACGCCGATACGGGTGGGCACGGACAGACGCTGTGTGTCTTGGTCTGTGCGAATTGATGAATAAATCAGCTGATCCGCCACCGAATTGGCCATTTCTTCGCCCTGATCATCGGCAATCAGTTTCAGCATCAGGTCAATCGACGACGTGCCACCGGCGGTGGTCATGCGGTTGCCATCAACCACAAACACCGATTTGGTCAGGGTCACGTCTTCAAACTCTTCGGTAAAGCTGTCTTGGTTTTCCCAGTGGATCGTCGCCTTTTTGCCATCCAGCAATCCGGCTTTGGCCAGCGTAAAGGCCGCAGTACACAGCCCGCCGACCATCATGCCCTTGCGGGCCTCGCGGCGCAGCCATCCCAATAGTTTCTTGGTGGTGGCTGCCTGAACGTCGATGCCGCTGCAAATAACCAGCGTATCTTCGCGGCGCAATTCATCCAGATCACCATCAAGCGTGAACTGCGCGCCAGCCGAACAGCTGACATATGTCCCGCCTTCGCCGATCAAACGCCAGTCATACAGGTCGCGGCCCGCCATGCGGTTGGCAATGCGCAAACATTCAACAGCCGAGGCAAAGCTCAGCATGGTGAAATTCTCGAGCAAAACAAAAACAAACAGCTTTGGCTTGTCCTCGTTAACCGGAATGCGGATGGCCGATTGCGTGTCTGACATCGCTGCTCTTTCAGTACTGTAGAAATTATCGTTGACCAGGCTTCGCTCCCGTAAAACCTGCCGAAAACCTTGCCCGCGCGGGGGGGCAAAGGTCAATAGGCGGAATTCGGTTCTGGTCACTGGGCGCTGGCTTTTGTATACCATTGGCTCAACCGTTAGCGCAGGACATCCGGCGCTATGCCTACTTCGGAGAGAGAAGATGACCGATTGGACAAAATCAAGCTGGCGCGACAAACTGCGGATCCAGATGCCCGACTATCCAGACCAAGCTGCATTGCAGGCGGTCGAGGCCGAATTGTCCCGGTATCCATTGTTGGTTTTTGCAGGCGAAGCGCGCCGGTTGAAAAAGCATCTGGCCGCCGCTGGCCGTGGCGAGGCGTTCTTGCTTCAGGGCGGCGATTGCGCCGAAAGCTTTGAGCAATTCAGCAGCGACATGATCCGCGATACCTTCAAGGTTATGCTGCAAATGGCGATCGTGCTGACCCACGGTGCCAAGGTCCCTGTGATCAAGGTCGGCCGTATGGCAGGCCAGTTCGCCAAGCCGCGTTCAGCCCCGACCGAGGTGGTCGATGGTGTTGAGCTGCCCAGCTACCGTGGGGATATCATCAACGGGTTGGACTTCACCCCAGAAGCCCGCATTCCCGATCCGCAAAAGATGCTGCGCGCCTATACGCAGGCCGCCGCGACGCTGAACCTGATCCGTGCCTTTTCGACGGGCGGCTATGCTGATGTGCATCAGGTACACGGCTGGACTTTGGGCTTTACCGAAAGCGAAAAGGCCGAAAAATACCGCGAGATCGCCAACCGGATTTCCGACACGTTGGATTTCATGGCGGCGGCTGGCGTTACGGCCGAGACGGCTCATACCCTGCAATCGGTGGAATATTATACAAGCCACGAATCGCTTTTGCTTGAGTATGAAGAGGCGCTGTGCCGTCAGGACAGCCAAACCGGTAAATGGTTGGCAGGGTCTGGCCATATGATCTGGATCGGCGACCGTACACGTCAGCCAGACGGTGCCCATGTGGAATTTGCCCGTGGCGTACAAAACCCCATCGGCTTGAAATGCGGCCCGTCCATGACCAGCGATGATCTGAAACTGTTGATGAAAAAGCTGAACCCACAAAACGAAGAGGGGCGTTTGACCCTGATCGCGCGGTTCGGTGCGGGCAATGTGGGTGAACACCTGCCGCGTCTGATCAAAACCGTTCAGGAAGAGGGCGCAAACGTGGTTTGGACCTGTGACGCGATGCATGGCAACACGATCAAATCATCGAGCGGCTATAAAACGCGGCCCTTTGATTCAGTTCTGCGAGAGGTCCGTGAATTCTTTGCAGTGCATGCGGCCGAGGGGACCATTCCCGGCGGCGTACATTTCGAGATGACCGGCCAAGATGTGACCGAATGTACCGGGGGCGTCCGTGCTGTGCAGGATGAAGATCTGTCAGACCGTTACCACACGGCATGCGATCCACGTCTGAACGCCAGCCAATCGCTAGAGCTTGCGTTCCTCGTGGCCGAAGAACTGTCGGCGCGCCGCACGGCCCATCAGGCCAAAGTCGCCAGCTAAGGCATAAAAAAGTAATCAGAAAAGGCCGCGTATCATTATGATGCGCGGCCTTTTCTATGTCGTCGGTGGCAACGGTCCGTTGCCCGTCTGTGTGGGGTCAGCTGTCGGACTTGACCAGCCGCAGATAGGGAACGGTGCGCGCGCCAGTCGCTGTGCGCTGTAGCGTGGCGCGCGGCGCTTGGGGCACCTCATCTGCTGGTGCCTGCGGTGCGGGCTGAAATGCAGTTTGCGCCAGTGAAATGGTCCGGATCTTGATATCCTCGATGTTAAACCGGCACGGATCGGCCCCGATATCGCCTTTGGTCACGAAACAGCCCAACATGCGGGTAACATCGCCCATGTCGCTTTTCAGGGGCAGCAATATCATGCGCCCTTCGACGGCACCTGTGTCGTTGCGCAGGGCAAGGGTGCCAACGGCGGGGGTCGCAAACAGTTCTTCCAGCGTATCACTGAACCTGCGCCGGGAGTCTGTCGATAGAAACGCAGTGATCGGCATGCCGCGCACCTCCATCCCCATCAGATCGCTCAGATGGCTGCCCGCGATGCGCATCCGCGCCACGCCGGGGGCGACACGTTCCAGAATAAAGGCATATTCCAGCGCAGCCTCGATCCCGCGCGGGTCGATGTCCGAACGCTTTGGCAGCAGCTTGTCTTGGCGCAAACCTTCCCAATATGCTTCGACTTGGGCCACGGCGGAAAAGCTGTGGCTTGTGTGGAAATTGGTCAGGTTAACGACATTTTCGCCGTCTTTTGGGCTTTCATACATAGTTTTGGCTCGTCTCGGCTGTATTTCCGATCTGCTCGGCAGTCAGAAGTTGTGCGCCGTGGCGCGTGTTTGAGAACGGCACAGTGATGCCGTCTTTCTCCTGTTATAGCGATTTCATCGCAAATTTGCATACAAATCTCATGAAGTGGTTAACTTCTCGTTAGGACAAGCGGGTGTGGGCCGTTGGCCTTGGGGCTTGCCCAAAATCGCAGTTTGGCTTTTAAAGCGGGCCAGACCTCTTAGCCGACAGGATCCCCTATGATACGTTCAATGACCGGTTTCGCCTCAGCAAATGGCGCATTGGCCCCGCACAGCTGGGGGTGGGAGTTGCGGTCGGTCAACGGCAAGGGGTTGGACCTGCGCCTGCGCGTTCCTGATTGGGTTGACGGGCTAGAGGCCGGGCTGCGCAAACAGCTTGGCGCGGACATCGCGCGGGGTAATGTGTCGTGCAATTTGCGGATCGCCCGCGACGAAAATACTGGCGGGCTGACGGTGAATGCGGCCCAGCTTGAGACGGTGCTGGAGGCACTGCAACAGATCGAGGCGCGCGCAATGGATGCGGGCGTGTCACTTGCCCCGTCCAAGGCAAGCGATATCGTGACCATGCGCGGCGTGCTGGAACAGGCGACAACCGTTGATGATGTGGAAACGCTGGCCAAAACGCTGCTGGCGGAATTTGCAACGGTACTGGCCGATTTCAACGCCATGCGCGCCCGTGAAGGGGCAGCACTTGAACAGGTGCTACAGGCGCAACTGGCCGAGGTGGAAACCCTGACCGCCCAAGCCGCATCTTTGGCCGAGCAACGCAAAGCCGAGATGGCGCAAACCTTGCAGCGCAATCTGGCACGCGTGCTGGATAATACCGAGGGCGTGGAGGCAGGCCGCCTTGCGCAAGAACTGGCGCTGATCGCGGTCAAGGCAGACGTCACCGAGGAAATCGACCGCCTGTATGCCCATGTCAGCGCCGCGCGCGACTTGCTAGGGCAGGGCGGTGCCGTCGGGCGCAAGCTTGATTTCTTGATGCAAGAATTCAACCGCGAGGCAAATACACTTTGCTCAAAGGCCCAGAACACCGATCTGACCCGCGTTGGGCTGGCGCTGAAGGCCGTCATCGACCAAATGCGCGAGCAGGTTCAAAACGTCGAATAGACCGTGCCAAGGCGCGAGGATACGGGCGGTTTTCAGCTGTGCTAACGCCCGAGTAAATGGGCATTTTTGCGCTCACACTCAGTAGTTGAGTATAAAAGTCGGGATTGTCGCGGCACCGTTTGTTTGGTAGCAAGCGTGGAATCACGCGGTTTGGTGGAACCACCTATTTCCTAAAACCGACGACCAGCCAAAGGCGCACGCCGTCTTAGCCAGCACAATAACTATCATCCGGTCAGGAGTTTCCATGCCCCGTTTCCGTTTCGCCTTTTTGGCGGCACCGCTTGTATTGTCGGCGCAGATCGCATGCGCCCAAGACGCGGACATAACAGGCCATATCGCGGTTGAGCTGAACGCAGCCGAGACCAGCGCCGACGCCTGCACGCTGTCGTTTATGATCACCAACGGCTTGCAAACGCCGATCGAGAAAGTCGTTTACGAAGTCGCGTTGTTTGACAAGGCAGGTCAGGTCAGCCGTTTGACCCTGTTCGATTTTGGCACATTGCCGCCCGCACGCCCACGTGTGCGCCAATTCGCGGTGCCGCAAACCAGCTGCGATAATCTGGGCCGTGTCCTGTTTAACGGGGCCAACACTTGCGAAGGCGACGGCGTTCCAGCTGGCGTTTGCGAGACCGGCCTGCTGCCATCCTCGCGGACGGATATCGAGGTGTTGGGCTGATGGATATCCTGAACTCACTTCTCCATTCATTTGCGCAGGTCGCCGAAACCGGTGGCCCGGTTGTGGTCGTTTTGATGGCTGTGGCGGTGCTAACGCTTGCGGTATCTATTTATAAAGTATGGCAATTCTGGCGTTCCGCCGTGGGGCGGCACACCGCGTTGTCCCAAGCGGTCGCTGCGTGGGATCAGGGCGATCGCGCTGCCGCGCGCGCGGCCTTGGGCCGCTCCAAAAGCTATCTGGTGCCTGTGGTCGATCTGGCGATGTCGTCGCCCCAAGGCGGGGCCGAACGTTTGCAGGCCGAGGCCGAGGCGCAGTTTGCCAAGCTGGAAACCGGTTTCCGCCTGCTGGATTCTGTGGCGCAGCTGGCCCCGCTCTTGGGTCTGTTCGGCACGGTTCTGGGGATGATCGAGGCGTTCCAGGCCTTGCAGGCCGCCGGATCGCAGGTTGATCCGTCAATTCTGGCCGGTGGCATCTGGGTGGCACTTTTGACCACAGCCGTGGGGCTGGTTGTCGCCATGCCCACCGCCGTGATCCTCAGCTGGCTTGAACAGCGGATGGAGGCCGAGCGCGTGATCGCTGACAAGGCTATTCTAACGGTTCTGTACCCCACCGCCGGGCACCCATCGCTTCAGGCGGGTGCATATGAAGGGGCAGTTGCCGCCCATGGCTAGGCCACGCACCCGCAGACGCAGGTTGTCGATGACGTCGCTGATCGACGTTATTTTCTTGCTGCTTTTGTTCTTTATGCTCACCTCTACCTTCTCCAAATTCTCCGAGGTCGAACTGGCCGCGGCGGGGCCGGGCACGGCTGCGCCCAGTGATGCCAAGCCGTTGTTCTTGCAGCTTGGCACCGAAACCTTGCGCTTGAATGGCGATGATCTGGGGCTTGATGCATTGGCCTCTTCTGCCTTGGGGCAAGCCGAGGAAGGCACCGTTTTGCTGGTGTCGCTTGGGGCGGATGTGGATGCGCAACGGCTGACGGATTTGCTGGTGGCGTTACGCGGTTTGCCTGCTTTGCAGGTTTCGGTTCTGGGGGGCTGACAGATGCGCAAATTTGCAAAGGCCAAACCCCAACGCGAACCGACCATCGCTTTGATCAACATCGTGTTTCTGATGTTGGTGTTCTTTATGGTTGCGGGCACCTTGGCGCAGCCGCTTGATCCGTCGCTGACACTGGTCGAGACGCGCGAATTGGAGGGCCAAGCGCCGCCAAATGCGCTGGTGGTTTATCCCGACGGGCGCATTGCGTTCGAGGGGAACGATCAGGCCGATGCCGCGACGTTCGTGGCCAGCCTGTCTGAGGAAGACCGTGAAACCGTGCGGCTGGTACCCGATCGCGCGTTGCCCGCAGCAGCATTGGTCAACCTGACACGAGAGCTGCGGACCGCGGGCGCACAGCGCGTCATGCTTGTCACAGAAAGGGCTTTGGAATGATATTTCGGTCCCCAATCGCCAAAGCTGTGTCGCTGGTTCTGGCCACCGGTATCGTTGCGGGCGCGGCAAAGCTAAGCCTGCCCAGCTCGCAGATTGAAATGGCTGGCGGCGGTGTTCAGGCCGAGGCCAGAATAGGCTCAAAGTTCGAGGATATGGCCGTAGGTACTTTGACGGCCAAGACCCCGGACAGTGCGGAAGAACCGCCCGTCGAGCCTGAACCCGTTGAGCCCGTAAAAGCACAAGCGGTGCAGCCCGAACCCGTTGTTGAGCCTGTCCCCACGCCGATGCCCGAACTGACGCAGCAAATGACGCCGACCCCAACCATGATGGCGGCGTTGACCCCGTTGCCGGCTGCCCCCACCGCGCCGGTCACGGCACAGGCACCCAAGGTTGAGACGATTACTGCCGAACCGCCCGAGACCGAGGCACCCCTGCAATCCCAGCGGCCCAAGGAAAAGACACCAGAGGTCGTCAAGAAAAAGTCCAAAAAGAAACCCGTCAAAAAGCC
This sequence comes from Sulfitobacter sp. AS59, assembly GCF_038899995.1. Taxonomy (NCBI): domain Bacteria; kingdom Pseudomonadati; phylum Pseudomonadota; class Alphaproteobacteria; order Rhodobacterales; family Roseobacteraceae; genus Sulfitobacter; species Sulfitobacter sp. AS59. The sequence continues at coordinate 66,627 of NZ_JBBMQK010000001.1, forward strand.
CGCGGCGCGCGGCAACGCGAAGCGTGACAACACCAAAGGCGCGGATGCAGGGCAAAACAAGGACGCTAAGGCGACCACAACCGGCCAGACACAAAAGGCCGCCTCTCAGGCAGGGAACGCCGCGGTCAGCAACTATCCCGGCCAAGTGATGCGCCGGATCTCGCGGGTGGGTAAGCCACAGGTGAAATCCAAAGGTGAGGCCGTGATTGCCTTTACGATCTCGGCGAGCGGCGGTTTGGGCGGTGTTTCTGTTGCCCGCAGTTCGGGGTCAGCCGCGCTGGATCAGGCGGCGCTGTCGCTGATCCGCAAAGCCGCGCCATTCCCCAAACCGCCAGCAGGCGCGCGGCGTCAATACACGATCAAGATCAAGGGGCGCTAGGGCACGGGCCAGTACGCATTCATGTGCATAGCCGCTGACCCCAACGCCGCCCTAACAGGCACAAATAATCAGAGTAGGAAAATCCATGTTACGCGTTTTGATGACCATCGGGGTTGCCTTGTGGGCAGGCTCAGCAACTGCGCAGGAATTCCCTGTCACGGTCGACCACGCCTTTGGTCAAACAACCATCGAAGCACGCCCAACCCGTGTCGCATCGGTCGGCTGGGCCAACCATGAAGTGCCACTGGCCTTGGGCATTGTGCCGGTCGGCTTTGCCCGCGCGTCATGGGGCGATGATGATGGCGACGGGTTGTTGCCTTGGGTGACGGAAAAGCTTGAGGAACTGGGCGCGCAGACCCCGGTGCTGTTCGACGAAGGGGATGGCATTGATTTCGAGGCGGTCGCATCGACCAACCCTGATGTGATCCTTGCGGCCTATTCGGGCATCTCGCAATCGGATTACGATACGCTTAGCCGGATCGCCCCTGTTGTTGCCTATCCCGACGGTGCCTGGACCACGACATGGCGGCAGATGATCCGCCAGAACGCCGCAGGCCTTGGCATGGCAGCCGAGGGCGAGGCGATGGTGACGCAGATCGAAGAACGCATTGCGGAGGCGCTGACCGACTATCCCCAGCTTGCGGGCAAAACCGGCATGTTCGTGACCCATCTGGACATTCGCGACCTCAGCACAATTGGCTTTTACGCAGCCGCCGATCAGCGGGTGCAGTTTCTGGAAGACCTTGGCATGGCCACGCCCCGCGCTGTGCGCGAAGCCAGCGAAGCGGGCAAATATTCGGGCCGCGTCAGCGCCGAGCGGATTGATTTGTTCAACGACGTTGATGTGGTCGTAACGTACGGCGACATGGCGCGGCTCAGCGAGTTGGTGAAGAACCCGCTGATCGCCCGTTTCCCGGCGATTGCGCGCGGGTCGGTCATCTTGCTGGCCAATGATCCGATGGGCACCGCGGCCAACCCGACACCGCTTTCGATTGACTATGTGCTTGAGGATTATCTGACCCGTTTGGCAGACGCTGTGGCGCGCGGCGAAGGGTGACCCTAGCCCGCGATCATAAGGCCATGCGTGTGTTCGGTGTGGCATTGCTGCTGCTGGCGACGGTTGGGCTGTCGCTTGCCGTGGGGACGCGCAGCGTGCCTTGGCCCGAGATCTGGGCGGGGCTTACCGGGCGGATTGATAGCATCGGTGCGGCTGCTGTCGCGGTGCGGATGCCGCGCACGGCCTTGGCTGTTTTGGCAGGCGGCGCTTTGGGGATTGCGGGGGCCGTGATGCAGGGCATTACCCGCAACCCGTTGGCCGATCCCGGTATTTTGGGCGTGAACGCCGGTGCGGCCTTGTTTGTTGTGGTGGGCGTTGCGTGGTTCAACATTAGCGGCGCGACAACCTTTCTATGGCTGGGCATTGCGGGCGCGGGCTGTGCGGCGGTTTTTGTCTATGCCATCGGGTCAACCGGGCAGGGCGGTGCGACACCGCTCAAGCTGACCTTGGCGGGTACCGCGACCTCTATCGCCGCGTCGGCGTTTATCATTGCGGTGGTGCTGCCGCGCAATGACATCGCGGGCAGCATCCAATCTTGGCAGGTGGGCGGCATTGGCGGGGCGCGGTTTGACACGATCCTGCCCAGCCTGCCGTTCCTTGCCATCGGGCTTTTGCTCAGCTTGGGGTCGGCGCGCATTCTGAATGCACTGGCCTTGGGAGAGGAAATGGCCGCAGGGCTGGGACAAAACGTGGCATGGGGCCGCGCGATGGCGGCGGCAGGTGCGATTGTGCTGTGCGGCACGGCAACAGCACTTTGCGGCCCGATTGGCTTTGTCGGGTTGGTGGTGCCGCATATGTGCCGGATGATCGCGGGGATTGATTACAGGATCGTCTTGCCCTTGTCGGCGCTTGGCGGGGCCAGCCTGCTGGGCATGGCTGATGTGCTGGGGCGGGTTATTGCGCGCCCGAATGAATTGGACGTGGGCATTGTTACCGCATTCGTCGGCGCGCCGTTCTTTATCTGGACCGTTCGGCGGCAAAGGATGCGCGGGTTATGAGCGTTCAAACGGCTGAACTTTCCGGCGCGGTACAAGGCGCAATTCGTCAGCGGGTTAACCGGCGCAGTGTGGTCATCTTGGCCTTGCTGATAGCGACTGTGCTGATCCTGACCGCCATCACCCTAAGCTGCGGGCGCGGATGCCTTGCCCCCAATGACGTGATTGCTGCCTTGATGGGCGATGATGCATCCGGGGCGACATTCGTGGTGAATGACCTGCGATTGCCACGGGCGCTGATGTCTGTGACAACGGGACTGTGCTTTGGTCTGGGCGGTGTCGCGTTTCAGGTGATGCTGCGCAACCCGCTGGCCAGCCCCGACATCATCGGGATCAGCGCCAGCGCCGGGGCCGCTGCGGTGTTTGCGATTGTTATTCTGGCCTTTGATGGTTGGCTGGTCTCTGCCGTTGCCGTTGTGTCTGGGTTGCTGGTCGCGACCCTGATCTGGGCGCTGTCGTCCAATCGTGGGGCGGCCGGGGCGCGGTTGATCCTGATCGGCATCGGCGTTTCGGCGATGCTCGACAGCGTAACAGCTTATATCCTGCTTGAAGCCCCCGCATGGGACCGCGCCGAGGCGATGCGCTGGCTGACGGGCAGTGTGAACGGGGCGCAGCTGCCGAATGTTATTCCCGTTCTGGGCGCGCTGATCGTCTTTGGCGGGCTACTGGCCGCCAGCGCGCGCGATTTGAATATCCTGCGTTTGGGCGATGATGCGGCCCGCGCCCTTGGCGTGCATACCGAAGGGACGCGGCTGCGCGTTACCCTCGCGGCGGTCGGGTTGGTGGCTTTTGCCACCTCCGCCGCTGGCCCCATTGCCTTTGTCGCGTTTTTGTCAGGGCCTATTGCGGCGCGTTTGCTGGGCGGGTCGCGGGGAATTCTGGCGGCTGCGGGTCTGGTCGGTGCGATCCTTGTACTGGCAGGCGATTTCACGGGGCAGTTTTTGCTGCCAGGGCGGCTGCCCGTGGGTGTTGTTACGGGGGCGGTTGGTGCACCGTTCCTGTTGTATCTGATCGTGCGCACCAACCGAAACGGGGGCACAATATGAGCTTTGACCGAACGCTTGAGGCGCAGGAACTATCCGCTGGATACGACAAACGCACGATCCTTGAAAACGTCACGCTAGGTCTGCGGCCCGGACAAATCACCGCGATTGTGGGCGGCAACGCATCGGGCAAATCCACCCTGCTGCGCACGCTGGCGCGGATTTTGCCAGCAAAGTCCGGCACGGTTCTGCTGGACGGCAAATCCCTGCATCAGATGCGGTCGCGCGAGGTTGCGCAGATCATGGGGCTTTTGCCGCAGTCGCCCATCGCACCCGAAGGCATTACCGTTGCCGATCTGGTCGGGCGGGGCCGCCATCCGCATCACGGCCTGTTTTCACGGTGGAGCCATGACGACGACCGCGCCGTCTCCGACGCGTTGAAGGCAACGGGGATCGAGCCGCTGGCCGAGCGCGAGCTCGACACGTTGTCCGGCGGGCAGCGGCAACGCGCCTGGATCGCTATGGCCTTGGCGCAAGAGACCGAGTTGCTGTTGTTGGACGAACCGACGACATTTCTGGATGTATCGCACCAGATTGATGTGCTGGACGTGCTGGTTGATATGAACACCGCCCGTGGCACCACCATTGTGATGGTCTTGCATGATTTGAACCTTGCCGCGCGCTATGCGGATCATTTGGTCGCTGTGGCGGACAAGGGGATTTATGCCGAGGGCGCGCCCGCCGACATCCTGACCGAAGGGTTGGTACGCGATGTTTTCGGCCTTGAATGTCGCATCATCAATGACCCGGTTTCGAACACGCCTGCGATGGTGCCGATTGGCCGCCACAAGGTCACGCGCGCAAAAAATAGCGCTGCCTGAAAATAACTGACTAATTAAGTCGTATTTGCCTAGAACTTTGAGATCGCACGTTTTATGGCAGTACCCGAGTGAATCACTAAACTATACTGGAGCTCCCCGTGTTACCTTCGAATTCTTCACCCCGTCGCTTTGGCCGCGGATCCCTTAAGTCTGTTCTGATGTGCTGTACCGCGATGCTGCCCGCGGCGGCAATCGCGCAAGACGCGTACCGTCTTGATGACGTGACCCTACAGGCAGACGGCACCTATAGCGGCGCTTCGGATGCGCAGTCCGTGGTCGCAACAGGTGTCGATTCAGGTGGCAAGTTTTCAGGCGATCTGCTGGACATTCCGGCCAGCGTTTCGGTCATCACCAGCAAAGAAATCAAACAGCGCAACGCCGACACTGTCGAAGAAGTGCTGAACTACACCGCCGGTGCATCGACAGACAGCTATGGTGCGGATGACCGGTACGATTATTTCACCCTGCGCGGGTTTAATGCCTACACCTACCGCGACGGTCTGATGATCGGCAAAAACTTCGGCGGTTTCCGTGAAGAGCCTTTCGCTTATGAGCGTGTCGAAGTGTTCAAAGGTGCGAATTCTGCAAGCTTTGGTATCTCTGATCCGGGCGGTTCGGTGAACTATGTCACCAAAAAACCGCGCGACGAGAAATTCGGCGAAGTTTACACCCAACTGGGGTCCTTTAATACCAAAGAGGTCGGGCTGGACTTTGGCGATAAGTTGAACAAAGACGGCACATTGACCTATCGTTTCACAGGTCTGCTGCGCGACGGCGAATTGGAATACCCTTCCTCTGAAAACGATGAGGTATTCGTTATGGGGGGGCTGACATGGCGCCCGTCTGACGCGACAGAACTGACCCTCGTCGTGGACCACGTTGACCGCGACTATGTGCCCGGCAGCGGCGGCTTCCCCATCGGGTATGATTTCGACCGTGGTTCAAATTTTTATGGCGAACCTGATTATAACTACCGCAATGCCGAACGGACATCTGTGTCGCTTATGGCCGACCATAGCTTTGGCAATGGGCTGAAATTCTCGGGCAACCTGCGCTACAGCGATCAAGAAGACGCCTTTGGCTATGCCTATGTAAACGGAACATCGGGGACCACGGTAAACCGCGCGTTCTTCGAAAGTGCGGGCACCACCGAAACCCTTATCGCGGATGCACATCTGACCTATGACAGCGTCATCGGGAACGTAAAAAGCACGACGGTGGCAGGTATCGAATTTTCGCACGCTGAAAGCACAGATGTACGTGATTGGTCATCGGCACCGTCCATTGATCTGAACAACCCTGTCCCGACAGGCGCACCTGCAAGCGTGGCAAACTTTGCCAATCTGGATACTGAAACAGACAGCCGTGCGGTCTATGCCCAGCAAGAGCTGACCTGGAATGATAAAACCATCTTGTCCCTTGGTTTGCGTCACGACTGGATCGACATCACCGAGCAAAACAACAACACCAACGCCACTACAGAGAACAACATCTCTGAAACAACGGGCCGCATTGGTTTGACGTATAAGATCACCCCCGAGGTGTCCTTGTACGGTAGCTATGCGCAATCGGTTGTTCCTGCCAGCGCAGGGGTTGAGCCCGAAGAAGGCGATCAAATCGAGTTTGGTACAAAATGGCGTCCCGCTGGCACCAATGCGTTGTTCGCAGCGTCGGTTTATCAGCTGTCCAAGACCAACATCACCCGCACCAACCCTGTGACCAACCTGTCCGAAGCCATCGGCGAAGTCCGCGTGCGTGGTCTGGATCTGGAAGCGAAAGCCGAAGTCGGTGCCTATGACTTCACCGCATCCTACAGCTATCTGGATGCCGAGATCGTTGAAAACGGCACCTCGGGCAATGTGGGCAACACTCCGGCGCTTGTGTCCGACCATATTGCGTCGATCTGGGGCAGCCGTACCTGGGAAAACGTTGGACGTGGCGATCTGACCGCTGGTTTGGGTTTGCGCTTTAACGGCGGCTACTACTTTGCCGACTCGAACACCTCGGGCGAGACAGGCAGCTTTGTCGTCGTCGATGCAGCCGTGTCCTATGAGCTGACCAAACAGACAACATTGTCTGCAAGCGTCACCAACCTGTTCGATGAAAAGCACGTATCCTACGGCGGTGCCTACGCGAACTTCTACAGCCCGGGTCGCGAAGTACAGGTCAAGCTGGCCCATACTTGGTAATCGATCTGGGGCGGCGCATCACCATGCGCCGCCCTTACACTCTCTAAATCCAGCCCCTTATTTCCGCAGCACCCCATAGGCCCGTTATGCAAAAAGCCACCGCAGAAACCACCATTTCCCTTGCCACGCCACAGGCATTGCTGGGGCAGTTTGTGGCGCATATGCGCGATGATCACGGTATGGCCTTTAACGTGGCCGATGATGGTGCCCACAGCTTTGAAAACGACGGCTACCGGATCGAGCTGCACGCGCAGGATCGCGGCCTGCGTATCCGGCTAGAGGCCCCGGATGAGAACGCGATGAGCTTTAGCAAAGAGGGGATCGTTCACCACGTTGAGGAATTTGATACCGCTGCTGCTGCAAGCATCCGCTGGGATAACGAACAGGCGCGCATCGGTACGCCGCCCGAGAATTTTCGCGTGCTTACCGTGCGCAAAAGCGAGCAGGTGTTTGACGGCATGCAGCGGGTGACGCTGCATTACCCTGATATCGAAACGCTCCAGACCCGCGGTATTCACCTGCGCATGATCCTGCCCCGCGATCCGTCGCGCGTACCGGTCTGGCCGGTGATGGGTGAAAACGGCGCGCCGGTTTGGCCTGTGGGCGCAGACGAATTGCACGCCCGCTATGTCACCTTGAAAAACATCCGCGCCGATCTGGAAGAGGTCGATATCGACATTGTGCGCCACGGCACCGGCATCGTGTCGCAATGGGCGCAAAACGCGAGCCAAGGGCAATTGGTCGGGGCGATGGGCCCCGCAGGCATGAAAAACCTGCCCGAGGCAAAATCCTATTTCCTTGCGGCGGATGGCACCGGACTGCCAGCGGTTGCGCAATTGCTGTCACGGCTGCCGCAGGATGCTGTGGGTGATGTGGTCGTGGCGCTGCCACCCTCTGTCGATCCTCGCAGCTATCTGCCGGAAAGCGGGCTGACTGTTCACACCCTGTCACCGGACGCATTTGAGGAAAACGTTGTGGAAATGGCTGAACGCCTGACGGTCAAGGACGAAACCGGATACGCATTTTTCGCGGGTGAATTTGGCAATGCCCAATCCCTGCGCGCGCATTTCAAAAAGGGTCTGGGCCTGGATAAAACCACGCAGATCAGTGCCACGTATTGGCGTCGGGATCGGTGATTAAAACCGGGCCATAACGCGCTGGAATCTGCCCCATGCTTGTTGACAGCGGCCAGTTCATGCTTTCTTTGTCCGTCCAACTTAGATTGTGGAGACAGACATGAGCGATCGTCGCGGCCTTTTGATTATCCTCAGCTCACCCTCGGGGGCCGGTAAATCCACCCTTGCGCGTAAGCTGCGCGATTGGGACCCGTCGCTGCAGTTTTCCGTGTCGGCCACCACCCGTACCCCCCGCGTGGGCGAGGTTGACGGAAAAGACTATTTCTTTACCGACGAAGAAAAGTTCCGCCACATGGTGAAATCCGGCGAGATGCTGGAACATGCGCGGGTCTTTGGCAATTACTACGGATCGCCCAAAGAGCCGGTGCAAGCCTCCATCGACGAAGGCCGTGACGTGTTGTTCGACGTCGATTGGCAAGGCGCGCAACAGATCAGCACATCCGCGCTAAAGCAGCATGTTTTGTCGATCTTTATCCTGCCGCCCACCATCCGCGAACTGCGCCGCCGGCTGGAAACACGCGGTCAGGACACCGCCGAAACCATTGCCCTGCGCATGGAAAAAAGCTGGGACGAGATCAGCCATTGGGATGGCTACCACTATGTTTTGATCAACGACAATCTGGCCGAGACCGAGGCCAAGCTGAAGGCGATCATCGTGGCAGAGCGGTTGCGGCTTTCCCAGCAGCCCAATCTGGTGGATCATGTTCGCACCCTGCAAGCCGAATTCGAGGAAACAGAATGACCCTATATGCCTTGGCCGATACGGCCCCGACCGTTGATGCAGATGCGTGGGTGGCACCGGATGCCAATGTAATTGGCAATGTCGCGCTTATGGCCGGATCGTCGGTCTGGTTCGGCTGCACCCTGCGTGGTGATAACGAACCGATCACCGTCGGCACAGGCAGCAATGTGCAGGAAAACTGTGTGTTTCACACCGATCCCGGCTGTCCGCTGACCATCGGCGAAAACTGTACCATCGGTCACAAGGTGATGCTGCATGGCTGTACCATTGGCGACAATTCACTGGTGGGCATGGGGGCGACGATCCTGAACGGGGCCAAGATCGGCAAGAACTGTCTGATCGGGGCAGGGGCGCTGATTACGGAAAACAAGGTGATCCCCGACGGATCACTGGTGATGGGCGCACCGGGCAAAGTCGTGCGCGAGCTGGACGAGGCTGCAATTGCGCGGCTGACCGCAAGCGCGCTGCATTACCAAGAGAACGCGCGCCGGTTCCGTCGCGACCTTAAACCTGTCTAGCGGATGGTGATCCGGCCGCTTTTACCCGATCTGCTGGCGGCATTGCCTTTGCCCACGCTTGCAGTTGATCGCGCGGAACGGATTGTTGCCATGAACACGGGCGCGCAGACCCTTGTGGGGGCCGCCGCATTGGACCGCCATTATATCAATGTGTTGCGCCAGCCCACGGTGGTGGACGCGGTCGAACAATGCCAGCGCGATGGCAAACCCCGCGAGGCGCATTACCTGTCCAGTGACGGGGGCAATGACACCCGGTTTCAGGTCTATGTCAGCAAGGTAAAAGGGTCTGATTATGTATTGCTTAGTTTTCAGGACATTACCCAACTGACCAAGGCCAGCCAGATGCGCCGCGATTTCGTGGCCAATGTCAGCCATGAACTGCGCACGCCGCTGACCGCCTTGATGGGCTTCATTGAAACCCTGCGCGGCCCGGCCCGCGATGATGCGCCAGCCCGCGACCGGTTTTTGGGCATCATGACCCAAGAGGCCGAGCGCATGAACCGTCTGGTGGGCGATCTGCTGTCGCTCAGCCGGGTGGAATCCGAAGAAAGGCTGCGCCCCACGCAAAAGGTTGACCTGCGCTATGTGGTGCAGTCGACCTTGCGCAACCTAAATCCCCTCGCGGTCGAAGCCGATGTAACCTTGCTGCCGCATATGGCGGATGTTGATCTGCCGATGATTGGCGATTCCGACCAGTTGTTGCAGGTATTCACCAACCTCATTGAAAACGCGATCAAATACGGCGGCAAAGGCAAAACTGTCGAGATTGACGTTGAAACCACCCTGCGTGATCCCGCCTTGCGCGGCCCTGCGGTGCGGGTCACGGTCATTGACCACGGCCCCGGCATTGATCCGCTGCATATCCCCCGCCTGACCGAACGGTTCTACCGTGCTGACAGTCACCGCAGCCGTGCGCTTGGCGGGACGGGGCTGGGTCTGGCGATTGTAAAACATATATTAAGCCGCCATCGCGGGCGCTTGAAAATCGACAGCGAGCTTGGAAAAGGCAGCCGGTTTACGGTGATTTTGCCCTTGGATACGGCCCAAGACTAAGGGGCGGCGAAAAAAACATGACAGTTTCTTGCGTTGTCATAAAACTGTAACACTACTGTCACAAAAGCCAAATGTAGAAACCCTAGTGCTGCGATAAGACCACCATGGGGGTGGTCAAAAATTCAAAGCTGACAGGAGACATCATGTCGCTCGTTAAAATCACTACGTCCGCCCTGGCCATTTCCGCTGTTTGTGCAACTGCTGCTGTTGCCCGCGATCAGGTTCAGGTTGCTGGTTCCTCCACCGTGCTGCCATACGCGTCGATCGTTGCCGAAGCCTTTGGTGAAAACTTTGATTTCCCGACACCTGTTGTTGAATCCGGCGGGTCCTCTGCGGGTCTCAAGCGGTTTTGTGAAGGCGTTGGCGAGAACACAATCGACGTTGCAAACGCATCGCGCCAGATCAAAGACAAAGAGATCAAAGCCTGCGCCGAAAACGGTGTGACAGACATTATCGAAGTGCGCATCGGCTATGACGGCATCGTTTTTGCCTCCGACATCAACGGCAACACATTCGAATTCACCCCCGAAGACTGGTACAAAGCGCTGAGCGAAACCATCGTCGTTGATGGCGAAATCGTTCCAAACCCCAACAAAAACTGGAACGAAGTCAACGCCAGCTTTCCTGACCAGCCGATCCAGGCCTATATCCCCGGCACCAAGCACGGCACACGCGAAGTGTTCGAAGACAAGGTGATCCTGGCCGGTTGTGAAGCCACAGGCGACTTTGACGTGTTCAAAGCAGCGAATGGCGACGACAAGAAAGCCGCCGAGAAAGCCTGTATCGCGATCCGCACCGATGGCAAATCGGTCGATATCGATGGCGACTACACCGAAACCTTGGCCCGCATCGAAAGCAACAAAGACGGCATCGGCGTGTTCGGTCTGGCGTTCTATGAAAACAACACAGACAAGCTGAGCGTTGCCACAATGAGCGGTGTTGTTCCATCGGTTGAGAGCATTTCGACCGGTGAATACCCTGTATCCCGCCCATTGTTCTTTTACGTCAAAAAAGCCCACATCGGCGTGATCCCCGGCTTGAAAGAATATGCTGAGTTCTTCGTGGCGGACGAAATCGCTGGCCCTGATGGTCCTTTGGCTGAATACGGTCTGGTTTCCGACCCCGAGCTGGCAACAGTTCAAAGCACCGTTGCAGACGAAACTGTAATGGGCGGCGGCTCCTAAGCCCTAAATGATCACCCGGAGAGGCGTTGCTGCCTCTCCGGGTTTTCTGCTACTGTCTGCTGAAATTTGAAAACGACCGCCCATTTCACAAGGGCACGACTGGGGGCCATTCGTGAGCAATCTTCTTAATATGGCACCGACCACGCTGCTTGTTCTTGTGATCCTGATACTGGCGGTATTTGCCTTTGTTTCCGCGCGCAGCCGCGCGATGTCATCGGCAGGGGGCGACGCCCGCAAACTGCATTCCTTGCCCAACTACTATGGTTATAACGCCGCAATGCTGACGGCGATCCCGGCGTTGTTTGTGCTGGCGATCTGGCTTTTAATCCAACCGATGCTGGTGCAGAACGCGGTGATCGACCTGATCCCGCCAAGCGCGATTTCCGAAGGGTCATCCGTTAATCTGGTGATGAGCGACGTGCGCCGCGTGGCCGACGGGCTGGACGGTGCCGTGCAGACCGGTGCACTCACCGCCGATGCTGCCAAGAACCTGACCGCTGCCGACGATGTGCGCGCGGTGCTTGCTGATACAGGGGTCGCCTTGGGGTCCGACGTAGGGCCGGAGGTTCTGGCCGCAGCGCAGCGCTATCGCGGTATGCAATCGACCGGACAATGGCTGATGATTGCAACTGTGATAGTGATCGCCGTTGCGGGCCTGCTGATCGCGCTGTGGTCGACGACAACAACGTTCCGCGCGCGCAATATGGTCGAACGCTTCGTCCTTAGCCTACTGATCCTTGCGGCATCCTTGGCGATCCTGACGACCGTGGGCATCGTGTTCTCGATGCTGTTTGAATCGATCAATTTCTTTAAACTGCACCCGTGGCAGGATTTCTTTCTGGGCTCGAAATGGGCACCGAACTTTCGCGGTGACAGCGACCTGTCGATCCTGCCGCTGCTATGGGGGACGCTCTATATCTCGATCATCGCGCTGTTGGTGGCTGTGCCCATCGGGTTGTTCGCGGCAATCTATCTGTCGGAATATGCCAACAGCAAAGTCCGCGCTTTCGCCAAACCACTGCTTGAGATCCTCGCCGGTATTCCCACGATTGTTTACGGTCTTTTCGCGCTGCTGACGGTGGGGCCGTTTCTGGTCAAACTGTTTGGCCGGGGCGAGGATGGCTACCTGGGGCTGGATTGGATGAGCGGTGCCACATCGGTGCTGACCGCCGGTTTGGTGATGGGCATCATGCTGATCCCGTTTGTTTCCTCGCTCAGTGACGATATCATCAACGCGGTGCCACAATCGCTGCGCGACGGGTCATTCGGGCTGGGTGCCACCCATTCCGAAACCATCCGTCAGGTTGTGCTGCCAGCGGCGCTGCCGGGCATTGTGGGCGCGATCCTGCTCGCCGCCAGCCGCGCGATTGGCGAAACCATGATTGTGGTGTTGGGGGCAGGGGCCATTGCCCGCGTATCGCCAAACCCGCTCGAGGCGATGACGACGATCACCACCCGCATCGTCAGCCAGCTGACGGGCGATACCGACTTTGCCAGCCCTGAAACCCTTGTTGCCTTTGCCCTTGGCCTGACACTGTTCGTGCTGACGCTGGGGCTGAATGTGCTGGCGCTTTATATCGTGCGCAAATACCGGGAGCAGTACGAATGACCGACATGTCAAATTCGACCACGCCGCCAAATTCATTGCTACGCCAAGACGCGCGTACCGTAAAACGCAACCGCGCGGAAACCCGGTTCAAGGCTTATGGCATCGCGGCGATTACGGTGGGGCTGCTGATGCTGGTGATCTTGCTGGTTACGATTATCGGCCGTGGCGCGGGCGCGTTTCAACAGACATTCCTGACGCTGGATGTCCAATTGCTTGAGGCAAAGCTGGACAAAAAGGGTAACCGCGATCTGGCGGATATCAAAAAGGTATCAACCTTTGGATACGCCCCGCTGATGGCCGCCGCACTTGAGAAAAAAGTCGCAGACAGCGGTGTGACCACCGATCTGAAGCCCAAAGCAATGGCGGCTATTCTATCCAAAGACGCCGCCGCGCAATTGCGTAACTTTGTGCTGGCGAACACGGATCTGATCGGCACGTCGGTTGAATTCAGGTTCCTAACCAACAGCCGTGTGGATGGGTACCTTAAGGGGCGCGTGACCCGCGCCAGCATCGCCAACGACAAAAACATCAGCGCTGAACAGCTTGATCTGGTCGATGCGCTGATTGCCGATGGATCGCTCGAAAAACGCTTTAACCTTGCGTTCATCACGGGCGCAGACGCCTCCGATGCCCGGCCCGAGGCCGCTGGCATGGGCGTGTCGATGATCGGGTCGCTGTTCATGATGCTGGTGGTGCTGGCGCTGGCGCTGCCCATCGGGGTCGCCGCGTCGATCTACCTCGAGGAATTCGCCCCTAAAAACTGGATCACCGACGTGATCGAGGTCAACATCTCGAACCTGGCCGCTGTGCCGTCTATCGTGTTTGGTATCTTGGGTCTCGCCGTGTTCATCAACTATATGCATTTGCCAAACTCGGCCCCGCTGGTTGGTGGTTTGGTGCTGACGCTGATGACCTTGCCCACGATCATCATCTCGACCCGCGCCTCGCTCAAATCCGTGCCGCCCAGCATCCGTGATGCGGCGTTGGGGGTTGGCGCGTCCAAGATGCAATCGGTGTTCCACCACGTGCTACCCTTGGCCGCACCGGGCATTCTGACGGGCACCATCATCGGTCTGGCACAGGCCTTGGGCGAGACAGCGCCGTTGCTGTTGATCGGTATGGTCGGCTTTATCGCGTCTAACCCGCCTGACGGGATCGCGTCGGGCCTGATGGACCCGAACTCGGCCATGCCTGCGCAGATATACGAATGGGCCAAACGCGCCGACCCTGCGTTCTATGAACGGGCTTGGGGTGGTATCATTATCCTGCTGGTGTTCCTGATCACCATGAACGCCATCGCCGTCATGCTGCGGCGCAGGTTCGAGCGGCGCTGGTAAGAATGGACGGTAAGGCAATGAAAGATTATATTATTTCGGAGATGGACGTGACCACAGATAAGATCAAAATCTCGGCCCGTAACGTGCAGGTCTATTACGGTGACAACCACGCGATCAAGGATGTCTCGGTCGAAATCCAAGACAAAACCGTCACCGCCTTTATCGGGCCGTCGGGCTGTGGCAAGTCAACTTTCTTGCGTTGTATCAACAGGATGAACGACACAATTGATATCTGCCGCGTCGAAGGGGACATCCTGATTGACGGCGAAGACATCTATGACAGCAGCGTTGATCCGGTGCAATTGCGCGCCAAGGTGGGGATGGTGTTTCAAAAGCCGAACCCGTTCCCCAAATCGATCTACGACAACGTCGCCTATGGCCCGCGCATCCACGGCCTGTCCCGCAACAAAAGCGAGCTGGACGATATTGTTGAGCGTGCGCTGAAACGTGCCGCGATCTGGAACGAGGTCAAGGACCGCCTGCATGCGCCCGGCACGGGCCTGTCGGGGGGGCAGCAGCAACGTTTGTGTATTGCCCGCGCCATTGCGACCGAACCCGAAGTGCTGTTGATGGATGAGCCCTGTTCCGCGCTTGATCCGATCGCCACCGCGCAGGTCGAAGAGCTGATCGACGAGCTGCGTCAGGATTATTCTGTGGTGATTGTCACCCATTCGATGCAGCAAGCTGCCCGGGTCAGCCAGAAAACCGCGTTCTTCCACTTGGGAAACTTGGTTGAATACGGCGAAACAGACAAGATTTTCACATCGCCCGAGGACCCTCGGACGGAAAGCTATATCACAGGCCGGATTGGATAATATCATGTCAGATCAACATATTGCATCAGCCTTTGACCGCGATCTGGAAAGCGTTCAGGCGCAGATCATGAAAATGGGCGGGATGGTCGAAGACGCCATTCGCCTTGCCGCACAATCGCTTGAGGCCCGCGATGAAGAACTGGCCGCACAGGTGCGTGATGGCGACAAAGCCATTGATGCGCTCGAAGAACTGATTAACGAACGGGCCGCCCGCGTCATCGCATTGCGCGCCCCGACCGCGATTGATTTGCGTCTGATCCTAAGCGTAATCAAGATCAGCGCCAGCTTGGAACGCATTGGTGACTATGCAAAAAACATGGCCAAGCGGAACACGGTTCTGGCGCAATTGCCCGAGGTTAGCGATAGCACCGGCGCGATCCGGCGGATGTGTAAAACCGTCGAGGCGATGCTGAAGGACGCGCTGGACAGCTATGTGCAACGCGACGCCGAGCTGGCGATGGACGTCATCGCGCGCGACAAAGACGTGGACCAAATGTACAACGCGCTTTTCCGCGAATTCCTGACCTTTATGATGGAAGACCCGCGCAACATCACATCCTGCATGCACCTGCATTTCATCGCCAAAAACGTGGAACGCATGGGGGATCTGGTGACGTCGATTGCCGAACAGGTCGTGTATCTGGTCACCGGCACGCAACCGGATGAGGACAGGCCAAAGGCCGACGATACCTCGACCAAGCTAAAGGGGTAAACGCATGTCTGTGGCGCATCCTCAGATATTGTTGGTTGAAGACGAACCGGCACAGCGTGAAATTCTGGCCTATAACCTGACATCCGAAGGGTTCGAGGTGCGGCGCGCCGAAAACGGCGAAGAAGCGATGCTGCTGGTCGCCGAAGCCTTACCCGATCTGGTGATCCTGGACTGGATGATGCCGCTGCTGAGCGGGATCGAGGTTTGCCGCCAGTTGAAAACCCGCGAGGACACGCGCCATATTCCCGTAATCATGCTGTCGGCCCGGTCCGAGGAGGTCGACACCGTGCGCGGCCTTGAAACCGGCGCGGATGACTATGTGGTCAAGCCGTACTCCATGCGTGAATTGATGGCCCGTGTCCGGACGCAGTTACGGCGTGTGCGCCCGGCAAGCGGGGGCACATCGCTTAGCTTTGATGACATTACCCTTGATCCCGAAACCCACCGTGTGAACCGCGCCAAGCAGGCGTTGAAGCTGGGGCCGACGGAATACCGTTTACTGGTTACATTGCTGGAACGTCCGGGCCGCGTGTTCAGCCGCGATCAGCTGCTCGATCACGTCTGGGGCCGCGACATCTATGTGGATACCCGCACGGTTGACGTGCACATCGCACGTCTGCGCAAAGCGTTGACCCAGCATGGGGGTGAAGATCCGATCCGCACGGTCCGCGGTGCAGGATATGCTTTAGGTTAGCTGTTTAGAGCGTTGATTTTAAATAGAAATAGATGACTTCGAGAGCCGTGTTGAAGGTTGATGTGTAACATCATCTTTTCGCCTCAAGTAGTTGAAGTATAACCACTTAATTGTTTTCTTCAGTACGTGCCAAGTCGCCGCGCCTCCGACTTGATCCCGATCAACTCCGATGCCCACCATCACACGTACCCTGCGGATATATACGTATTGGAGGAGATTGATGATGATCGGACTCATTAGAATTTTAACGGCCTGCGCCGCGATGGTGATCGCGGGCCAAACCATGGCAGAGACCACAGATCGCACGTTTGGCGGTGATATATTCCGGGCGGGCGAAAGCACGGCACCGTTTCAGGCGGGGCGCGACGTGTTCGCAACCGGCGCAACTGTTACCTTGCAGGGCAAGATTGCCGAGGACGCACATGCCGTGGGGTTTGACGTAGACGCAGATGCCGCAACGGGTGGCGACCTGTACCTCATGGGCTTTTCCGTCAGCCTGCGGGGCAGTGTCGCGGGCGATTTAACAGCATCGGGCTTCAGCGTCAGGACAGCGCCTGACGCCGAGGTCGCTGGCAATGCGCGTTTGACCGGGGCGAAGGTCACGATTGAAGGGCCCGTCGGCGGCGCGGTCATGGCTGTCGGGGGTACGGTGACGCTGGATGCGCAGGTGGATGGCGACGTCTTCCTGACGGGAGAAACCTTGGTGTTCGGCAAGGATGCCCGCATTGGCGGCGCGCTGACCTATTCTGCACCGACCCGCATGGACATTCCCGAAAGCGTGGTATCGGCCGACCGCATTACATTCGAACCCTACCACCGCAGTGATGTGATGAAAGGCGCGCAAGAGATGTGGTCTGATTGGGAATACCCCGTTCTGCCGACCTTTATGTCGGTGCTTGGGGCGTTTCTGGTAACCGTAGGTTTCTTTGTGGTGATTGGTGCGCTGTTTCTGGCGCTTGTGCCCAACCGCGTGCGTCATCTGCGCCGCAAGATCGAAGCACGGCCTGGCAAGGCGCTGCTGTTTGGTGCCCTGGGGCTGTCTATCTTGTTCGGGCTGGTCCCGATCAGCGCCTTGACGGTGATTGGTCTGCCGCTCGTACCGATTGTGCTGCTTGGTTTGGTGGCGATCTGGACGCTGGGTTACATTCTGGGGGCTTATGCGTTGACGATGCGCGTCTTGCACAGCTTTGGATCAGAAGAGAACCCGAAAATCTGGGTGCGGCTGGTGGCGCTTGTGATCGGCGTTACGGTGGCGTCGCTGTTGAACTTCATTCCCGTGCTGGGGTGGATGGCCAACTTTGCACTCGTCTTGCTGGGGATCGGCGGCATGTCGATGGCGCTTTTCGATCGGATGAACAGCGATGCCGGCCCGGTTCTGGATACGCCGCAGTGATCGGGCGCTGATCGCCGCCCGCAAAAAAGTAATGACCGCTGACTGAGCTGTCAGCGGTCATTACGGATAGTATCAGGGAATATGGGGGTAGGAGGGTCTTAGTCGTCGGTTTGTGACGCATCCAGCAGCGCTTCCATGTCAAGCACCAGCACGGTTTGAGGGGTCTCAAGCGAGATGATCCCATCCTTGCGCAGAATGCTGAACGTGCGGCTGACCGTTTCAACGGTGAGACCTAGGAAATCGGCGATGTCAGCGCGGCTCATGGGCAGTGAAAACGTGGTGAAGTTGCCACGTGGTGATCCGGTCCGGTTGGAAATCGCCAAAAGGAACGAGGCGACTTTCTCGGACGCGGATTTGCGGGCAAGCATCATGAAATGGTCTTGCATGGCGCTGATCTCGCGCAGGGCGGCGTGCAAAAGACGTTGATGTGTCTCGGGGTCGCCTGCACCGGTTTCCAAGGTGGACCGGCGGTGTGCTACGATCTCGGCTGTGGCGACCACGTCGCAATCTGTGTGATGCGCGTCGCCGTTGGGAAACCCGATGATATCGCCGGGCAAACCGAAGGCAATAACCTGCCGGCGGCCGTTTTCAAGCACCCGCGTCAGGCGCAAAACACCTGTTTTTACCTCATAGACGTGGTTGGCTGTGTCGCCCTCGTGAAACAGGTGCGTGCCGGTTGCATAGCTTCTTTGCTGCTGCTGTGGTGCTGGTGCCTGAAATATCAGGCTAGGTGCCAATGTCTGATTTGCCGCAGTAGATTCGCTTGAAAGTGTTACGTACATGTTGCATTCCCCAATTTGCTTAGGGGCACTTTCTCAAGTATTGGTCGCAGCAAGACGCGCATCACTGTATCAAATTGTAACTGATTGTATCCTGACGCGGCTTCCACTTATGCGGGTGGAAATTTATGACGCTGTCAGTATGATCGACGTAGGAGATGATTGGAGCCATGGCGCAGCAAAGAATCCTTGTCGTCGATGACGATGCCAAAATTCGTACGCTCCTTCGGCGCTGTCTGGAGGGGGACGGATACATTGTGGACGAGGCGATGACATCGCAAGACGTTCGCGATGCCTTTGCAACCGATATGCCCGATCTGGTGACCCTTGATCTAAACCTGGGTGCCGAAGACGGCCTGAACGTCGCCCGGGAAATACGCCGCGATCACGAAGTTCCGATTATTATGGTGACCGGAAAGGACGACGTGATTGATCGCGTTGTCGGGTTAGAGCTGGGCGCCGATGACTATCTGACCAAACCGTTTCACGTGCGCGAAGTGTTGGCGCGGGTGCATTCGGTTTTACGTCGCGCTGAACGGCACGCGCCTGTGGCGGTTGAGCCTGCCCCTAAAGCAACGTCAAACGACGGGTTGCTTGATCTGGACGGTTTGAAAATCGGGCTGGACCAGATGCTGTTGATTGACCGGACGGGCCAGCATTGCGAGCTGACGACCGCCGATTTCAAGCTGTTGGCGGCGTTTTTGGACAACCCGCAAAAGCCGCTGTCACGTGACAGACTGATGGATTTGATTGGCGGGCATGACTGGGCACCGTTGGATCGAACCATCGACAATCAGGTGGCGCGTCTGCGCAAAAAGATCGAACGCGACGTGTCGCGGCCGGTGCTGATTAAAACAGTGCGCGGGATCGGCTACATGTTGACGGCGCGTGCGGTTGATCAGGGTTGCGTGTCCTCAAACACCGCCTGAAGCGCTTGGGCCAGTTCGGCCTGACGGTAGGGTTTGCGCAGGATCGCGGTTTCGGCACCGATGTCTTCCGCGCGCAGCACGCCCTCGAAAAACCCTGATGTCATCAGCACCCGCAGATCCGGCTTTTCCGCGGCGATCCGCTGGGCAAGGTCATGGCCGGTCATTTTCCCGGGCATCACCAAATCGGTGAACACCAGATCGATATCGTCGCGCTCTTGCAAGATGGCCCATGCCGCATCAGCGGTTTCGGCCGTGACACACCGGAACCCAAAGGCCAGGAGGCGGGCCTTGGAGAGGCGCATCACCCGAACATCGTCCTCGACCAAGAGGATCAACCGGTCCGTACCGATACCTTCATAGGCTTGGTCATTGTCTTTATTGGCGACCTCTTTGGTATCGGCATCCATAGAGGCGGGGAAATACAGGCTGATTGTGGTGCCTTGGCCCAGCTCGCTGTAAATCGTGACGTGACCTGCGGATTGCTTGACGAACCCATAGACCATCGACAGGCCAAGACCGGTGCCTTCGCCGGTTGGTTTTGTGGTGAAAAACGGCTCCATCGCGCGATTGCGGGTTTCGGGCGACATGCCTTCGCCGGTGTCGCTGACCGACAGGCGAACATAGCTGCCGGTTTCGATGCCGATCTCCTGCGCGATATAGGAATCGTCCAGCACGACATTCCGGGTCTCGAAAAACACCTTGCCGCCCTCGGGCATCGCATCCTGCGCATTCAAGGCCATGTTCAGAACGGCGGTTTGCAGCTGTGTTGCATCGGCGCGGGTGTGCCATAAATCGTTGGCCAGCGCGGCCTCGACACTCACATGCGCCCCGATTGTCCGCCTGAGCATGGAAACAGCTTTGGATACCTCATCGTTCATCGCGATGGTCTCAAGCTTCAGACTGGTGGTGCGGGCAAAGACCATCAGCCGTGATGTCAGGTCTGCGCCCAGCTCTGCCGCCTCAAGGGCGTCAGTGATCATGGCGCGGCTTTTCTCGCGGGTCTCGTCCATCTCTAGCAGTTCGAGGTTGCCGATCACAACGGCCAGCAAGTTGTTGAAATCATGTGCAATACCACCGGTCATTTGCCCGATGGCATCCATGCGTTGAGACCGTGCGGCGGCTTCCTCGGCGGCGCGTCTGCGCGATTGGTCGTGCAAAATACCGACAAAGGCAACTTCGCCCGCGATATCCGCGCGCCCGACTGACAGATGCAGCGGAAAGGTCGTGCCATCCGCGCGTATCCCTTCGACATCGCGGCCCAGCCCGATGATCCGTTTTTCACCCGTCTCAAGGTGGTGGCGCAGGAAACCGTCATGTCGCACGGCCATGTCTTGTGGCATCAGGACCTTCACATTCTGACCAGTCAGGTCTTCGACTGTATGCCCGAATAGGTTCGCAGCGGCCTTGTTCAGGCGCAAAATTTTGCCCGATTGATCCGAGATCAGAATGGCGTCAACTGCCGCATCAAGTAGTGCAAGCAGGACAGCGCCGTCGTCCTCAATTTCCATCTGTTCACTTCCGCGTCAAAAACATGGGCCGATTGTATCCGAAAATACTGGACCAGTTTTTCACACATATGCGGGACGCGCTACCTAATATCCCGCGAAACGTTTAACAGGGCCATCATATTTGAAAGCGTGATCACCCCGACAAGCCCATGCGCCCCCACAACCAGAAATTTGCGCCGGCCGGTTTTTTGGATCAGCTTGATCAAATCCAAGGCCATCATATCATAGGGCACCGTGTTTTCTTGCGACGTCGGCTCTACCACGTCTTCGACGATGGTGGTGGTCCAGTGTTCGCGATCGATCTTGTGGACAATCTGCGTATCAACATAGCCCAACAGCGTGCCGCTTTCGACAACCGGGGCAAAGCTGATGGAATGCTTGAGGAAAACCCGGTTCACCAGTTCCGACAGGGACAGGCTGGGGTCGGCGGTCCACGGGTCTTGGGTCATCAGGCTGGCCACTGTGCGCCCGTCCAGCGCGGTCTTCGTCTCGATCTGGGTCAAGGTTGCGCGTGACGTTGCAAGCAAGAACAGCGCGATCAGGACGGGCCAGAGCCCTGAAACCGCCGAGCCCGAAAACACAGCATAAAGGCCAAGCGCCATAAGCCCGTAGGCAAAGAAGGTCGAGATCGTGACCGCCGTGCGGGTTGAGGCCAGCAAATCGCCAGACCGCGCCCAAAGCCACGCGCGCAAGACGCGACCGCCGTCCATTGGAAAGGCGGGCAACAGATTAAACAGCGCAAGGACCAAGTTTATGATGGCCAGATAGGATAGGACCGACTGCACCGTATCCGGTAGCCCTGCGAAAAACGCCAACAGCTCGGTAAACCAAAAGGCCAGGGCAATGGCGACGCTGGCCGCAGGACCGGCGATGGCAATCCAGAATTCGGTGTTGCCGCTCAGGGGCTCTGTCTGCATCTCTGCAACGCCGCCGAAGAGGAACAAGGTGATCCCCGACACCCGAACGCCAAACCGCCGTGCGACGACGGCATGGGCCAATTCATGCAGCAGTAACGAGCCAAACAACCCCAGCATCGCGATGATCGAGATCGTCAATACGGTCGGTTGGTCGATGTCGGGCAGTTGGCTGGGGAAATAACTCGTTGAAAGGCTCCAGACCATGAGCGCGGCGATCAGCACCCAGCTGGCGTCGATCTTGATATCAAACCCGCGCAGTTGCGCGATCTTTATGGCGTTACCCCACATAAATTTTCCCGTCGGACATTCGGTTTTGGTCGCGCATGAACCGGCAAGCCGCAGCGTGTTTCGTGCTTATGGTCGCACCGCTTGATCGCTGTTTGCGCCTTGTGCTTTTGGTCATGCTGCCTTCCTCCTCGCGTTGTTTCCCCCTTTGCTAGTTTGATTTCTCAAAAACGGGTTGATGAAGATCAATGCGACGGTGGTTACCAGCCGTCGCACGCGAAAATGTGATCTGGCATAGGGGCATAGCGGGCAGGAGGCGTGAGATACGAGCCGCTTATGGAATGGGGGCGGGGTGCGCGGCATGGGCCATCAGTTGCGCCATGGCGGCGGACGCGATGCGGGACAACACGCCATCCGCGCGGCTGGTCAGGATGATCGGAACGCGTGCGCCCACCACGACCCCGCCAGCATCTGCCCCGGCAAGATAGATCAACTGCTTTGCAATCATGTTCCCGGAATTCAGATCAGGCACAATCAGAACATCGGCCTGTCCAGCGACATCGGAAACGATGCCCTTGGCCTCTGCTGCGGCTTTGGAAATGGCGTTATCGAATGCAAGCGGCCCGTCCAGCAACCCGCCGGTAATCTGGCCTCGATCCGCCATTTTGCACAGGGCCGCCGCATCGACGGTCGAGGGCAGGCTGGCGGTCACAGTCTCGACCGCTGACAGCAGCGCGACCTTGGGCAGGTCAATGCCCAGTGCGATGGCAAGGTCGATTGCATTTTGGACGATGTCGCGTTTGGCCGACAGATCGGGAAAGATATTGATCGCCGCGTCACTGATCAGCAAAAGCTTGGGATAGGTCGGCACATCAAGCGCGAAAATATGGCTCATCCGGCGTTCGGTGCGCAGACCTGTCACCTTGTCCAAGGCGGGTTTCAGCAGCTCATCGGTGTGGATCTTACCCTTCATCAACATATCAACCTTGCCGGCGCGAGCTAGCGCCACGGCCTGTTCGGCGGCGGCATGGCTGTGGGGCACGTCGATGATTTCAATACCAGTCAGGTCGCAGCCCGCATCCTGTGCTGCGGCTTCGATCTTGGCTTGAGGCCCCACCAGAACCGGAATGATGATACCTTTTTCACCGGCCTCAAGCGCGCCTTTCAAAGACGCGGCATCGCAGGGGTGAACAACGGCAGTGCGCACCGGTGCAAGCGAAGATGTCGCGTTGATCAGGTCGGCAAAGCGGCTTCCGCGCTCGTGCAGGTGGACCTCTGGCAGCACAACGCGGGGGCGGCGGACTTTGGCGGTTGGGGCCACGACGATTGCTTCGCCCTCGATCACGGTTTCACCGCTTTGGTTGGTACACAGGCAGGCCAGCGTCACGTGGTGCTGTGTGGCGTCTTTCGCCGTGACCGTCACACGGATCGTCACCGTGTCACCCAGCCCGACGGCCCGCAAGAATTTCAAATTCTGGTTAAGATAGATGGTTCCTGGTCCCGGCAGTTCCGTGCCTAAAACCGCAGAAATCAGCGCGCCCCCCCACATCCCGTGCGCGATAACTTTGTGGAACATGTCAGAATGGGCATACTCCTGATCCACATGCGCAGGGTTCACATCGCCCGACATGACTGCAAACAGCTCGATATCCGCAGGCTTCAGCGTCCGGGTCAATTCGGCGCTTTCCCCCAGCTTGATCTCGTCGAAGGTGCGGTTTTCGATAAACTGCATCAAAGCGTCCCTTTGGGGGCTGTCATTCGCATCGGGTGTTACTCCTGAAAAATATAGGTGCCGGGGGCGTCGCACAGCGGTGCATAGCTGCCGTCGGGGGTGCCCATCGGGGGCGGCGGTACCGGATCGCCGGATTTGTCGCCCAGCCACGTCACAAGGGCGGGCCACCACGATCCGTCAACAACATCGGCCTCGGCATACCACCGGTCGGGATCGTGATAGGGCGCGTCCTTGTGTTTGGCGCGCATACGGTAGTGGCGGTGCGGGTGGCCGGGTTCGGATACGATGCCCGCGTTATGCCCGCCGTTGGTCAGAACAAAAGTAACATCGGTATCGGACAGAAGGTTGAACTTATAAACCGAATGCCAAGGGGCGACATGATCGCGTTCGGTGCCGACCATAAAGACGGGTGCGCGGATATCGGTAATCGCAACGTTATTACCACCGGCCAGAAACCGTCCCTCTGCCAGGTCGTTGTTGAGAAACAGTTGGCGCAGGTATTGCGAATGCATTTTGTACGGCATGCGCGTCGCATCCGCATTCCAAGCCATCAGATCGTTCATCTCAGACCGGCCACCCATCAGATAGTCATGGATCACCCGCGACCAGATCAGGTCGTTCGAGCGTAAAAGCTGGAAGGCACCCGCCATTTGTTTGGTATCAAGATAGCCTTTGTCCCACATCATATCATCAAGATAGGCCAGCTGGCTGTCATTGATGAACAGCGTCAATTCACCCGCTTGGGTGAAATCAACCTGTGCCGCCAAAAGCGTGAGGCTTTCCAGCCGTGCATCATTGTCACGTGCCATCGCCGCCGCCGCAATCGACAAAAGCGTGCCACCCAGACAATACCCGATGGCATGAATGTGCTCGCCGCCCGTTATGGTATCGACCGCATTAACAGCCGCCATCACGCCGCTGGACAGATAATCATCCATGCCCAGATCGCGATCAGCGCCATCAGGGTTGCGCCACGAGATCATGAAAACCGTGAACCCCTGCGCCGTCAGATAGCGGACAAAGGAGTTTTCCGCGCTTAGATCAAGGATGTAGTATTTCATGATCCACGCAGGGACGATCAGAATGGGTTCTGGCCGCACCTTATCGGTTGTCGGGGCATATTGGATCAGTTCGATCAGCCGGTTGCGATACACCACCTTGCCGGGGCTCGTTGCCAAATTTTCACCGACCTTAAAGTCCTCAAGGCCCACAGGTTTTTCGCCGCTGTTGGCCCGCGTCGCATCCTCAAGGAAATTCTGCCAGCCGCGCACCAGGTTCATCCCGCCTTCGCTTGCGGTTTTGGCCAGCACCTCGGGGTTGGTCAGCGCAAAGTTTGAGGGGGAGAAAACATCGAGGATCTGGCGCGTGACAAATGTCACCACGTCTTCATGCTGGCGGGTGACCCCGGCCACGCCAGTTGTCGCGTTCTGCCACCATTGTTGGTTCAGCAAAAAACCCTGCGAGATCATGTTGAAGGGCCATTGTTGCCACGCTTCATCCTTGAACCGTTTGTCCTGCGGCAGCGGCGTGATGCAGGTTTCGGCCGTGTTCGGGTTCTGGGCGCAACGGGCGGCATGGGTGGTGAATCGCCATATTTTCTTGCCGGCTTTCTCAAGCAGCTCAAGCTGTTTGCCGGGGGCCGAGGACAGATGCAAAGCCCAGTCTGCATATGCAGCCGCAAGGGCGATAGGGGATATGCCGCCAGTGAAACGCGCCTGAGCGGCCTTTAGCCCTTTGTCCAGCGCCTGTTCCATCGTTGTGTGGATATGCGAGCGGCGCTCCAGATCCGGATCGGAATAGAAGGTCGGCTCCGCCCGGGGGCTGGGGCGCGGTGCCACGGGTGTTTCATTATGAAGTGCGGCGACATTTGCCATCTTCCTGCCCTTTCCAACCAACGTGAACCTATCAGTGGGATACACCTGATCCGCCGGTATGAAATTGACCTGCGTCAATCCTCAAGGCGTTATTTTATCTGCTCAGGAAAGGGTCGGGTCAGGGGGCGTGATGCGCAAGGCCCGCAGGGCATTCAGAATAACGGCCACATCAATCACCTCTTGGATCAGCGCGCCTTGGACGGGTGTCAGATATCCAAAGGCCGCAGCGATCATGCCGATGACCGATAATCCGATCCCCGCAACCACGCTTTGCAGGGCAATGCCACGGGACCGCCCCGCGATATCCATCCCCATGGCCAGCCGATCCACACGGTCGATCAGCAGCACCACATCCGCCGCCTCGGCCGAGGCCGCAGCCCCGCGTGCGCCCATGGCCACGCCCACGTCAGCGGCGGCAAGGGCAGGGGCGTCGTTTACCCCATCGCCAACCATCATCACCGGCCCGTTCTTGCGTTCGGTCAGCACCAGCAGCACCTTTTGTTCAGGTGTCAGATCGGCCCTGATCGCGTCGAGCCCCAAATCCTTGGTCACTTGTTCCGCCACTGCGGCCCGGTCGCCTGTGGCAAGCATGATCCGGCCAACCCCGATCCGGCGCAGGCTGGCCAGCATGGCTGAAATCCCCTCGCGTAGCGGGTCCGCCATCACCAAATGCCCTGCCATCGCACCGTCCACGGCCACAGCAACGACAACCGATCCCGCCGTACGTGACAGATCACTGCTGCTTGTGGCACCCACCTGATGGGTCACAAACCCGTCGCCACCGACGATGACATCGCGCCCGTCGATACGGCCCGAAAGGCCTTCGCCAGGTGCCTCGACCACCTGTGACGGAAAGGGAAGCGGGAGGTTGCGTGCTTTTGCAGCGGCGACGATGGCTTGTGCGACGGGATGGGTCGAGGTCTGGTCAAGCGCTGCGGCAAGGCCGAGTATGTCATCCTCGGAAATGTCGGTATGGGTTTGAATTGCGACGATGCGCGGCCGCCCGTCGGTCAAGGTGCCGGTTTTATCCAAGATCAGCGTCTGAATGCGCGCCATCTTTTCCAGCACGCCGGACCCTTTGATCAGAACCCCGAAATGCGCGGCGCGTGACAGCCCCGCCACCAATGCCACCGGCACGGCCAAGATAAGCGGGCAGGGTGTCGCGATCACCAGCACGGCCACGGCGCGGATCGGATCACCGGTGAACCACCACGCGGCAAAGGCGATTGCGACCGTCACCACCAGAAAGCCGAGCGACCAACGATCAGCCAGCCGTGCCATGGGCGCTTTGGATCGTTGGGCTTCCTCTACCAGCCGCATGATGCCTGCATAGGTGCTTTCACTGGCGCGGTGCGTCGCGGTAAGTTCGAACGGTTCGCCCGCGTTGGTGGACCCGCTGAGGGTCGGATCGCCGCGCGATAGCTTGGCTGGCAAGGATTCCCCGGTAAGGGCCGAGGTGTCGACGAAAGCGATGTCAGAGGCGACCGTGCCGTCGACCGCCACCGTGTCGCCCTTGCGGATCAACAGCAGATCACCCGGTTCGATTTCATCCAAAGGGATTTCTTCAAGGCTGCCATTTTTATGGCGCGTTGCCGTCCGCGGCACCCGCGACAGCAGGTCGTGCATCTCGCGGCGCGCGCGGCCTTGGGCAAAGATTTCCAGAAAGGTGCCGCCGGAATACATCACCGCGACAACAGCCGCCGCAAGGGTTTCGCCAAAGGCAAGGGCAGCAGACATCGACAGCGCTGCAACAATGTCGAGCCCGACGTCACCGCGCGACAAGCTGCGCAAAATCTCGACCAATAGGGCGATCAGGACCGGTACCACACCGATGACCCAAAACAGCGTCGCCAGATCGCTTTTCCCGGCCAGATATAAGGCAATGCCCAAGACGAGCCCCGAAACAGCGCAGACCAGCAACGCAATTTTCACGAGGTCATCGGTTGCGCGTTTCATATGGCTCTGTTTCCTTGGTCATAGTAATCTTTGGGGTCAGCAAAACGGGGTGCCGGACTGAATATACTCCGCCACCCCGTTCGGGCATACTGTTATCGTATGGCCCCAGATGATTGGGGCCAAGCGGTTCAGGTTTTCCGGTGCTTTTTCAACGCGTCTTTGAACGCTGCTTGGGCCTTTGCATTGGCTGTATCAAAAGCCGACCGGGATTCATTCAAAGCGGAGCGCAATGCGGCCCATGATGCTTTGCCCGCGTCGCCCATATTCTCAAGCTTGGCCCCGGCGTTCTGAGCAATATGATCCGCTTTGGCGACGGCTGCATCGACCTCGGCATCGCGTTCTGCCTTAAAGTCGGCGGTGGCTTGCTTGATCCGCTCTGCGGCATCGCTCCAGGCTTTTTGCTGGGCCTCGGCCTGTGCTTTAAAGGTGTCTTCGATGGCATCCGTCTTTTCGCCCACGTTCTTCCAATAGGCCTCTACATCATCCTCAAATGCGTCCCATTCCGCTTCGAGCTTCGCGCTTGTCTGGTCCCACGTCTTCGCGTCGTCTTTGTATTCAGCCTTCAGCTTTTTCTTGAAGGCATCGCGGTGTTTTTTCATGTCCTTTATCGCCTGTTCGGCGGTCTTACGGGTGTCTTTTTTGACGTCTTCGGCAGTGTTTTCAAAGACTTTCAACACCGCTTCCATCTCGTCGAGGCGGCTTTTGACCCATTCTTCATAGGGGGAAATGTCGTTTTTCTTTTTCATGTCACTCTCCTAGAGCATGCCTTGGAAATATTTGCCGTGGGTAGAAACCCGATGTCCAAGGCGGGTTGATATTCTGACAGATCGGTTGACCCGAATTATGTGAGATCACCAAATGCCTTGCTGACTGCGATGGGGATCATCACCAATGTCCAGCCCGAGATCATGATGCTGATCCCGGCAAGCGTCCCCAAAGCCCAAAGTGCTGCGGAAGGCATCTGCCAAACCAATACGGCCCCCAAAACGGCGGTGATCAGACCGTCAAACAAAAGCCATCCCCAGCCTGAAAGTGGCCGCATGCGAAAGGAAAGGACGGTCTTGATGACCCCTTCGGCCAGAAACATCGCGGCAAGGATGATTGTGAGGACAAACACCCCTTCGAGAGGGAAGAGCAGCAAATACAAACCAGCGATCAGCCACACCGCAGCGACCAAAAGGCCAAGGATGACCCCGCTCCATTTGGGATAGCTGAAGGCACCGATGGTTTGGGCGATGCTGGCAATAATCAGCATAACGGCGGTCATCCAGACAACACCCAAGGTGCTGATCAAGGGAAAGACGATGGCCGCAAAGCCCACCAGTATCATCACAACACCAAGGGCAATCATCACGTTGCGACCGCGTTTGATGCCGTCAGCGAATGGGAGGTCGTCGGCAGAGTTCATAGTCATGGAAAGTCTCCAAAGTTGCACGTGGGGGCATTTGCGCTATCGCAACCGGACAACGAAACGGCCCTGAGGAAATCGGTTAGGGGTTGGGTCGGTACGCTTTGGCACCCAAGTAAACAGGTATCCGATTCGTGCTACTTCAGATTGATGCACATCAATCGTCGGCGGCGTGACTTGACGCCGATCAAGTCGGGGCTGGCGCAGGCGCGGTAGTTTGGGCCGATCTTAAGCAAAGGAAAAACCATGCCGCCTGAAAATCCCCGCCCGCCGTCCGATACGCCGCCTAAAGAAGTACCTGCGCCAAATGACCCTGAACCGGCGGCAGAACCGCCGCAGCCAACAGGGCCGCAGGATCCAGATCAAAACCCGACCCCGACCGAGGTGCCGCAACCGGATACCGCGCCCGAAGACCCGGAGTATGATCCCTTCGATAACGGAAATTTCCCAATTTAGAGTTCGAGAACGGGCGACCTAGAAACATGTTAAATGCGGGCCGCTATAGTTTTGCGGCCCGCTTTGATGGTCTTGGGGTATGCGTCGTCTAAATGGCTTAATGTGCCAGGAATACCGGCAGGACAGTTTGTTCGATCATCGACCGTGTCGTGCCACCCAGAACCGCCTGAACCATCCGCGCGTGGCCATAGGCCCCCATCACCACAAGATCGGCCCCGAACTCCTGTGCGCGGTCCTGGATGCATTTCTCAACCGACAGCTTGCCGTTTGGGTACTGCGAAACGGTGACGTTGCAGCCATGGTGGCTAAGCCATGCGGCGACATCGGTGCCGGGGTCTTGGCCATCGCCTTGGGCGGTCATCAGCGGGTCGATGCTGGCGATCACGACTTCTTTTGCGGCCATCAGATAGGGCAGGGCCGCATGCACAGCACTTGCCGCCGCTTCGCTGTCATCCCATGCCACGAAAACACGCGCGACCTTGTCCGCGGTGGACCCGTTGATGCGAAGCCCGATTGGCGAATGGAACAACACGCCCGATGCCGCCTCGCGCAGGAAGTCTGGTGTGTCGCGTAGGTTTGCGGCCAGATAGGCCTCGTCACATACGCGTGCGACCCGTGCGACAGCGTGTTTTGCGTCCGCTGTGGCACAGATCACCGATTGGACATCGCCCGGCACGTTGCTTTTGGCCAGCAGGGCTTCGACCTCTTGCACGCGGTCTTGTTGCGTTTGCTGGACCTCGGCGACCAGTTCGGCCCAATTGTCCGGAACGGCACCGGCCCCGTACGGGGATACATAAACCGGAATGAACGGCGATGCGCCCAAGATCAGGCAGATTAATCGGTTGTCTTGCACGGCGGCGGCTTCGGCGGCCTCGCTGATCAGGGTGTCGGGGGTGTTGATATCCATCACATATAATATCGTGCGGCGCTTCATATTATTCTCCGTTCCAAAAATGCGCCCGGGCAAGGGGCTGGGGCTGTGATCTATAGGCTAACATCAGCCGAAGCGGGTAAAATGACACAGATCAAACGGTGACCGAAATTTCATGACACTATAAAATCCAAAGCTATCAATTGGACGATTGGCAAATGGAATTCAAAGATTACTACAAGGTGCTTGGCGTCGAGCGCAGCGCAACGGATGACGAGATCAAAAAGGCGTTCCGCAAGGGGGCGCGCAAATACCACCCTGATATCAACCCTGATGCGGAATCCGAGGCAAAGTTCAAAGATGTGAACGAGGCCTATGAGGTTTTAAAAGACCCCGAACGCCGCGCCGCCTATGATCAACTGGGCAAAGAGCCCCCGCAATCGCAAGGCCGCTATCAGCCGCCCCCCGGTTGGGACAACGATTTCGAGTTTTCTGGCGGCGGCCCGCAGAGCGACGAAGGGTTCAGCGACTTCTTTGAAAACCTATTCCGCAGGGGCTCTGGCCCAACTGGCGGCATGGGCATGGGATCGGGTCGGGGTGCAGACAGCCACGGACGTATCGAGATCTCGATCGAGGATGCCTATAGCGGTGCCGATCGTACATTGAGTCTGAGATCGCCGGTCGTCGGTCCGAACGGAACTGTGACCATGCAGGACCGCAAGATTTCGGTGCATGTGCCCAAGGGGATTTCGGCAGGGCAGCATATTCGGCTGGCCGGTCAAGGGTCGCCGGGTGCAAAGGCCGCAGGTGATCTGTTTCTTGAGGTCGCCTTTGCACCGCATCCGATTTTCCGGGCCGATGGCAGAGACCTGTACCTTGATCTGCCCATCGCCCCATGGGAGGCCGCATTGGGCGGTCACGTGGTCATGCCCACCCCCGGCGGCAAGGTTGATCTGCGCATCCCCAAAAACGCGCGGTCCGGCCAGAAAATGCGGCTGAAAGGCAAGGGGCTGCCCGGCACCCCGGCGGGCAACATCTATGCCACGCTGAAAATCATAAATCCAAAGGTTGAAACGGAAGAGGCCCGCGCGTTCTTCGAGAAAATGGCTAAAGAGATGGCCTTTGATCCGCGGGCCGGTTTTGGAGGGAAATGAAATGAAAAAGACAACAATGAAGCCTGATGTTGTTGATGCGCTGTCATTGCCTGACCTATGTCGATTTTGTCAGGCTGACGAAACCTGGGTAATTGAATTGGTCGAACATGGGGTAATCGACCCCATGGGCAGCAGCAGCGGGAACTGGCGCTTTGTCGGGGCAAGCATCGCCCGTGCGAAAAAGGCCAGACGGCTAAATCGTGACTTGGGTATCAATATTGCAGGGGTTGCGTTGGTGCTGGATCTGCTAGAGGAACGTGACGCGATCATGCGTCGCCTTGCACAGCACGAGCCGATTTGATTGGTATTGGTCACCGGGTGACATCGTATTGTTGTGCCCTATGTACCGCTGTGTCCAGGCGCATTCCGCCCATCAATTGAAAGCCGCACATGACCAATCCCGAAAACGAAACCCCCGTTTTTGAAATGGCGGATCACCATTGGCAGTCGCTTGGCAAATCGGGGGCGGGGCATAAGCATCGCTATGGTCATGGCGCTGTCGTTTCCGGCCCCTTTGGCCAAGGTGGTGCCGCGCGGTTGGCCGCGCGCGGGGCATTGCGGATTGGGTCAGGGCTGGTCAGTATCGTGTGTCGCGCTGATGCGGTGGCCGAACATGCCGCCCAGCTAAACGCGATTATGGTTAAACCCTATGCGGATGATGCCGGTTTTCAGGACCATCTAAGCGCGATCAAGCCGCAAGCGATCTGCATTGGCCCGAATTTCGGCCTGTCATCTGCCAGCAAAACGCTACTGGGGCAGGCGCTGACGCTGGGGGTGCCGATGTGCATCGATGCAGACGCGATTACGCTTTTATCCCACACCTCAAACCCGCTGCCCGAGATTTCGAACCGGCAAAGCGTTATGACCCCGCACGAGGGCGAGCTGCGCCGTTTCATCCCCAAAGCGTTCGAGGAAACATCCTGCCGCGTGACCCTAGCGCAGCGCGCCGCTGAAAAAGCCGGTTGTGTGGTGTTGTTCAAAGGGCCAGACACCGTCATCGCAGGACCGGATCATGCGCCCGTCATCGTATCGTCCGCGCCGTTTCAACACAGCAGCTGGTTGGCAACCGCCGGATCAGGGGATGTGTTGGCGGGGTTCATCACTGGTTTGCTGGCCCGTGGCTTTGACGCGTTTGACGCGGCCTGCATCGCAGCCAATCTGCATTTTCGCTGTGCAGAGGCATTTGGCCCCGGTTTGATTGCAGAAGATCTGCCTGAAATGCTGCCCAAACTGCTGCGTTGACCTAGATCAATCCACGCTGTGCTTCGTCGTCTAATCTGATCGAAACACAGGTGATGTATTATGGTGATAACACACGAATGGCGCGCGGCATTTCCGGATTTGGCGGGCATCTCTGACCATGTGTCGGCCCAGCTTGACCGCCATGCCCGCATGATAAAACGGCCCCTTGGGGCGGCGCTATCTGGCGCGGATGACGCAGGCGAAAACCTGCTGCTTGTCGTGACGGGTACCGTTCGGGTGCAGCTGTATTCTGACGCCGGTCGCGAAACTGTATCCTATCACATTCAGGCTGGCGAAAGCTGCGTTCTGACGACGGCCTGTTTGCTGGCCTATCGCGGAAATTCTGCCCATGCCATTGCCGAAACCGATGTCGAGGCGGTCCTGATCCCTAGCCGTATCTTTGACGCGCTGATGTCAGAGTCCAAAGCGTTCCGGGCCTTTGTTTTCGCGTCATATTCCCGACGTATGGCAGACCTGATGGTGCGAAAACACGACCGCCCCGTCAGAGATCGACCAACCCACATTCACTAACCCCCTTAGAAATGGAGAGTATCATGAACGCCAATCTTGGAAATCTGGACCGTGTCATCAGGATCATTCTTGGTCTTGCGCTGATCGTCGCGCCGCTTTTGAACATCCCCGCCGTCTGGAGCAGTGCAGTGCTTTCATACGGCAGCATGGCCGTTGGCTTTATCCTCGTGATCACCGGGCTTTTCCGGTTCTGCCCGCTTTACCGCATCTTTGGCATCTCAACCTGCAAACTATAGCAGGGGTGCGGCGGCCACATTAACGGCACCCGCAAAAGGGTGATCACATACATATCGAGGATGAAACATGCTTGACCACGCTCATTACGCCCACTTGATCAAGGCGCGCCTGCAAGAACTAGATGCCCGTATGCACGAGGTCGATGACGAGCTGGGAGAACCCAAATCGCCGGATATGAACGACCAATCGATCGACCTTGAGGATGACGAGGTGCTGGAAGGCATCGGGATGGCGGCGCAAAAGGAAATTGCGCTGCTCAACCTCGCTTTGGAGCGGATCAAAGACGGCAGCTATGGCATTTGCAAGAACTGCGGCGCGCAGATTTCGGAGGCGCGCTTGGCCGCTGTTCTATATGCGCCGCTTTGCAAGGACTGCGCTGCAAATCATTAGCAGTTCGGCCCCCGTTCACATAGTCAATTGCATCGGCCTGTCTGTGCTTTGTTCCGAAGAATGCTTGGGGAGCAAAGCGAAAAGACATGGCACCCGTCACCACGATAACTTAGGGTTAATGCTATGACTGAACCCGCCGACGCGCCTGTGAAAACGATCAGCAGCTCGATCTCCGAGGGGACATTGACCCTTTCGGGGCGTTTGCTGATCGACACATTGCTTCAGCTTAGGGGGCGCACAGCAAACGCCACGCAGGAAACGATCCATTGCATTGATATTACAGCGCTATCCCAGCTTGATACCGCTGGTGCATGGTTTCTGATGGATCACAAGAAACGGGCGGCACAGCATAACATATCGCTTGAGATTACGGGCGCGTCGGACGCGCAGGCGCAATTGATCAAGACGGTTGAAAAGAACATGCCGCCGGATGATTTGGCACCGGTAAAACCCATTACAATCGCCGACCGCTTCGAGGCGTATGGCCGTAAGGTCGTCCGCGCCTTGCGCATGACGGTCGAGCTGATTTCCTTTCTGGGGCAGGTCATCGCGACATTGGGCGGCATCATCCGGCACCCCAGCCGCCTGCGTCTGACATCGGTGGTACATCACTGTCAGGAAATAGGCGTAAGCGCGGTGCCCATCGTGGCGTTGATGGCGTTTCTGATCGGGGTGGTGCTGGCATTTCAGGGGTCAGCACAGCTGCGCCAGTTCGGTGCCGAGGTGTTTGTCGTGGATCTGATTGCCATTTCGATCCTGCGTGAACTTGGCATCCTGTTGACCGCGATCATCGTGGCGGGCCGGTCCGGGTCGGCGTTCACGGCCTCAATCGGTTCGATGAAAATGCGTGAAGAGATCGACGCCATGCGTACCCTTGGCCTTGATCCGGTGACGATCCTTGTGGTGCCGCGCGTACTGGCGCTGATGTTGATGCTGCCGGCATTGGGCTTTATCGCGGATATTTCCGGCCTGATTGGTGGCGCGCTGATGTCATGGATCGAACTGGGCGTATCGCCTGCGGTTTTCCAGACGCGTTTGGTCACCAACACGGACGTCTGGCATTTTAGCGTCGGCATGATCAAAGCGCCGTTTTTTGCGCTGATCATCGGCATTATCGGCTGTTACGAGGGCATGAAAGTGGGCGGCGACGCTGAATCGCTGGGGCGGCTGACGTCGGCTTCGGTGGTGCTTTCGATCTTTATGGTTATCGTGATGGACGCGTTGTTTTCAGTCTTTTTCGCGGTGGTGGGTGTATGATGGATGCGGTGAACGATCCAATTATCAGCGTGCGCGGACTGGTGACGCGGTTTGGGACGCATACGGTGCATGACGGTCTGGACCTGGATGTGAAACAGGGCGAGATCATTGGCGTCGTGGGCGGGTCCGGCACCGGTAAATCCGTGTTGCTGCGGGCAATTGTCGGGCTGCTGGAACCTGACGCGGGTCAGATCGAGGTGTTCGGCCAAAGCGTGCGATCCACCTCTGATGCAGAGTTCCGGGCCTTGCGTCGTCGGTGGGGCGTGATGTTTCAGGACGGGGCGTTGTTTTCGTCGCTGACCGTGCGCCAGAATGTCGAGGCACCGATGCGCGAACAGCTGGCCTTGCCGGATGACGTGCGTGAAACTTTGGCTGGTATCAAGGTCCGCATGGTCGGTTTGCCCGAAAACGCGATGGCGAAATACCCGTCAGAGCTGTCTGGCGGGATGCGCAAACGTGCGGGTTTTGCACGGGCCATCGCCATGGATCCTGAGATTGTCTTTCTGGATGAACCCACCGCAGGGCTTGACCCGATCGGGGCCGCGGCCTTTGATATATTGATCAAACAATTGCAGGCTTCGCTCGGGCTGACGGTGTTTTTGGTGACGCATGATTTGGACAGTCTGCATGCGATCTGTGACCGCATCGCTGTATTGGCCGATCAAAAAGTACTGGCCGTAGGAACAATGGAAGAAATGATGCAGGTTGATCACCCCTGGGTGCATGAGTATTTCCACGGCCCCCGCGCGCGGGCGGCTTTGTCTTCTGCCCAGAACGAAGGGGCACACTGATGGAAACCCGCGCGAATTATATCCTGATCGGGATTTTCACCCTGCTTTCAATCCTTGGCACCTTGGCGTTCTTCGTCTGGTTGGCCAGTGTTCAGATCAACAAGCAATACCAAACTTACGGCATTCTGTTCGACAACGTGTCGGGGCTGGATGCGTCGGGCGACGTTCTGTTCAACGGTATCTCGGTCGGCAAGGTCGTCGGTTTGCAGATAGCCGCACAAGACCCTTCCAAGGTTTTCACCACCATCGAGATCGAAGGCGACGTGCCGATCCGGTCCGATACAGTGGCACAGCTGCAATCGCAGGGGGTCACAGGTGTCGCTTATATCTCGCTTTCGGGGGGGACACCCACGGCACCGCCGCTTGTTGCCAATGCGGATGGTTGGTTGATGATCCCCTCGCGCCGGTCCACCGTTCAAACGCTGGTGGAAGACGGGCCTGACCTTTTGGTCGAGGCGAAGAAGTTGCTAGAGCAGTTTCAAAACCTCGCTGGGCCGGAAAACCAAGAGCACGTGACCAGCATCCTGCGCAATATCGATACCTCGTCTGGCCGTCTGGATGAGGCGTTAAGCGATTTTTCACAGATCACCGGCACCGTGCGCGATGCGACCGACCAGATCACCCGTTTTACCAATCGACTTGATACCATCGGTGCCGCCGTCACGACCACGCTTGAGCAAGCCGACAGCACGCTTGAGGCGGCCACCGTTGCGTTCGGCACGGCGGATAAGGCGCTAACAGGGTCGGTGGGGGCCATCGAAAGCGCCAAAGAAACCTTTGATCAGGCCAAAGCTATTCTGACGCAGCAGGTTCCCGAAATCCTGGCACTGGTGTCTGAGGCAACAGCGCAGGCGAATGCCGCGATTGCGGATGTGCAGCAACGCACGGGCACCACGCTGGACGGGTTTTCCGAGACCGCAGCGCTGTTGAACGCGCGGCTGGTAGAGCTTGAGGCGTCGCTCGAAGGGGCCAATACCGCCTTTACCGCCGTGACCGAAGCATCTGACAGTTTTGATCATCTGGTTGATGGCGATGGTACGCAGCTGGTGGCCGAGGCGCGCGTGGTGCTGGCCGATGCAAAAACCGCCATCGACGGGATAAGCGCGGTGATTGCGAATGATGTGCCTGTGATCACGGCCGATATCCGCAGCGGCGTTGCCACCGCGAACCAAGCCATCGAAGACCTTGCCGCGCAGTTGACCGGCTTTACCGACCGATTGGACCCGATGGCCGATGATGTGCAGGCGGCGATCCGCTCTGCCAACACGCTGTTCACCCAAGCGCAAACGAGCCTGACCAATCTGGATACGACGCTGGGTGTGGCCAATGGGGCGCTTGGATCGGCGCAAACGACCTTTGACGCGGCGACGGTGGTTTTGAACACCGATCTGGAACCGATGATGACCGACATTCGCACAGCAGCGGATGAGATCAGCCGTGCCGTAACGGACGTGACCCGCGACATGCCCGCCATCACATCCGAGCTGCGCGCGCTGATTGCCCGCAGCGATGCCGTGGCGCGGCAGATACAGACCGCCGTGGCAAACGCCACCCCCGGCATCGGCGATTTTGCCAACAAAGGACTGCCAGAACTCACAAGGCTCGCCACCGAGGCGCGCACGTTAATCGACACTTTGGGCAGTCTTGCGCGCCGCATTGAACGCGATCCCGCCCGCTTTATCTTGGACGGCCGTGTCCCTGAATACAGGAGATAGATCTATGCAAACCATGACCCGCCGCGCCGCCCTGTTCGGGGCGCTGTCCACCCTAAGCGGCTGTGCTGCAATATCGTCGATCAACAGCGCAGCCGCACCGCTAGACACCTATGACCTGCGCCCTGCCGCCGGATCAACAAGCGGTGGCCGCAGATCACGCACCTTATTGGTGGCCAAGCCGCAAGCATCGGCGGCGCTGGCCACGGACCGGATTATGATCAAGCCCGACGCGGTGTCGGTCACCTATCTGCCCGACGCCCGTTGGGTCGATGAAGTACCGGCTGTTGTGCAATCCTTGTTGATCCGCAGCATATCTGAAACGGGCCGTGTCGCATATGTCGGGCGCAGCGACGCGGGGCCGATCCCTGACAAAGCATTGCTGGTGCGTATCGACGCTTTCGAGGTTAACGCATTGGAAAACGGTGCGTTTAGCGTCACCGTTGACCTTGATCTGACGTTGATCAATGACAGCAACCAGCGTGTTGTCGCATCGCGCCGGTTCTCGCAGACGGATTTGGTTGCCTCTGACGAGGTCACTGAAATTGTGGCCGCATTTCAGAACGTGCTGAACGATCTTTTGCCAGCGATGTCGGATTGGGCAATCGCAAGGACTTGAACGGACAGCTGTTGGGGTCTGCGCAGGGTAGGGGTGCCGCCCACCTACGCGCGTGGTTGATATGGATCAATGTTGTACAGAAATTCGCCGTCTAGATTGAACTCAAATCCAGCATTGCGCAGAAGGACAAGTTCATGACCGCGACCAAAGACGCAGACCACCACACCACCGTCATCAAAATTCCCGAGGCCGTCGGCGTTTTCGACAGTTTTGAAGACCTGCAAAAGGCCTTCTATGATCTGCGAATGGTTGGGTTCAGCCGATATGACATCAGCCTGCTTGGCGCAGAGGATACGCTGAAGGAAAAGCTGGGCACGGCCTATTGGCGCTCGCCCGAGCTGGAAGACGACCCCGACGCGCCCCGCGCGGCATTCGTATCCGAGGAAGCGATTGGCGAGCTTGAAGGCGGCATCGCAGGCGGGTTTTTCTTTCTAGGTTCATATGTCGCCATGGCGGCGATGCTGACCGCGGCCAGCACACTGGCGGCATCCATCGCTGCAATCGCCATTGGTGGCGTCCCTGCGGCGGTCATTGGCGCGCTGCTGGCCCGGCGCGTGGGACAGCACCACAAAGACTATTACGCGAAACAGATCGAACACGGCGGTATCCTGCTGTGGGTGCGGGTGAAAGACAAAGAGCACGAGGATCTGGCCACCAAGATCATGAAAGAACATTCCGGACGGGATGTTCATGTCCACGGGTGGAGCGAGTAAACTTCCGGCGGAAACCGCTCCGATCTTAGGTGTGCTACGCTATCTCGCACGTCATCTAAGCCAGTCTCAGTTGCGTCTGTACCATAGCGGCATTCGCGCTATGCTGGGGCAGGGATTTGGGGACCGTCCGGGAAAATGCGTTTAGAAAAGCCTTCGTGGGTCGATAAACTGGTGGCGGAGGAGACGGCACGCCAAGAATTGACGGCAGTTTTAAATGCCAAGGGTGATGTGCAGCATTTCACCCTTGGGGATGCCCTGAAATGCAGCCAGAAAAGCTGGGTTTTTCGGGCCAAGATTAACGGCGAAGATGCGGTTAT
The DNA here is from genome assembly GCF_038899995.1 of Sulfitobacter sp. AS59. Classification (NCBI taxonomy): domain Bacteria; kingdom Pseudomonadati; phylum Pseudomonadota; class Alphaproteobacteria; order Rhodobacterales; family Roseobacteraceae; genus Sulfitobacter; species Sulfitobacter sp. AS59. Next base: position 105,922 of record NZ_JBBMQK010000001.1, read on the forward strand.
AAAACGCTTCTTTGACGGTGACGCGCCACAAACGATCCGCCGGCTTAAAGACGAGCTGGATTTTCTTGAGCGGTCATTTGACGACATCCGATATCAGGCCAACCGGTGCCTTTACGCTTGGCCGCAGGACGGCATTGCAGCGCTCAGCTTTGCCCCTGGCAACCGATTAGGTGACCAGATCGCGCAGGCGTCTGGCGAAGAGCGGCGACAGTTGGTGAAGCAAAGCGCCGAGTGGCTCCGCCGCTATTGTTCGTTCCGACAAAGAGACAGTCGTTTCGGACCCGCATTCTGGGTGAAAAAGGTGACGTCGGTTAAGACGGATCGCATTGCGTCACCGCAGGATCGACTGCTTTTGGACCGTTTGCTGGCATCCATTCGGGGCCAGGTTGAAGGGGTCAGGGGGGTGCCGGTTGTTCAGGCAGCCACCCATGGCGATTTCGTCGGCATAAACGCGCATTATCATCAGGGAACGATCTACGGCGTTGATATCCAAGGGGAAAGCTGGCTGGCCGTGGCCAAGGACGTGGCGCGGTTTCTGGTCTGGTTGCAAATTCATGCGCCGAGCCCCGTGGGCGGGCATCGGTATGGCATATCATTGGAGTTTATCGATCCATTTCTGGAAAGCGGTGTTTTGAACGTGAATGAATATGAAACGACGCTGCCGTTCCTTATTGGCGAACAGCTATATGGCCGCTTTGTCGAAGGGTACGAGCACGAAGATCTCCGCGACAAGACGCGCGCCGCGATTGAGATGTATTTGGAGCGGTAAGGGCGCTGTATTCTGAACATTCGTTATGTCGACGATGGATTAGATTGACAACTGGTATGACCAGATACTAGTCATGAGAAATGTCTAGAGAAATCAACACCCCCAGCCGCGAAGGCATGCGCTTATCTGCTGATAAACTGCTTGTGGCATGGTATGCGGACGACTTCACTGGTGCCGCTGCTACGATGGAGGTGTTGAACTTTGCCGGTATCAAAACGGCGCTGTTTTTAGAGGTGCCGACGGCCCAGCAGCTTGACCAATTTCCGGGTCTTCAGGGGTTTGGTGTGGCGTCAACGGCGCGGGCGCAAACACCGGATTGGATGGATCGGCATCTGCCTCTGGCCTTTGACCGGATCAAGGCGTTAGAGCCCGAGATTGTTCACTACAAAGTCTGTTCAACACTGGATTCCGCGCCGCATATCGGATCGATTGGTAAAGCCATTGAGCTGGGCGCGGATTGTTTCGACAGCCGATCAATCCCCGTTCTTGTCGCGGCCCCCAAAATGCGCAGGTATCAGTGTTTCGGGCAGCTTTTCGCGGGGATGGGCGATCAGACGTTTCGTCTGGATCAGCACCCGGTCATGGCGCGCCATCCCGTGACGCCGATGCAGGAACCGGATGTCGCCGCACATATCCTCAAGCAGTCGGATCGCCTGAACGCAGAGCTGATACCGTTCAATGAGATGACTGCGTCATTGACTTATGTGCCCCAAACGCGAGGGCAGGCTGACAGGTTAACGCTTGTTTCGATCGACGGTGTGAATGACGACACGGATGCTGTTGCGGGGCGGATAATCTGGGAAAACCGCCGCGCGATGCCGTTTGTCGTTGGGTCCCAAGGGATCGAATATGCGCTGGTCGAGCACTGGCAGCGGACGGGAGCACTTGAACCGATTTCACCGCCGTCGGGTATCGGGAAAGCCAGTGCAATGATGTGCGTGTCAGGCTCGGTCTCGCCCATCACGGCCAGCCAGATTGAATGGTCCAAACACAACGGGTTTGAATGCATCGCCCTTGATGCGACGCAGCTGTGTCACGATGAGGCTGCAACCCACCGCGAGATCGCGCGTATTGTTCAGGCGTCCAAACAGGCGCTTACCCACGGGCGTGATCCGCTGGTCTATTCTGCGGCGGGGCCGGATGACCCGATGGTGGAGCGGCTGATCGAAGCCGTGTCAAAATCGCCTTTGAGTATGAGCGACGTTAACCAGAAAATAGGCGAAACACTGGGCCGTATCCTCAAGCAGGTCTTAGCAGATTGCGGTGTCCGCCGCGCTGTTGTTTCTGGGGGCGATACGTCGGGCAGTGTCACGCAGCAGCTTGGTATCTTTGCGCTGACAGCACTGGCCCCGACCATTCCGGGGGCATCAATTTGCCGGGTGCATTCAACCAATGCATTCGACGGGTTAGAGCTGGCCTTGAAAGGCGGGCAAATGGGATCGGAAGACTATTTCGGATGGGTCCGTGATGGCGGGGGGCCGCGGCAGTGAACAACCAAGGGCCGAGGATATGATGAACAGCGAGTGGATCCACGTCACCTACCGGCTTGAAACTTCGGGCGATGTTGGTGCTCTGGCCGAGAAAATCGCGTCTGATCAATCCACTGGCACCTTTACGGAGCTTCCGGGAGAGACCGAAGCCGTGCGTAAACGATGTGCTGCGCGGGTTGTGAAATTGACCCCGCTGGAGCCTGCCGAACAACCGTCCCTGCCAGATGCACAGGGGCAGGGGCCCTACAACCGCGCGGATGCGGTGATCGCCTATCCGCTTGAAGCAGTTTCAACGGATATCGCCGCGCTGATGACGATTACCATTGGCGGTGTCTTTGCCGTGCGGGGGGTAAGCGGCGTTCGGGTGATGGACATTGACCTGCCGCAAGCGTGGGATTGTCATCCCGGACCGCAGTTCGGCATTGCCGGGTCCCGTCGTCTGACAGGGGTCGAAAAAGGGCCGATTATCGCGTCGATTATCAAGCCGTCGCTGGGGTTGCTGCCGGCCGAGACTGCGCAGGTGGTGCAATTGCTGTGCGACGCGGGGGTCGATTTTATCAAAGACGATGAAAAGCTGATGAACCCCGGCTATTCCTCTGTCGCGGATCGCGTAAAAGCGATTATGCCGGTCATCAAAAACCATGAGCAAAAGACCGGTAAGAAGGTCATGTATGCCTTTGGAATCTCGTCTGCTGACCCTGATACAATGATGCGAAATCATGATCTGGTGCTTGAGGCCGGTGGCAACGCGGCGGTGATCAACATCAACTCAATCGGCTATGGCGGCATGTCATTTTTGCGCAAGAGATCGCAGCTTTGTCTGCACGCGCATCGCAACGGCTGGGATATTCTGACCCGTCATCCCGGCTTGGGGATGGAGTTTCGGGCCTATCAGAAAATCTGGCGCTTGCTGGGGGTTGATCAGTTTCAAATCAATGGCATAGGTGCCAAATATTGGGAGCCGGACGAGAGTTTCGTGAAGTCCTTTGAAGACGTCACAACCCCGATTTTCCGCGAGGAGGATTGTGCGCTGCCGGTTGTGTGTTCGGGCCAATGGGGCGGGCAGGCGGTTGAGACCTACCGGCGCACCGGGCGGAGCCTTGATCTGATGTATCTGGGCGGCGGCGGCATCCATGGGCACCCCATGGGCGCGGCGGCGGGCGTTAAAGCGATCAAACAGGCCTGGCAAGCCGCCGAGCAAGACGTCGCGCTTGATGCCTATGCGAAAGACCACCCCGAACTTGCCGCAGCACTTGCCAAATGGGGCTGATCGGTCGGGCGGGTTTGTCCTGCTAGACGCCCTGAGCGACCATTGTCGTGCGGGACGTGACCGAGTGCCTTCAGATTCCTTGCATTGATCATGAAAGCATAATAATTATGTGGTCATACCAGTTGAATCAGTCTGCTGGGACCGGAGAGCACATAAATGAAATGGGTTGGCACCAGTTGGAAGATGAACAAGACGCTGCCCGAGGCAGTGGCTTTCGCTTCAAAGCTGGGTCAGGCTGACGCAGATGCTGACCCTGACATCCAGCGCTTTGTCATCCCGCCGTTTACTGTGCTGCGAGAGGTCAAGCACGTCTTGGCGGGGACATCGGTCAAGGTCGGCGCGCAAAATATGCATTGGGCGGATAAAGGCGCGTGGACCGGTGAAATCTCACCCCCGATGTTGCGGGATTGCGGGGCGGATATGGTCGAACTGGGCCATTCAGAGCGCCGCACATTCTTTGGCGAAACCGATGAATTCGTGGGTCGCAAGACTGCTGCTGCGGTAAAAAATAACCTTATCCCATTGATTTGTATCGGGGAAACGCTGGACCAGCGCAATGCGGGGGAGGGGCCTGAGGTCCTTGAACATCAGGTCCGTGCTGCATTGGGCCTTATCCCCGAAGCCAAGAAGAATGCGACCATCCTTTTTGCCTATGAACCGGTCTGGGCAATCGGAGAAAACGGAATTCCCGCCAGTGCGGCATATGCGAACGACCGCCATGCCGAGATTATCGCCGTCGCCGAAAGCGTATTGGGCCGCAGGATCCCGTGTTTATACGGCGGGTCGGTGAACCCGGATAACTGCGCCGAACTGCTGAAATGCCCCGATATCGACGGGTTGTTCATCGGCCGTTCCGCTTGGGATGTCGATGGATACCTGGACATTCTGCAACGCTGCGCTGCTGCGCAACATAGTTAGGAGAGACGTCATGAAAATTGCAGTCGCGGGTGACAGCGCTGGTGAACCACTGGCCATTGCCTTGGCGGAATACCTGTCAGACCGTTTCGAGGTGTCCGAGATTTCGCGTACCGAGAACGGGCCAGATGACTATTATGCGAACCTGGCGGCGCGGGTTGCGTCGCAGGTGGTCAATGGAACCTATGACCGGGCAATCCTGTGCTGTGGGACCGGCATCGGCGTTTGTATCGCCGCCAACAAGGTGCCGGGCATCCGCGCGGCCTTGGTCAGCGACAGTTATTCCGCCGCGAAAGCCGCAACGTCGAATAACGCACAGATCATAACGCTGGGCGCACGCACGGTCGCCGTTGAATTGGCCAAGACAATCGTCGATGCGTATCTTGAGAAAGAGTTCGATCCCGCAGGGGCATCGGCGCAGAATGTCGAAGCGATCAACGCGCTTGGCGCGCAATACACAGCTGGTTGAAACATGAGTCAGGGCGCGGCTTTAGGATGTATCAGCAATACGTATAATTGGTATTATGTAATATATTGACGCGCTATGATCGCGCTAGTGACGTGATGTTATACATCTACATCGAGTGTGAACCGCCTGATATTGTTTGTAAAACCGATCTAGGCTTCAGTCTTTCACGCTGGAACGGATCGACACAATCACCCGCGGCTAACACCACGCCCCGTCTTTACCTATCTTGATCTGCTGTCCATAGTTCACAGCAACAGCGCCAATCCAATCTTCCACCTGTATTGGTGCGTTTACGGACATATGGCAGTCGCCTTGAAAGGACTTGAAATGGCCAAGTTGAAAATGTCGTCGGCGCAGATGGTACAGGCTGCGCGTGCCCGGATTAAAGAGATCGAAACCCCCGATCTGATCGCCATGTTAGAGGATCCTGACGTTGTGATTGTTGATTTGCGCGACATCCGCGAACGCCAGCGCAGCGGTTATATTCCCGGCAGTTTTCATGCGCCGCGCGGTATGATCGAATTTTGGATTGACCCCGACAGCCCCTATTTCAAACCGATCTTCGGCGAGGATAAGACTTTTGTGTTTCACTGCGCGTCAGGCTGGCGGTCGGCCATCACCACGGCGACTTTGCAAGACATGGGGTTTGAGGCTGCGCATCTGAAAGAAGGGTTTTCAACTTGGAAGGATCACAGCGGGCCTGTCGAATTCCCTGAAAAGAAAAACTAAACAGGCATTGGCGGCTGTGCTAGACCAGCGGGACCACGACAAAAGGCACGGTATATGACATCTATTTTAATCCTGAACGGACCGAATTTGAACCTTTTAGGCACGCGCCAGCCCGAGGTTTACGGGGCAACGACCTTGGCGGATGTCGAAGCGCTGTGCCGCAGCCATGCTGATACACTGGGCCTGAAGATCGGGTTTGAGCAGTCAAACCACGAGGGTGCGATGATCGATCACATCCATGCGGCCAAGGGCATACATGCGGGGATTATCCTGAACGCGGGTGCCTATACCCATACGTCGATTGCACTGATGGATGCGATTTCATCGGTCGAACTGCCTGTGGTTGAGGTGCACCTGAGCAACATTCACGCCAGAGAAGCATACCGGCACAAATCCTATATCGCACCTGTTGCGGTGGGTCAGATTTGCGGCTTTGGCGCGCAGGGCTATGTGCTGGCGCTCGATGCCATCAAGGCGCATTTAGGCAGCTAAGACACTAATTTAAAATGAAAAAGGCGGAAGCGCATCTGCGCCCCCGCCCCTAAATCTTGCTATTTGGTCGCTTAGCCTTTGGCGGCTTTTGCAACTTCAGCAGCAAAGTCTTCTTTGACGACTTCGATGCCTTCGCCAACTTCCAAACGTACGAAACCGGTGATGGTTGCGCCGGCTTCTTTTGCGGCGGCACCCACGGTCAGGTCTGGGTTCACAACAAACGCTTGGTTCAGCAATGTCACTTCGGACATGTACTTTTGCATGCGGCCAACGATCATTTTCTCGATCACGGCGTCAGGCTTGCCGGATTCGCGTGCGATATCCATTTGAACCTGCTTTTCCTTCTCGACCACGGCTGGGTCAAGATCGGCTTCGGACAGGGCCGCCGGGTTGATCGCTGCGATGTGCATTGCGATCTGTTTGCCAAGCGCTTCGTCGCCGCCGGTCATTGCAACCAGAACGCCGATTTTGCCCATGCCAGGTGCCGCTGCGTTGTGCACATAGGATACAACGATATCGCCATCCAGGGACTGCATGCGGCGTACCGACATGTTTTCACCGATTGTCGCGATGGCGTCTGTGATAACGGTCGAAACGGGCTTGCCGCCCATGTCGGCTGCGTTCAGCGCGTCGATGTCGGACACGTTTACAGCGACGTCGGCAATGCCGGAAACCATTTTCTGGAAGTCGGCGTTCTTGCCAACAAAATCGGTCTCGGAGTTTACTTCGACTGCAACACCGTGGCCGCCTTCGACTTTAACTGCGACCAGACCTTCTGCGGCGGTACGACCGGATTTTTTGGCGGCTTTGGCCAGACCTTTGGTGCGCAGCCAGTCAACGGCGGCTTCCATGTCACCGTCGTTTTCCGTCAGCGCCTTTTTGGCGTCCATCATGCCGGCACCGGTGGTGTCGCGCAGTTCTTTGACCATGGATGCTGTGATTGCCATCGCTTTGGTTCTCCTTGAATTGGGATGATATGAGGGGCAGGTTTAGCCTGCACTCATGTCTCAAAAATGTAACGGTTTGACGACAGGCAGGGGGATGTCCCCTGCCCGCCTTTTAGCTTTGCCGCTTAGGACTTTGCCGCTTCGACAGTTTCCTGCTTGGATTCGATATCCAAAGGTGCGTCGGCGCTCATTGCGTCGTTGGAAACAGTTTCGGTGGATGCTGCGCCAACTTCAACGCCGCCACCGATCAATGCTTCTTCCTCGGGTGCTTCTTCCATTGCACCAAGGTCAACACCGGCTGCACCAAGCTGAGCGGACATGCCGTCAAGTGCTGCACGTGCTGCAAGGTCGCAATACAGACCGATGGCGCGTGCCGCGTCGTCGTTGCCTGGGATGATATAGTCGATGCCATCTGGCGAGCAGTTGGTGTCAACAACGGCGATCACGGGGATCCCCAGTTTGTTGGCTTCGGCGACTGCCAGTGCTTCTTTTTTCACGTCGATGACAAAGATCAGGTCAGGACGGCCGCCCATTTCGCGGATACCACCAAGGGATGCTTCCAGTTTGAACTGGTCACGCTCCATGCCAAGACGCTCTTTCTTGGTCAGGCCGGTAAAGCCGTTTTCGGATTGCTCGTCGATGGATTTCAGACGCTGGATCGACTTGGAAACAGTCTGCCAGTTGGTCAATGTGCCACCCAACCAACGGTGGTTCATGTAATACTGTGCGCATTTTTCTGCAGCATCGGCGATAGGCTGTGCGGCCTGACGCTTGGTACCAACGAAAAGAATGCTGCCGCCTTTGGCGACGGTGTCACGGATGACTTGCAGGGCCTGGTCCAGCATTGGAACAGTCTGTGTCAAATCCATGATGTGGATGCCGTTACGCGCGCCATAGATGTATGGACCCATACGTGGGTTCCAACGCTGCGTTTGGTGGCCGAAGTGTACGCCTGCTTCAAGCAGTTGGCGCATGGAGAACTCTGGAAGAGCCATGTCTTTATACCTTTCCGGTTTTGCCTCGTCGGGGGTCTCGATCCCGTGTTGGGACCAACCGGCGGACATTCAAGGATTTCTCCCTCAAGTGCCCAACCCCGACTGCGGGTTTAAGTAGCGCGCGTATAGGACGGATTTTCAGGATGTACAAGGGGTGTTTCTGGCCTACCCACGGTCAATAACCGGTCATCCTGTCGAAAAAAGGGAAATCGATAAAAACCCTCTCGCAGAAGTTGATGCGCGATAATGTTTGCTGTTATGGGGTCATTATTGCGCCACGTCACCGCCTGATTTTGCCATCCATATTGCTAAGGGAGCTTATTTCTTTTGGACGATCCCATCCCGCTATCTTTTCGCGAGACCGCTGCATCCAAAACGGAGCCGATGATCGAGGCGTTCGCCCGTGATGTTCAAAATATCCTTGGAGAGCAAGGGTATTTGATCAATGATCGACTGCAAATGCTGCTGGTTGCGGCACGCGATGCCCTGCGCATGGAAGATGTCTGCATTACACAAATCAAGAAAAAGCGGGTGCGCATTCTGTGCGCCACGCCGTCGGATATTTGGCCACAATCTGTGCCGCTCAAGGAAATTGACCTTTATGCGACGGGGCAGATGATCCGGCAAAGAACGCTGATCGCGGCCGAGGCTGACAAAGCGACGCCGATTACAAAAGCGGTAGACCTGAGCGGCCGCACCCCCGCGCGCTATATCGGCGTGCCGATTTTGTTTGATGGCACGGTTTGGGGCACGGTCGAAATGTCGGGCAGTGCGCAGCCCGACGGTTTCAAGCCGGACGAAATCACAGCAGCCGTCTTTCTGGCGGCCGTTCTGTCGGTGCCGCTGGCCCTGTTGTCTTAGACGTTGCTGCCCAACAGATCGGTCTGATGCCCCTCGCGGACGATGCGTTCGCAGGTCAGGGCAAGCGTTTTGCGATCCGCAAAGTCAGACACCTTGAGCGGCGGATGATAGCGCGTGATCACCATGCCGTGGTCCTTGGCGGCAAGGGTCGCCAGCAGATGCGCGCCAAAGGACATATCACCCCACCAGCCATAGAACCGGTCGTCTGATCCATCCGGCGTGCTATAGGTCACGCTGACCGGCTGTATCCAGATTACATCCCGCAGTTGCGGGGCCATGAAGGCCTGAAACAGCGTGGTCTTGAATGGCAGAACCCGCTGCCCGTCGGTGCTGGTGCCTTCGGGAAAGAACAGTAAGCGGTGATTGTGCAAAAGCCGCTGTTGAAACAATTCGGTTTGCTCGCGCGCGCGCTTTGGGTTGCGTTCAATGAAAACGGTGCCGGTGGCGCGGGCTAGCCAGCCGATACCGGGCCAGCTGGCCACCTCGGATTTGGCCACGAAATAGATACGCTGGCTGGCGTTGAGCGAAAAAATATCCAACCAGCTGGCGTGGTTTGCGACCACGGCACCGGGGTGCTGCATGGCGGTGCCGATGCGGCGGCGGCGCAACCCGATGATCCAGAACGCCGTGCGGCAGACCGCTTGGGTGATATGGGGCGATACCGGCCTGCCCTGCCCGCACAAGGGCCGCTCAATCAGCCGGATCAGCATCAAGATGATCAAGCCGATGGCGACAAGCAGCGCAAGCGCCACACCGCGCACCAAAACGCGCAGCCACCCGACCGGGCCGATGCGGTGCTCCATCAACGTCTCCGAGCCATCCCAACGGGGGTTCATTTGATTGCTCCGCTATAAATGCGCGCTTGGCGGTCGTTCAGCTTGGCTGTGTCCATGATCAGACACACATCGGTGGTGTTAAACGCGTGATCAATAAACGCGCCATCCCCGACGCAGCCGCCAAGGCGCAGATATGCTTTGATCAGGCCGGGCACCTGAACCATGGCGCTACGGCGGTCCAGCTCTTCGGCGGGTATGATGTTCATGTTCTGATAGGCATCCTGACGGGCGCGCACCCGTAATTCGGGCGGCGCAAGGTGGTTTCGATGCAGCAGCGACAACGGCTGCGCCAGCGCTGAAATATCGGTCCCGTGAAAGCTGGCAACCCCGAACAATATCTCGATCTGATGCTGCGCGACATAGGTGGCAAGGCCAGACCACAGATGATGCAGGGCCATCCCGCGGCGGTAATCCGGATGCAAACACGAGCGCCCCAATTCCAGCAACCGCCGGCCCGAGCGTTTGAGCAGGGTCAGGTCATATTCCGTCTCGGAATAGAAACCCCCTGCCCTTTCTGCCGCCTCGGCCTGCAAAAGACGATAAACGCCCACGACCCGATCGGTTTTCTTGCACGTCAGGATCAAGTGATCGACAAAGCCGTCAAACTGGTCTTGTTCAAGCTGTTGATCATGGTCAACCATGGCCCCGCTGGCCCCTAGCTCGGTCACAAATACATCATAGCGCAAGCGCTGCGCCGCGCGCAGGTCAGCCGGCGTTTGGGCCAGCTTCAGCTCAAAATCTGCGGCGGTTCCAAAGGTCAATGGGGCTTCCTTGGTCGTGGTCGATGGCGGGGATTGGACAGAGTGGTTTTCGGCGGGCTCAGATGCTGTTAACCTTTTGCTAACCTAGAACTGTCACCAAAGACAGGCGTCAAACCGACCCGGAAACTATCTATGACCATTTTGCCTTCGCTGCGAAAGTTCACTGTCACTTTGCCATCTATGTTACTTTGGACCTGTCCGACACCCCAGTTTGGATGTTCCGGGTGCCGCACCAACATGCCCGGCGTCAAAATGGCATTCAGATCATCCATGGGGTTTCCTTTACCAGGGGTGGCAACGCATGCCTAATTCAGAGATCGAGCTTGCAGCATTGGTGGGCAGCCGCATTTGTCATGATTTGATATCGCCCATTGGCGCGGTCAACAATGGGCTGGAACTGCTTTCGATGGCCGGTGACGGATCAACAGCGGAAATGGAGCTGATTGACGAGAGCGTTTGCAGTGCCAGCGCGCGGATACGGTTTTTTCGGGTGGCGTTCGGGGTGGCCGGAAACCAAACGATTGGTGTGTCTGAGGCCAAAGGTATCTTGGACGACTATCATCAAACCACCCGTTGGGATGTCATCTGGACTCTAGCCGAGGCGCAACAGCGTCCGGATATACGGATGTGTTTTCTGGCGCTGCTGTGCATGGAAACGGGCATGCCCTATGGCGGTACCGTTACCGTCAGGTCGTCAGGCTCCAAATGGGTTCTGACCGGACAAGCGGAAAAGCTTAACATCGATGCAGAACTGTGGTCGGTGTTGGCCACCGGGCAGTCCGCGATCAAGCTGCGGCCCTCGCAGGTACAATTTGGCTTGCTGCCCATCATCGCGCGCGAAGCGGGCAAGCAAGTGACCTCACAAATCCTCGAAAACGAGATTACATTGTCGTTCTAAAGCCCCGCCGTTTTGGGTGCCTTAGCTGCGAACGGTGCCATCCCCGCGCACGAGGTATTTAAAGCTGGTCAGCTGCTCAGCCCCGACAGGGCCGCGCGCGTGCATTTTACCTGTGGCAATCCCGATCTCGGCCCCCATGCCAAACTCCCCGCCATCCGCGAACTGCGTGGACGCGTTATGCATCAAAATCGCTGAATCCAAACGGGTCATGAATTTGGTCGCCACCGCATCGTCTTCGGTGATGATACAGTCCGTGTGGTTGGAGCCGAATTCACGGATATGCGCGATGGCCCCGTCGACATCGGGCACGGTTTTCGCGGCAATGATCATGTCCAGATATTCGTGACCCCAGTCGTCATCAGTGGCGGGCACAGTGCCTTCAATCTCGGACAGGGGTGCGGCGGCGCGGACTTCGACACCGGCATCGATCAACGCTTTGATCACGCCCTTGCCGATGGTACGCGCGACTTTTTCGTGGATCAGCAGACATTCAGCCGATCCGCAAATACCAGTCCGGCGGGTTTTTGCGTTCAACACGACCTTTAGAACCTTTTCGGGATCGGCAGCCTCGTCGATATAGATATGCACGATCCCTTCGAGATGGGCAAAAACCGGCACGCGTGCCTCGCGCTGGACAAGACCGACCAGCCCTTTGCCGCCGCGGGGCACGATCACGTCAATCGTATCGGTCATGGTCAACATCTCGCTAACGGCAGCACGGTCACGGGTGGGCACAAGCTGGATCGCGTCCTTGGGCAGGCCAGCGGCCTCAAGCCCTTGTTGCAAGGCGGCGTGGATGGCGCGCGAGGAATGAAAGCTTTCTGAGCCGCCGCGCAGAATGACGGCATTCCCCGCCTTAAGGCACAAGGCACCGGCGTCAGCTGTCACATTGGGGCGCGATTCATAGATCACGCCGATCACACCCAAGGGCGTGCGCACACGTTGTATATGCAGGCCCGAGGGCTGGTCCCATTCAGTCAGAACCTCGCCAACGGGGTCTTTTTGCGCCGCAATGCTGCGCAGGCTGTCGGTGATCGCTTTGATCCGGCCTTCGTCCAGCAAAAGACGGTCCATCATTGCGTCAGACAGCCCCTTGTTCCGGCCAAATTCCATGTCTTGTGCATTCGCCGCCAAGATATCAGCGCGCGCATCCCACATGGCGTCGGCGGCGTTTTCAAGGGCGGCTTGTTTTTGCTCGGCTGATGCAAAGCCAAGGGTCGCGGCGGCGGCTTTGGCACGTTGGCCAATGTCTGCCATCAACGCGGGAATGTCAGATGTCTGTGTCATGTCCAAGGTCATTATTTCAGATCACTTTTATTAAATTCGGTTACAGCACTACCTAAAGCCTTCGGCGAGGATTTTAAACCATTTGGAAGTTATGTCAGTGCGAGATCATCCCGGTGGATCAACGCTGCGCGGCCCGGGGACCCCAAAAGTTCTTCTATTTCAGTGCTTTGGTGGCCTTTTATGATCTGCGCCTCGTGAGAGGAATAACGCGTAAGCCCGTATCCAATGGTGTGCCCGTCCGGCGTCAGGATCGAAATACTGTCGCCCCGCGCAAAGGGGCCCTGAACCGACGTGACGCCAGCAGGCAGCAGGGATTTGCCCCGTGACATGGCGGCCACGGCACCGGCATCAAGGGTCACACTGCCGCGCGGTTTCATCGCTGTGATCCAAAGCTTGCGGGCGGTTTGCGGGTCGGACTGCGCGGTAAACCATGTGGCATTTGCACCGTTTTCCAGCGCAAACAACGGGCGCAGGGGCGACCCTTCGGAGATGGCCATGGCGCAGCCCGCGGCGGTCGCGGTTTTGGCCGCCATGAGTTTGGTTTTCATACCGCCCTTGGACAGACCGGAGCCTGCATCGCCGGCTTGCGCCTCAATCTCGGGCGTGATTGTGGTGACGGTTTCATAGCGGATGGCGGTGGGATCGTCATTGGGGTTTGCCGAATAGAACCCATCCACATCCGACAGCAAGATCAGCTGATCCGCCCCCACGGTCACCGCGATTTGCGCGGCAAGACGGTCGTTGTCACCAAAGCGGATTTCGTCGGTGGCGACGGTGTCGTTTTCATTGACGATTGGCACGGCACCAAGGGACAGCAGCTGTTCCAGCGTGGCACGGCTGTTCAGATAGCGGCGACGATCGGCGCTGTCTTCGAGGGTGACCAACACTTGCGCTGTGGTAATGCCGTGAGGCTCTAGCGCTTCTTCATAGGCGCGGGCAAGGCGGATCTGGCCGACGGCGGCTGCCGCTTGGGATTGCTCCAGCGCCAGCGTGGTTGCGGGCAGGCCCAGCACACCGCGACCCAACGCGATAGAGCCTGAGGAGACGAGCACGACGTCTTTGCCCTGCCCCTTGAGCCATGCCACGTCCTGGGCCAGCGAGCGTAACCAATCGGCGCGAAGCTTGCCTGTTGCCCGGTCCACCAATAGGGCCGAGCCGATTTTAACAACAATACGTTTGCCGTCGCTTAGGGAGCCCAAGGCGCTTCTTCCTCGACGGGGCGGAACCGCAGACGGTCATCGTCGATCTGTCCGCGCAAGGCACGCAGCACATCGGTTACGCCTTCGCGGGCAACGCCGGACATCATCATCACGTCGCCACCGCAGGCCTCTTCCAATTCAGCACGGGCGGCTTCGCGTTCTTCTTCATCCAAGGCGTCGATCTTGTTCAACACGGTCACGCGCGGTTTGTTGGCCAAATCGCCGCCGTATTTTTCCAACTCGGTGATGATGGTTTGGTAATCTTCGGCGATGGTGGCAGAGGTGCCATCGATCAAATGCAGCAGCACGGCGCAGCGTTCCACGTGGCCCAAGAACAGATCGCCAAGGCCGCGCCCTTCGGAGGCCCCTTCGATCAGGCCGGGGATGTCGGCGACGACGAATTCAGTGTTATCCACGCCCACAACGCCCAAATTCGGGTGCAGGGTCGTAAACGGATAGTCGGCGATTTTTGGACGCGCGTTTGAGGTTGCAGCCAGAAACGTAGATTTGCCCGCATTCGGCAGGCCCAGCAGGCCCACATCGGCGATCAGTTTCAGACGCAGCCAGATCGTGCGTTCCACGCCTTCTTGGCCGGGGTTGGCGCGACGGGGGGCTTGGTTCGTCGCGGATTTAAAGTGCAGGTTGCCCCAGCCGCCATTGCCGCCACGGGCGAGTTCAACGCGCTGGCCCAGTTCGGTCATGTCGGCCAGAACGGTTTCTTGGTCTTCGTCCAGCAATTCGGTGCCGACGGGGACGCGCAGGATGATATCATCGCCGTCTTTGCCGGTGCGCTGTTTGCCCATGCCGGGCTGGCCGTTGCGGGCGAAAAAGTGCTGCTGATAGCGGAAATCGATCAACGTGTTCAGACCGTCCACAGCTTCGGCCCAGACAGAACCGCCGCCGCCGCCGTCACCGCCATCGGGGCCACCATATTCGATGTATTTCTCGCGGCGGAACGACACACAACCGCCCCCGCCTGCGCCAGAGCGGATGTAAACTTTGCACAGGTCGAGAAACTTCATTTCAGGGGCCTTTCCGGGGCGCGGCAGATCACAGTTTAATGCTATATGTCCATGTAGGTACGCAGGTCTCGCGTGCCAGACAATAGCTTTCGGCAGTCCCAAGATAGCGGAAACCTGCATTGGTTAATACTTTGGCCGAGGCCGGGTTGTCACGAAAAACAGAGGCAAACATATTGGTGTTGCCAAGCGGATTGGCCTGAACCAGTGCTTGCACGGCCTCGGACGCCAGATGGGTGTTCCAGAACGCAGGTGCCACCCAATAGCCGACCTCGGATTGGTCGCGGTCCATTTTAACGAGGGAAATGACACCCATCACTTCGGAGCCGCCGGTTTTCAGCCCGTCCATTACCCACACGTCTTCGACACGCTCATCGCTGGTGGCGCGTTTGATATAGGCCTCGATCACGCCGGGGGGCAGCGGATGCGGGATGGACACGGTGTTCATCGCCACACGCGGATCGCTGGCGTAAAGTTCGATCAGACCCAGATCAGAGCGGCGCACAGGGCGCAGGTCAAAGCGTTCCGTTTCAATCACGGGCTGCGCGGGTAGTTTTAGAATTTCCACCGTCATGTTCCTCCTCCGAACAATACGAATAGGACGGATGCAACCGTTAACGCGGCCAAGGTCCACATCAGGTATTTTTCCCAGATGGTGCCGGCGACGGTCTTTGCAATACCTGCCCCGGCAAGTGTCCAAAGCGGGTGCAAGACGACCTGACAGCATAGCAACACGGCGGCGACTGTCGCGGTGGCCACCAAGGTCGGAGTGCCGGGGGTTACAAATGCGGTAAAGCTGCCAACGATCATCGCCCATGCCTTGGGGTTCAGGGGGTGTACGATCAGTCCGGCGGCAAATCCGGGGGCGCTGGCCGTCTCGTGCCCCTGCCCTAGCCGCAGGTTTGCCACTTTCCATGCCAACCAGATGATATAGGCGGCCGAGGCGAATTTCAGCAGCGTAAACAACATTGGCGCACGTTCGGCCAATTGCATCAGGCCAAAGCCGATAGGCCAGATGATCAGTTGTTTGCCCAACACCACGCCTGCCACAAAGGGCAACGCCGCGCGAAAGCCAAAGCGCGCACCGGTGGCCATCATCGCCATATTGGCGGGGCCCGGTGTGCCGACCTGACTGACGGCAAATACCGCTAGCGATGCGATTGCGACGCTCATGAGGTCACCCCAACCGCTATATCTGTCGCACGCGCCGCGATGCCAATGATCCGGGAAGAGCGTTGTGGCAGTGTCATCTGGGCCCTTCCTTTCTGGACAGGTAAATTAAACAATTGATTAACAGCAAAAAAGGACCGGCGTTTCCGCCGATCCCTGAATTTTTTCAAAACCCTTGTAGGTACGGCTTACTCTGCGGCTTCTGCCACTGGCAGGACCGAGATAAACGTGCGGTTTTTCAGACCCTTGTGGAACTGAACCTTACCGTCGACCTTGGCAAAGATGGTGTGATCTTTGCCCATGCCAACGCCTTCAGCTGGCCAGAATTTTGTGCCGCGCTGACGCACCAGAATGTTGCCGGGAATAACAGCTTCGCCGCCGTATTTCTTTACGCCAAGACGACGCCCTGCGGAGTCGCGACCGTTACGGGATGAACCGCCTGCTTTTTTATGTGCCATTGGTGTCTCTCCTTAGCCTTTTGCCAGTTCTTTGGCCTGTGCGATCCAGTCTTCACGACCCACACGACCTTTGAACGACAGTTTCTCTTCAATCGCTTCTACGTCTGCATCTGTCCACGCTGCGATTTGTGCAAATGTGGTGACACCTTCGCCGTTCAGCTTGCCAACGATGACGGGGCCAACGCCTGAGATCTTGCTCAGATCGTCTGCGCCTTCAGCTGCTGCCGCTTTTTTGGCTGGCTTTGCTTTGGCTGCCTTCGCGGGCTTTTCAGCAGCAGGTGCTGCCTCTTTTTTCTCTGCTTTGGTTTTCTTCGCAGGCTTGGCCGCGTCAAACTTGGCGGCTGCGTTGGATTCGATGGCTGCAACTGCTGCTGCGCTTACCGAACCTGTACCGATGGCTGCTTTTGCGCCGGACTTGCCTGCGCCAGATGCCATGATCTCGCCGATTTTAACCAGCGTCAGTTTTTGACGGTGGCCTTTGGTGCGCTTGGAGGAGTGCTTCCGGCGGCGCTTGACGAAGTGGATGACTTTCTCGCCCTTGATCTGGTCAACAACTTCGGCTTGAACGCCGGCATCGTCTACCATGGGGGAGCCAACAACAGGGCTGTCGCCGCCCAGCATCAGAACTTCGTTGAATTGGACTGTTTCGCCCGCGTCAGCAGCCAAACGTTCTACCCGAAGCATATCGCCGGATTGAACTTTGTACTGCTTGCCGCCTGTCTTGATGACCGCAAACATGCGTATTCCTTTTTCGCTTTCGCGTCCTGTGGTCCCCAGATCGGGAGTTTTCGGGCCTAAGCCCACCTCGGACAGCGCACCCCATTTCGGGATGATCATAAAATAATAAAGGCATCCGAGATGGATACCTTTGGGTTGAGAGCTGCCAAATGCACCACCGCCGCCTTTATGTCAAGCGGCGAACCGGGGTTTTAGGGGCTAAAGCTCCTCTGCGACCATATTCAGCGCGATGGCCCGACCCAAGGCATATGAAATCTCGGCATAGGCCGCGCCATAGCCGTCAAACAGCGCCCGGTTCAGGGCCATACCCGCTTTGGTTTGTGCAAAGGTAATATAGTGGTCCAGCGCGTCATCCTCCAGCGGTGAATAGGCCATGAGCAAATAACCGTACAGCCAGCCGGTGGTGTCCTCGGCAATCTCGTCTTGTTGTCCCCCGACCTCGGCCAGCATTTCCTCTTGGGTCATATCCATGGCACCGCCATCGGCCAGCCCGCGCAGGAACTGGTAGTTCGAATTCATCGCGGCAGTCACATTGCGATCGATCATAGCGCCGGCATCAATCAGCGCGGTAATTTGAGCCAAACGCGGATCGTCACTGCCCTCCAGCTCGGCAAACCGGGTGCGGGCAGCGTTTTCAATCTCTTGATCCGTGATCGCGGCGCGGGCGGCATTTTCCAGCGCGACGATCTGGGCACCGACGCCTGAGGCTAGAAAATCGATCGTTTGCTCGCGCATATCGCCTTGCAGTTCGGCCTCAAGATAGCCGCGCAGCGTTTCGGTAATTCGCTGGGGGTTGTAAATCGCATCGACCTGCATCTGCCAGCCTGCACCGCCCTGCCCGCCCAACATGTCTTGGTTCAGGGTCTGGGCATAGTCCAACCCTTCAGCCTGCAATATCCGCGCAACCTCATCGATCTTAAGGACATCCATCAATACCTGCGCCCGCGCGTCCGCCCAAAGCGGTGCCGCCAACAGCCACAGCAGCGGCGTGATAAACAGCAGGCGCATCAAAGGTCCTGACTGGGCTGCATGCCCGCCAAACGCGCGGCTACGGCTTCGAACCGGTTGGCCATGATCTCGTATTGCACCGCATTCATCAGGGCATAGACCTCTTGCATCTTGGGATGCTCCAGCGCTTGCGCATAGGCCAATACCTCGTCATCGGAAAACGACTGATAGGTATAGGCCGATGTTTCCAGCGCATTTTGCTGGATCGACGCGCGCATCTCGGCTTCTTGGCTGCGCAAAACCTCGCGCAGGTCGGGTTCTTCCATCTGCAAGCGGATCACCCCTGCCCCAGCTGCCGCCATCAAAAACCTGATCTGCACCTCTTGGATCGCCCGGATTGAACTGTCCTCGACATTGCTGGCCGCGTTCAATTGCTGCAACAACGCGACACGGTCCGGATTGATACGCTGCAACCCCTCAAGGATCGCACTGCCGTCCTCCGACTTGGCCACGCTATCGCCATTCATATGCGAGGCGTTTTCCGCCGCCACCAACCGCTGACCCAGATCCGAGGCATAAAACCCGGCCGCGTGTTCCAACGCATCATCGCTAAGCGTTTGCGTGAGGATGTCAGAGCCCATCTGCAACATCACATCCGTATCAAACACCTCGCGCACCAGCCGCGACCATTCAGACCCAAAGGCCTCTGCATCAATCCCCAGCATTTCAGGCGCGGAATCCGCCGACAGCCGGATGCTTTCCAGCGCCACGCCGAATCCGGTCACCTCAAGAAACGCATCGACGCGCTCCCGCTCTGCGGCATTTGCGGGGCCTGTAAAGCCAGTCGCCCAGACGGTGGCCGCCAAGATCACCAAGTGACAAATTCTCTCAAGCGCCCGCATCACATGATCCTTGTGTTATTTTGCGCCTTTAATCTTAGGACAAATCAGACCGGCGGCAATGAAAATCCCCGTGACCCAGAATTATACCGCCGCCCCCCTTGTCACCCCGCCAAATCGGGACTAAACGAGCGCACCACACCGATGCGGAGAGGTGCCGGAGTGGTCGAACGGGGCGGTCTCGAAAACCGTTGAGCCTTCACGGGTTCCCAGGGTTCGAATCCCTGTCTCTCCGCCATTTCCCTTTTCAGAATGAACCACACCTATAACGCTAACCTGCGTTCAGCAGTGTTTGCAGCGCCAGCAGTTCGGGTTGGCGCAGGTCGTGGCCGCCGTCGTGAACTTCGGTGTCAACTTGCGCGTGTTGGGCGGTGAACCAGTCGATCAGGCGCTGGCTTAGCGGCCATGGGCAGATGGGGTCGCGTTTGCCAGCGGTGATCAACACGCGTTTGCCAGCAAGGCCCGGCGTGGCCTCAGGTTTCCACGGGATCAGCGGGTGCAGCAATCCGATCCGGTCGAACAGGTCAGGTTGCGCCATGGCGACAGAGGCGAGGATATTCGCGCCGTTCGAATAGCCAAAGCCATAGACCGGCGTGCCGGGGTGCTTTGCCTTATGGGTCGCGACATAGGCCGCCATTGTCTTGGTCCGCTTGGCCAGATCATCCATGTCATAGACGCCCTCGCCCGTACGCCGAAAGAAACGCGCGGCACCCCCTTCGGACACGTCCCCGCGGGGCGACACGACCCCTGCCCCGGGCACGAGCGATTGGGCCAAATCGAAGAACTGGTGTTCGTCGCCGCCGGTGCCGTGGAAGGCAAAAATCAGCGGCGCGCCGGCTGCGGGGGATTTCGTTAGCGTGTGATAGGTATCGGTGGACATGGCGTTCTCCTTATCCGTCAATCGCGGGCAGCAGGCTTTCGATCTGGGCGCGGTGCCCTTCGTAACGGTCGGGCAGTTTCAGCGCCTGCCCCAAGTTCGCCGTATCCTCGTCACGGTCAAAGCCGGGTTCGTTGGTGGCCACCTCAAACAGCACACCGCCGGGGGTACGAAAGTAAATCGCCCAGAAATAATCGCGGTCAATCACTGGCGTCACCTGATATCCGGTGTCCATTAGCGCCTTGCGCACCTCAAGCTGTGCCGCGCGGTTTTCGACAGCAAAGGCGATGTGGTGGACGGACCCGGCACCCTGCCCCGCGGTTTTGGCCCCACGCAGTTCTTCGACGTCGATGGTATCGGCGGCGTTGCCGCCCTCGATCCGGTAACGTGTCACGCCGTCTGCCGTCTCGTCCTTTTGATAGCCCATAAAGCCCAGCAATTCACCGGTCGCTGCCGCATCGCGCAGGGTGAAACGGGCACCGTGAAAGCCCAAGATCCCCGCGTCCTCCGGCACATCTGCACCGGTCCAGGGCGTGCGGTCGCGCGTGTCGCTTTCCACCAGTGCAAAGCCATCGCCATCAGGCCCGTCAAACTGCAACCGGTTTTCGCCAAGGAAACTGCTTTCAGCCAGACCGCTGACGCCGTGGTTCCCCAACCGTTCTTTCCAGAACGGCAGCGCGCCCTTTGGTACGGCAAATTCGGTCGTACCCACCTCGCCCGTGCCGCGACGCCCGCGGGGCATCTGGCCAAAGGGGAAATAGGTCATCACAGAGCCGGGCGTGCCGACCTCGTCACCGTAATACAGGTGATAGACGTCAGGCTGGTCGAAATTCACGGTCTTTTTCACGCGCCGCAGGCCAAGGGTTTGCGTGAAGAAAGTGTTATTCTCTGCCGCATCGGCCGCCATTGACGTGACGTGGTGCAGACCTTTGATTTGATTGATCATGGTATCGCCTTTCAAGTCGTCCATTTATCTTGCCCCAGATATAGCGCCGACGATAATTATTATGAATGGATATTTTCTTGCATTCACTGTTGTTGATAATGCAATAATTGCGGATGCAAGATATCAAACCAATCCGCGTTTTTTTGAAGGTGGTCGAACTAAGCAGCTTTGCCGCTGCCGCCCGCAGCCTGAACATGACGCCTGCGTCAGTCACGCGCATCGTCGCCAAGCTTGAGACGGATTTGGGTCAACAGTTGTTGGTGCGCACGACGCGACAAGTGGCGCTGACCAGCGCGGGGGCAATGGTGGCAGCGCGGTTTGGCCCCGTGATCGAAAGCTTTGATCAGGTCGCAAGGGAAATCACAGGTGCCGTGCGCCCGGATCGGGGGCGGCTGTCGATCAATGTGCCGCTGTCACTGGGGATGCGGTTACTGCCAGAGGTGATTGACCGGTTTCGTCTGGCCTATCCCAATATTATGGTGAACGTGACGCTGACCGACCGGCTGGTGGATGTGGTGCAGGAAAACTGTGACCTTGCCATTCGGGTGTCCGGCCCGCCCGGCGATAAATCCACGATCTGGCGCAAAATCTGCGAAGTGCCCCGCCACGCGGTCGCGGCCCCCAGCCTGCTTGAGCGGATGCAGCGGCCCGAAACACCCGATGACCTGAATCCCGATTTCTGTATGTCCTATTCCGCCTCCGGTAAGGCTGAAGAGTGGACGTTTCATAAGGACGGGCGGAAAAAGACCGTTACGGCGGGCACTGCCATTGCATCGAACAACGGGGATTTTTTGTATTCGCTCGCGAAATTGGGAAACGGCGTGACGGTACTGCCGGACTTCATCGTTAACGACGGGATCAACGCCGGCGTAGTCGTCCCCTTGTTGTCCGATTGGGTGATCACGCCCCTTTGGCTGACGTTGTTTTATCCGCCCTATGATGTGCTGCCGCCTTTGGTGGCCACCTTTACGGATTTCTTCGAGGCACATCTGAGCGAAGCGCAAGAGTTCAGCTTTAGCAACGCGTGATTGGGCCGTGCCCACGGTGGCTGACCGCCTTCGCCGATGGGGGGATAGGACCGGGTGACATGGTTCTTGGCTGCAGGGGTAACACAAGGCTGTGATGCAGTCTTAGAATTGCCAATATCCTCCTTTATGAACTGTTTTGATGGTGAGAAAAGCG
The DNA here is from genome assembly GCF_038899995.1 of Sulfitobacter sp. AS59. NCBI lineage: Bacteria > Pseudomonadati > Pseudomonadota > Alphaproteobacteria > Rhodobacterales > Roseobacteraceae > Sulfitobacter > Sulfitobacter sp. AS59. The sequence continues at coordinate 128,077 of NZ_JBBMQK010000001.1, forward strand.
CTTGGAATTTTCCAGCATGTTAGCGCTTGCGGTATTGAGGAAACACTACCATAAGGCGAATTCTGCCGACCCGATTCTTTGAGTATAAGAGGCTATAATGACCCGTATTACGGTAACGCATTTCACATCATCCACCGCCCCGGTGACTGCCCTATGCTAAAACCCCCGGTCCCCGAAAATGAAACCGAAAGACTGGCATATCTGCATGGCCTGGGTCTTGATCTGTCGCTGCCCTTCGACGAAATCAATGGCCTGTGCAAAGTCGCGTCAACTTTGGCGGGGGCACCTGTGGCTTTGGTGACGTTGATTGACGATGTTCACCAAAATATTCTGGCCGGGACCGGCCTTGGCGATGTTAGGCAAACCAGCAGGGACGTGTCGTTCTGCGCACATGCGATCATGAACAGCGAACAGTTCGAGGTGACCGACGCCACGGCCGATCCGCGGTTTTCCGACAATCCCTTTGTCGCGGGGCAGCCGGGGTTCCGGTCTTATCTGGGCACCGTTCTTGAGCCCGAAGACGACATGCGCCTTGGTACATTATGCGTGCTGGATGTTGAGCCGAAAACCTATTCAGATGAGGTGAAAGAAGGCCTGTCGAAGATCGGCAAAGCGATCACCGCATTGATCGTATCCTACCGCGAGAAAATGGACGTCATTAACTACGCCCAAGAACTTGCCACCCGAAATTCGGAAATGACCGACTTGACTACCTCTCTTCGCAGCTCGATGGAAAAACTGGTCGCCGCGGAAAATACCAAGAATGAATTCGTGTCGATCGTTAGCCACGAATTGCGTACGCCACTTACCTCGATCAAGGGGGCGCTCGGCTTGATGCGGAATGATCCGGATCAGATCGGTTCGCCAAAAACCCAGCGTCTGATCAAGATCGCCTGCGAGAATAGCGACCGCCTGCTTTCATTGGTTGATGACATTCTAAAGCTGCAAAAACAGGAGTTTGGCACCTCGCACTCCAGCTTCGCGCCCGTTAACCTAAGCGAGCTGATCGAAACCTCGGCAGAGGCTTATCGCAACTATGCCGCAGACCGGAACGTAACCTTGACCATGTCGGGCACCGGCCCGTCCTGTATTGTGAGCGGTGATCGACACCAGCTGGACCGTGTGTTGGCCAATATCCTGTCGAACGCGTTCAAATTTTCCAAGCCCGGCGGTAATGTCGAAATCAGCCTGCACTGCGAAGGGGGTGGCCCGCGGATCATGGTAAAAGACGACGGCATGGGCATTCCCGACGGGGCCAAGGAAAAGGTGTTCGGCCTGTTTACCCAAGTGGACGGTTCCGACACACGCTCGCAAAGTGGGACCGGGCTGGGGATGCATATTTGCAAGCAGATTTTAACCCAGCATAACGCGACCATCGACTATGAAAGCGAGCTTGGCGTGGGCACGGTGTTTATGATCCGTTTCCCTGCAGCCGAAAAGCAGGATCTGGCCGGCTGACCGGTTTCTATCCGCCCTCAACTAGGCGCGATTGGAGCCACAGCAGCGACGGGTAAGATGCGATCCAGAACCATAAAAAGCGGTTCAATCCAAACAGCAGTGCATTTGCCAGGTGGAACGTCGCGGCAACCGCCAGCGCTGCGATGAGGAGTGTGGGGTTAATGAAGCTTAACGGAAACAGCACCTCAAAAAGCATAACAGCCCATGACGCTGCCCAGAGCAGCCGTGGACAGCCCGCCAAGCGGCGAAAGTTCTCAGCTACAGGATAGGCCGAAAAGCTGAAAACATCCGCCAGCGCACGACCGCTGCGCCATTCGGGGTTCACGATCTTGACCTGCCCCGAGATGAAATAGGACAGGATGACCTGTATGCCCAGATAGCCAAATGCCGATTGCGCGGGTAATCCATCGGGCAACCAGCGCGACAGGCAAAGGCAGTACAGGATCAACAATCCCATGCGGTCACTGCCGCCGTTATACGGCCCCTGAAAACGGTGCAAAACCAATAGGCTATGGATGCAAAGCGCCATCAGAACCCATGGGCTGTGCCAACCAGCAAGCAACACAACGCTTAGGGTCGCGCGGGGCAGAAAAAGCAGCGGTGCCGCGTGCGCGCCAAATATATGCTCCGCCGATTGCTGCAAAAACGCGATGGCCAACAGGATTTCTGTCGCCCGCAACGCAAATTCAAACGTCATCGCGGGACAAAACCGGCGGTTGGAAACGGGTCGGATTGGAACAGGATGTCTTGGTAGATGCCTGTGTCATCGCGAGAGATAAATACCAGACGAAATTGGGCAGCACTGGCGGCTTTGCCTTCTGCCCCGTGCGTGAGGTCCTCCAGAACACGGCGGGTAATCTCAGTGATGCAATGGGCGGTGGGATTTTCCGTAATCCGTTCCGCGCAGCTGACCACAAACAGCGCGTCATTTCGCGGTGCGTTCCAAAACAGCCGGACCAGCATCTGACGCGCGGTCACGGACATGGGGCGCGGGCGCAGTTCCTGCCAATCGCCCGCGGCGGCGCCGCCCTTCGACAGCTGGGCCCACTGCACCCTTGGTGAGGGTTCAATCGTTTGGAAAAACCGCCATGATGGCAGCAAAACAGGCAAAATAAGCGACAGTGTTTTCAGCATGAACAGAGTTAACGGCCCCGCCATTAACATCACGTGAATTCAGCCAACCGAGGTAAGGCCGCGCTTAGTGCACCGTTTCCGCCGTCAAAATCCGCGCTTCATGGGCGCGCAGCAATCGGCGGGCCGCGACAAAGTTGGACAGGCCGTCAGGTTTTTTCAGCTCGGGAAACAGGGCCACAATTTCATCGCGCTGATCTGCCAGAATACCAGCCATCGAATGTTCACCGGGTTGAAAGCTTTCTGCCCAAGCCCCGTCGGCCAGCACGACCTCGTGATGGTCGAACAAGACGTGGATATAGCTGACCCGCTCGGGGCGGGTGCGTTCGACCCCGTCCAACCCGACCAGATGCTTGGCGGCCACCAATACTTCGCGTTCGCTAAACATCACCTCGGTCAGGTTCGAGCTGACCAACATGCGGTGGTTCGGGCTGACCACCATATCCCATTGCGGCAGGCCGTTGCCCAAGGCCCCTGCCCGGATCAAAACCGGGTGAAAGTCGGGCTTGGCCGCAAGATCAGCACGGTTCAGGTTGCGGCGGCCGACCCAGCGGACCGGCTGAAAGCCGTTGTCGCGGGTGATCGCCTGATCGTCGATCTTGAGCTGCTGCACCGGAATTTCGCCGCGACGTGTCGCGATACGGGTGCCGGGGGTAAAGCAGATCACGACCTCTTCGATCTCGGAATAGGTGGTGGTGCCCGTGGTATTGCCAAGGGCATCGCGGAATTCGATCCTGCCGGATTCCGGGCCGTCTTTGATCAGCGTATAGCGCGACTTGTCGAGCCCGGTCAGATTAAGAACATCGCTATCAAGGCCATCAGCATCTTCACCGCCGACAATCGTGTGGTTGCCGCCTGAGGTAAAGGTGATCAGGTCGGACCCCTGCCCGCCGTCCGCCAGATCATTGCCGCCGCCGACTGTCAGTGTGTCTTGGCCCTCGCCGCCGGACATCTGATCGCTGCCGGTGCCGCCGTCCAGACTGTCATCGCCGCCTTGGCCCAGCAACGTGTCATCGCCCAAACCACCCAAAAGCGTGTCATCGCCGGCCTCGATCGGCACCTCGACCGGTTCATCAATCAGATCGCCCGACAGGGTAAAGCCTGACCGTGTCGTGCGCGTCTCGAGGGTGAATTCAATGAACTCGCGGTTTTCAAACCGCCCTGAAAACCACGAATCCTGATCGTTCGGATCGTTCTCTTGGGTGCCGGCCGCGGTGACGTTGCCGTTTTCGGTCGTCACGGTAAGCGCGGAATCGTCGCTGGTTGCGAAGGCGGTGAAACTGTCGGCATCCAGCGTCACGGATTCCTGATCGCCGGGGCTGTTTCTGTCCAGATCGTTGAACGTCGCGGTCGAGTTCAAGGCGACGGGCGATCCTGTTGCAGGGTCAAAGAATTCCAGCCGGAACGTCGCCGTTTCGCCGCCATAGCGGGTGCTGGACCCGCTACCGGTGTTCAAGGCTATCTCGAACCCTTCGCCGCCGCTTAGGGTGACGGGCATGTCGGCGTTGGATGTGCGCACCAGAACCACACGGGCAGACACCGACGTGCCGTCTGTTAACGTGGCGACATCACGGTACACGACATTGTCGCCCGGCTTGGCAAAGCCGCTGGAATCGGTTTCCCGCTTGTCGAATGACAGCGTGACGGGCGTTGCGTCACTGCCGGGTGCCGTGCCGATGCCCCCATCGCCGAACAGCACGTCATTACCCGCCCCGCCGTCAATCAGGTCGTTTGCACCCTCGCCGGACACGCGGTCATCGCCGCCGCCAGTTTGTATCTGGTCGTCGTCAGCCGTTCCCTGAATCGTGTCAGAGCCCGACGTCCCATTTATCGTTGCCATCAAAGCAGCCTTTAAGTGTCGTAGCGTCATGAAAGGTTCAGCAGCGAACCCGCTTTCAAACGCAGTAGAATTTGACGGTTACCTACCTACAAAAACACGAGAGCAACACCCGGTTAGCGGAATTGTGACCGCAATATGGCGGTCGTCAGCGTTGAGTGACGTAACGATTTTACTATTCAGGATGGTTTTCAGGCAGGATTTTGCCGACCCTCAACCGACGCGGGTTACACGGGGTAAAAGTAAGCGCGCCAGATTCCCACAAACATCAGGATGCTGCCGATGTTCACCCATAGATGCCAGATGGCATAGCGCATCGGCATGGTCTTGCGCGCATAAAACGCCGTGCCCACCACATAGGCACCCGCACCAGCAATCACGCACCAAAGCGTTTCAATGGGCACGTTTTTCATATCGGGCACCGCACAAAGGCCGATGGCCCCCAGCCCAAGGTAGGATGCTGTCGACCAGCGTGATTTGACCTGCTTGTTGATGATCTTGTTCCAAATCGCCACGACCGTCAGGCCCCAGCACAGACACAAAAGAAAGATCGTCCACGGTGTGCCTGCTTGGACGAAAAACGGGGTAAAGGTGCCCGAGATGCTAGGATAAATGGCGGCGTGATCAATGCGGCGCAACTGTACGCGCTGCGCGTGCCAAGGCAGAAAATGATAGGCCCAAGAGGCCAGATTGGACGCCAAAGCGCTTAGCACGTAAACCCAAACAGCAATGATCGGCGCGACGCCCAACTCGGCTGTGGTTTTGGTGATCAAGGCACCACCTGCCCCCAGAACCAGTACCAAGCCAAAGACGTGCACAGCCATATCGGCGCGCCGGTGGAGCGGGTTCGAACTGGGGAAAGTTGTTTCAGTCATGGGCGTCTCTGGCAAAGCTTGCAACTTCGGTAGCCGCAGCCCCGCCCAAAGTCCACCACGCCGGTACGTCAGCCTTGGTCGTTTTATGGGGCGGGCGCGGGTTTGCCCGTTAAAATGGCTTCGATCAGGATTTGAACGCGCAGCGCCTCGGCCAAGGTTGCCAGACGGTTCGGTTTGCCGTCGATCAGCAGCACCAGATCATCCAATTGCGCACGCAGGCTGGTCGACCGTGGGTCGGCGTATTCCTCGACCACCGGGGTGAAGGCTCCGCCTGTCGACACATCATCAAGGTAGAATTCCGAAATGCGGCGGCTGGCCTTGGTCCCCTTGATGGTGAGTTCCTGACGGTCTGGCTGTGCGCCGCCGACACTGCCCATGATGGTAACTGGCGCACCGGTCGCAGATACCAATCGTGCGGCGACATGGGTTTCACATAATTCGCCGCCCGCAGGATAGTCAGGCTGCGCCCAGACCAGTTCGAGCGGGCCTAGGATGCGTTCGGAAAAGAACAGAAAATGCGAGATTACTTCGCGGGTCATGCCGCCTTCGGCACGAAAGCGCAGCCAATCTGCCGCCTGCTGCCACGCGCGGGGCCATGCGGGATAGGTCACGATAATATCGGCACCCGCCAATTCGCCCAGATCGCCCGCCTTGGCAGCGGCGTGCACATCGGTCAGGGCCGCACCGGCTGCTTGGGTGAAATTCACCGCAGCGGGCACACCAAAGGCATCAATCTTGGCCACCAGATCGCGGCTTTCTGCGATGTCGATGCCAAGGGGTTTTTCTAGGAACACAGCCTTGCCAGCCTCGGCTGCGGCCAAGGAATATGCTTTGCGCGGTACGGGCGGACAGGCAAGATAGACCAGATCGGCAGCGGCAATCGCGTCTTCGGCAGTTGCGGCCAGAGTCACATCGGGTGCGGCGGCCTTGGCTTTGCTGCTGGCCTCCTCGCTTGGGTCCCAAACCGCGACAACCGAATAGGCGGGATGTTGTTGCATGTGTTCCAGCATGCGCTGACCCATAATGCCCAGACCGATGATTGCTGTTTTGATTGTCATGTCGTCCCTCGAAATTCAGATGCCCGTGCGCCCAATTCCTGTTGGGCGGTCAACGGCTTGCGTTGCCTTGCCTTAGCACAGGAAGATCACAAACAGCGAGGCGAAAACCCACCCCTTAAAATATGAAACCCCCGCATAGCGCCGGGCTATGCGGGGGTGAAATCTCTGGGGTGTTCTATGCGCGGGTTAGCGCAGAACGACGGCCTGTGCGGCAATATGGCGAATTTCGCCGCGCGCAATGCCGATATCGGCCAGATCGCGGTCGCTCATTGCGGCCAGTTCGTTATATGTTTGACGCTCGGCGCGCTTTTGGGCGCGGTTGGCGCGAAAGCCTTCGATCAGGCCGTGCATTTTTGCAGCGACGTCAAAGCTTGGTGTGGTTGCTGTTGTATATGTATAGCTCATTTTTTCTTCTCATCTTCGGATTACGGTGGCCTATCCACCGCAACGGGTTGGTATCGCGTTTTGTTCCCTGTCTTATCGCAGGGACAAGTCGCATGAATTACGCAGGGATCGCCCCACGTGGTGTTTTCGCAAACAGACCGCGCAGTTTGGCGGATGCTTTGGTTGCGAGCGATGCGATGAACGCGCTGCGTTCTGCATTGGCACGCGCAAGGATCCGGTCAACTTCTGACGGTGTGGCGGTACGGTATGTGACGTTGGTAGTCATTTTCAGCTTTCCATTTCTGGGCTTCGTTGCCCGTGGACTGCATATGTGCCTGACCATGCAAAGGTGCAAACCATAGTCGATATGCAGTTTTTGCATGGCTTACCGAGCGGCGGAATATTGCCGGATTTGGCCAATGTTTCAGGCACAGAATGGCCACATACATGCCTTGGGATGGACAGAGTGGCACGGCTTGATTAAGCGGCCCGCGAGATTAAACTTCGCACCCTAATGGAGCAGTTAAATGGCCCAAAGCATCCCCACCCCCGTCAAGGCGGCACCTGCGCCCGCAAAACCCGTACAGCCGCAAACAACGCAGCCGGTTTTCACAGATTACGCCAGCATCTAACCCGCAATCTGATAGGTGACAGCGGATGTGGGACGCGGTAAACTTTACCCCATGTCCGAACCTGTTTCCTCAATCCGTAATCTTGGCCCTGCCTTTGAGCAAAGCCTGGCCAAGGTTGGCGTGTACACTGCCGATCAATTGCGCGATCTTGGCGCGGATGCGGCCTATGAAATGCTGTTACGTGCCGGTCATCGCCCCCATTTCATCGGATATTACGTGTTGGTGATGGGCCTACAGGGCCGCCCGTGGAATGATTGCAAAGGCGAAGAAAAGAAAGCCCTGCGTGTAAAGTTTGACGCGATGAAAGCGCGGGCTTTTGATCCCGCCCAGTCAGAGTTTGAACGCATGATGGACCAGATCGGCGTCAGGGAGCATAGCCCCTAGAATACTGCCACCACAGGAACCGGATTACCCCTTAACGCGTTGTCTTAGATAACCGAACGCTTACGAGGTTCCCAATGCCACTACATCCCACCACGGAAAATGATCTGGACCGCCTGCACAGGCTGGCCCGCAGGATGGATTATGCGTTTCGCATCCCGCTGCTTGGCGTCCGTTTGGGCTGGGATTCAATCTTGGGTCTGGTGCCGGGTGTCGGCGACGTTCTGGCCGTGGCCCCTGCCGGTTACATCATAAAAGAGGCACACCGCATGGGGGCCAGCGCCCCGGTGTTGGGTCGGATGGGCGCGAATGTCGGGATCGACATGGTCATCGGTGCGATCCCGCTGGTCGGTGACCTGTTCGACATCGGTTGGAAAGCCAACACCCGCAACGTGGCTTTGCTACGCGATCATCTGGCGGACCGCAGCTTGGCGGCTAAGGACGTCGAGGGACAGCTGTCATCCCATCACCCCACCTTGCGCGGTTAAACAGCAGACACGAAAAAGGGCCGCAGTTTCCTGCGACCCTTTAAACAGCATCTCAAATGCAGGTGGGCTTAGCCAACCAGTTCAAGACCCGAGAAGAAGTAAGCGATTTCAACTTCGGCTGTCTCGGGTGCGTCCGACCCGTGAACCGAGTTTTCGCCAACTGATTCAGCAAATTCAGCGCGGATGGTGCCGGCTGCTGCGTCTGCAGGGTTGGTTGCGCCCATAACTTCGCGGTTTTTCGCGATGGCGTTTTCGCCTTCCAGAACCTGAGCAACGATTGGCGCGGAGGCCATGAATTCGCACAGTTCGTCATAGAAAGGACGCTCGGCGTGTACTTTGTAGAACTCGCCCGCTTGTGCTTTGGACAGGTGAATACGCTTGCTGGCAACAACGCGCAGACCTGCGTCTTCGAATTTCTTAACGATTGCGCCGGTCAGGTTGCGGCGTGTTGCGTCTGGTTTGATGATCGAGAATGTGCGCTCAAGGGCCATGATAGCTCTCCTATAGGGGTTAAATTGGGCGCTCCCTAACATGGGGATTGCCGCGTGAAAAGGCGCGATTGACGCGGGGCCAGACATGGTTCACACCGCGCCCATGTTACGCATTTCAGAAATCAACTATTCCGTCGAAGGCCGCCCCTTGTTTGAGGAAGCCAGCGCCGTCATCCCCGAAGGTCATAAAGTGGGCCTCGTCGGCCGCAATGGCGCGGGTAAAACCACCTTGTTTCGCATTATTCGCGGCGAATTGGGGCTGGACGCGGGCGATATTTCGCTGCCGTCCCGCGCCAAGATCGGCGGCGTCGCGCAAGAGGTGCCATCGTCTGATGTGTCGCTGATCGACACGGTGCTTGCCGCGGATGTTGAACGCGCGGCCCTGATCGCAGAATCCGAGACGACCACAGACCCTGCCCGCATCGCCGAGGTGCAAACCCGCCTTGCCGACATCGACGCATGGTCCGCCGAAGGGCGCGCCGCCTCGATCCTCAAGGGGCTCGGCTTTGACGATCACGACCAGCAACAACCTTGCTCGGCCTATTCCGGTGGCTGGCGTATGCGTGTGGCCTTGGCTGGCGTGTTGTTTGCGCAGCCCGATGTGCTGCTGCTTGATGAACCGACCAACTATCTCGACCTTGAAGGGGCGCTGTGGCTGGAAAACTATCTGGCCAAATACCCCCACACGGTCATCATCATCAGCCACGACCGTGGGCTGCTAAACCGCGCCGTCGGCGGCATCTTGCACCTCGAAGACCGCAAGCTGACCTATTACCAAGGCAACTACGATCAATTCGCCAAAATGCGCGCCGAAAAACGCGCGCAACTGTCTGCCGCCGCGAAAAAGCAGCAGGCGCATAAGGCGCATATGCAGGCCTTTGTTGACCGGTTCAAGGCTAAGGCATCCAAAGCCAAGCAAGCGCAATCGCGGATGAAAGCCATCGAAAAGATGGTAACTATTACGCCGCCCGAGGAAGCCGCCCGCAAGGTCTTTACCTTCCCGCAGCCCGATGAATTGTCCCCGCCGATCATCAGCATTGAAGGTGGCTCCACCGGTTATACCGCAGGCAACCCTGTGTTGTCGCGCCTGAACCTGCGCATTGACCAAGACGACCGTATCGCGCTTTTGGGCCGCAACGGTCAGGGCAAATCGACGCTGTCGAAGCTGCTCTCCAACCGTCTGGTGTTGTTCGAAGGCAAAGCGGTAAATTCAAACAAACTGCGCATCGGTTTCTTTGCCCAGCATCAGGTGGATGAGCTGATCATCAACGAAACCCCGTTGCAGCACATGATCACCGCGCGCCCCGGCGTGATGCAGTCGAAATTGCGCGCGCAGCTGGCCGGTTTCGGCCTGGGCCCCGACCAAGCCGATACTGAGGTTGGTCGCCTGTCCGGTGGTCAAAAGGCACGGCTTTCACTGCTGCTTGCCACACTCGACGCGCCGCATTTGCTGATCCTCGATGAACCGACCAACCACCTTGATATCGAATCCCGCGAGGCGCTGGTCGAGGCGCTGACCCGCTATTCGGGTGCTGTGATCCTTGTCAGCCACGACATGCACCTGCTGTCGATGGTGGCCGACCGTCTGTGGCTGGTGTCCGATGGCACGGTCAAACCCTACGAGGACGACCTCGAAGCGTATCGTAAGATGCTGCTGACGGTCGAAAAACCGGTCAGCAAGAACGCCAAGCCGGTGAAAGAGGCCCCAAAACCCAAGCGGGCCAACCGCGAAGACATCCTTGCCCTGCGGTCCGAAGTCCGCACCGCCGAGGCGCGCGTGACCAAAATTAACGACATGCGCGACAAGCTGGCCAAGAAACTTGCCGACCCTGCCCTTTACGAAAAGGAAAAAGTCGGCGAACTTGAAGTCTGGAACAAGAAATACGCCGAAGTCATGGCCGCACTTGAACGGGCGGAATCGATCTGGATGGCTGCCCTCGAAAAGCTCGAGACAGCCTCCGCCTAAGACTTCTCTGGCTCAAAAATATCCCGGGGGTCCGGGGGCTGGCCCCCGGTAACAACATATGATGACACTCGACATTGCCTTTATGATCACGGCGTTCGCCACGATGATCGTCATCATCGACCCCTTCGCGATCGGGCCGATGTTTCTGGCCCTGACCCCCGGCCTGTCCCATGCCCAACGCCGCCGCATCGCATGGCGTGGCGTTTTTATTGCCGGGCTGATCCTGCTGATCTTCGCAGCCTTCGGCGAGGCTGTTTTGGGTTTCATCGGAATCTCAATGCCCGCGTTTCGCGTGGCGGGTGGGATTTTGCTGTTCCTGACCGCGCTTGAAATGCTGTTCGACCGCCGGACGAAACGGCGCGAGAAAGCCACGACAGATCCTGACCACGAGGCCGACGATCATGACGACCCGTCGGTTTTCCCGCTGGCAATACCCTTGATTGCGGGCCCGGGTTCAATTGCGTCGGTCATCCTGCTGACCGGCGAAAAACCCGGACTCGAAGGCTTCGTAACCGTGATGGGCATCACCTTTGCCGTGCTAGTACTCATGGGGATCACGATGCAGGCCAGCGGCCATCTGGAACGGGTGTTGGGCAAGGTCGGGATCAACGTTATCACCCGCCTGCTGGGCATGCTTTTGGCCGCACTTTCGGTGCAATTCGTGCTCGAAGGTCTCAGCGCCTTTGGATTTGGGCCGGGTGCGGGCTGACAAACCCCGTGACGCGCCCCATATTCCACCCAAGGAACAACGGAGCGTCCAATGGCAGAGTTTGAAACCGGTCGGCTGATCTATCTTTTGGTATTGCTTGCGATGGTCGCGGGCTGGTTCTTTATGCAGGGCCGCGGCGAAGGGTTTAACAAAACCCTGCAACAGGCCGCGGTTTGGGGCATGATTTTGGTGGGTGCCGCTGCGGGCTATGGCCTTTGGGGCGACATCACCCGCAATTCAGGTGCGCCGCAGCAAAGCTATGCAGGCGGCATTGGCACCGTCACCCTGCCCCGCGCGCGCGATGGCCACTATTACCTGACAGTCCAGATCAACGGCTCGCCGATCCGCTTTGTCGTGGATACCGGTGCCAGCGACATGGTGCTGACCCGCGAGGATGCGCAGCGCGTCGGTCTATCGCCTGATACGCTCAACTACCTTGGCCGCGCCAATACCGCGAATGGCGAGGTGCGCACCGCCTTTGTGCGCCTGAACGAAGTACAATTGGGCGATGTGCGTGATTTCGATGTCCCTGCCGTGGTGAATGACGGCGAGATGGGGCAATCCTTGTTGGGGATGGGCTATCTACAACGCTGGGGCCGGATCGAGATTTCGAATAACGAGCTGATCCTGACGCGTTAAGATCGATCAGTAACCTATTCAGGTCTCCGCCTTTTTCTCCCAACGGCCACTTTCTTCGGACCAGTATTGCGCCGACGCACCTGCGTCCTTTAGCGCCTTCCACTGCCCGCGCGCCTTGTTCAGCGCAAGCTCGTCCAACCCGTCAAACAGAATGCATACCCGGTCGAGGGTTGAGACTTCGTCGGCCGTCACATCAGCGCCGTGGATTGAAAACACACAGGTGGCCCCGTTTGGCGCGTCCGCTTGGGTGGTCAGCAAGACCGGCTGCTCCGCGTCATGCGGGCCGCCTGCCAACCCGTGCGGCAGGAACCGGTCATCGGGGCCTTGCCACAGGGCGGCATCCATTTGCGCCAATAAATCGGGGTCCGTGCCGCGCACTGCGACGCGCCAGCCTGCCCCTTGGGCTTTGCCCAACAGCATGGTTAACGTCTCGACCAAAGGTCGCTGTGTCAGATGATAGAAATACGCAGCACCCACGGGGTTACTCGCCCTCAAAATTGTCCGAGATCAACCGGTTCAATGATGCAACGCCCCATCCTGTGGCCCCGATGGGCGACAAAGTTGTCTCGGTTTTCAGGGATGCCACACCGGCAATATCAAGGTGGATCCAGGGGGTCTCGTCCTTGACGAAGCGGCCCAGAAACTGCGCCGCAGAAATGGCACCGCCGTCGCGCCCGCCGATGTTTTTCATGTCGGCAATCCGGCTTTTCAGCAGCTTGTCATAGCCGGGGCCCATGGGCATGTGCCAAGCCCCTTCATTTTCTGCTGCAGCGGCCTTGAGGAACGCATTGCACAGCGTGTCATTGTTCGAAAACACACCTGCGTTTTCATGGCCAAGGCCGATCACAATGGCGCCTGTCAGTGTGGCCAGATCGATCATACCAGCGGGTTTAAAGCGGTCCTGCGCGTACCACAGCACATCACAAAGCACCAAGCGCCCCTCGGCGTCGGTGTTGATCACCTCGACGGTGTCGCCCTTCATGGTTTTGATCACATCACCGGGGCGCGTTGCGGTGCCCGATGGCATGTTTTCGACGATACCCACAAGGCCCACGACATTGGCCTTTGCCTTGCGCAAGGCGACAGACCGCATGACACCCGCCACAACACCGGCACCGCCCATATCCATGGTCATGTCTTCCATGCCAAGGCCGGGTTTCAGGCTAATGCCGCCGGTATCAAAGACGACACCCTTGCCGACCAACGCCAGCGGTGCTGCGTCTTTTTCGCCGCCGTTCCATTTCATAACAACGACATAGGACGGGCTGGCCGATCCTTGCCCGACCGACAGCAGCGTGCGCATCCCCAGTTTTTCCAACGCGGCATCGTCCAGCACTTCGACCTCAAGCCCGATGTTTTCCATCTCGGCCAGACGGTTTGCAAATTCGGTTGTGGTCAGCACGTTGGCCGGTTCATTGGTCAGATCACGGGTCATAAAGGCCCCGTCGGCGATGGCCAGCAAGGGTTCCGCGGCCTCTTTTACATCGTCGGGGTTGCTGGCCATAATCGTGACCGTCCCCTTGCGGGGTTTACCGTCGCTTTTATTATCCTCAAAGCTGTAGTCGCGCATGGCAAGGCCAAAGCACAGTTCCGCCGATTTGCGCAGCCCGCCTGTCAGCACCAGCAGATCCGCGTTTCCGCGCAGCTTGGCAAGGCTTGCCCCCGCTTTGCGCAGATCCGGAATATTGGCGTTGTTTGCCAGTTGGATCACGTCAACGGCCTCGGCGGTCATGCCGGTGGGATAGCCCATGCTCAGCACCTCGCCGGGTTTCAGATCGGCGAATTTCGTCGTTTGGATCAGACGCTCCAGCGCGCCTTTGGTCAGTTTGTTGATCCGGCGGGCACCTGGGTTCATCTTGCCTTCGGCATCAATGGCGACGGCAACACGACCCGCGTGTCCCGCAATCTGGTCAATGTCAGTTTGGGCAAAGCTGATTGGGGTCAATGCGGTCATGATCGGCGTCCTTTTGATATGAATTACCCCAAGACCTAGCGCGCAGCCGCCGGTAAGGCCAGATAGCAGTTTTCGCCGACGAAAATTTGTTTTATCCTGCGTGCATAATATCAGCGAAAAAATGTCTAAGGGACACAGTTTGTCTAAGTTTGACCGCTATATGTTGTCCCAGTTCCTGATCTTGTTCAGTTTCTTTGCGCTGATCCTGGTCGCGATCTTCTGGATCAACCGTGCTGTGATCTTGTTTGATCGCCTGATTGGCGACGGCCAGACGGCTTTGGTGTTTCTGGAATTCACCGTGTTGGGCCTGCCCAAGTTGATCACCACCGTATTTCCCATCGCCGCATTCGCCGGGTCGGTCTATGTGATCAACCGCATGACCAGCGAATCCGAACTGACCGTGTTGCAGGCCACGGGCAGTGGGCCATGGCGGTTGGCGCGGCCTGTGTTTGTCTACGGTATCTGTGTTGCGGTGATGTTATCGGTGCTGACCCATTTTCTGGTGCCCATGGCCAAGGCGCAATTGACCCAACGCGAGGCCGAGATTTCGCAAAACGTATCGGCGCGGTTGCTGACCGAAGGCGAATTCCTGCATCCGTCCTCCAAGGTGACGTTCTACACCCGGTTGATCGGGACGGATGGCGTTTTGCGTGATGTGTTTCTGTCAGACCGTCGCAACCCCGAAGAAGGCATGATCTATTCCGCCTCCGAGGCCTATCTTGTGCGCAATGGGGATGGGACGACCTTGATCATGGTCGACGGTCTGGCGCAGCGGCTAAGCAGCGAAACCAACCAGCTTTCAACGGCGAAGTTTCGGGATTTTTCCTTTGATATCTCAGCCTTGGTTAGCAATAGCACCGAAGAATACACATCCGTCGATAGTATGGTGACCCCTGCGCTGTTTACCGATTGGACCGCCCTTGGTGAGCGCGTCGACATAACCCAAGGAACGATCGCCGAAGAGTTTCACGCGCGGTTCGCCGCCCCGCTGTTTTGCATTGTGGCGGCGATGATCGGCTATGCCACATTGATTTTGGGCGGGTTTTCGCGGTTCGGCGTCTGGCGCGAAATTGTGATCGCCTTTGGTCTGCTCATCGCCATTGACGGTATTCGTGGCACGTTGGAAGGCGTGGTGCGCAGCGACCCCAGCCGCTGGCCGCTGGTTTACCTGCCCAGTTTGATCGGTCTGATTTTGGTGCTGGCGATGATTTGGCAAACGGCGCATCCCGGTTGGCTGCGCCGGTTACGTCGGGCAAAGGTGGCCGCATGATCCTGCATTTCTACTTCGCGCGCCGCTTTCTGACCGGCTTTTTGTTGATTTCCACGGTGCTGTTTGCGCTGTTGGTGTTGGTCGACTTGGTCGAACAGACGCGCAAATTTAGCGGCTATGACATCGGTTGGGAACGTATTTTGGGGCTGACGTTGCTGAACACCCCCGAAACCATGAACCTGATCTTACCCTTGATTATGATTTTGGCGACGGTGGTCTTGTTCCTGTCGCTTGCGCGGTCATCGGAACTGGTTGTGACCCGTGCGTCGGGGCGGTCGGCGTTGACGGCCTTGCAGGCGCCCGTCGTGGTGGCGTTTATCATCGGGGTTATGGCGGTTGGGATGTTGAACCCCATCGTGGCCGCCACGGCGAAACGCTATTTGCAGCTGTCTGAAAACATCCGCGCCGGTGGTGCCTCTGCCCTGTCGATCAGCGACGAAGGGTTGTGGCTGCGTCAGGGCGGCGAGATGGGGCAAACCGTGATCCGCGCGTGGCGGTCGAATGCCGATGCGTCGGTGCTGTATGATGTGACGTTCATTTCCTACGCCCCCGAAGGCGGCCCCGTTCGCCGGATCGAGGCATCCAGCGCCGCGCTGGAGGAAAACGCCTGGGTGCTAAGCGGTGCAAAATCATGGCCGCTTGAGGTTGGGGTGAACGCCGAAGGCAACGCCGAGTTTTTTGAAACCCTCACCTTGCCGTCGAACCTGACGCTGGACCGCATCCGCGAAAGCATCAGCGATCCGGGTGCTGTGTCGATCTATGATCTGCCCAAATTTATCAACCAGCTTGAACAGGCAGGGTTTTCGCCCCGCCGTCACAAGGTTTGGTTGCAGACAGAATTGGCACGGCCGTTCTTCCTTATTGCGATGGTTCTGGTTGCGAGCGCATTCACCATGCGCCATACGAGGTTCGGAGGCACAGGCGTTGCCGTGTTGGCATCTGTTCTGTTGGGGTTCGGTTTGTATTTCATTCGCAGCTTTGCACAGATTTTGGGGGAAAACGGGCAAATTCCGGTTCTTCTGGCGGCTTGGGCACCACCGGTCGCATCGATCCTATTGGCGCTTGGTTTGCTGCTCCATGCGGAGGATGGCTGAGATGCGGCGGTTTCTCTTGGCGCTTTGCTTGCTGCTGCCCCTCCCTGCCACTGCGCAAAATTCCGGCGAACGCCCTGCGGTTCTGGTGGCGGATGATCTGATGATCACACGTGATCGGGTGCTGATCGCCCGCGGTAACGTCGAGGCGTTCCAAGGCAACACCCGTATTCAGGCCAAATCAATCAGCTATGATGAACAAACCGGCGCGCTGACTATCGAGGGGCCGATTGTGCTGACCGATGGCGGGGAAACCGTGATCTTGGCCGATGCCGCCCAATTGGATAGCGGGTTGCAAAACGGCCTGTTGACCGGCGCGCGTATGGTGATGAACCAACAGGTGCAATTGGCCGCCGTGCAGATTGATCGCGTCGATGGCCGCTATAGCCAGCTTTACAAAACTGCCGTAACCTCTTGTAAAATATGCGAAGATGGCGACGTTCCCCTGTGGCAAATCAGGGCGCGCAGGGTCATCCACGACGAGGTCGAACAACAGCTGTATTTTGATGATGCAACGTTTCACATCAGAAGCGTGCCGGTGTTTTATCTGCCCCGTTTGCGGATGCCCGACCCGACGCTAGACCGTGCAACCGGATTTTTGATGCCGTCGATACGCACGACCTCGCAACTGGGCACGGGCCTGAAAATCCCGTATTTTATCAAGCTGGGCGATAGCCGCGATTTGACCCTGACCCCCTATCTGTCGTCCGCCACGCGCACCCTTGAATTCCGCTACCGGCAGGCGTTTGTTGGTGGGTATATTTCATTCGAAGGGGCCTATACCCGCGATGATGAACTGCCCGATACAGAGCGCGGCTATTTCGATTGGCAAGGCAGGTTTGATCTGCGGCGCGATTACCAGCTGAGCTTTGACATCAAGGTGGTCAGCGACGAGGGGTATTTCACCGAATACGGCTATCTGGACGAAGACCGGTTACGCAGCGATATCACCGTCAGCCGGGCGCGGCGTGACAGCTATGTCCGGGCGAGCCTCTATAGCTTTGAAACCCTACGCGACGGCGAGATTAATTCGACCCTGCCAACCCTTGTGATTGACGGGGAGTTTGAACGCCGCTTTTTTCCAAAATCCGTGGGCGGCGAGGTTCGCCTGTCGTTAGAGGCACACAGCCATCAGCGCAGCTCCACCGCCGATGTGATTGGCCGCGACGTGGCGCGGATCAATGGCAAGCTGGAGTACCTGCGCCGCTTCACCCACCAAAGCGGGCTGGTAACGGATGCGCGCGCTGGCTTGGGCTTTAACGCCTTTGATGTGACCCAAGACTCGAATTATTCGCAAAACCACACCGATCTGGTGCCAACCGCCTCTGTTGGTCTAAGCTATCCGATGATGCGGACCGGGTCTGGCGGCGTGACACAAATGCTGACGCCGCTTGCGCAGGTTGGTTGGACGGGCGGCGAACGTCTGGATATCCCGAACGAGGAAAGCACACGGGTCGAATTCGATCAGGGCAACCTGCTGAGCCTGTCACGCTTTCCCAGCCCTGACCGGCAGGAACGCGGTACTGTCACGGCGGTGGGGTTGAATTGGTCGCGCTTTGATCCGCAAGGCTGGGACGCCCATATCGCCGCAGGTCAGGTGTTTCGATCAGTCTTTGATAGTGATTTTACCAATACGTCGGGCCTGTCTGGGACAAAATCAAACATCTTGCTGGCCGGTCAAATCCGCAACCAAGCGGGCATGTCGCTGACCGCGCGTACCTTGATTGACAATGATTTTGAGGTCTCCAAGGCCGAAGTGCGCGGCGATTGGGGGCTTGGGAACCTCACGCTTGGCGGCACTTATGTTTGGCTTGAGACCGATGCTGCCGAAGATCGGACCGAACCCGTGTCAGAGATATCGCTCGATGGGTCCTATGATTTTCGCAATCAATGGACCGCCAGCGCCGATGTCCGCTATGACGTTGAAAACAACCGTGCTGCAACGGCAGGCTTGGGCCTGACCTATAACAATGAATGCGTCAGCGTCGACCTTTCGGTGCGCCGGCGCTATACCTCATCAACAAGTGTTGAGCCCTCGACCGATATCGGGTTTAACATCGGCCTGCGGGGCTTTTCGGCCTCCAACGGAAAAGAAAGATATGTGCGATCATGTGGGATGTAACTAAGATGAACCTGAACCGTCTGACACACCGCGTTGCGATTGTTGGCCTCGCGGTCATGGCCGCTGCTCCCGCGCTTGCGCAAGGTCTGTATGCGCCTGTGGCCAAGGTGAACCAATCCGTTGTGACCGAATACGAAGTCCAGCAGCGGCAACGGTTTTTGCAACTGTTGAATGCGCCCGGGGCCACCCGCGAAGGGGTCATCGACGCCTTGATCGACGAACGTGTGCGTAACGAGGCTGTGGCCGACGCAGGGATCGAACTGACCGCCGAAGGCATCGACGAGAGCCTTGCAGAATTTGCAGGCCGCGCCAATCTGAGCACCGAAGAATTTACCAAAGCGCTTGGCCAATCCGGCGTGTCGCGTGAGACATTTCGCGACTTTGTGGTGAATTCCATCGGCTGGCGCGAACTGGTGCGGGCGCGCTATTCATCGCGGGTGCAGATCACCGATGCGGAGATCGACCGCGCGCTTGGCACTGCAAACAGCAGTGGCGTGCGCGTGCTCCTGTCCGAGATCATCATTCCCGCCCCACCCGAAAACGCCGCGCGCGTAACTGCGCTTGCTGAACAAATCTCGCAATCGCAATCAACGGCAGAATTCTCCAACTATGCCACGCAATATTCTGCAACCGCCTCGCGCGGTCGTGGGGGTCGTCTGGGCTGGCAAGATCTGTCCTTGCTGCCGCCGACCTTGCAGCCGCTGATCCTTTCCCTTGCCCCGGGCGAAGTGACAGCACCCCTGCCGATCCCGAATGCCGTTGCCCTGTTCCAGCTGCGCGACATCCAGGAAACCAGCAGCCCGACCAGCAGCTATTCGTCGATTGAATATGCCGCCTATTATCTGCCCGGCGGCCGCAGCCCCGAAACCTTGGCCCAGGCAGCCAAAATTCAGGCCCGCGTTGACACCTGTAATGATCTTTACGGAGAGGCCCTTGGCCAGCCTGAAGACGTGCTGGAACGCGCCACCAAGGCACCGGGTGAAATTCCCCAAGACATCGCAATTGAGCTGTCCAAGCTTGATCCGGGCGAAGTGTCCACGGCACTGACCCGTTCTGACGGGCAAACGCTGATGTTCTTGATGATGTGCAGCCGCACCGCGACCGCGAACCAAGAAGCAAGCCGCGAGGCCGTGATCAATGCGCTGCGTCAGGAACGGCTCGTGGGCTATGCGGATCAACTGCTTGATCAGCTCAAAGCCGACGCGCGTATCGTGCGCAAATGACCGGCGCACGGCCTGTCGTCATCTCATGCGGTGAACCGGCAGGCATCGGACCTGAAGTCGCAGCCCGCGCTTGGGCCGTGCTGGCGGGTGAAGTACCGATGGTCTGGCTGGGTGATCCGCGCCATCTGCCCGGCGACATTCCGCACCGTGTGATCGAAAGCTGCGATCAGGCATTGGATGCATCCGCCGATGCGCTGCCCGTCCTTGCCCATGCCTTCCCCGCCGACAACGTGCTTGGGCAAGCCAACCCCGCCAATGCCCAAGCCGTGATTGACGTGATTGCACGCGGCGTTGATCTGGTGCGCGCGGGCGACGCCTGCGCCCTGACCACCGCACCCATCCATAAAAAAGCACTTAAGGACGGCGCGAATTTCGCCTACCCGGGCCATACGGAATACCTCGCCGCCCTTGCCGGTGTCGATGATGTGGTGATGATGCTGGCCTCGGACCAACTGCGCGTTGTGCCTGCGACAATCCACATCGCGCTCGATCAAGTGCCAAATGTCCTGACGCCCGCCCACCTGCGCCGGGTGATCGAAATCACCACTGCGGGGCTAAGGAAACAATTTGGCATCGCACAGCCCAAAATCGCCATCGCTGGCCTAAACCCCCATGCGGGCGAAGGTGGCACAATGGGCCGTCAGGAGGTCGACTGGATGAATGATCTGGTCGTCACCATGCGAGGCGAAGGCTACGATCTGCTCGGCCCCCTGCCCGCCGATACGATGTTCCACGCTGCCGCCCGTGCCCGCTACGACGCGGCAATTGCGATGTATCATGATCAGGCGCTGATCCCGATCAAGACGCTTGATTTTGACCGCGGCGTGAATGTGACGCTGGGCTTGCCCTTTATCCGCACCTCGCCCGATCACGGCACCGCCTTTGACATCGCGGGCAAAGGCATCGCAAATCCCACCAGCATGGTCGAAGCCATCCGCCTCGCCCATAAAATGGCGACGTCCTAATGCTTCTCTGGCTCTTAAATATCCTCGCCGAAGGCGAAATCACAACATGACCACAATCGATACGCTTCCGTCCCTGCGCGACGTCATCAACACCCATGATCTCAAGGCGCGTAAATCGCTGGGGCAGAACTTTCTGCTTGATCTCAACCTGACCGCCAAGATCGCGCGCCAAGCGGGCGATATGTCCGGCTGCGACGTGCTTGAAATCGGCCCCGGCCCCGGCGGGTTGACCCGTGGCCTGCTGGCCGAAGGGGCGCGGCGGGTGCTGGCCATCGAAAAAGACAAACGCTGCCTGCCCGCCCTGAACGAGATCGCAGAGGCCTATCCCGGCCGCCTGACCGTGATCGAAGGAGACGCGCTCGAGATTGACCCGCTGGCCTATCTGACCCCGCCCATCCGCATCGCCGCGAACCTGCCTTACAATGTCGGCACAGAACTGTTGGTGCGCTGGCTGACCCCTGCTGAATGGCCGCCGTTCTGGGACAGCCTGACCTTGATGTTCCAACGCGAAGTTGCCGAACGGATTGTGGCCAAGCCGGGCTCCAAAGCCTATGGCCGGTTGGCCTTGCTGGCGCAGTGGCGGGCCGATGCGCGGATCGTGATGAACCTCCCGCCCGAGGCCTTTACCCCACCGCCAAAGGTCTCCTCTGCCGTGGTGCATTTAACCGCGCTTCCCGAGCCGCGTTTTCCCGCCGATCCCGCCGTGCTAAGCCGCGTTGTCGCGATGGCGTTTAACCAACGCCGCAAAATGTTGCGCTCGGCGCTCAAGGCGGCGGCACCGGATATCGAGGATCGCCTGATCGCAGCGGGCATCAAACCGACGGAGCGTGCCGAACAAGTATCGCTAGAAGCTTTCTGCGCATTGGCGCGCGAGCTCGCCAAGCCTTAAACCCGCACAGCTGTCGCCCAAACGCAAAAGGCCCCGCAGAATGCGAGGCCTTTTTTATATTCATTAACCCGTTTATTCAGCGGCTTCGGTATGATCGCCACCTTCGGGTGTTTGCCCAGATGTATCATCCGATTTTGCCTGCGGCTTGCGCCGGGGCGCGCGGCGTGGCTTGGGCTTGTTCTCGGGTGTTTCAACCAGATTGCTGCCGTCGTCCCCGCCCTGTGCCGCGCCGTCACCCTCAAGAAGGTCCGGCTGCTTTGCAGTGCGGTTGTTGCGGCGGCGCTTGGGCTGCTGGTCTTGGCTGTCTTGACCATGCTGTTGGGACTGGTCATTGCCGCCCGTGTTTTGATTGCCGGTCTCTGCATCACCCTCATTGGAGGGAACACCATTGGCCGCATCGCGTTCCTGACGCTCTGCCCGTTCGCGGTCGCGCTCGGCTTGGCGTTCGCGGTTCTGACGCTCTTGCTCTTCCTGACGCTCGCGCTGCTGGCGTTCTTGCTCTTCGCGGCGCTGGTCCATTTCGCGCTGTGCCTCAGATAGCATGCGCAGGTAATGCTCTGCGTGCTGCTGAAAGTTTTCAGCGGCGACACGGTCATTGCTCAGCTGTGCATCACGGGCCAACTGGTTATATTTTTCAATAACCTGCTGCGGCGTGCCGCGCACTTTGCCTTCTGGGCCAGAGCTGTCGAACACGCGGTTCACGACGTTGCCGCCACCTTGTGGTTGACGGTTGCGACTGTTCTTGGATCTGGAACGTGATCTTGAAGATTTCATGTAATTCGTTCAGCCTTGTTGTGCTGTGCTTCGAGAAAGCCGCCGGATGCATCTACATCCTTCAAAAGCGCGCCATACGATTTGTTGGGCTTAACGCCGCGCGGGACCGCCAATAAGCATCCACCGCTGCAACATGATTGAATAAGCACGGCTGTCAGGCGCGATCAAGCACAAACTGTCAAGAATGCGTGAGATCGCGTTTATTTTGCAGTTTCACGCCGGTGTGTCGGCCCAAAGAACACGATCACGCCCATCCAGATCGGGCAAAATCCGTACCCGTCCCCATCCAGCGGCCCTGAAAATCTCTGCCACGTCCGGCCCTTGCTGCCAGCCAATTTCTGCCAGCACGCGGCCTGTGGCGGTCAGATACCCTTGGGCTTGGGATGCAATCACGCGGTAGGCGCTTAACCCGTCTAACCCGTCTGTCAGGGCCATTTCAGGCTCATGCAGGCGCAATTCGGGCGACACCGCAGCCATTTCCGATTTTGCCAGATAGGGCGGGTTTGCCACGATCAGATCAAACCGGCCGTTCGCCGCCTCGAACCAATCGGATTGGCGGATGTCGGCCCGCGCGTGAACCCCATGCAGCACCGCATTGGCGCTGGCCTGCAAACAGGCCGATTCCGACAGGTCCAACCCGACGCCAGTTGCGTCCGGCCGCTCAGCCAGCAATGTCACCAGAATGCAGCCTGATCCGGTGCCAAGGTCCAGCACAGTGTCAAAAGGTTCAGACAAAGCCAGTTCGATCAGCGTTTCGGTTTCGGGCCGTGGGTCCAATACATCACGGCTGACCTTGAAATCCCGCCCGTAAAAGGCGCGTTGCCCGACCAGATGCGACACAGGCACACGCACCGCCCGCAATGCGATCAGGTTCTCATAGCGCTCTGCAATTTCCGGCGCGATCTCTTCTGGGGCAATCAAAGTCACGCGCGATGCGTCCACCGATGCGGCATGGGCCAGCAACAACCGTGCATCACGGGCCGGATCGGGCACACCCGCAGCGCGCAACCGTGCCGCCGCCGATGCCATGGCTTGCGCCGCTGTTGGTGCGCTCACTGGCCCATCTCCGCCATCATCCGGGCCTGCGCATCCGCCGTCAGTGCGTCGATAATCTCGTCCAGATCGCCCTGCATGATGGCATCAAGCCGATATAGCGTTAGATTGATCCGGTGGTCGGTCATCCGCCCTTGGGGGAAATTATAGGTTCTGATGCGTTCCGACCGATCGCCTGATCCGACTTGAGCGGCCCTATCCGCCGACCGCGCGCTGTCCACGCGCTGTCGCTCCGCATCATACAGCCGCGCTTTCAGCACCTGCATCGCGATCTCGCGGTTGCGGTGCTGTGATTTTTCGGAGGACGTCACAACGATGCCAGTCGGGATATGGGTGATGCGCACGGCGGAATCGGTGGTGTTGACGTGCTGCCCCCCTGCCCCTGAACTGCGCATTGTGTCGATCCGCAAGTCATTGGCGTCGATGTGAATATCCACATCTTCCGCCTCGGGTAATACTGCGACAGTGGCGGCTGAGGTGTGAATACGCCCGCCGCTTTCGGTTGTCGGCACACGCTGCACGCGGTGCACGCCGGATTCGTACTTCAACCGGGCGAAAACATTCTGACCTTTGATATGGGCGACGACTTCCTTAACGCCCCCCAACTCGGTCATTTGCTCTTCGATCAGATCAAATTTCCAGCCCTGCGCCTCGGCGTAGCGCTGGTACATCCGCAACAGATCTGCGGCAAACAGCGCGGCCTCGTCCCCGCCGGTGCCGGGGCGTATCTCAAGCATCGCCGGTTTGGCATCCGCTGCGTCCTTGGGCAGCAACGCCAATTGCAGGGCGTCCTCCGCCTTGGGCAGCGCTGCTTTCAGGCGCGGCAGCTCTTCCTCGGCCAGTTCCGCCATCTCGGGGTCTTTAAGCATGGCGCGCGCGTCGTCCATGTCTTCCAGCAACTGGCGGTATTCTTCGATCTGCTCGACCACGGGGCGCAGGTCGGCATATTCCTTGGCCAGTTTGGCAAAGTCAGCGCCGTCTGACCCAGACGACATTGACGCCTCCAGAAACTGGAAACGTTGGGTGATTTGGGCAAGGCGGTCCATGGGGATCATCGGGTTTCTGTCGCTGATGATAGCGCTTTGGTCAAGAGCCGCTATGTGTTAATATGATGGCTCATGAAACAGATTGCTCTGATATCGGGGCTGTTGTTCAGCCTGACGGCACAATCGGCACCCGCGCAAGCGACCTATCCCAGCGGTAAGGCGGTTGATTGCTACTGCACCAACACCCAAGGTCGCCGCGTCGAGCTGGGCCAAACCATTTGCATGCAAATCGGCGACCGCTTGTTTCAGGCGCAATGCCAGATGTCGCTGAACGTGCCCATGTGGCGCGAGGTCGGGCAAGGCTGCCAGAGCTCAAGCTTAGACAGCGATGCCGATGGTGCCTAAAATCTCGCGCAACCGCTTGGCATTCACACCCATATCCGACTTGCCGAACCGCAACCGGCTATAGAATGTCGCACGGCTCCGGTCGCCAGATAGCGCGGCAGTTGTGTAATCTGGAAACCCCCAAAGCAAAGACCGCGTGACATAGATCTGTTGCCCGCCGGCCTGACCCAGCTTTTGCGTGCGCGGCTGCGCCATCATGGCCGTGTCAAAGGCCCCCAAAAGCGCATCCGCGTCGCCATCAACCTTTGCGACAACCTTGAACCCACCCCCCTTGGGGTATGTTCCCGGCGCATCTGCATTCGCATCCACCGTCCAGTTTGCAGCGTCACTTGGGGCAAAGCGGATATAGGCCTGCAACCCTACGAACACCAAAACCACGACCCAAAAGAAACTCATCATTCGCTTTGCTTTCATTTTGCCTTTTAAACTCCCCGCGGAGCGTCCGCCGGATCAGCGGTATGCAACACCGGGCAGGATGCACATGATTTCATACAGGATATTTGCACCCGTCAGCGCCGTGTTCCCGCTCGTGTCATAGGGCGGTGATACCTCAACCAAGTCCGCCCCAACGACGTTCAAACCCTTGAGCGCTCGTATAAGTTCCAGCGCTTGCGGTGTGGTCAAACCGCCGATTTCGGGCGTGCCCGTCCCCGGTGCATAGGCGGGATCAAGGCTGTCGATGTCATAGGTGACATAAACAGGCGCATCGCCGATATCGCGTCTGATTTCGGCCCCCAGCGGTGACAGGCTGCGGTGCCACAGCTCTTGCGCGGGGAATTGCTGGAAGCCCCAACCGGTGGCTTCGGTGAAATCATCGGCACCATAGCCGGTGCCGCGCAACCCAATTTGGTAGGTTTTATGGGGGTTTACAAGACCTTCTTCATAGGCGCGGCGAAACACGGTGCCGTGGGTTTCACGCTCCCCGAACATGTCCTCGTTCACGTCTGCATGGGCATCCACATGCACCAGCGCCAAAGGCCCGTGCCGTTTGGCCATTGCGCGCAGGATCGGCAGCGTAATCGAATGATCGCCGCCAATCGCCAATGGCATCGCGTCCGACCTTAAGATTTCGGTGTAACTGTCTTGAATAATTGACAAACTATCAGACAACGAAAACGTATTGATGGCCAGATCACCGATATCCGCGACCTGAAGTGAATCAAACGGCGCCGCCCCCGTGCCCAGATTATAGGGCCGCAGCATCGCGCTTTCTGCGCGGACCTGTTTTGGGCCAAAGCGCGTGCCAGATCGCCACGACGTGCCAATATCCAGCGGTATGCCCAGAACCGCGACGTCTAACCCCTTGAGGTCGCTTGCAGAAGGCAGACGCATAAAGGTGTTGGGGCCTGAAAAACGGGCCAGATCATTGCCGCTTATAGGTTGATTTTTTACGCTCATTTGTTCCGCATTCTCCATCCCAGCAGGCAAAGGATCTCGGTCGCCACATGGGCACCTGCAATGGCTGTGGCCCCGGTTGTATCAAAAGGGGGTGACACTTCGACGATATCACCGCCGACGATATTGATACCGGCCAGATCGCGCAACATGATGGCACATTGCGCGGACGTCAGACCGCCCCACACGGGCGTGCCAGTGCCGGGTGCAAAGGCCGGGTCCAGCGCATCAATGTCAAAGGTTAGATAGCAAGGCCGGTCGCCAAGTATTTGTTTTATCTTGGCAACGGCGGCTTGCGGCCCCTTCTCATAGATCTCTCGTGCGTCAATGGTGGTCACACCCAGCGTATCCGGGTTGGTCGTTCTGATCCCCACCTGCACGGATGTCGCCGGATCAACGATGCCGGATTTTACCGCCTTATAGAACATCGTGCCGTGGTCGATCCGGTCCATATCGTCGTCGGGCCAGGTGTCGGAATGCGCGTCGAATTGCAGCAGGCTGATCGGCCCGTATTTTTCGGCGTAGGCCTTGAGGATCGGAAAGCTGATATAGTGATCGCCCCCCAGCACCACACTTGCGGCACCTGCGTCCAATATCCCTTTGATATGTTTGGTCAATGTGGCGGGGAACTGGCTGGTATGGCCATAGTCAAACGCCATGTCACCATAATCGGCGATGGCACATTCGCTCAGCACATCGAAATCCCAGCCATAGGGCGGATCATAGGGTTGCAGGCTGGACGCCTCGCGGATCGCGCGGGGGCCAAGCCGGGTGCCGGGGCGGTTGGTCACGGCTTGATCGAACGGCACGCCCGTCACGGCGATATCGACCCCTGTCAGGTCCTTGGTATAGCGGCGGCGCAGGAATGACGTTGCCCCGCCAAAGGCGTTTTCAAAGCTGGGCCCCTTTAGATCATCGCGGGTAAAGGCCTGATCTACCTGAGTTTTTGCGTCTTCGAGCGCCATTATTTACCCGCCGCCGGTTGCAGTTGTTCGACCAGTTGCACAAAGAACGACGCGCCCACGGGGGCCACATCATCGTTGAAGTTGAATTTGGGGTGGTGCAATCCGGCACCCTCGCCCGCGCCAAGGAACAGATAGGCGCCGGGGCGTTCCTCCAGCATATAGGCAAAATCTTCGGCACCTGCGACGCGCGGGAATTCCGCGTCGACATTGGCGTCGCCTGCAACGGTGCGCGCCACATCAGCGGCCAGCGCTGTCTGTTCGGGCGCGTTTTGCGTGCTGGGGTATCCAACCTCGTAATCCAGCGTCGCGGTCACGCCATAGCTTGCCGCTTGCCCCTGAACGATATCTTCCATGCGTTTGCGGATCAGCGTCTGCACGTCTTTATCAAACGTCCGCACGGTGCCGTTGATCATTGCCGTGTCGGGGATGATGTTGCTGGCCGACCCTGTGTGGATCTGCGTGACCGAGATCACCATTTCCTGCGCCGATGGCACGTTGCGGCTGGTGATCGTCTGGATCGCTTGGACAATGCCGCAGGCGGCGACGACCGGATCGGCGGTTTCGTGCGGCATGGCACCATGCCCGCCGCGCCCGTTGATCTGGATGGTAAAGGAATCAACCGCCGCCATGATCGGCCCCGGCGTGGTGAAAAACGACCCGAAC
Source organism: Sulfitobacter sp. AS59 (assembly GCF_038899995.1). Taxonomy (NCBI): domain Bacteria; kingdom Pseudomonadati; phylum Pseudomonadota; class Alphaproteobacteria; order Rhodobacterales; family Roseobacteraceae; genus Sulfitobacter; species Sulfitobacter sp. AS59. The sequence goes on from NZ_JBBMQK010000001.1 coordinate 155,881, forward strand.
TCGGCCCCTGGCATGTTGTGGATGCCGTAGACTTGCGCAATGTCGAAACGGTCCATCATGCCTTCGGCGCACATGACTTGGGCACCGCCGCCGTCTTCTTCTGCTGGTTGGAAAATCAGCGCCACGCGGCCTGCAAAATTGCGCGTCTCGGCCAGATATTTTGCGGCCCCCAGCAGCATGGCCGTGTGCCCGTCATGGCCACAAGCGTGCATTTTGCCGGGGTGTGTCGATGCATACTCAACGCCTGTTTCCTCAAGGATCGGCAGCGCGTCAAAATCCGCGCGCAGGCCGATTGTCGGGCCATCGCTGCTGCCGTTGATGATCGCCACAATGCCGGTTTGCGCGATGCCCTCGTGAATTTCGTCTGCGCCCAGTTCCTGCAACCGCTCTTTGATGAACGCTGCTGTTTTGGGGCAGTCAAAGCCCAGCTCGGGTATCGTGTGCAGATGTCTGCGCCATTCGGTCATCAAGGTGGCAAAATCCGCGATACGGTTCACGACGGGCATTGGGTGGACTCCTGCATATATCTTGGTCAGGTTGCATCTGACACCAGACACACGGGGGCTGCAATGGCCGAGACATCGAAAGATGCACTGATCTTTGATCAAAGCGCAGGGATTGAGCGGCTTTTGGAAATCATGCGCCGGTTGCGTGATCCCGAAACCGGCTGCCCGTGGGATATCGAACAGGATTTCGCCAGCATCGCGCCCTACACCATCGAAGAGGCCTATGAGGTCGCCGATGCGATTGAACGCGGCGACTGGCCCGAGCTGGAGGGCGAGTTGGGCGATCTGTTGCTGCAAACCGTCTATCACACGGCCATGGGCGAAGAAGACGGGCATTTCACCTTTCAATCCGTGGTGCGCAATATCAGCGATAAGATGGTCGCGCGTCATCCGCATGTGTTTGGCGATGAATCCCGCGATAAATCGGCCGATCAGCAGACCGCTGATTGGGAAAAGATCAAAGCGACTGAGCGTGCGGGCAAGGCTCAAGGCGGCGCGCTGGATGGTGTGGCCGTTGGCCTGCCAGCCTTGCTGCGCGCCTATAAGCTGCAAAAACGTGCCGCGCGTGTGGGGTTTGACTGGCCGGATACTGGCGATGTCGTCGCCAAGATCGCTGAGGAAGCCGCCGAACTGGTCGAGGCCCGCGATACCCTGACCCAAGCCGAGGTAGAAGAGGAATTTGGCGATCTGATGTTTGTGATGGCCAATCTGGGCCGGCATCTGGGCCTTGACCCGGAGGCGGCCCTGCGCAGTGCCAACGCCAAATTCATCCGCCGGTTTGAGGGCGTGGAGGCGCGGCTTGCGCAGATCGGCAAGACGCCCGAGCAAAGCGACCTGGCCGAGATGGACGCGCTGTGGGATGCGGTAAAACAGGCGGAACGCAGCTAGATCAAGCGCTTGCACTGGACAAGCCCCGTCGCATCCGGCAAGGCTCGGACAACATAAAAGACAGGAGACACGCCATGACACCGCGCAAAATTATCATCGACACCGACCCCGGTCAGGACGATGCGGTGGCGATTTTGCTGGCGCTGGCCAGCCCCGAAGACATCGAGGTTTTAGGGATCACCTGTGTCGCGGGCAATGTGCCGCTGGATCTGACGGTGCGAAATGCCCGTATTATCTGCGAATTGGCGGGTAAGACGGACGTGAAAATCTTTGCCGGATGCGATCGCCCGCTGGGCCGTGAATTGGTCACGGCGGAACATGTGCATGGCAAAACCGGCCTTGATGGTCCCGTGCTACCCGAACCCACGATGCCAATCGCCGACGGCCATGCGGTGGATTTCATTATCGATATGCTGCGCGAACACGCACCCGGCACCGTGACGCTATGCCCGCTGGGACCGCTCACAAACATCGCGACGGCGATGCAAAAGGCCCCTGAGATCGCCAACCGTATAGCGAAAATCGTGCTGATGGGCGGCGGCTATTTCGAGGGCGGTAATATCACCCCTGCGGCCGAGTTCAACATTTACGTTGACCCGCAAGCCGCTGATATAGTGTTTAAATCAGGTGCGCCGATTGTGGTCATGCCCCTTGATGTCACGCACAAGGCGCTGGTCACGACGGCCCGCAACGACGCGTTTCGCAACATCGGCAGCCCCGTAGGGATCGCCGTGGCCGAGATGACCGAATTCTTTGAACGTTTCGACAAGGAAAAATACGGCTCCGAAGGGGCCCCGCTGCATGATCCCTGCGTGACAGCCTATCTGATCCGCCCCGATCTGTTCAAAGGCCGTCATATCAACGTCGAGATCGAGACAGACTCCGAGCTGACCATGGGCATGACCGTCGCCGATTGGTGGGGCGTCACCGATCGTGCCGCGAACGCGACTTTCATGGGCGACTTGGATGCGGACGGGTTTTTCGGCCTGCTCACCGAACGTCTGGCCCGGTTGTGAGCGCCGCCTTTACCCTTGCCAAGCCGGAGCATCTTGAGCGGTTGATCGGTTTGGTTACGGCTTTTCACGCCGAGGCGGGGATCGAACAATCGGACGAGGACCGGCACAATGGCATCGCGCCGCTGCTCGACGGTATCCCTCATGGTATTGCCTATCTGATCGGCCCGCCCCGTGCGCCCATCGGCTATGTCATCATTACCCTTGGCTGGTCGGTTGAATTTGGCGGGTTGGACGCGATCATTGACGAAATCTATGTTCGCCCCGGCGTGCGTGGTCGCGGTATCGCGTCCGAGGCGCTGCTGGCCCTACCGAATGCCCTGTCAGGTGCTGGTGTAAAGGCCGTCCATCTTGAGGTCGACAAAGAGAACCTGATTGCGCAGAAACTGTACAGCCGCGCAGGGTTTAGGCCGCGCGATAACTATATGTTCATGACACGAAAGCTGTGATCGCACTGGCAATGCGGCGTTTGATGGCTATATCTAAGCCATGACATTTAACGCCCCCTTTGATAACAGTTTTGCCGCTTTGCCGGCCGGCTTTTACACCCGCATCACCCCGACCCCTGTGGCCGACCCCAAGTTGTTGGCCTTTAACGCTGACTTGGCGAAAACACTGGGTCTTGATGATGCCGGGGAAGATGATCTCGCCTTTACCTTTGGCGGGAATGAACTGCCATTGGGCGCGGACCCGTTGGCGCAGCTTTACGCGGGTCACCAGTTTGGCAACTATAATCCCCAGCTTGGCGATGGCCGTGCGATTTTGCTGGGCGAAGTTGTCGATGTCACCGGCCAGCGCCGCGATATCCAGCTTAAGGGGTCTGGCCCCACGCCCTATTCGCGGGGCGGTGACGGGCGTGCGTGGCTAGGTCCTGTGCTGCGTGAATATGTGGTGTCCGAGGCGATGCATGCCCTTGGCATTCCCACCACCCGCGCCCTTGCCGCCGTTGCCACGGGCGAAGATATTTACCGCGAAACCGCCCTGCCCGGCGCTGTGTTGACCCGCGTTGCCGCCAGCCATCTGCGCGTCGGCACATTTCAGGTTTTTGCCCATCGTGGCGAGGTTGATAACTTGCGCACCCTTACCAATTACGCGATCCAGCGGCATTATCCGCAGGCCGACGGCCCCATGGGGTTGCTGCGTGCGGTTTGTACGGCACAGGCCGAACTGATCGCGGCGTGGATGTCTGTCGGGTTCATTCACGGCGTGATGAATACCGATAATTGTTCGATCTCGGGCGAGACGATTGATTACGGCCCTTGCGCCTTTATGGATGCGTTTCATGCCAATCGGGTGTTCAGCTCGATCGACCGTAAGGGCCGCTATGCGTTCTCGAACCAGCCGCAAATGGCGGTGTGGAATATGGCGCAGTTGGCAACCGCATTGATCCAGCAGTTGGACGACCCCGATGCCGCCGTGGCCGAAGCGACCGAGATCGTGCACGCCATGCCCGCGCTGATCGAGGGGGCTTGGCTGAAACGCTTTGGCGCGAAAATCGGCATCGCTGATCCGGTGGCCGGTGACGCGGCGCTGATCGACGATCTGTTGGCACTGATGCAGCAAGACGGTGCCGATTTTACCAATGCGTTCCGGGCATTATCTGGCGATGCCCCGCAAGATCAGTTCCTTGACCAAGATACCTTTGCCGCGTGGCAGGCCAGATGGCAGGCGCGCATCGCAGACGAGGCTGATCCGGTGGCCGTGATGAATGCCGCCAACCCCGTGATCATACCGCGCAATCACCGGATTGAACAGATGATCCAAGCCGCCGTTGCTGGCGATATGGCACCGTTTGAGCGTTTGATGAAAGCCTTGGCAACGCCGTATCACACCACCGATACAGACCTGCAGCGCCCGCCGACAGACAGCGAAATTGTACCGGCGACGTTCTGCGGGACCTAATGGGCCACGCGCGGTTTGCGGTTGATTAGGTAAATCCCGAGGGCGACCAATACCAGCGCGGCCCAGACTGATAGGGCCACCTCCTCGGACAGCAGCAACCAGCCCAAAATCACTGAAAACACCGGCGATAGAAAGCTGAACGAGGCGACGGTTGAGGCCGGATATACCGACATCAGCCAGAACCACGCCAGAAACCCAAGGCTGGCAACGGCGATGATCTGAAAACCCAATCCGGCTAGATGGATCATTTGCACGTCGCGGATCAGGGGGCCGAACAGCGGGGCGATCAGCACCAGAATGGGCCCCGAGATCGCAACCTGGCACATCAACTGCTGCGCAGGTGGCACCTTTTCCAGCGGGGTCACCCGTACCAACAGCGCGATGCCCGCCCAACACAGCGCTGCGGCCAAGGCCAGCAGATCGCCCATCCAACTGACATGCCCGCCGCTGCGTTCGCTTAGCGCCACAACCACACCTGCCATGGCGAGCGTAAGGCCAATGATCTTGAGCTTGGTCAGCCGTTCATCGGGCAGCAGGAAATTCACGGCAATGGTTAGCCATACTGGCATGGAATAGAATATCACCGACGCGCGGCTGACAGTTGTCGTGTCTAACGCAATGAAAAGGCAGGTAAATTCGAACGTGAACAGCAACCCCGACACCACGGCCCAGCCCCATGTGGGCCGGGGAAAGGAAAAACTGACCCCGCGCGCCTTCATCCAGATCGTCAGGATAACAATCGCCCCCAGCGACCGCAGGCCCGCCGCGAACACCGGATTAAAGCCCCCGTTTGTGACTTTGATTACGACCTGATTAAAGGCAAGGTTCAGCGCAAAGGCGATCAGCGCCAGCGCGCCAAACATGTCAATTTGAGTTTTACGTTCCATGCCTCACAGACCCGCGTTACGGGCATGTTGTCAATCGCAATAAAGCGCCGAGTTCCGCGGGGTTGATCGCTATCTGGTTGTGTCCGTCGCAGAATTACAACACACTCCGCGCATAATTTACAAACGGGGAAGTCACCGAAATGAGCTTGATGAAAACACTGGCCAAAGTGGCCATCGGCGTTGCTGTGGCCAAAGGTGCCAGCGCGATGATGAAGAAAAGCGGCAGCAGCACCAATGCGGGCAGCGCTGGCGGGCTTGGCGGTTTGCTGGGTGGTCTGGCGGGCGGGTCGGCAGGCGGTGCCGGATCATCGGCAGGCAGCTTGCAGGACATGCTGGGCGGCCTGATGGGTGGCAGCACCGGTGCGTCTGGTGGTTTGGGCGGCTTGCTGAACCAGCTTGGCGGCAGTTCCGGTGCCTCTGGCGGTTTGGGTGGTTTGTTGAACCAGTTGGGCGGCGCTGGCGGGTCCAGCGCGTCCGGTGGCGGTCTGGGTGGATTGTTGGGCGGTTTGGCCGGTGCGGCAGGCGCTGGCGGCTTGATGGCTGGCCTTGGCGGGTCAACCAGCGGCAAACCCGAACGTGAAGAAGCAGATTTTGGCGCGGTGTTGAATTCGCAATTTGACGCCAACCCGACGCCTGCGATCCAACCGTCCCAAGACCAAGAGGTTTTGGCCGCGCTGATGATCGCCGCGATGATCCAAGCGGCGAAATCCGATGGCACCTTTGATCAGGCGGAGCGCGAAAAACTGCTCAGCCACCTTGGCGATGTCGATGCCGAGGAAGCGGCGTTTGTAAACGCCCGTATGGACGCCCCCGTCGATGTCGATGGTTTGGTTGCGCAGACGCCCGAGGGCATGGAAGCGCAGGTTTACGCAATGTCCCTGCTGGCCATTGATCTGGATACCCAAGACGAGGCGCAGTATCTGCACCAGCTTGCCAAGGGGTACGGCATGAAACCTGCGGCGGTGAATGAGATTCACGAACAAATGGGTGTGCCGTCGCTTTACACCTGACCCAGACGGTCTGAATGACAGCGTGAAAGCCTGAGCGAGAAACGGCTCAGGCTTTTGCTTTTTTGGCCTGCTTTTCTTTGGCGATAACATGTTCGGCCAGATCGCGGGCAATGGCAAAGGCCCCTTTGATCTTGTCCGTATCTGTCGCCCAATCGCGTTTCACGACGATCTTGTTGTCTTTGACCTTGGCCAGTCCACGTTGGTCTTGGATGAATGTCACCAGCCCCTCGGGCGAGGCGAATTTATCGTTGTGGAACTGGATCGTCACGCCTTTTGGCCCGCCGTCCAGCTTGGCGATCCCTGCCCGTTTGCACATCGCCTTGATGCGGATCACAAGGATCAGCGTATTCACCTCGCGCGGCAGCTTGCCAAAGCGGTCGATCATCTCGGCGGCAAAGCCTTCCAACTCGACCTTGGTGGTCAGGCTCGACAGACGGCGGTACAGACCCAAACGCACATCAAGGTCCGGCACATAGGTTTCCGGGATCAGCACAGGCACGCCCAGATTGATCTGCGGTGCCCATTGGCCATCATCGTCAATCACGCCTTCCAGCTCGCCCGCCCTGATCTTGGCAATGGCGTCTTCCAGCATGGATTGATACAGTTCGAACCCGACATCGCGCATCTGGCCGGATTGTTCTTCGCCCAGCAGGTTGCCCGCGCCGCGAATATCCAAATCCTGCGACGCCAGCGTGAACCCTGCCCCCAGCGTGTCCAGACTGCCGAGCACCCGCAGACGTTTTTCTGCGGTAGCCGTCAGTTTGGCGCGCGGTTTGGTGGTCAGATAGGCATAGGCGCGGGTTTTTGACCGGCCTACACGTCCGCGAATTTGATAAAGCTGCGCGAGGCCGAACATATCGGCGCGGTGCACAATCATGGTGTTGGCGGTTGGAATATCCAGACCGGATTCAACAATCGTAGTAGCCAGCAGTATGTCATATTTCCCGTCGTAGAACGCGTTCATGCGATCATCCAGCTCGCCCGCTGCCATCTGGCCATGGGCGACCAGATAGGTCAGTTCAGGCAGTTGTTCCTTTAGGAAGGCCTCGATCTCGGGCAGGTCCGAGATGCGCGGCACGACATAGAACGATTGCCCGCCGCGATAATGTTCGCGCAGCAACGCCTCGCGCAGGGTGACGCTGTCGAATTCGCTGACATAGGTGCGGATCGCCAGACGGTCCACAGGCGGCGTGCCAATGATCGACAGATCGCGCACGCCTGTCAGGCTTAGCTGCAAGGTGCGCGGGATCGGCGTCGCGGTCAGGGTCAGGACGTGGATATCGGTGCGCATCGCTTTCAGGCGTTCTTTGTGGCCGACGCCGAAATGCTGTTCTTCGTCAATGATCAACAGACCTAGGTTGTTGAACTTGATCGATTTTGCCAGCAAAGCATGGGTGCCGATAACGACGTCTACGGTGCCTTTGGTAATCCCTTCGCGGGTGGTGTTCGCGTCTTTTGCAGATACGAACCGCGACAGTTGACGGACCTCAAGCGGGAAGCCCCGGAACCGTTCCGCAAAGGATTTATAGTGCTGGCGTGCCAGCAAGGTCGTCGGTGCAATCACGGCAACCTGAAGACCCGACATGGCCGCCACGAATGCGGCGCGCATGGCGACTTCGGTTTTGCCAAAGCCGACATCGCCGCAAATCAGCCGGTCCATCGGTTTGCCGCTGGTCAGATCGTCGATCACATCGTTGATCGCCGACATCTGATCGTCGGTTTCGGTATAGGGGAAGCGCGCGGAAAACGCGTCCCACATGCCCGGAGGCGGATCCATGACCGGCGCGCGGCGCAACGCGCGTTCGGCGGCAATGCGGATCAGCTTATCGGCCATCTCGCGGATGCGTTCCTTGAGCTTGGCCTTTTTCGACTGCCACGCCCCGCCGCCCAGCTTGTCCAGCAGACCTTCGTCATGGCCGTATTTCGACAGCAGTTCGATGTTTTCTACCGGCAGGTACAGCTTTGAATTCTCTGCATATTCCAGCAACAGGCATTCATGGGCCGCCCCTGCGGCGGTGATAACCTCCATGCCCAGATAGCGGCCGATACCGTGGTCCACGTGCACGACCAGATCGCCCGGCGTCAGGGATTGCGTTTCGGTCAGGAAGTTTTCAGCACGGCGTTTGCGTTTGGGGCCGCGGATCAGACGATCCCCCAATATATCCTGTTCAGAGATAACGGTCAGCTTTTGGCCATCGCTGGTTAAAGGCGCCTCGAACCCATGCTCCAGCGCCCAAACCGCCTGATACAGGCCGCGTTTGCCGATGCGTGTACCGTTGGGAATGGCGATGGTTTCGCCCATGCCTTCGTCTTCGATCAATCCGGTCAGCCGCTCGCGCGCACCTTCGGAGTAGCTCGCGATGACAACCGGGCCTTCGCCTAACTTTACCTTAAGATGGGTTGCCAAGGCACCGAAAAGGCTGATGGATTCTTGTTGGCGTTCGGGGGCGAAGTCACGTCCGATGCGCCCGCCTGCGTCCAGAACATTCGGGCCTGTGGGCTGCGGCAAGGGTTTGAACTGGATCACCCGCTTGCCGATCAACGCCTGTTCCCAAGCAGTATCGGTCAGGTACAGCCCTTCGGGCGGTGCGGGTTTGTAAACGCTGTCCATCTTGGACCGGTTCGCCATGGCCAAACGGCGCGTCTCGTATTGGTCGGCGATGCTATCCCACCGCGACAGCCGCTGCGCGGTGACTTGGTCATCCAAGGTGACCGTGGCCTTGGGCAGATAGTCAAAGATGGTTTCCAACGTGTCGTGAAAGAACGACATCCAATGTTCGGCACCTTGGTGCTTGCGCCCCGCGCTGATCGCCTCATAAAGCGGATCGTCGGTGCCCGCGGCCCCAAACTCGATACGGTAGTTCTGGCGGAAACGCGTAATCGCCGCCTCGTCCAGAATAACCTCGCTCACCGGGGCGAGTTCGACCAGATCCAGCTTTTCGGTGGTGCGTTGGGTCAGCGGATCAAAGCGGCGCGCGCCATCCAGCGTGTCGCCGAAAAGATCCAGCCGTACGGGGCCCAGATCGCCGGGCGGGTAGATGTCGATAATCCCGCCCCGTATCGCATAATCACCGGGTCCGGTCACTGTGGGGCTTTGTACAAACCCCATGCGGACAAGGAAATTCCGCAATGCGGCCTCGTCAATGCGATCCCCCACACGGGCGGAAAACGCGGCATCGCGCAGCACGGCGCGTGCCGGCACCCGCTGGGTGGCGGCGTTTAGCGTGGTCAGCAGGATGAACTGGTCGGGCATCCCATGCACCAACCCCGCCAGCGTCGCCATGCGCTGCGCCGAAATATCGGCGTTGGGCGACACGCGGTCATAGGGCAGACAATCCCACCCCGGAAAGGTGATCACCGGCACATCGGGCGCAAAGAAGCGGCAGGCCGCCTGCATCGCCGCCATGCGTTTGTCATCGCGCGCCACATGGATCACGGGGCGCTTGTTTTTGGTCAGCTCGTCCAGCAAGGCGCGGGCATCAAAGCCTTCGGGCACGCCGGACAGCGTTATTTGTGTGGAATTCGACATGAAGTGTCAGTTGTTCCTTGGTGCCGGTTTGTCAACCGCCGAACGGACCAACATAGAGGTTTTGATACATGCCCCAGATCGAGGTGACAAAAATCGAGATGATCCCGATGATCTGCGTATAGAGCCGATGGCGCGAAAGCCGCTTGTAGAGCAATTCGCCCTTGGCGGATTCCTCGAATATCTGCTGGGCGGTCGACACATTCAGCATGGCGATAATCGACAAGGGAAACGCCAGAAACAGCACGGCTTGGGCAAATTCGACGTTGTAAAACATGGCCAATATGAACAGCACCGTCAGAACAAAACTGACAAAGGCCAAAATCAATATACCCGACACCTGCGCGATATAAAGGGTACGGTTCACGTTGATGCGGACCAGGTCTTCCAGATCGACCTGGGTTTGCTCTCCGTAGCGGCGCGCACGCAGGACCAGATCATAAGGAACGCCCAAGACCCAGTGGCTTGCCGATGACCAAACGACGGCCAACATGATCCAGAACCAGAGGTTTGAGAACGACCGCATGTCGATCACTTCTAAGATTGTCTGGTACAAGTCCAAGGAACGCCCGTCTTTGATCGTAAAATTAGCCATCTGCGGCAATTCGTACCGCGCTTATGCCCTCATAGCGGCGCTTGCCTCTAATTCCTAGCCTTGAGCCGTGCAAAAATAAATGCAAAGCCTTGTGATGAAACATCTAAGGTATTTTGCATGAGACCCCAACAAGCCGCCTATCCCGCGACACGACTGCGCCGCACCCGTCAATCTGCTGGCATCCGTGCGTTGGTGCGCGAAAACGCGCTTGAGCTGGGGGATCTGATCTGGCCCGTGTTTGTCCGCTCAGGCGAAGGGATCGAAGAACCGGTTCCCTCCATGCCCGGCGTGTTCCGCCGCAGTGTCGACAAGGTGGTCGAAGCCGCCCGCGAGGCCGCTGATCTGGGTATCGGCGCGATGTGCATCTTTCCCTACACCGGGATAGAGGACCGGACAGAGGATTGCGCCGGCGCTTGGGACCCGCAGAACAATGCAAACCGTGCCATTCGCGCCATCCGCAAGGCCCAGCCAGAAATGGTGATCATGACGGATGTGGCGCTGGATACCTATAATATCAACGGGCATGACGGCTTTGTGGAAGATGGCATTATCGTCAATGACCGCACGGTCGAGGCGCTGGTCAAGATGTCGCTGGCCCAAGCCGAGGCGGGTGCCAACATTATCGGGCCATCTGATATGATGGACGGGCGCGTGGCGGCCATTCGCGCGGGTCTGGAAAATGCGGGCCATAGCGATGTGATGATCATGAGCTATTCGGCAAAATACGCCTCTGCCTATTACGGGCCGTTTCGCGATGCGGTTGGCGCATCAGGCGCGCTGACGGGCGACAAAAAGACCTATCAGATGGATTATGCCAACAGCGACGAGGCCCTGCGCCTGATTGAACGCGATCTGCGCGAGGGGGCGGATATGGTGATGGTCAAACCCGGCCAGCCCTATCTGGATATTTGCCACCGTGTGAAAACCACCTTTGGCGCGCCGACCTTTGCCTATCAGGTGTCCGGTGAATACAGCATGATCAAGGCCGCCGCGCAAAATGGCTGGATCGAGGAAGAGCGTGTGATGATGGAAAGCCTGATGGGGTTCAAACGCGCGGGCTGTGACGGCGTGTTGACCTATTTCGCGCCGGACGTAGCCCGTTTAATGGCGCGCGGGCGCTAAATCAGCGCAAAAACCGCCAGGCAAAGGCAGTTCACCGCCGATTCGTGGCCTAAAAAGGTGACAGCATCGATTTTTCGGCATAAGGTCGCGCATAAGTCGGGACAAACCGGCACAGGCAATTACAGGCATATTAAAATGAGCAATTCTTCTTTTTCGCGCCGCGCGTTTGCGTTGGGCGCGTTGGCAACTGCAGGGGCCGTCGCGGCCTGTGGCAATGGGGTTGGAAGCCGTGGCAGCGGTCAGATCGATGCGCGCGTCGATGCAACCTTGCAAGAAATGTACCGCCAATTCCCGAACACCCAACAGCTGGCCGCGAAATCTAACGGTATGCTGATTATGCCATTGGTGACCGAGGCAGGCGTGGGCCTGGGCGGCGGTTACGGGCGCGGCGCGCTGCGGGTCAACAACATCTCGGTTGATTATTATTCGATGACCAAGGCGACAGGCGGGCTGCAAATCGGCGCGCAGCAATATGCGCATGTTCTGTTTTTCATGACCGAAGACGCGTTGAACAATTTCCGCCGCTCCCCCGGTTGGGCGGCAGGTGCGAATGTCGAATATGTGATTGATAATGTGGGCGACAGCGTCAACGCGGATACCACCACATCGCTTTCGCCGGTTCTGGCCGCTGTTTTTGGCCGCGCGGGTCTGCGCATCGGTGCCACCCTTGAGGGCAGCAAATACACGCGGATCATTCCATAAGCGAAAAGCGCGGCCCGCAGCATTTGCGGGCCGCGCTTTTGTTTTAGCCGACGGCGTTCAAACGTTTGATCAGGCTTGAGGTGTCCCAACGGCCACCGCCCAGTTTTTGCACATCCTTATAGAACTGATCGACCAAGGCGGTCACAGGCAGGCTTGCCTGAATCTCGTCTGCGGTGTCCAGACAAATACCCAAATCCTTGCGCATCCAGTCCACCGCGAAACCGTGGTTGAATTCGTCGTCCAGCATTGTCTCGAACCTGTTGGACATTTGCCAGCTGCCTGCCGCACCTTGGCTGATGACTTCGACCACGTCACGACCATCAAGCCCGGCTTTCTGGGCGAAATGCAGCGCCTCTGACAGGCCCTGAACCAAACCAGCAATTGCGATCTGGTTGCACATCTTTGTCATCTGGCCGGCACCTGTGTCGCCCAAACGGCGGCAAATCTTGGAATACACCTCCATGATCGGCAAAGCGCGGTCAAACGCCCCTTTATCGCCGCCACACATGATCGACAGTTGGCCGTTTTCCGCCCCTGCCTGCCCGCCCGAGATCGGCGCATCGACAAAGCTGATCTGCGCGGCATTTGCAGCGTCGTACAGTTCGCGGGTTACTGCGGCGGAAACCGTTGTGTGGTCAACGAAAATCGTCCCCTCGGCCATGCCCGCAAAGGCCCCGTCGTCGCCCACGCAGACAGACCGCAGATCATCATCATTGCCCACGCAGGAAAATACGATATCGGCCCCCTGCGCCGCTTCACGCGGGGTCTGTGCCATGTCGCCGCCATAGGTTTCCGCCCATTGGCGGGCTTTCTCGGTTGTGCGGTTGTATACGGTGACCGTGTGACCGGCTTTCTGTAGATGTCCGGCCATCGGCCCGCCCATCACTCCCAGTCCCAGAAATGCGAGTTTTGCCATCGTCTTTTCCTTATCTATTAGTTGCGCTATTGGCTGGTATAACATCTAACAGCCCACAGAGTTTGGTCAATCAACTGAGGGGTTTATTCAGGAGCACCCAATGGCAGTGGTATTTAAGTGGCTTATGCGTCTGGCCACCTTGTTGATTGTCTTAACGGTGGTCGCGGTTGTCGGCATTTATTGGCTCGCGTCGCGGTCTTTGCCTGAATATGACGACACGGTCGTGGTGCCAAATCTGCGTGCCGAGGTCGAGATCGTGCGCGACAACGCCAATGTGCCGCATATTTTCGGGCAAAACGATCAGGATGTGTTTTACGGCCTTGGCTTTGCCCATGCGCAGGATCGTCTGTGGCAGATGATTACCATGCGCCGCACCGTTCAGGGCCGCCTGTCCGAGGTGTTCGGCCCTGCGACAATCGACATTGACCGCTTGCTGCGCCGGTTCGATCTCTACCCCCTTGCCGTCAGATCCGTTGACACCCTTGACCCCAAAACCCGCGCCGCGCTCGAGGCGTATTCCGCCGGGGTGAACGCCCGTCTTGACCAGATCAATACCGAAGCATTGGGCCGGGGCGCGCCCGAAATGCTGATGTTCGATGTGCCCGTCGCCCCGTGGCGCCCGGCAGATTCGCTGGCAATGACGAAACTGATGTCGCTGCAACTCTCTGGCCATCTGGATGCCGAGGTGAAACGCGCGCGCACCTCGCTTGCCCTGCCCGATCAGAAACGTCTGCTGGATATTTTACCCGATGCGCCGGGCAGCGGCATCGCCGCCCTGCCGGAATATGCTGCCCTTGTTCCCGGCAAGCTGCCGCAATTCGCCGAAAACATCCCCCTTGATCCCAATCCGCTGTCGCCGTTCAAGCCGTTTGAGCTGGCCGGGGCATCCAATGCATGGGCTGCGGCGCGCGATCGGTCTGCATCCGGCGGCACGCTGATTGCCAATGATCCGCATCTTGGCTTTACCGCACCCAGCATCTGGTATCTCGCGCGGCTCGAACTGCAATCGGGTGGTGTGATCGGCGGCACTATTCCGGGCCTTCCCGTGGTGCTAACCGGCCGCTCCGCCGCCTTGGGATGGGGCATCACATCGTCCTATGCCGATGACCAAGACGTCTATGTAGAAGAGCTGAACCCAGACAACCCCGAAGAATACCGCACGCCGGACGGGTTCAAACCCTTTGCCAAACGTGCGTCGATTATCACGGTCAAGGACGCCGATCCCATCACCCTGACCCTGCGCTGGACGGATAACGGCCCCGTGCTGCCCGGCAGACACTACAACCTCGCCGCCATCACCCCGCCCGGCCATGTGGCCACGGTGAGTTGGACAGCGCTTAGCCCGGACGATACCTCCCTCGCCGCCGCCATGGCATTGATGGAGGCGAAATCGGTGGACGCAGGCCTTGCCGCCACCGCCGATTACATCGCCCCATCGCAAAACCTGACGCTGGTGGATGCCGACACGATTGCGCTGAAAACCATCGGCGCATTGCCCGCCCGCGATCCGGCTCACCAAAGCCAAGGGCGCATGCCCACCGTCGGCTGGAACGCCGCCAACCGCTGGCAGGGGGTGCTGCCCTATGCGTCCAACCCCGAATTCGTGGCCCCGCTGGGCGGTATTCTGGGCAACACCAACAACAAGACGCTGGACCGCCCCTTCCCCAACCATGTGTCGTTTCTATGGGGCGATACGCAGCGCATTCAGCGCTGGCGTAACCTGATGCAACGCCGCCAAGTCCACACCCGCGACAGCTTTATCGAAGCGCAGCTTGATACGGTCAGCTTTACCGCGCGCACCTTGCTGCCGTTGATCGGGGCCGAGCTATGGTTCACCGGCGAGGCCGCCGCCGAAGGCACCGCCGCGCGCCAACGCGAACGCGCTTTGATCTTGCTCGCGGGGTGGTCGGGCGAGATGAACGAACACCTGCCCGAACCGCTGATCTATGCCGCCTGGCTGCGCGCCCTGCAGGACCGCCTGATTCAGGACGAGCTTGGCCCGCTGGCGGAGGAGTTCGACCATGTTGAGCCGCTGTTCATCGAACGCGTGTTCCGCGATGTCGATGGTGCCGCTGTATGGTGTGACGTGCTGCAATCCGCCCCAGTGGAGACCTGCCCTGACATGGCCCGGCTTGCCTTGGATGACGCCCTGATCTGGATCAATGAAACATGGGGCAGCCAGCTCGAATCCCTGCGGTGGGGCGATGCGCACCAAGCCACCCATGATCACCCCACGTTGGGCGAGGTGCCGATCCTGCGCTACTTCGTCAACATCCGCCAATCGACCTCGGGCGGCGATAATACCTTGCTGCGCGGCCGGACCAAAGGCACCAGCCCCGATCCGTTCTTTAACGTGCACGGGGCCGGATACCGCGGCGTCTATGATTTCGCCGATCCGGATTCGTCGGTCTTTATCACCTCAACCGGCCAGTCGGGGCATTTCCTGTCACGCTACTATGACAACCTCGCCCAGCTGTGGCGGCGCGGCGAATATATCCCCATGTCGCTGGACGAGGATCTGGCCCGCGCCGCATCCGTGGGCGTGACCAAACTGATCCCGGCACAGCCATGAACCGCGTCATCCTGTTCAACAAACCCTACGGCGTGCTGTCGCAATTCACCGACAAAGGCACCGAAGGGTCCCTTCGCCCGACCCTGTCCGCCTATATCGATGAAAAGGGGTTCTACCCCGCTGGCCGCCTTGACCGCGACAGCGAGGGGTTGATGGTGCTCACCGACAGCGGTCCACTGCAGGCGCGGATATCACACCCAAAATACAAACTTGCAAAAACCTACTGGGTTCAGGTCGAAGGGACCCCCGATGACGCGGCCCTGAATGCCCTGCGCAGCGGCGTCACCCTCAAAGACGGCAAAACCGCCCCCGCCAAGGTCAGCCAAATCGACACGCCCGCAGCGCTGTGGGACCGCGACCCGCCGGTGCGGTTTCGCAAATCGGTGCCCGATGCATGGCTTTCCATCACCATCACCGAAGGCCGCAACCGCCAAGTACGCCGTATGACCGCCCATGTGGGCCTGCCCACGCTGCGCCTGATCCGCGCCCAAGTCGGCGACTGGCAACTCAACAACATGCAACCCGGCACATGGCGCTTTTCCTCAGAAACAGGCCGCTAATTCCAAATGGACTAAAATCCCGGGGGACGGCCAAAGGCCGGGGGGCTGGTCCCCTAAATCACTCCGCAGTTCAGACAAACACCCGCGTCGCCCAAACCCCAACAGTTGCCGAAACACCCGTCAACACCACGCCCCATGAAAAATCAGTGGCAACCATCTTCGGCGTCCAGTCTTTGAGGGTCGCAAGATTGGTGAACTCATAGGTGCCATAGCCCAACGCGCCAATCAGCGCCGCGTTTGCAAAGACCCAAAGCAAGCTTTTGTCCTGCAGAACCGCGGGCCAGGATACGAAATACAAGAACACGGCAATGTAGAACGCATAAAAGGCCAAGGCCGGTATCATCCGAAACCGATCCAGCAACAGCGGGTCGATGTAGCGCGAAAAGACGGGTTTGACCAAATAGGTCAGACCCAGAATATCTAGCCCCAGAAAAACCGCGAAGGTCAGCACATATAGAATGATCAGCGTCATAAGGGCCCTCCCGCCGTGATGCAGGTTACCATATGTATCGCGCGGCGGAAAATTCGAATTTTCCGGTCAAAATTTTTCGGAAAAATTTTATTGCGTGCGGATCAGCGGGTTACAGCCGCTGAAACTGGGCTTCTTGCTCGGCTGACCAACGGACCTTGAGGGCAAAACCGTCCTCGGTCTGCTCTTCGTCCACAACCACCTCTTGAGCAAAGAGCCATGCACGCTTTTTACCCTCTGCAAACCCAAGCACCAGATCGGCCTCACGCACTGCCCCTTGCAGGGCTTCGGCAATCACAGCCTGAAACTCCTCCAGACCCTCGCCCGTCAGTGACGAAATCGCCAAGACGTTTTCGTCGCGAGCCGCACGGGCGCGCACGGCATCGGCACGGTCCGGGCTAAGCAGGTCGATCTTGTTCCAAATCTCAAAGCTGCGGGTTTCCTTGGGCACACCCAAAGACGCCAGAATATCACGGACATTCTGCGCCTGCTCTTCGGTTTCGGCATGGGAAATATCGCGCACGTGGCAGATGATATCGGCGGCCAATACCTCTTCTAGCGTGGCGCGAAACGCGGCAACCAGCTCGGTCGGCAGGTCAGAGATAAATCCAACCGTGTCGCTTAGAATAATCTCGGGGCCATCGGGCAGCACGAGGCTGCGCATGGTCGGGTCGAGCGTGGCAAACAGCATGTCTTTTGCCATCACATCCGCACCGGTCAACCGGTTGAACAGCGTGGATTTTCCTGCGTTGGTGTAGCCGACCAAAGCGACAATCGGGAACGGCACCTTGGCGCGGGCGGCACGGTGCAGCGCGCGGGTTTTTACGACCTTGTCCAACTGGCGGCGCAACCGGACCAACTGTTCGTCAATGGCGCGTCTGTCCGATTCAATCTGGGTTTCACCGGGACCGCCAACAAACCCCAACCCGCCACGCTGGCGTTCAAGGTGGGTCCATGCCCGCACCAGCCGCGTGCGCTGATAGTTCAGCGCGGCCATTTCGACCTGCAACACACCCTCGCGGGTGGCGGCGCGGTCGCTGAAAATCTCGAGGATCAGACCGGTGCGATCCAGCAGTTTCACGCCCCATGCTTTTTCAAGGTTGCGTTGCTGTACCGGCGTCACATGTCCATCAACCAAGACCAGATCGACCTCGGCGTCCTCCATGCGGCGCTTTAATTCTTCGATCTTGCCGGACCCGAACATCATGCCCGCGTTCACGGTGCGCAGAATAACAACCTCTTCCCCCACGACTTCCAAATGAGGAAGCGCTTCGGCCAAGGCGACGGCTTCGGCCAAGGCCGGTTCCGCGATTCGGCGGTTGTTGTCGGTTTTAATGTCAGGGTGCAGCACCCAAGCCCGGGTTACTTTCGGGCCTGCTGTGTCGTCGATCTGGAAGGGAGGGCGCGTCAATTCGCGTCTTCACCCTCGTAAAGCGAGATTGGCTGGCTTGGCATTATGGTCGAGATCGCATGCTTATACACAAGCTGCGACTGGCCATCCCTGCGCAAAAGCACACAAAAGTTGTCAAACCAAGTGATCACACCTTGCAGCTTCACACCGTTGATCAAAAAGATCGTTACCGGAACTTTGGTTTTGCGCACATGGTTCAGGAATGCGTCCTGAAGGTTTTGTCTGTCAGACGCCATAATGGTCTCGCCTTTATTCTTGCTGTTTTTCTTGCTGATGCTCGCGGACCGAGCTCCGATTTAGAACGAGTATGTAGATGCCGGTCAGGAGTTTCCACCCCAAATGTCACACAGCACAGTACGGCAGATGGTAATTCGTGTCACGCGCGCCACAGGTCTGGGGTTAGCAAGGCGATGATGGCAAGGGTTTCCAGCCGTCCCAACACCATGGCACCGATCAGGATTATCTTGGCCGGATCCCCAAGTTCGATCAGGCTAATGGGCGCGTCTGCGGCGAATTCGATCAACGGTCCGGTGGTCGACAGGCTGGCCACAGACATCACCAGCGCATCCTCGAACGGGGCCCCGACAAAGGTCAGGAGCAGCGTGACAGCAGCCAGCGACAGGGCGAACAGCATGAAAAAGATCCATGCGATAAAGGCCCCGTTGCTTTGCAGGCGTCTGCCCGTGGTCCCTGCCCCCGAAACCGAATGGGGATGCACCAGCCGTTCCAACTCCCGCGCGCCATTGCGGTAAAGCGCAAACACCCGCAGCAATTTCACCCCGCCTGCGGTGGTGGCCACCCCGCCGCCGATCAATGCCAGCCCCATCAGGATCAGCCCCGGCGTTTCCAGCCCGGACCAGCTTTGCGCCTCGGCCCAAGACGAACTGACAAACCCTGTGGTGGTCAAAAATGATGTGACGGTAAAGATCGCGCCCCACAGCGCGCTGCCGCTTTCATAAGCCTCGCCGCTGGCGGACACGTCAAAAGCCCCCAGAAAATGCCGCGCAAATAGAATCAGCGGCACGCCAATGATCAACGCCAGCCCCATGCGAAATTCAGGATCAGTGCGCAGGCCGCCTTGGGTCGCTGTGACCGTATCCTTGGAAAAGGTCAGCCGCGACAGCGAGAACAGCATGAACAGCATCATCACCGCTTCGGCACCAAAACTGACGCCGGTGTCATGTGTCCCGCCCAAGGGCGAAATACCGGAGGTCGCCATCACCGACATGGCATGGCACAGCGCCACCAGCGATCGGTCGCCGTTGGCCAGCAGCAAAACCCACAAAAACAGCGTCAGCGCCAGATAGGTGGGTGCTAGCGCCGCCGCTGAACGTAGCAAACGCAGACGCGGGTTAATCGGCGCGGATGCCGTGGTGCGCCGGTCGTCTGGATTACCGGGTTCGGCTTGGGATGTCACCTCGAACCCGCCAAGATGCAGGGGTGCCAGAATGGCCGAGGCGGCAATCCACATCAGCAAGCCACCCATCCACGCGACCTGCGCGCGCCACAGATGCAGCGTGTCGCTTAGACGTCCGGGATCGTCAAACAGGCTGGCCCCTGTGGTGGTGATCGAGCTGACCATATCGAAATAAGCGTTTATAAAACGCGTGGTCGGCAAGGCCTCAAGAAACGGGATGGCAAGGATCGCAGGCAAGATCACAAAGCTGGAAAACAGCGACAGCAGCGGCCCCAACGACCCGTGCCGCGCCTTGCGCCCCGAATGGGCGATTGCGATCATGGTGAACACGACGACGCCAAGCAGGCAGGAATAGAAAAACGCCCGCGATGCGAGCAGATCATCGGTGACCACCGCAAAGAACGCGGGAATGATCATGGAGGCGCTAAAGACGCCAAAAATCAGCAAAAACAGCGGTAGATCAAGGATTTCCCGGCGAATATAGCTTTTGCGTCTCATGATGGGGCATCCCGATGTGGCATCAGAAAAAGTCGATCGATACCTGCATCAACTGTTCGACCTGCGGCACGTCTTTGGCCAGACAGAAAACAGCGATCACGTCGCCTTCGTCAATGCGGGTGCTGCCCAAGGGGCGGATCACCTGATCGCCCTTTTGGACCATGCCCACCAACACCCCTTCGGGGAAATCAATGTCGGTAATGCGTTTGCCAGCCAGCGGCGAGGTTGACAGCACTTCGGCCTCGATCACTTCGGCCTCGGCGTCGCCGATGGAGTAGACCGACCGCACGCGGCCATGGCGGATGTGGCGCAAGATCGAGCTGACGGTCGTCGCCCGCGGGTTGATATATGCGTCGATACCAAGCGGTTGCATCAAGGGCACCAAAGTCGGGTCGTTGATCAAGGCAATCACAAAGGGGCAGCCTTCGGCCTTGGCGCGCACACAGGCCAGCATATTGGTTTTATCATCATCAGTGATGGCCATCATCGCATCCGCGCGGTTGATCCCCGCCTCGGCCAGCAGCGCCGCATCCAGACCGTCGCCATTCAGTACAATCGTGCGTTCCAACGCCTCGGCGGCGCGTTCGGCGATGGCGCGGTTTTTCTCGATCATCTTGGTGCGGACGCGCTTTCCCTTGCTTTCAAGGTTTTGCGCGACGGCCAGACCAACATTGCCTCCGCCCACCAACACAACACGTTCCAGCTTGCTGGTTTTCTTGCCAAAAATATCAAGGGTCCGCGGGATGTCATCGCGGTGGGTAAAGACATAGCAGGCGTCGCCAACAAACAGCTGGTCCTTGCTTTCCGGAGCAAACAACGTGCCATCACGGCGCACACCAACCACAACAGCGCGCAGGGTCGAGAATAGGTCAGACAACTGGCGCAGGGGCGTGTTAATAACCGGGCAGCCCTCTTCGATCTGGATACCGATCAGATGGGCCATGCCATCCATAAAGGTTTCCGTGTCAAACGCAGCAGGCGCCGATAGCCGCTGAAGGGCGGCAGCGGCGACTTCCTTTTCCGGGCTGATCACCACATCGATGGGCATGTGATCGCGGCGGTAAAGGTCGGAATAAATCGCCGTCAGATAGGATTGGCTGCGCAAACGGGCGATCTTGCGGTTGATGCCGAACACCGAATGGGCCACCTGACAGGTGACCATGTTGACCTCGTCCGAATGGGTGGCGGCGATGATCATTTCCGCATCGCGCGCGCCTGCACGGTCCAACACATCGGGATAGCTGGCAAAGCCCGCAATGCCCTGGACATCCAGCGTATCCGTGGCACGGCGCACCAGATCGGCATTGCTGTCCACGATTGTTACGTCGTTGCGTTCGCCCGACAAATGGCGCGCAATTTGCCAGCCGACCTGACCTGCACCGCAAATAATCACTTTCATGAAAGGTTCCTTTGGTGTTGCGCCTGATGACGGGGCAAGGCGGAAACCACCCGCTTGATCGTTGATTTGAATGACAGATGGCTTTGCAAGGGTCAATTCAAATGTCTACATGGGGATAACGGCAAAAGGGGAGCGGTGCGATGAAACATGTGACAATGACTGCGGCGGTGTTGATCGGCCTTGGGGCCTGCGCACCGCTGAACACCTATTACAAACCCGGTGCCGATATTACAGCGGTGCAGCGCCAAACCACCGCTTGCGAGGTCGAAGCACTGGCCAAGGTACCGGTTTCAACCCAAATCCGCCGCGCGCCGCCCCGCTTTATCCCGCCGCGCGAGATATGTAACAGCGCCGGTC
Source organism: Sulfitobacter sp. AS59 (assembly GCF_038899995.1). Lineage (NCBI taxonomy): Bacteria > Pseudomonadati > Pseudomonadota > Alphaproteobacteria > Rhodobacterales > Roseobacteraceae > Sulfitobacter > Sulfitobacter sp. AS59. Next base: position 177,631 of record NZ_JBBMQK010000001.1, read on the forward strand.
GTTGCCGCATTTTGCCGGGGTATTACGAGCCGGGGGCGGTCTATACCGTCGATCCCAATGTTGATCTGCGCAACCGGGTAGAGACACAATGCATGGCCGATCAAGGCTTTGTGCCCGTGTCGATCCCCGCCTGCCCCAGTGCCGTGGCCCAAGCGGCCCCGCAACGGGCCACAACCACCCTGCCCCCGCTGAACGACAAATCCTGCGTGATCCGCAACGACGACGGCAGTTTTCAGATCGTTACACGGGGTTAACTGTCGACTTCTGCATCCTCGTCGACATGGGCGATGCGGGTGCCGGATTTCGCCGATGTCACCACGCCCAAGCTTTTGAGTTTGCGGTGCAACGCCGACCGTTCCATGCCGACAAAATTGGCGGTGCGGCTGATGTTGCCGCCGAAACGGTTGATCTGCGTCAGCAAATATTCACGCTCGAACGCCTCGCGGGCCTCGCGCAGGGGCAAGGTCGCCAAGGCACCTGAGAGAACAACGCGGCCGTCTTCATCGGCGTTGTCATCCTCGCCCGGCAGTTCACGCGCCTCGATCGGGCCAGTGCCATCACCAAGGATCAGCACCCGTTCGACAAGGTTTTTCAACTGACGCACGTTGCCGGGCCAGATCATGGTTTGCAGCAAGGCCACGGCATCGTCGGAAAACTTGCGCAACGGCAACCCTTGGCTGCTGTTAAACTCGGCAATGAAATGCTCGGCCAGTACCGGAATATCCTCGCGGCGGTCTTCCAGCGACGGGACGGAAATCGGCACGACGTTCAGGCGGTGATACAGTTCCTCGCGGAATGTTTCGGCCTTGATCGCGGCATCAAGATCCTTGTTCGTGCTGGACACCACGCGCAGATCGACACGCACCTTGTCATGGCCACCAACGCGGGTGAATTGCTGGTCAACCAACACCCGCAGGATTTTCGATTGGGTGCCAAGTGGCAGATCCGCGACCTCGTCAAAAAAGATCACACCGCCATGGGCTTGTTCGAGTAAGCCGGGTTCAACGCCGCGGTCGGCGCTTTCAGTGCCGAACAGCACTTCCTCCATCCGCTCGGGCGCGACGCTGGCACAATTGACGGTCACAAACGGCGCTGACGCACGGGCGGAGTTATTATGGATATAACGCGCGGCAATTTCCTTGCCCGACCCAGCAGGCCCGCGCAGCATCACGCGGCCATTGGATTTGGTGACCTTATCCAACTGCGCCATCAGCATTTTGAACGCCGTCGATGATCCGATCATATCGGCACTTGTTACATCACGACGTTTCAGCGACAGGTTTTCGCGGCGCAAACGTGATGTTTCCATCGCGCGGCGGATCACCACCAGCAACTGATCGATATTGAACGGCTTTTCGATGAAATCATACGCACCCTGCTTGATCGCGGCGACGGCGATTTCGATGTTCCCATGACCCGAAATAATCACCACAGGCACATCGGGGTTGTCCCGCTTGACCGCCTTGAGGATGTCGATGCCGTCCATCTGGCTGTCTTTCAGCCAGATATCCAAGATCATCAGCGCGGGTGGTTCTGCGTTAATGGCGGCGACCGCTTCGTCTGAGTTACCGGCCAGACGCGTGGCAAAACCTTCGTCTTCGAGAATGTCTGAAATCAGTTCGCGAATATCGCGTTCATCGTCCACGATCAGGATGTCACTCATCTTGGGTCTCCAATGCGGTTGTCTTTGGGGAGGGCGCCAGCGGCAATGTAATGATTGCCATGGCACCGAAATGGGATTGGCCGTCGAACACAGGTGCGTTTTCCAGCACCAAGGTTCCGCCATGTTCTTCGATTATCTTTTTCACGATCGGCAAGCCGAGGCCTGTTCCTTCGCTGCGTGTGGTTACATAGGGTTCAAATAGCCGCGCGCGGTCTTCTGGCAACCCGATGCCGTTGTCCGCGATTGCGATTTGCAGCGTGGTTTTTTGAACGGTCAATGCGACCTTGATACGTGGCTCGAAACCGTCAGGCGCGCCGCTTTTCACCAAACTTTCAATGGCTTCGCCAGCGTTCTTAATCAGGTTGGTTAAGGCCTGCGACAGCATGGTTGCATCCACCTGCGCCAGAACGGGGCCGTCAGGTAACGTGGCGTGAATGGTCACATCGGGCTGGCCGCTTTGCTGCAACACCACGGCATCGCGCACCAGTTGGCCGATATCCTGCTCCGATGTTTCAGGCTCTGGCATCCGCGCGAATTTCGAGAACTCATCCACGATGCGGCGCAAATCGCCGGTTTGGCGGATAATCACGCCCGTCATCTGTTCAAGCGCAGCCGCATCGTCGGGCAGCTTGCGGGCGAATTTGCGTTGGATGCGTTCGGCGCTCAGCTGGATCGGTGTCAGCGGGTTCTTGATCTCGTGGGCGATCCGGCGGGCCACGTCGCCCCATGCCGCCATGCGCTGCGCGCTAACCAGATCGGTGACATCGTCAAAGGCCACAACATAGCCTTCTAGGCGACCATCTTCGCTGCGCCGTGTGGCGACGCGGACCAACAGGTTCTCCATATTGCCGTGACGCGATACTTTGACCTCGCCTTGGGCAACCTCGCCCTGACCGGAAACCACGGTATCGAAGAGCGGCCCGAACTCGGGCACCGCGACTGAGATCGCCAGTGATTGCTGGTCTTCGGCCCAATCCAGCAGCCGCATGGCAGACTTGTTCACAAAGGCCACCCGCCCTTCTGGATCAAGACCGACAACCCCGGACGTGACCGAGCTGAGCACGGAATCAAACAGCCTGCGGCGGCGTTCGATCTGGCGGGTGTTGTCCAACAGCGCCTCACGCTGCGCCTTCAGCTGCTTGGTCATCTGGTTGAAATAACGCCCGAGCATGGCAATTTCATCATCGCCCGATGCCTCGCGCACCTGCACCTCAAGATCGCCCGCGCCAACCTGTTGCGCCGCACCGGTAAGCCGCCCAACGGGGCCAGACAGCCGTTCCGCAAACCACAGGCCAAGCCACACCGCCGCCAGAATAAGGATCAGCGCAAAGCCGACGTAAAGGAGGCCGAACTCAAACAGCAACTTGCCCCGGTCGTTCTCCAACTGCTGATACAGGCGCACCGTTTCTTTGGTATCGTCCAGCAAAGACAGGATTTCACCGTCAACATCGCGGCTGATGTATAAAAACCGGTCCAGATAGGAATCGAGGGCCACAAGCGCGCGGAATTCGTTGTTTGGCCAATCCTCGATCACCAAAGGCTGGCCGTTGTTCTCTTGGGCGCTTCTCAGCTGTGCTGCGTCTGGGGCTTCGTAGTTGAACAAATACGACCGATCGCCACGGGTCCTGATCTGCGCTGTGCCATCGATCAAATACGCCTCGCGCAGGCCCCGCTGAATTTGCAACTGCCCCTCGGCCAATAATTGGGAGTCAGCCAGCGGTAAATTTTGATCGCGGGCCCGGTCGATGCCACGGGCCAGCGTGAGCGCATCTTCGATCAGATCATCGCGTTGTTCGGATTCGTAGGCCTGCGCGGCAGCAAGTGAATTGCCAACCACACCGCGCACACGGTCGGAAAACCATCCCTCAAGCCCTACATTGATCGTCAGTCCCGCGAAAACCGCGACACTGACGGTGGGAATAAGCGCCATAAGCGCGAACACACCGGTCAGCCGCAGGTGAAGTCGCGACCCCGCAGATTTCGCACGGCGTGCCGCGATCAGGCGGGCGACTTGAATGAAAACGAGGGCGGCGACCAACAGGATATAGACGAGGTCGGTCAGCAGGATCAGCCGCAAGCTGGGCGTATTGCTGCCCTGCCCCAATGGCCCCAAGACCAGATAGGTGATGATCGCCAAAACAGGCCCCAAGACCACAAGCCCAAGGGTCGCCAAGTTGCGATACCGCCGAACCCGGCGCAGTCGCTCAAGACGTAACAGATAATAACTGCGTGACCGGGTTAGCACCCGCAATCCTCACCGATGATGTGATGCATAAATGCATCCACTGCCTATTAATGTGGTCCTGATCGGGCTGTGAGGCCCGATGGCCACGGTTATGTGGCTCTTTTACATCATCTTACGACCGCGTGTCACCTCAATATCGAGGTCAGTGATCTTTTTTCTCAAGGTATTGCGGTTGATTCCCAGCAAATCGGCACATTTAGCCTGATTTCCTGCGGTTGCGGCCAGCGCGATTTCAATTAGCGGGGCCTCAATCTCGCGCAGTATCCGCGCATACAGACCCGGAGGCGGCAACATGGACCCGTGTTGATCGAAATACCGCCGCAGATGACGTTCGACGGACGCGCCCAGTTTTTCGGTATTGGCCTGCGCCCGCAAAGGTTCCGGATCGGGCTGCGCACCCAAGACCTGTTCGGCTTCCACTTGGGTGATTTCCGGCGCGCGGCTGGTCAGGGCCAGTTGACGCATGGCATGTTCCAACTGGCGGACGTTTCCGGGCCATTGATAGTTGGCAAACACTTTGGCCGCGCCTTCGGACAGCGCGCGCGGCACGGTGTTGCCGGTTTCAGAGCGTTCGAGGAAATGCGCGGCCAGCAGGCTGATGTCTTCGACCCGGTCACGCAATGCAGGCACGTGCAAGGTCGCCCCCGACAGGCGGTAATACAGATCGCGGCGCAGGGTGCCCGCCTTCATCGCGGCGGCCAGATCGGACTGGCTGGTGGCCAGAAAACGCGGCGCGTGATCGCCCGGTGTATCCATCATGCGTGCGATACGGGCTTGAATTTCCTCGGAAAAGTCACCGATTTCGTCGATCAGTAATGTCCCGCCCCGCACCCGTGCCAACACGCGCGCTGGCCCTTCGATGTCTTGCAGATCGGCGGATGTCACTGTGACGAACGGCAGATTGCGCCGGTCGGAAAAATCGTGAATGGCCTTGCCGATCAGGGATTTACCGGTGCCGGATTCACCCCAGATCAACACGGGCAGATCGGTGTTCATCACCCGCGCCACCACGCGGTACAACGATTGCATCACCGGTGTGCGCCCGACCAACGGCAGATCGTCGCGGTCGCCTGCATCGTTGGTTTGCACGGCGCGGCGTGGTGCCCCGTTGCGTTCCAATGCCCGCGCCGTGCGCTTCATCAGGTCAGGCAAATCAAACGGCTTGGGCAGGTAATCATAGGCTTCGGCCTCGGCGGCCTTGATCGCGGTCATGATGGTGTTTTGCGCCGAAATGACAATCACTGGCAGGCCGGGCCGATCCTTGGCGATCTTTGGCAGCATCTCAAGCCCGTTGCCATCGGGCATCACCACGTCCGAGATGACCACATCGCCTTTGCCCTCGCCGACCCACCGCATGAGCGTGGTCAGGCTGGAGGTCGCATGCACTTTGCACCCGGCGCGGGTCAGCGCCTGCGTTAAGACGGTGCGGATTGTGCGGTCGTCGTCGGCGACCAGAACTGTGCCATCCATTTTTATGTCTCCTGTTCGGGTGCGAGGGTCGCCAGCATCGCCTTGTCGGCGCGTGGCAGTGAAATACGAAATACGGTTTTGCCGGGCGCGGAATTGACCGAAATCCAGCCGCCGTGGTCGGAAATAATCTTGCTGACCAGCGCCAGCCCCAGCCCGGTGCCGTTTTCACGGCCCGACACAAAGGGCTCAAAAACATCATCCTGAATGGATTGCGGCAGGCCGGGGCCGTCATCAATCACTTCGATCTGCAGGGGCAGCGATTGGCCGCTGCCATCCGCGCGGCGCAGACGGAAGGAATGTTCGTAAAAGCTGTGCAGCCGAATGGTGCCGCCGGTCTCTCCTGCGGCCTCAGAAGCGTTTTTAACAAGGTTCAGAACGACTTGGAGCAGTTGATCCTTGTCGCCCAATGCCAGCGGCAAGGACGGATCATAGTCTTCGACGATGGTCATGCGCGCACCAAAACCCAGCAGCGCGGACCGACGGGCGCGGTCCAGCACGTCATGCAGGTTCACGGCCCCCAGCTCGGGCGGCATCAGGTTGCCGAACTGTTCGACCTGTTCCAGCAGCTTTACGATCCGGCGCGATTCCGCGACGATCAAATCGGTCAGCTCAAGGTCTTCTGCATTCAGGTTCATGCTGAGCAGTTGCGCCGCACCCGTGATCCCCGCCAACGGGTTCTTGATCTCGTGGGCCAGCATTTCGGCCATGCCAATCGCGGATTTAGCGGCGGATTTCACCTGATTGTTGTGGCTCATCCTGCCGACAAATTCACGCGGGGTGATCATCAGCAGCATATGGCCCGGCATGCCGTTCAGCGGGGCCAGATGCAGATCGGACAGCGCGGGTGGGCGTTGGCCACTACCGACATCAACGTCATTCACGAACAACGGCGTGTCATGTTTGCGTGCGCGGCCAAATGCCTCCTCCAGCGGGGCATTTACGGCGATCAGATCCCAGACGGGTATGCCTTTGGCCGATTTGGCCGAGGTGTTCAGGAACCCTTCGGCGGCGGAGTTCAGATCAACGATTTTATCATCAGGCCCGATCAACACGGCGGGCACCGGCAGCGAGTTAAACACCGCGTCCATGCTCATCATGCTGCTGCCTTTGCGGGGTGCGCGACCATGGCGTCATCGATCAGGCTGTGCACGGTTTGCGGGTCGGGTGCTGTCAGAATGGCGCGGCGCAGGTCGGTCGGCGTGGCGCAGGTGTCCATGTACCAACCCAGATGTTTGCGCGCGGCGCGCAATCCGATGGTGGAACCGTAAAAGCGGATGATCTCTTCGTAGTGATCGGCGACCATGCGGGTGAAATCCGCGCCCTGCGGCACAAGCGGCGCGGGGGTTCCATACAGCTGATGCGCGATCTGCGCCAAGATCCACGGTTGCCCCTGCGACCCGCGCCCGACCATGACCCCATCCGCGCCGGATTGTTTCAAGGCCGTCCGCGCGGTGGTGCTGTCAATGATATCGCCATTTGCGATCACGGGGATCGACACGGCGTCTTTCACCTTGGCGATGGCGGCCCAATCGGCAGAGCCTTTGTAGAATTGGCAGCGCGTGCGCCCATGGATCGTGATCATGGTGATGCCCGCGTTTTCCGCCGCCGCAGCAATGTGCGGCGCGTTCAGCATCGCGTCATCCCAGCCAAGGCGGGTTTTCAGGGTCACTGGCACCGATACCGCATTCACCACCGCTTCGATCAACGTCAGGGCATAATCCGGGGTGCGCATCAGCGCGGAACCGGAATAACCTTGGGTGACCTTTTTGGCGGGACAGCCCATGTTGATGTCGATCACCCGCGCGCCTTGCGCTTCGACCATGCGGGCTGCCTCTGCCAGCGGGGCGGCTTCGCGGCCGGCAAGCTGCACGGCGGTGCCTTCGATACCCAGACCCAGTTCGGCTTTCTCGCGGGTGCCGGGGCGTGCGTTAATCATATCTTCCGATGCCACCATTTCAGAAACCACCAGCCCCGCCCCAAAGGACGCGACCATATTTCTGTAGGGTAGGTCCGTAATCCCGGCCATGGGTGCAAGTAAAACAGGCGGGTTTAGGGTAAATGGCAGATCGGTAAGACCCAAATGATTAATCCTTGTGCATTTCCATTGGGTGTAGCGACAGCCTTGCCTGAACTCAAGAAACGCTGGGGCTTTATGGCAGATATATGCGTGCTGCTGCCTATTTTTTAAGCAGATGCGCCAAGAGATTGCGCCGCAGTCCTGCTTTGCCTAAAACCACGCTAACACTTCAAGGGGCCGCCGATGTCATCACCGCCAAGAATTGCCGCCATTATCGTCGCCGCAGGGCGTGGCACGCGCGCAGGTGGTGCTGTGCCTAAACAGTGGCAGGCGCTGTGCGGCAAGCGCGTGATCGACCACACGGTGGCCGCGTTTCAAAACCACGACAGGATCGACACCATCGTGGTTGTTCTGAACGACAGCGATATGGATCAGGCGGACAGGTTCCGCGCCAGCGGTTGCCTGATCGCCACGGGTGGTGCCGACCGCGCGGCGTCGGTGCGCAATGGTTTGGCGTTGGTAGACGGGTCCGATCAGGTGTTGATCCATGATGCGGCGCGGCCCTGCGTTTCCCGCGCGGTGATTGATGGCGTGCTCGATGCCTTGGTGGATGGCCCTGCCGCCGCGCCGGGGGTGCCGATCACCGATGCCCTGTGGCTGGGCGAGGATGGCGAGGTCGCAGGCACCCAAGACCGCACAGCGCTTTATGCAGCCCAAACGCCGCAAGGCTTTGACACCGCCGCCATTCGCGCCGCCCATGCCGCGTTCGAAGGCACAGCCGCCGATGATGTGGAAGTAGCCCGTGCCGCCGGATTGCCCGTTGCCATCACCCCCGGCAGCGCCGATAACCTGAAAATAACAATGCCCGGCGATTTGACCCGGGCCGCCCGTATATTGGAGAGCCAGATGGACATTCGCACCGGCAACGGCTTTGACGTACATGCCTTTGGTCCGGGCGATCATGTGATGTTGTGCGGCGTGAAAATTAATCACGATCAAGGGCTTGTGGGTCACTCCGATGCTGACGTTGGTATGCATACGGTGACGGACGCAATATACGGCGCGCTGGCCATGGGCGATATCGGCCAGCATTTCCCGCCCTCTGATCCGCAGTGGAAGGGCGCTGCCAGCCATATCTTTTTGACCCATGCCGCCGATCTGGCCCGATCCCAGGGGTTCACCCTGACCCATGTCGATTGCACGCTAATCTGCGAACACCCCAAGGTTGGCCCACATGCCGCTGCGATGCGCGACGTGATGGCGATGTATCTGGGCATTGAAGCGGATCGGGTATCAATTAAAGCAACCACATCGGAACGTCTGGGCTTTACCGGACGGGGCGAAGGTATCGCCTGCATGGCCACAGCAACATTGGTGAAATTATGAAACTTGCAAAGCTGATCGCGACTGTTTTGGGTGTCGGATATATACGCCCTGCCCCCGGCACATGGGGGTCGCTGGTCGCCCTGCCGTGGGGATGGTTACTGCATGTGATCGGCGGGTTCCCCTTGCTGGTGATCGGGATCATCGTGGCCTTTGCTGCGGGTTGGTGGGCGACTGCGAAAATGACAGCGGGCAGTGATGACCACGACCCGTCCGAGATCGTGATAGACGAGGTCGCAGGCCAGTGGATCGCCCTGCTGCCGCTGAGCTATGCGGCGTGGTCAATGGGCTTGGACATCCTTGTGATGTGGCCGGGCTGGATTGCCGCATTTGCCCTGTTTCGTCTGTTCGACATCTGGAAGCCGCTGTTGGTGGGTTGGGCCGACCGGCGCGGCGACGCGCTTGGTGTGATGCTTGACGATGTGATTGCCGGTGTCTTTGCGCTGATCTGCGTGATTGCCTTGGCGGGGCTGTATCATGGGCTTCTCTGACGCGGCTGCCTTGCTGGAACGCGCCATCGCGCGCGGCGTCATGATCACCTGCGCCGAAAGCTGCACGGGCGGCATGGTCGCGGCGGCGCTGACCGATTTGCCCGGATCATCCGCGATGTTTGACCGTGGGTTTGTGACCTATACCAATGACGCAAAAATCGATCTGCTGGGCGTGTCGCCAGAAACGCTAGATCAATTCGGGGCTGTCTCTGAACAGGTCGCCCGCGAAATGGCCCAAGGCGCGCTGGCGCATTCCAAGGCGGATATCGCCGTGTCCATCACCGGAATCGCGGGCCCCGGCGGGTCAGAGCATAAGCCCGAGGGGCGCGTGTGCTTTGCCATCGCCACGTCGGATCACGTCGATGCCCACACCCAAGAATTCGGTGCCTTGGGCCGCGGCAAGGTGCGTTTGGCGGCCCGCGACCATGCGCTGAACCTGCTTTTGGCTGCAGTTTCAAACTGATTATATATTAAGCAAGCCGCCCGATATAGCGCCCACCATTAAGGCACTTGCATAAATGCACGATTAAATGGCGGTTCTGCCTGCTTTTTAACTTTCACTGCGTAGCCCCATCGGCTTTGCCACCCTCCAAGTAAAATTAATGGGGGGAATTCACCAATGAATGCTGCTGATACAGCCTGGATCATGACCGCGACGGCCTTGGTTCTGTTTATGACATTGCCGGGGCTTGCGCTGTTTTACGGAGGCCTCGTGCGAGGGCGCAATGTGCTGAGCGTTTTCATGCATTGTTACGCGATTGCATGTCTCATGAGCGTGCTTTGGTTTTTCGTCGGCTATTCCATCGCTTTCGGGCCCGGTACATCTGGTTTCTGGGGCGGTTTGGATAAACTGGGCCTTAGCGGAGTGACCGCCGACAGCCTGTCAGGCACCCTGCCCGAGATCTTGTTTTTCGCGTTTCAAATGACCTTTGCCATCATCACGCCCGCGCTGATCGTTGGTGCCTATGTCGAACGGATCGGCTTTGGCTTTGTCATGCTGTTTTCGGGGCTGTGGATGCTGATCTGCTATGCGCCGGTCGTGCATTGGGTCTGGGGCGGTGGTTTTCTGGCCGATGGCGGTATCTTTGGCGACGTGGGCGTGCGAGATTTCGCGGGCGGCATCGTTGTGCATGAAACCGCAGGTATTGCCGCGTTGATCATCGCCTATTTTCTGGGCGCGCGCAAAAACCACAACACCCCGCCGCATAACCCCGGCTATGTGATGATCGGTGCCGCGATGCTCTGGGTCGGTTGGTTCGGCTTCAACGGCGGTTCGCAACTGGCCGCGGACGGTGGTGCGGCCATGGCGATCACGGTCACACATATCTCGGCCGCGACGGCGTCGCTGTCCTGGGCGCTGTGGGAACGTGTCAAATTTGGCAAGTCATCCATGGTTGGCATCGTCACTGGCACAATCGCCGGTCTGGCGTCGATCACCCCCGCGTCCGGTTTCGTCGGCCCGTGGGAGGCGCTGATCATCGGTGCCGTCGCTGGTGTGCTTTGCCAAGAGGCCGTTGTGCTGATCCGAAACAAGGCCAAGATCGACGACACGCTGGACGTCTTTGCCGTACACGGCGTGGGCGGTATTTTCGGCACGATCATGATCGCCGCCTTTGGTGCCGGTTCATGGGCCGCGCAGCTTGGGTCACTGGCGATTGTGGGCGTCTACACCACGGTCGTAACCGTGGCGCTGCTGTTCATCTGCAAAGCGATCACCCCGCTGCGTGTCTCGGAAGAAGACGAGATCACCGGCCTAGATCTGGCCGTACACGGCGAACGCGCCTACGAGCTGACCAGCTAAACACATCAGGGGCCTGCGGCGGATTGAGATGCCCGCAGGCCTTTGTTGGAAGGGTTTTTTTTTGGAGATGTTCGAGGGTTTTTCCGAACTGCGGTTTTGCTTCGTGGACCTTCCTGTCGGTCGTCGGTTGCTATAGCTCTGACACAACGACAGATCGAAAGGTGGCGAGCATGCTGAAAGTAATTTGGATGTCTGACCCTCATTTTTCATATGAAGGCGACATATTGGGTCACGATCCCCGCGTTCGGCTGGAAAGTGCCTTGGATCACATCAACGGAAACCATTCTGACGCCAGTTTTTGTGTGATTTCTGGGGACATGGTCAACCAAGGGACACGGGAAAATTACGAGGCGATATCCAAGCTGCTTGAAAAGCTTGACGTTCCCCTGCTGCCAATGGTGGGCAACCATGATGATCGTAAGCTGTTTAGGAAAAACCTATCGCTACCTGACACTTGTATGAAAGAGTTCATTCAATTCTCGGTTTCCACGCCCAGCGGATTTATTGTGTGTTTAGATACATTAAAGGTCGGATCAGACGCTGGCGAGCTATGCCAAGAGCGTCTTGATTGGCTTCGTAACGTATTGGAAAATAACGCAGACAAACCAGTCTACATCTTTATGCACCATCCACCCATGGCTGTCGGTTTGCCGATGCAGGACGCCGACGGTTTGGCAGATGGGGATGTTTTTCTGGACTTGGTTTCGAAATATGATTGTGTGAAATATTTGTTCATCGGGCATGTTCACCGTCCCATTTCTGGCACGATACGCGGCGTCCCGTTTTCGACGATGCGCTCAATCCTGTATCAAGCCCCAGCTCCGCGACCAGAATGGAATTGGGACACTTTTAAGCCAAGTGAAGAGGCCCCAAATATCGGCGTCATCACGATTTCGGACTTGGATGTGAATCTTCAATATGAGCAATTTTGCCGGTTTGAAGAAGGCACCTATCCCAAGTAAGCTTGGACTGATTGCTGCCGTTGCCACGACATCGATCCGCGCCCCCTCGCAGCCCCTAAGCCTTTGCCCCATACAAGTCCGCCGCGCGTTTCTCAAAAGCGCGGACGACGCGTTGCATGGCCTCGTTAAACACCACGCCGATGATCTTTTGTAGCACAAGGTTCTTGAACTCGAAATCGACAAAGAAATGCACTTTGCAGGCACCCTGCCCGGCATCCTCGAAATGCCAGTTGGATTTCATGAACTTGAACGGCCCGTCCAGATATTCGGTGTCGATCTTTTTCGCCTCAGGCCACAGCACCACACGGCTGGTGAACCGTTCGCGGAACACTTTGAAACTGATCACCAGATCGGCGTCCATCACCTCGTGATCGCCTCTGTCGTCGCGGCTTTTGATGCGCGCGGCGGCTGTCCAAGGCAGGAATTCGGGGTAAGACGCCACATCGGCCACCAGATCATACATCTGTTGCGCGGTGTAGGGCAGTTCGCGGGTCTCTGAATGGGTAGGCATTGATTTCCATCTGTCTAGAAGTTAGCCCTTATGAAATCTTAAATGCCCCTTTTTCAAGGTTAAACCCATGCCAACGCGCCCTTATGTTATCGATGAAATGATTTCTGCCAAATCGATCGCCGCGCGGATCGAGATTTTGTGCCGCGAAATTCAAGCTGAATTCGATGGCACCGAGAAGCTGGTCGTGGTCGGTTTGCTGCGCGGATCGTTCGTGTTCATTGCCGATCTGGTGCGCGAGCTGGACCTGCCGATCGAGGTCGATTTCCTTGAGGCGTCCAGCTATGGCGACGGCATGGAAAGCAGCAGAGAAGTGCGCATTCTCAAGGACTTGCGCGGCGCAATTGAAGGGCGCGATGTGCTGGTTGTCGAGGATATCGTGGATACCGGCCATACCCTGCATCACGTGCGCAATCTGCTGATGTCGCGCGAACCGGCGCGTCTGAAAACCATTGCGCTGCTGGACAAACCCAGCCGCCGCGAGGTGGATATGAAGGCCGATTGGATCGGCTTTGAAATACCGGATGAATTTGTTGTGGGCTATGGCATCGATTTTGCCCAAAGCGACCGCAACCTGCCCTTTATCGGCAAGGTGCGTTTCACATGATGAGCCCCGTCTGGTTCATGCGCATGAAACGCTGGGCGCAAAACCCGCCGTCGCCGCGGCGGGTCAAGTTCATCTTTGCCATCATTCTGGTCGCGGCGATCATCTTTGCTCTGGAATATGCGGGCTATTGGCCCGAGTGGTTAACCGCGACCCGTATCGGCCGCGGGCTTTAACCTAACGCGCTGATAGTTTCGCCAGACGGGCGGCCCGCAGGCGGGCAAAATCATCGCCTGCGTGATAGCTGGACCGGGTCAACGGTGTCGCTGATACCATCAAGAACCCCTTGCCGAACGCCGCCTTTTCATAGGATGCGAATTCATCAGGGTGCACGAAACGGTCCACCCGGTGATGTTTCGGCGTGGGTTGCAGGTATTGCCCGATGGTCAGAAAATCGATGTCGGCGGCGCGCATGTCTTCCATGACCTGAATGACGGATTGGCGATCTTCGCCCAAGCCGACCATGATGCCGGATTTGGTAAACATCGACGGGTCCAGTTCCTTGACCCGCTGCAACAGACGCAAGCTGTGGAAATAGCGCGCGCCGGGGCGGACTTCAGGGTATAGGCCCGGCACGGTTTCCAGATTGTGGTTAAACACATCAGGGCGCGCTTCGACGACGGTCTCAAGCACAGACGGATCGCAGCGGATGAAATCGGGGGTCAGAATCTCGATCGTGGTGTCGGGCGACCGTTTGCGAATGGCGCGAATGGTTTGGGCGAAATGTTCAGCCCCGCCATCGTCGATATCGTCGCGGTCTACGGATGTGATGACGACGTGGTTCAGGCCCAGCTTGGCCACGGCAGCGGCGACGCGGCCCGGCTCGAACACGTCCAAATCTTCGGGCGGTTTACCGGTTGCGATGTTGCAGAAGGTACAGGCGCGGGTACAAACCTCGCCCATAATCATCATGGTCGCGTGGCCTTGCGACCAGCATTCCCCCACATTGGGGCAGCCCGCTTCCTCGCATACTGTGACCAGCTTGTTCTCGCGCATGATCTTGGCCGTCTCAGCATAGCCCTGACCGCCGGGTGCCTTGACGCGAATCCAGCTAGGCTTTTTCGGCTGCGGATTGTCGGGGCGTTTGGCTTTCTCGGGGTGGCGCTGCTCGGGAATCTTTAGGTCGCGCATGATCAGGCTCCGTATGGCGGTTCGTCTGCAATGTAGTCGGTTCGTGCCCTACAGGAAAGGGGCGTCGGGCGCATGGCGGGTTTTCGGCCTTATGCGTGTTTCCAAACGGTTACGCCCCCCTGCGGCAAATGGAAATCCCCGCCCTGCGTGTATGTTTTTCCTTCGCACCGCCATATATCGCCCCTATGGTTGTCGCAAATCGGATTGTTACAGTAAAAAGGGAAATTTTATGTCTACACCGACCAAGACCCAAGATGTCTGCATTATTGGCTCCGGCCCTGCCGGGCTTCAGGCCGCCTATTACTTCGCCAAAAAGGGGCTGTCATTTACCATTCTTGAGCGGTCGGACAAGATCAGCGCGTTTTTGCGAAATTTTCCACGGCATCGCACATTTATTTCGATCAACAAGGTTCATACGGGCCTAAGTAATCCCGAAACCCGCCTGCGCCACGACTGGAATTCGCTGCTGAATGACGAGGGAATTCTGTTCAAGGACTGGAGCCGCAAGTATTTTCCCAGTGCCGATGATTTTATCGACTATGCCGAAACCTTTGCCAAACCCTTGGCTGATCACATCATCTGCAATTCCGATGTTCAGAGAATCGAAAAATCCGACGACGGGTTTTTGATTACCTGCGCCGATGGGGCCACCCATCATGCAGCCAATGTGATCGTGGCCACAGGGGTCAGCCAAGCCTGGGATCCGGGCATCGAAGGTTTCGAACTGGCCGCGAATTATACCGAATTTGATACCGATCCTGCGCTTTACGAAAACAAACGGGTGCTGATACTTGGCAAGGGCAACTCGGCCTTTGAGACAGCGGATTCGCTGGTGGAACACGCCGCCAGCATCCACGTGATGAGCCCGAACCCGATCAAGTTCGCATGGCAGACCCATTTTGTGGGTAACCTGCGGGCGGTGAACAATAACTTCCTCGATACCTATCAATTGAAATCCCAGAACGCCGTGATTGACGCCAAGGCGCTTGAGATCACAAAGGACGGCGACATTTGCACCGTGCGCGCCGCGATGACGGCGGCCGAGGGGCACGAGATTGTGCTGACCTACGATCATGTTATCGCCTGCACAGGGTTCCAATTCGACAATTCGATCTTTGCCCCAGATATCCAACCCGCCTTGCGCCATTTTGATAAATTCCCCGTCATGACCGGCGAGTGGGAAAGCGAGAACGTCAAAGGGTTGTTCTTTGCCGGGACGATTATGCAATCTTGCGACTACAAGAAAACCATGTCGGGGTTCATTCACGGCTTTCGACATAATGTAAAAAGCTTGGCTGATTTGATCGTGGCGCGGGTGCAGGGCACCGAATTCCCCACCGTGACGACGCCGCTCACAGCATCGGCTCTCGGCGACAGTATCATTCACCGTATCAGCACGGCTTCGGGGATATTCCTTCAGCCCGGTTTCATGGCTGATCTGATTTTGCTGGACGGAGATGAGGCGGGTAAAACCTATCATGATGTACCGGTATCTTGGACGAAAAACGCGCCGTTCACCACGGGCCGGTTTCTGCAAGTCACGTTGGAATATGGGGATTTCGGTGCCGATGCATTGCATGTCAAACGCCAGAACAATGTTTTTGGCAAAGAGCCGGACGCGTTTATTCACCCTGTCATCCGGTTGATTAGCGATGGTGAGGTCGTGGATGAAATGCACATGGCCGATCATCTGGATGCCGATTGGCGCCCCCGCGATGCGCGTGATGGCGACCAAGGCACGGTGTTGCAGATGACATTTGCCGATGCCGGCGGCACGGTTGATCCTGCGGATGTCGCGCGCCGACAGCTTGATGCGTTTCTGGCCCGCGTGGGTCTCGGCCAAGCCCAGCAACAAGCCGCCGCAGAATAAAGAAATGGCGCGGCATATCACTGCCGCGCCATCGCTGCCCCCACCGTTGGTGATTTTTGGTTATCCGATCATCGCGCTTTCTGGCCCGAGTGTTTCGTCATAATGCTTGCGCAACCGCATCAAGGCGATGCGCAGCACGATCTTGCCAGATCGCGCCGACCAGCCAAGCCGCTTTTCCGTTGTTTCCAACCCTTCCAGATAGCAACAACAGCGCAACACCACATCTGACAGTCCCGGTCCCAAATCGGCCAGCGCCGAGGCAACCCGCGCACGTGCCGCTGACGGCGCGCTGCCGCTAAAGCTGCCGCTTGGTGCGTCACCGCCGGGGGTCAGGAAACGGTCCCAATTCTGGGTGGTCTTCTCGCCCATTTGCGCCAGTTCAAAATCTTCTCTCAACCGCTCTCCTGCCTGCACCAACCGGTCCGACAGAAAGTTCGTGCCATCCTTGTCCCGGCGCCGCGCAAGGGCGGCCAAGGGGCTTTCGGCCAATGTATAGCGCGCCCGGCGCGACATGCGCGGCGTCTCGTCTTCGTCTTGTTGGGGGGTAAACTCGGCTTGTGCATCGGCAAAGCCCTGTAGCGCGCGGGGTTTTTCCTGCTGTAGCAACTGCTCAAGGGCCGTGCGCCCCGCTGCGGTAATAAAATATCGGGTGATGCGGCCGCCGCCATTGGTCGCAATCCAGCCCTTCAACGCCATTGCCTGCGCAATAGGCCGGTCAACCACCGCCGTGCGGGTACTTGTCCCGCCTGCCCCGTCGCGCACCACAACAGCCTTCTCCATTTCCGCCGCGACTGCCAGCACAGCGCCGGTTTCGCACAGGCGGCGTAAAATGCGGTGCGCCTCGCAGTTCAGCGTTTCGTCATCTGGCATATTCGGGTCATTGGGCTGGTTCATCTTGGGCCTTTCGATATCTGCGGGCATTTCATTACGGCTGGCGCGGCCCAGAGTTTCCAAAGCATCGTCAATCAGCGGATCATCCCGCCGTGTTTCAAGTTTTCTGATCTGGCGTAAAATCGTCGAGGCGTGGCAATCGGCGGAACGTGCCAGCGCACGGATGGGGCGCCCCAATTCTACATGCGACAGATAGTGCCGCGCCTCTCTCGGCACCCAGCCCGGTATCTTTGATCCCGCGAAAACTGGCGAAGCATGCGTGTTTAATAGCCCTGTCATAGCAAATGTCCTTTTTCTCCAGGTGGCCGACTTATCCCCAGACTTATCCACATAACCTACGGATGTACTGGTTACGCGTTTGTTAAAATTCGACCGTTCGCTCAATCATTGTTTCTAATTCGTAAACAGCCGTAACCATCCCGTTCGGAGGGATTAAAAGCGACGCAACGGGCGAAAAATTCGTGGAAAGGTTGTGCTGTACCTGCATCCGACGTGGGGCTGCTCAACCCTTTAAGGACATGAAAACATGCAAGATATTCTCACCCGTCTCAACAGCTTGCACCGCCCGTCTCTCTTGATGCGTGCGGCGCGCATTGGTTCCGAACGTTATAGACGGGCAAGCCATTTGCGCCGCCTGTTGGGGTGCAGCACCCTGCCCCGCAGCGGCCCCGCGTTAATGCATCTGATCGAGATCGAGGCAGAGCTGAACGACCAACGAAAAATGGCGGACGCAAGCTATTGCCTGGTCCGCCATGTGGAGGTCGTTATCGCGATGATCGGCGAGGCCCGCGTTTTGCGTGGCGGGCTTGATCAGATCACATAAAGCTGTCCGGCTCTGCCGCCTTACGTTCAGCCACGAACGCGTCGAGCGCCTCGCGAATGGCCGGATCCATGGGGGGCTGAACATAGTCGCCCAACAGTTTTTCAACCCGCGCCGTGGCCAAGGTTTGGGTGTCACGTGACCCCTCATCCGACCACGTCTCGAACGGTTTGTAATCCAACAAATCAGATTTCCAGAACGCCTGTTTGAAATTCGCCTGGGTGTGCGCGCAGCCCAGATAGTGGCCACCCGGCCCTACCTCACGGATGGCATCCAACGCCTGGGCGTTCTCGTCCATCTCAATGCCGCGGGCCAGATGGTGCAAGGTGCCCAGCTGGTCCGCATCCATCACGAATTTCTCGAACGAACTGACCAATCCACCCTCAAGCCAGCCGCAGGCGTGGAGCATGAAGTTCACGCCCGACAACAGGCCCATATTCAGGCTGTTCGCGGTTTCATAAGCAGCCTGCGCATCGGGCAGTTTCGATCCGCAGAACGATCCCGCGGACCGGAACGGCAGTTTCATCCGCCGCGCCAACTGACCCGCGCCATATGTGATATGCGCGGCCTCTGGCGTGCCGAATGTGGGCGCACCGGAGTTCATATCAATCGACGTCACAAAGGCCCCGAAAATCGCCGGCGCGCCTTTGCGGATCAACTGGCTATAGGCGATACCGGCCATCACTTCGGCCAAGACCTGCGTCAGGGTCCCCGCCACCGACACAGGTGCCATCGCCCCGCCGACGATAAAGGGCGAAATGATCGCCGCCTGATTGTTTTCGGCAAACACCTTCAGCGCACCCATCATCACATCGTCAAATGTCATGGGCGAGTTGATGTTGATCAGTGACGTCATGACCGTGTTTTGCTGCACGAAATCCGCACCAAACAGGATGTTGCACATATCAACCGAATCCTGCGCGCGGCTCGGCTCGGTAACAGAGCCCATAAACGGCTTGTCGCTTAGGGTCATATGGGCATGCAGCATGTCCAGATGCCGCTTGTTCACCGGCACATCCGTCGGCTCGCACACGGTACCACCCGAATGGTGCAACCATTTCGACATATAGCCAAGCTTCACGAATTTGTTGAAATCATCCATCGTGGCATAGCGGCGCCCGCCGGCGGCATCGCGCACGAATGGCGGGCCGTAAACCGGGGCCAACACCAAATTACGCCCGCCGATCACGACGTTACGCTCCGGGTTGCGGGCATGTTGGGTGTATTCCGACGGGGCCGTCTTGCACAGTTCGCGCGCCAAACCACGCGGAATGCGCACACGGTCACCAGTCACAGTGGCCCCCGCCGCGCGCCACAGCTCCAACGCTTCAGGGTTGTCTGGGAAATTCACGCCGATCTCTTCCAGAACGATATCCGCGTTGCGCTCGATGATCTCCAGCGCCTCGTCGTTCAAAATCTCAAAGTTCGGGATATTCCGTTCGATGTATTTCGCGGTCTCAAAGGACACGGCCGAACGCTCCGCTCGCCGTGCTGCCCCACCGCCACCACGCCCACGTCTTGCTGATTCCGCCATGTTACTTTCCTTTTCGTCAAAACTGCCGCCTAGCTACCCTATTCTTTCGGGCGGCTTCACGCGGATAACGGCTTTAGGGGTCAAAAACCGACATTGTCCCCCTCTTGCCCCTTCTCTGGCTTAAAAATATCCCGGGGGTCTGGGGGCTGGCCCCCAGTCCTCTCTTGCCACGCGGGCGATCCGCCCATAATCAGTCTGCATGACAGATATCTCCCATGACCGCCTTCTCATCATCGACTTCGGCAGCCAGGTCACCCAGCTGATCGCCCGCCGCTTGCGTGAACTTAACGTGTTTTGCGAAATTCATCCGTTCAACACGGTGGATGACGCCTTCCTCAAGGAGTTTGATCCCAAAGCGGTGATCTTCTCGGGCGGGCCGTCTTCGGTATTCGCCGAAGGGGCACCCATGCCGCCGCAATCGGTGTTCGATCTGGGCGTGCCGATCTTGGGTATTTGCTATGGCCAGCAAGTGATGATGCACTGCCTGGGCGGCAAGGTTGAACGCGGCCACGGCACCGCAGAATTCGGGCGTGCCTTTGTGACGCCGACCGTAGAAAAGCTTGATCTTCTAGAGGGTTGGTTCACGCAAGACCGCGAACAGGTCTGGATGAGCCACGGCGACCATGTCAGCGCCATCGCCCCGGGGTTCGAGGTTTACGGCACCTCACCCAACGCACCCTTTGCCATCACCGGCGACGCGTCGCGACATTTCTACGCCGTGCAATTCCACCCCGAGGTGCACCACACCCCGAACGGTGCCAAACTATACGAAAATTTCGTCAAACTGGCGGGCTTCAAGGGCGACTGGACCATGCGCGCCTACCGCGAGGAAGCGATTGCCGCGATCCGCGAACAGGTGGGTGATGCCAAGGTGATCTGCGGTCTTTCGGGCGGTGTTGATTCGTCCGTTGCCGCCGTGTTGATTCACGAGGCGATCGGTGACCAGCTCACTTGTGTTTTTGTCGACCACGGTTTGCTGCGCAAAGGCGAAGCCGAAGAAGTCGTGAAAATGTTCCGCGACAATTATAACATGCCGCTGATCCATGCGGATGAACAAGAGCTGTTCTTGGGTGAATTGGACGGGGTTTCCGACCCTGAAACCAAACGCAAGATCATCGGCAGGCTGTTCATTGACGTATTCCAGAAACACGCGACCGCCGTGGGCGATGCCAAGTTTTTGGCCCAAGGCACGCTCTACCCTGATGTCATTGAATCGGTGTCGTTTTCTGGTGGGCCTTCGGTCACCATCAAATCCCACCACAATGTTGGCGGCTTGCCCGAAAAGATGGGCCTGAAACTGGTCGAACCCTTGCGCGAATTGTTCAAGGACGAGGTCCGCGCCTTGGGCCGTGAATTGGGTCTGCCCACCAGCTTTATCGGGCGTCATCCGTTTCCTGGCCCCGGTCTGGCCATCCGCTGCCCCGGCGAGATTACCCGCGAAAAGCTGGCGATCCTGCGCGAGGCGGATGCCGTGTATATCGACCAAATTCGCAAACATAATCTGTATGATGAAATCTGGCAGGCGTTTGTTGCGATCCTGCCCGTGCGCACGGTTGGCGTGATGGGCGATGGACGGACCTATGATTTCGCCTGCGCCCTGCGTGCGGTGACATCTGTGGACGGGATGACGGCGGATTATTACCCCTTTACCCATGATTTCCTTGGTGAGACCGCAACGCGCATCATCAACGAGGTGCCGGGCATCAACCGGGTCACTTATGACATCACGTCCAAACCTCCCGGCACGATTGAATGGGAATAAGGACCAAAAGAGATTCTTTGCCTTCGGCGAGGATTTTAGTCCATTTGGAAAATAGGTTGTGAGCCCGACCCTTAAGGCAGCGCTTTGGATGGTCGGGTCGATCACTTCGTTTTCCGCGATGGCCGTCGCGGGCCGCGAGCTGTCGGGTGTTTACGATACATTCGAGATCATGATGTACCGCTCTGCGGTTGGTGTTCTGATTGTTGTGACTTTGGCCTTGGCCACGGGCGCGTGGCGGCAGATCAACACGCGCAACTTGGGGCTTCAGATCGGGCGCAATCTGGCGCATTTTACCGGGCAGAACCTGTGGTTTTATGCGGTGACCGTGATTCCGCTCGCGCAGGTTTTTGCGCTCGAATTCACCTCGCCCTTGTGGGTGATCGTGTTGTCGCCACTGATACTGGGTGAAAAGCTGACCAAGATCAGGGCCTTGGCTGCGATCATGGGTTTTATCGGCATTTTAATTGTGGCGCAGCCCACCGTTGCAGGGATCAATGCCGGTGTGATTACGGCGGCGTCATCGGCGATCTTTTTTGCCCTGACGATCATGCTCACCAAACGTTTGACCCGCACCCAGACCATAACCACCATCCTGTTTTATCTGACCGTTACACAGCTGGCGTTCGGGTTGGTTATGGCGGGGTATGATGGCGATATTGCGTTGCCTGACATGACGCATGGCCCGCTTTTGCTGGTGATCGGGATTGCCGGACTGGTGGCGCATTATTGTCTGACAAACGCCTTGTCGATTGCCCCGGCCACCGTAGTGGTGCCGATTGATTTCATCCGCCTGCCGGTAATCGCGATCATCGGGATGCTGGTCTATGCCGAGGCTTTGGACATCTGGGTCTTTGTCGGGGCGGCCGTTATCTTTGCCGGTAACTACATCAATCTCTGGTTTGAGACACACAAACGCGCCTAGCCTGTCAGTCGATTTAGTTGCCGCAAGGTCATCCGAGGTTGACCTTGGGTCCTCGTTGACGGAGCGTTTACCTTACCCTTTCTAATTGTAAAACGCGTGCTCGAACCTGAGCCGTTTTTGACCTTGGGAGGGGTTACAGTAATGAAGAAGTTGATTGCAGTTGCAGTGCTGGCCGGCAGTGCAACAGGGGTTCAGGCGGGTGGGCTTGACCGATCGAACCAGGATATTGGTATTATTTTCGAAAGCGGCAACCGCTTTGAGCTGAGCTTTGGCCAAGTGTCGCCAAGCATTGACGGCACAGATGTGCGCAGCGGTGGCCAAACCACCAGCAATATCGCCAATGACTTCAACATCCTCAGCGGTGCCTTGCGCTATGAATTGTCCGATCAATGGTCGCTGGGTTTGATTGTTGATGAACCGTTTGGGTCCGATATCGCGTTCCCCGTGATTGCGACCTCACCATCCTATGGTGGTACTAAGGCGACGGTAGAGACCGTGGCCTTGACCGCTGTCGCACGGTACAAATTTAACGATGCGTTCAGTGTTCATGGTGGTTTGCGTTATCAAGAGCTGAAGGCGTCGGTCACCCTGAGCGGCCAAGGCTATGGCGGGCTGAGCGGTTATAGAGGTGACTTTGCCTCGGACGGGGCTGTTGGGTATGTCGTAGGTGCCGCGTTTGAAAAGCCCGAAATCGCATTGCGGGTCGCCTTGACCTATAACTCGAAAATCTCGCACCATGTGTCCACCACTGAAACCCTAAATGGGGCTGCGGTTACGGCCGGGCCAAGCGAAACACTTGTTGAGACACCAGAGGCCCTAAATCTGGAATTCCAGACGGGCGTCGCAAAAGACACCTTGGTCTTTGGCTCTGTGCGCTATGCACGTCATAGCGGCACTTATGTGTCGCCAACCTTTTTCAACACCCAAACAGGCGGCGGTAACCTGACCGATATCGAGGATTCGACCGATTATGAAATCGGCATCGGGCGTCGCATCAATGACCAGTGGTCGGGTTCTGTGGCTATTGGCTACCAAGACGAACAGGGCGATGATCTTGTGTCCCCCCTGTCGCCGACGGACGGCGCCACATATGTGTCGGTGGGTGCAAAATACCAAGCGACAGAGCAGTTGGATGTGTCGGTTGGTGTTCGCTATACCAAGCTGGGTGATGCCCGCGCTGCGACGAGCGGGGTAGCTCAAGCAACCTTTGCAGACAACTCAGCCGTGTCTGTGGGTGTAAAAATCGGTTACAATTTCTAATACCGTTGATCAGGTGTAAAACTGGCCCGTCGCAAAACTGCGGCGGGCTTTTGCGTTTGGGGGTAATGGGGTGGCTAGTCTATCTGCAAGCCATTTGATAGTTAACGCAAAACCGTTTGATCCAAGGACGATACTGATGCTTTACCCTTCTGCTGATGCATGGCGTGCCGCGCCGCGCAAAAAGGTGCTGTTGTTTGCCATGTCTGGCCTTGGAAAAACCCACCTCGCCCATCTGTTGCGCAGCAATGGCGATTGGTTTCACTATTCCATCGATTACCGCATTGGCACCCGCTATCTGGGCGAAACCATCGCGGATAATGCCAAGGCCGAGGCGATGAAGGTGCCGTTTCTGCGCGATCTGCTGCTAAGCGACAGCATTTATATCGGGTCAAACATCACCTTTGATAACCTAAGCCCCGTCGCCACATGGTTGGGCAAACCGGGCGATCCGGCAAAAGGTGGCCTGCCCATGGCCGAATATGCAAAGCGCCAAGAGGCGTTCAAACAGGCGGAGCTGTCGGCGTTGATGGATACCGCGCATTTTGCCGAGCGTGCCCAAGCCCTGTATGATTATCCGCATTTCATTTGCGACACCGGCGGCTCGATCTGCGAATGGGTCGATCCCGATGATGATCACGATCCGCTGATGACCGCCCTGGCCGAGGAATGTCTGCTGGTCTGGATCAAGGGCGATGATGCCCATACGCAGGAATTAATCCGCCGCTTTGATAAAGCCCCCAAACCGATGGCCTATCAGCCCGAATTTTTGGCGCGTGTCTGGGATGAATATCTAAGCGAAAACAACTGCGAAGAAGGCGATGTTGATCCTGATGCCTTCGTGCGTTGGACCTATGCCCAAGCGCTTGCCCACCGTCAGCCCCGCTACGAGGCGATGGCCCGTTGGGGGGTCACCGTAAGCGCCGATCAGGTGGCGGCATTGACCTGCGAAGAGGATTTCGTCGACCTGATCGCCAAAGCGATTGACGGCTGACCCTTGGCAGTGATGCCCGCGCGCTCTATCTACTGAACACCCCTTTCTAGACGTCTGTTTCAAGTTGGAATTCACCTATGCCGATCAAGCTCCCCTCTGACCTGCCCGCCTATGATGTGCTGACGCAGGAAGGCGTTATGGTGCTTGATGAAGGTCAGGCCGCCAAGCAGGACATCCGCCCGCTGCGCATCGCCTTGCTGAACCTGATGCCGAAAAAGATTCAGACCGAAAATCAGTTTGCGCGCCTGATCGGGGCGACGCCGTTGCAGATTGAATTGAGCCTGCTGCGCATGTCTGATCACCAGTCACGCAACACGGCTGCGGACCATATGGAGAGCTTTTACCGCCCTGTGTCCGAAGTTTGGGACGAAAAATTCGATGGTTTGATCATTACAGGCGCGCCAATCGAGCATATGGATTTCGACGATGTCACCTATTGGGATGAACTGACCCGGGTGATGGATTGGACCCAAACCAACGTGCATTCGACATTTGGCGTGTGCTGGGGCGGCATGGCGATGATTAACCATTTCCACGGCGTGAGAAAACACATCTTGGATCACAAGGCCTTTGGCTGTTTCAGGCATACAAACCTGGTGCCATCATCGCCGTATTTGCGCGGTTTTTCAGACGATTGCGTGGTGCCTGTCAGCCGTTGGACCGAAATGCGCGCGGCGGAGGTTGAGGCCGTGCCGGGCCTGAATATTCTGCTGGGCAGTTCCGAGGTTGGCCCCTGTCTGGTCGAAGATGCGGCGCACCGCGCGCTGTATATCTTTAACCACTTTGAATACGACCGCGACACGCTGAAAGACGAATATGACCGCGATGTCGAAGCGGGCGTGCCGATCAACGTGCCGGGCAATTACTACCCCGACGACGACCCGACACAGGTGCCGTTGAACCGGTGGCGCAGCCATGCGCATCTGCTGTATGGCAATTGGATCAACGAAATTTACCAGTCGACGCATTTTGATATCACCAAAATTGGCACCTAACCTATGCTGACAACTGTCCTGCTGATTGTGGGGCTGGTGGCCCTTGTCCAATGGCGCGCTTACCGTCGTGAAGCCGCTGCGAATGCGCAATATCCCCCCATTGGGGAGTTACTGGATGTCGGCGGCACCAAGGTGCACGCACTGGTGCAGGGCAGCGGGCCTGATCTGGTGTTGATCCACGGCGCATCGGGCAACATGCGCGATTTCACCTTTGACATGGTTGATGAACTGGCCACCCGCTACCGCGTCATCCTGTTCGACCGCCCCGGCCTTGGCTGGACAGATGTTTTGCCGCAACATGCCGGTGCGTGGAACAAGCGCGCGGCTTCGCCCGCCGATCAAGCGGCGCTGCTCCAGCAAGCGGCCGATCAACTGGGCGTTCATAATCCGATTGTTTTGGGCCACTCTTATGGCGGCGCTGTCGCCTTGGCTTGGGGCTTGGCGCGGCCCGATCAGACCAGCGCACTCGTTCTCGTCTCTGCCGTGTCCGAGGAATGGCCCGGCAGCCTTGGCTGGCAATATCAGCTTACCGGATCGACCCTTGGCAGTGGTTTGTTGATCCCCGTCATCACGGGGTTCTGGCCTGAAAAACTGGTGCAGCACAGCATCGACAGTATATTCGCGCCGCAACCCAGCCCGGCGGGGTATATCAGTCATATCGGCCCCGACCTTGCCTTGCGCCGCGTATCGATGCGGGCCAATTCCCAACAGGTGAATTCGCTTTTACCACATATCAAGGAAATGGTCCCACGCTACAGCACCCTGACCATGCCGGTTGAGGTGATCCACGGCACCGCAGATACGATTGTGCCGATGGATATCCACGCCAAGGTGCTGATGACACAACTTCCCAATGCCCATCTGACCACCCTGCCCGGCATTGGCCATATGCCCCAACATGTTGATCACAGCGCGGTTTTTGACGCGATTGACCGCGCAACCGCGCGTGCGGGTTTGCGCTAGGGGCCGGAACGCTTCATAACAAGATAACAACACCACTCAGGAGGCCGCCATGGACCTGCCATTTGACGGGGCAATCAGCGCCTATTTCGAAAATGAAGCCCCCGATTCAATCCGCAAAGAAATCAAACGCGCGGAAAAGGACGATATTCTGGGCGACAGCTATCCGCATTCCGAACGGATGGGCCGCAAAAGCTATGACAAGGAAATGGCACGTCTGCAGATCGAACTGGTCAAATTGCAATCATGGGCGCGTGATACAGGCACCCGGATCGCCATGGTGTTCGAGGGGCGCGATACCGCTGGCAAGGGTGGCACGATTGAGCGTTTCCGTGAAAACCTGAACCCCCGCGAGGCGCATATCGTCGCCCTGCCCAAACCCACCGAAACCGAAATGGGTCAATGGTATTTCCAACGTTATATCCAGCACTTACCGAGTGCCGGTAACTCGGCCTTCTTTGACCGGTCGTGGTATAACCGTGGCGTGGTTGAGCCGGTATTCGGCTTTTGCACCGACGCGCAGCGTGAACATTTCTTCTCTCAAGTGGTGCCATTTGAACAGATGCTCGTGGATGACGGCATTCATCTGTTCAAGTTCTGGCTGAACGTCGGCCGCGCCGAACAGCTGCGCCGTATGCTGGCGCGCGAGCGTGATCCTCTCAAGCAGTGGAAGCTCAGCATGATCGACGTAAAAGGCCTTGCCAAATGGGATGCCTATAGCGCCGCGATCAGCGACACTCTGGCGCGCAGCCATAATGACGTCACCCCATGGACGGTCATTCGGTCAGACGACAAACGCCGCGCGCGCTTGCAGGCGATCCGCACGGTATTGCACGCGTTTGACTATGCGCAGAAAGACACCCGCGCGATTGGTGCCATAGACGATCAAATTTGCGGCGGACCGGATATTTGGGATGCCTAAACAAGGGTATCATCACGGCAATCTACGTCAGGCGCTGATCGACGCAGCGCTCGAACTGATCGAACTGCGCGGCCCCACGGGTTTCACCCTCTCCGAGGCCGCCAAACAAGCGGGCGTGACCCCCGCCGCCGTCTATCGGCATTTTGAGGGGCGCGAAGACCTGATTGCCGAAGGGGCGCTGCAAGGCTATGTGATTTTCGCGGATCTGATGGAGGCGGCGTATAATTCCGGCCAACCCTCCGCCCTCAAGGCGTTCGAGGCGACCAGCCGCGCCTATCTGGCTTTTGCCCGCGCCAACCCCGGCCATTACATCGCGATGTTCGAAAGCGGAATTTCCGTGAACCGCACACCCGAACTTGCCGCGGCTGCCAATCGGGCCAGTAATGTGCTGGAACAGGCGGCAAGCGATCTAAGCCAGCATATTCCCGTGGAAAAACGCCCGCCTGCGTCAATGTTCTCGGCCCATATCTGGGCGTTCAGCCACGGCGTGGTCGAACTTTTCGCACGAAACTCACCCGGCCGGGCATCGCCCTTTCCAGCCGATGAATTGCTGGAAAGCGGCGTTGGTATTTATCTGCGCGGATTGGGTTTGGTTGACCCCGACGCCTAGAGACGCGCCCTTAGGCCGCTGCGCGCCCTACCAGTTCCGATAGAACATCAGCCGCGATTTCAAAGGATTTAACCCGCGCCGCATGGTCGTGGATTTGCCCGGTCAGGATCATTTCATCCGGTTGATAGCGTTCAATCATCGCCGCCAGCTGCCTGCGCACGCTGTCGGGGCTGCCGACGGCAGTCACCCGTAACGCCTGATCGACCGCTTGGCGCATCTGCGTGCCAACTTCCGCGTCAATATCATCGACGGGGCGTGGCAGTTTTCCGGGTCTTCCCGTCCGCAACCGGACAAAGGCCTGCTGCATCGAGGTCCGCAAATACGCCCCCTGCGCATCCGTATCAGCGGCAAACACATTGGCGGCCAGCATGAAATGCGGCTTGGCCCATTGCGCCGACTGTTTAAAATCACGCCGGTAAATAGCGATCGCATCCTCCAGCGCGTCCGGCGCAAAATGCGAGGCAAACGCATAAGGCAAGCCAAAATGCGCCGCCAGCTGCGCCCCATAAAGCGATGATCCCAAAATCCAGATCGGCACATGGGTGCCTTGGCCCGGATGCGCCTTGACCGGGGCATTGGGCTGCGCTTCATCCAGATAGCTCATCAATTCGGCCACATCATCAGGGAACCGGTCGCCCCCCTGCATCCCGCGCCGCAGCGCATGATAGACGGCCTGATCGCCCCCGGGCGCGCGGCCCAAGCCCAGATCGATCCGGTCGCCATGGATCGTGGCAAGCGTGCCAAACTGCTCTGCAATGGCCAGTGGCGCGTGGTTGGGCAACATAATCCCGCCAGCCCCGACCCGGATCGTTGACGTGTGATCTGCCACATGGCCGATCAAAACGGATGTGGCCGCCGACGCAATCCCCGGCATGTTGTGGTGCTCGGCCATCCAATAGCGGTGATACCCTGCCGCCTCGGCCCGCTTTGCCAAATCAATCGTGTTTGCAATGGCTTGGCGCGCATCCGACCCTTCAGGGACGGGCGAAAGATCCAAAACAGAATAGCGCATGGGGATGTCTCCTTTAACCTTGCTGCCAATCTAAGCACGCGAGGGTCAAAACAAAACCACCCCGCCCGTTTCATTTTGCCAAATAAACTCTCCCCGAAGGGTCGGCCCGCCACAAGCACCATACGAAAAAGGCCGCCCCCGGGCAGGAGCGGCCTTTTCCAAATATTCTGAAGATAAAACTTAGCGCTTGGAGAACTGGAAGCTCTTACGCGCTTTGGCCTTACCGTATTTCTTACGTTCAACAACACGGCTGTCACGGGTCAGGAAGCCTGCCGCTTTCAGCGCGCCGCGCAAGGAGGGATCATAAAGCTGCAGTGCTTTGGAAACACCGTGCTTTACCGCGCCGGCCTGACCGGACAGACCGCCACCCTTAACAGTTGCAACAACGTCAAACTGACCGTCGGTGCCTGTGATGGTGAAAGGCTGTGCCAGGATCATCTGCAAAACGGGGCGTGCAAAATATTCGTTCTGCGCCTTACCGTTTACGATCA
The DNA here is from genome assembly GCF_038899995.1 of Sulfitobacter sp. AS59. Classification (NCBI taxonomy): domain Bacteria; kingdom Pseudomonadati; phylum Pseudomonadota; class Alphaproteobacteria; order Rhodobacterales; family Roseobacteraceae; genus Sulfitobacter; species Sulfitobacter sp. AS59. Next base: position 206,946 of record NZ_JBBMQK010000001.1, read on the forward strand.
CCTTGCCGGAACCTGGCTTGATCCAGACGCGGGCAACCGCATCTTTACGCTTGCCGGTTGCATAGGCACGGCCAAGCGCGTCACGGACGGGCTCGCGTGGGGTCATTTCAACTTCGGTGCCTTGAACAGCGCCGATGTTCTCGGTTACGGCCGCTTCGAGGCCTTCGAGTGTTTTGATTTCATCAGCCATGCTTATGCACTCCGCGTGTTTTTAGGGTTCATGGATTTCACGTCCAGAACCTCGGGGCTTTGCGCCTCGTGGGGGTGTTCGGAACCGGCATAAACGCGCAGGTTTGTCATGATCTGACGGCTCAGGCGGTTGCCAGGCAACATGCGCTTAACAGCCAAAGTCACGATACGCTCTGGGTGTGCACCCTCAAGGATTTGCGCCTTGGTGCGCTCTTTGATCCCGCCGGGGTGGCCAGTGTGCCAATAGAAGTTTTCTTCGCGCTTCTTGCCGGTCATCTGGATTTTCTCAGCATTGATAACGATGACGTTGTCGCCGCAATCCATGTGAGGTGTAAAGGATGCTTTGTGCTTGCCGCGCAAACGCATGGCGATGATCGATGCAAGACGGCCAAGGACAACGCCTTCAGCGTCGACGATGATCCATTTCTTATCGATATCTGCCGGTGTTGCAGAAAAGGTTTTCATGGAGGGAATTCCCGTTAATGTGGTGAAGGGGCCCGAAACGCGAACCCCGCTATCTGATGGCTGGGTTATAAACACGCCCCATGTCGCGTCAAGCGCAGCTTTTCCGAAATAATCGTTCAAAAACAATGTCTTGAAAATTAGGTATAATAATACCCCATAAAAATCACACGCTCAACTGCTCTGGCGGGTTATCCAGAAGCTGCCGCAGCCGCAAAATCGCGGCCTCATAGCTTTCTAGCGAAACACCTGCATTCACAGCCATCCGTACCGCATGGGGCGCGCGGGCGTCGCGGCTCACGAATTCCTCGGCCGATCTGATCTGCACCCCTCGCGCTTCGGCGGCTTGGCAAAACGCCCCTGCCCGCCAGCCTTGCGGCAAACGCAGCCAAAGATAGGGCACATTCGCCCGCCAGCTTACGTCATAGCCGCCCAGAATGTTCACAGCGCTTTGCACATAAACGTTAAAGCCCTGACGGGTGTTTTCGGCCAAGGTGTCGATTTGCGGATGGGTCAGCAGTTTCGCGCAGAGGTCAATCAACGGGGTGGCAAGGCCAAAGCAATTGTATTCGGCCACGCGGCGCAAATCGGGGGTGCGTCCTTCGGGGGCGACGGCAAAACCGATCCGCAAGGCTGGGGTCAGGATTTTCGCCAGTGACGAGATATACCAACCGCGTTCGGGTGCCAGCATGCGGTAGGTCGGTGCGCGTTCAACCCGCATCCGGTAACAATCATCCTCGACGATTTGAATGTCATATTTACGCGCGATCCGCACCAATTCATTGCGCCGTGCGACCGGGGTAAAGCCGCCGGTCGGGTTGTGGACTTCTGGCGAGGTACAAAAGATTTGCGCGTCGTGGTTTCTTGCGGCTTCCTCCATCGCCTCGGGGATCACACCATCGGCGTCCATCGCAAGCGGGATCACATCGGCGCGCAGCAGTTCGGCAGCGCGGCGAAAGCCGGGATAGGATAGCTCTTCGATCAAAATCGCGGGCCTGCGCCCTTGCAAGATCGCCTGAAACGCCAGCAACAGTGCATGTTGCCCGCCATGTGACAGAACCACATCGCTCTGATCAAAGGCCCCCATCGGCGTGCCGGTTAACCATCGCACCACAGCTTCGCGGGCCGGTTGCGCGCCGATACGGCTGGGGTAATGCATGATGCCCGACGGCGGTTCCTGCGCCACTTCGGCCAGCAGTTTGCGGATCAGCCGTGCCTGCCCGCCTGACGGCAAATGTGGAGAAAACATATTAACGTTATAGTGGTCATCGAGCTTTTGCGACTGGTGGGCGATGACATCAATTTCAATCGGGCCTTCGGGTTCGGGTGTTGGCGTCTTTGATGCAACAAAGGTGCCGCGCCCGACCTCGGCCAGCAAGGTGCCGCTTTCGGTTAGCATCGTATAGGCGCGCGCCACGGTGCCGGGGGTAATTTGTAAGGTCCACGCCAGATCGCGCACGGGGGGCAGTTTATCGCCCTCTTTCAGGTCGCCGGTTTCAATGCCTTGCCGAATGGCTGCAACGACAGCTTTGTACTTGGGCCCTGCCCCGTGATCCAGTGACGGCTGCCAAATTGTACCCATTACAATGTTTTCCTTTTCAAAATGTACTGCATTTTGTACCACTTTATTACGGTACACTCAACATTGTGTCAATACAATTAGATATTAAGGAGATTCTCATGACACAGACCCTTACCCTTTCCACTGAAACAGTGGCCATCCTGAACCAGCGCGGAACGCCTGTTCTAGCTGTTATTGCGGTAAAATTCGCGGTCTGCGTCACGAAAATGGCAACACGTCGCCGTACACGTCATGCTCTAAAACAGTTAGAGGCGTGGCAGTTGGATGACGTAGGACTGACACCTAAACAGGCTCATGATGAGTCTATTCGGGTGTTCTGGAAAGCGTAACGTCCCTGTGGCGCTAGCCAGACCTCTTCACTTGGGCCGGTATACACCGGCCCTTTTTTCAATTGTACCAAAGGTGTTTTGATACATTTATTTTGGCGGAATGGCATAGGTCAGCGATGCCCGCGCCACGGGTTGTTCCATCCCATCGGAAAACACCAGCACATCACACACCGACAGCAGTTTACCCAGCTTAAGAAGCCGTGTTTTGGCGATAAGATCGACGCCGGCTTCGGGTTTGCGCATGAAATCAATCGAACAGTTCGTTGTCACCGCCAACGCCTTTGGCCCGATCCGCGCAAGTGTCATCAGATAGGCGCTGACATCGGCCAGCGCGAAAATCGACGGGCCTGAAACCGTGCCACCTGGGCGCAAATGGCGGTCGCCGACCAGCAGCCGAGTGGTCAGGTCGGTTTCTCCCACATGGTCAATGGCAAAATCATCAGCGACTTGTTTAAACACGTCTTTCATAAAAACGGCGAGCGCATCGGCATCCATCATAATCGGCATACTTGTCTTCCTTCTTATGTCGGGGCTACGCTCTGGCAAATTGATCAGGAGGGCAAGATGACAATTCTCGAAGTTGAAAGTGACGGTGCGGTAGCAAGGTTAACCATGAATGCACCCGAGCGGTTGAATGCCCTCTCGGATGAAATGTTGGCGGCGCTGCAAACCACATTGGACGAGATCGCCGAGACGCCTTCGATACGGGTTGTCACCCTTGCCGGGCGGGGCAAGGCGTTTTGTGCAGGCCATGACCTCAAGCAGATGACCGCCATGCGCCAGACCCAAGACGGCGGCGCTGCGGCGTTCAAGGATCTGTTCGAACGGTGCAGCCGCGTGATGGCGGGCATTCAGTCGATGCCCCAGCCGGTGATCGCCCAAGTTCACGGGATCGCCACGGCAGCAGGGTGCCAATTGGTCGCGACCTGCGACATGGCCGTCGCCGCCGAAGGCACGCGGTTCGGCGTCAATGGCGTTAACATCGGCTTGTTTTGCTCGACCCCAATGGTCGCGCTTAGCCGTAACATCCCGCGCAAACACGCGTTTGAAATGCTCACCACCGGTGAATTTATCGAAGCATCCCGCGCGCAAGAGCTGGGGCTGATCAACCGTGTCGTGCCTGAACATGAGCTGGCCATGGAAACGCAAGCGCTGTCGGACCAGATCGCGGCCAAGCTGGGCGTGGCCGTCAAAATCGGCAAACAGGCATTTTACAATCAGCTGCAAATGCCCACCGATCAGGCCTATGCCTATACGGGCGATGTGATGGTCGAAAATATGCTGCACCGCGATACCGAGGAAGGGATCAGCGCCTTTCTGGAAAAACGTGATCCGGCGTGGGACCAGTAACCCCAGACTGTCGTTGGCCACGTTTAGGTTTTGGCGAGGTTCTATTGCATAGATACCGCCCCTGCCCTACATCGGCCGTATGACACAAACACTTCATATCATCGGCGGCGGAATGGCCGGATCAGAGGCCGCTTGGCAGGCCGCGAACGCTGGCATTCAGGTCGTTCTTCACGAGATGCGGCCCAAGGTCGGCACCTTTGCCCATCAGACCGGTTTACTGGGGGAAATGGTGTGTTCAAATTCGTTCCGTTCGGACGATAGCGAACAAAACGCGGTGGGACTGCTGCATTGGGAAATGCGCGCGGCCAACGGGTTGATTATGGCCACGGCCGAAAAACACCGCCTGCCTGCGGGCGGTGCGCTGGCCGTTGACCGTGACCCTTTCGCACAATCGGTAACCGACGCGCTGATGGCGCACCCCAATATCACCGTTGAATACGGCGAGATTACCGAGCTGCCCCGCGAGGGGCATTGGATTATTGCCACGGGGCCGCTGACCTCGGGCAATCTGGCGCAGGCCATCGCGGCTGAAACCGGGGCCGAGGCGTTGGCCTTTTTCGACGCCATCGCGCCGATCATCTATCATGACAGCATCGACATGAGCAAAGCGTGGATGCAATCACGCTATGACAAGGGCGAGACCGAGGAAGAGCGCACCGCCTACCTCAATTGCCCGATGACCAAGGATCAATACGAGGCGTTCATCGACGCCCTGCTGGCCGCCGATAAGACCGAATTTAAAGAAGGCGAAACTGCGGGCTATTTCGACGGCTGCCTGCCGATCGAGGTGATGGCGGAACGTGGCCGCGAGACCTTGCGGTTTGGCCCGATGAAGCCTGTCGGCCTGACCAATGCCAATGATCCGGAAAACAAACCCTATGCTGTGGTGCAGCTGCGCCGCGACAACAAACTGGGCACGCTGTACAACATCGTCGGTTTCCAGACCAAGATGAAATACGGTGCCCAGACCGAAGTGTTGCGGATGATCCCCGGCCTTGAAAACGCATCCTTTGCGCGGCTTGGCGGCATTCATCGCAATACATTCCTGAACTCGCCCACGTTGTTGGACGATCAGATGCGCCTGCGCAGCCAGCCCAATATCCGGTTTGCAGGGCAAATCACCGGCGTCGAAGGCTATGTTGAAAGTGCTGCCATGGGTCTGCTGGCCGGTCGTTTGGCCGTGGCCGAAATCAAGGGCGAAACCGCCACACCGCCCCCACCGACAACGGCAACCGGCGCGTTGATCACCCATATCAGTGGCGGCGCAGAGGCGAAAACCTTCCAGCCCATGAATGTCAATTTCGGGCTGTTTCCCCCGGTTGAAGGGCTGAAATCAGGCCGCCGTGGCCGCAAAGACCGCTACAAAGCCTATACCGACCGCGCCAAGGAAGACTGGCAGGCCTGGCTGAACGGCGCGCCCGTTTCCGCGTGAGCTTCGTCACCCGATTTGCGCCGTCCCCCACGGGGCCGCTGCATCTGGGGCATGCCTATTCCGCATTGCTGGCCCATGACATGGCGCGCGCGGCAGGTGGGCAGTTTTTGCTGCGGTTTGAAGATACGGATCTGGAGCGGTCAAAGCCGGAGTATGTCGCGCAGATCATCGATGATCTGACCTGGCTTGGCATCACATGGGACGCGCCACCCCTGATGCAGTCGGAACATTTTGACGCCTATAATCAAAGTGTTGAGGCACTGATTGCGCAGGGTTTAACCTATCCCTGCCGCTGCAGCCGCAAAGATATCACCGCCGCCTTGGCCGCCCCGCAAGAGGGTGCGCCGCACGCCGTCTATCCGCAGACCTGCAAGCACCGGAGCATGTCAGAGCGCGGCCCCACGGACGCGCTGCGCTTGCATATGGATCGCGCAATGGATGCCTTGGGCGGTGAGCCGTTGTCATTTACGGAGCTTGGCGACTTGAAGAAAGGCGTTCATGTCATTGATCGGGAAGAGATTATTGCATCTGTCGGCGATATTGTGATCGGGCGGAAAGATATTCAAACCGCGGCCTATTTCCTTGCCTCTGCCTTGGACGACATCACCCAAGGGATCACCCATGTGGTGCGGGGTGTCGACCTGTTTGAATTTACGCAAGTGCAGGTTTTGTTGCTGCATTTGCTTGGGCATAAACCACCGCTTTACCACCACCACAAACTGATCCGCGATGAACATGGCAAACGGTTGGCCAAACGCGACGACGCGCGGGCGATATCTCTCTATCGCTCCGAAGGGGCATCGCCGCAAGATATCCGATTAATGACAAGTGCTTAGCTGGCGTCGTTAATCCATCACGTCCAGTGTGATACGTTCAACACCATTATCGACCAAGGTGTAAAAGCAGTTCCGCCGCCCCGTGTGACACGCCGCACCGGTCTGGTTCACAACGACCAGCAGACAATCGCGGTCACAATCAATACGGAACTCGACCAGCTCTTGCACGTGGCCGCTGGTTTCGCCCTTGATCCAGAAAGATTGCCTCGAACGGCTCCAGTAGGTAACGCGGCCAGTGGCCAGCGTTTGGCTTACCGCATCGGCGTTCATCCATGCCATCATCAGCACTTCGCCCGATTCCGCATCTTGGGCGATTGCGGGGATCAGCCCGGCCTCGTTATATTTCAATGTGCTTGGATCGAATTCCATGGGGACCCCCAATTTATTTTTGCATCATCTGTTTAGTGGCTTATGTAGGGTGTACGCGCAGAAAGGAACAGCCATGAGTGCCGACACGGATCTGATCAAGCTCTACTCCGCCCGTATTTTGGGCTTGGCAGCTGACATTCCGCATGTCGGGCGGCTGGATCATCCCGATGCGACGGTCACGCGGCGCTCGCCCCTGTGTGGGTCGACCGTGACGGTGGATGTGGTCGTGAAAGACGGCAAGCTGGCCGAGATGGGCCAAGACGTCAAAGCCTGTGCATTGGGTCAGGCGGCGGCAGCGGTATCGGGTGCCGCGGCAATCGGTGCAACCTTGCCCCAGATCGAAACTGCGCGCGACCAGCTTAAGGCGATGCTCAAGGGCAAGGGCCCGGTTCCCGACGCGCCGTTCGATGGGTTCGAGGTACTGACCCCCGCTGTTGATTATAAAAACCGCCATGCGTCGATCCTGCTAACGATCGAAGCACTGGCCGAAGCCATGCAGCAAAGCCAGTCCGAAGGCGTTGCCGAGACTCGTTAATACTCCCGACAACGGTCTAAAAAAAACGCCGCACATCCAAAGGGATGGCGGCGCAGTCACGCTTTATTTGTGCAGGCTCGTGTTGATCCGGGTGCCGAGGGGACAATCGGCGTTTTCAACCAAGGACAGGCAGTGTGGTTGAACGCATAAAGTTTGGGACAGATGCGTTTCCTAGATCAATACGACACAAAGTGCGTAGGCAGAAGTCAAACAAAAGAGGGAATGTGCAACCCGGCAACAAGGATCACAACCAAGGCGGCCATACCAACAGCATCTTGCAAAATCGTATCTTGCGACCGTTTGGCGATGGCTTTGACTGTTCTAAACGTTGTCATCTGCGTCCTCCACTCTCTGTTGCCTCTTTGTTCTCATTTTTTTAACGCTGTGTAAAGAACTTTTTGAGAACATTTGCGAACAAAGAGTGTCGAAAACCGCTAACCCACTGTAATCAAACGGATCGCCTCATCCTGCCGCATGAGCCACAATAACATCCGCGCGGCCTGCCCCCGGTGGCTTGCCAGTTCGGGGTCATCGGCCAGCAATTTGCGGGCGTCGGATTGGGCGGTTTGCATCAATGCTGCCTGACGTTCCAGATCGGCGACCCGAAAACGCGGAACACCCGATTGTGCCGTACCGATCAAATCGCCTGTGCCGCGCATCTTTAGATCGGTTTCGGCGATCACAAACCCGTCCTCCGTCTCGCGCAGGACCTCTAACCGTTGTTTGCCTGTCTCGCTTAGTGGGGATTTGTACAGCAGCAGGCAGGTCGATTCCGCCTGCCCCCGCCCCACACGGCCGCGCAGCTGGTGCAACTGCGCCAAACCAAAGCTTTCGGCGCGTTCGATCACAATGATGCTGGCATTGGGCACGTCAACGCCAACCTCGATCACCGTCGTGGCAACCAGCACCTTGGTTTCACCATTCTGGAACGCCCGCATGGCGGCGTCTTTTTCGGTGGGCGGCATCTGCCCGTGCACCAAGCCAACTACGCCTTCGCCCAGTGCTGCGCGCAGACGTTTAAACCGCTCCTCGGCCGCGATCAGGTCGCTGACTTCGCTTTCTTCGACGAGCGGACAAACCCAATAGCATTGCCGCCCTTCGTTAACGGCGGCGCGCAGGCGTTCGACCACTTCGGGAATGCGGTCGGTACTGACCAAGGCCGTGCGGATCGGTTTGCGCCCCGCTGGCTTTTCATCCAAGACCGACACGTCCATATCCCCATATTGCGCCAGGGCGAGGGACCGGGGGATCGGCGTTGCCGTCATCACCAAGACATCGGCCAGATGTCCCTTTTGCCCCAGCTCAAGCCGTTGCCGCACGCCAAAACGGTGCTGTTCATCAACCACGGCAAGGCGCAGATCGGCAAAGCTGACATCGGCCTGAAATACGGCATGGGTGCCGACCAAAATCTGGATCGCACCACTGGCCAAGGCCGCGAGCTTGGCCCGGCGTTCGGCCCCTTTGTCCCTGCCGGTCAGGATTTCCAGAACCACACCGGCTTGTTCAGCAAGCGGTTGCAGCCCCTCAAGATGCTGACGTGCAAGGATTTCTGTCGGGGCCATCAACACGCCCTGCCCGCCGGATTCGACCGCCGCAAGCAGCGCCATAAAGGCGACCAAGGTCTTGCCCGCGCCCACATCGCCCTGCAACAGCCGGTTCATGCGCTGCGGGCTGGCCATATCCGCGGCGATCTCGGCAATTGCACGGGTCTGCGCGGTGGTCGGCTTGTAGGGTAACGCCGCCAGAACCCGTTTTTGGAGCTCACCAGTCCCTTGGCTAGGCCTGCCCTTTTTGCGGCGTTCCTTGGCGCGGGCCAGGGCCAGCGTTAACTGATGCGCCATGAATTCATCATAGGCCAACCGTTCCCGTGTGGGGGCCGTCGCCGATAAATCGGCCATGGTTTCAGGGTCATGGGCGGCGCGGATCGCCACGTTGAAATCGGGCCAACCGGCCTTGGCTTTCTGCGACGGATCAATCCATTCGTCAAATTCGGGTGCCCGGGCCAGCGCCGCCCGCGTGGCCTTGTACATCAGTTTTTGCGTGATCCCGCTGGTTAACGGATAGACAGGCTCGAACGCGGGTACCTGGTCCGCTTCGTCCTCGGCCACCATGAAATCGGGGTGCACCATCTGTGCCATCCCGTCGAATAATTCGACCCGCCCGGACACAATCCGGCGCGATCCTTCGGGCAATTGGCGCTTAAGATAATCCCCGCGCGCGTGGAAAAACACCAGTTGAAACGACGTTTGCGAATCTTCGACATGGATGCGGTACGCGCCGGTTTTATTGGCCGCTGGCCGGTGTGGGCCGACGGTGATGGCCACGGTCACCGTGTCGGGCAAAATCGCGTCTTTGATGGTCGGCCGCAGTTGCCGGTCAATCCCGGAATATGGCAATGTAAACAGCAGGTCACGCGGCGCGAGAATGTTCAACTGTGCGAAATGCTGCGCCGTTTTCGGCCCTACCCCTTCGAGGGTTTCAAGCCCCGCGAACAGCGGGAAAAGGGGTTCGGGCCGGCCCGTCATAAGCCTGCAATCAGGTCAAGCCATTCGTCTTCGTCCAATGTTTTGATCCCCAGATCAGCCGCCTTTTTCGCCTTGGAACCGGCCCCCGGCCCGGCCACCAAGATGTCGGTCTTGGCACTGACCGATCCCGACACCTTCGCGCCCAAACGTTCCGCGCGCGCTTTGGCTTCCGCGCGGCTCATTTTCTCAAGCGTGCCGGTAAACACAATCGTTTTGCCCGCGACAGGCGACCCTTCGGTCGATGGGCGCTTGGTCTCTTGAATGGTTAACTCCGCCACAAGCCGGTCAATCGACGCGCGCTCGGCCTCTTGGTTAAAGCTGTTAACCAAAGATTTCGCCATCACCGCACCCACGCCATCGACACCAATCAGATCATCCCAAGCGGGCCCTTCCATCGGTGCTGCTTGGGCCATCGCGGCCTCGAACGCGTCCCACGTGGTGTAATGCTGGGCCACAAGGTTTGACGCAGCTTCGCCCACATGGCGAATTCCAAGGGCGAAAATCAGCCGAGACAGCGGTATTTTACGCTTATCCTCAATCGCCTGAAACAGCTTGTCGGCGGATTTATCCCCCCAACCTTCGCGGTTTTTCAACTGCTGCATGCCGCTGCCATAACGTTCTTTCAGCGTAAAAATATCCGCAGGCTCGGCGATCCATCCGTCAGTATAGAACTGTTCGACCTGTTTTGCGCCCAAACCATCAATGTCAAACGCCGCACGTGACACAAAATGCTTCAACTTTTCGACAGCTTGCGCCGGACAAATCAGCCCACCTGTGCAGCGGCGGACGGCATCCCCTTCTTCGCGGATCGCATCGCTGCCGCATTCGGGGCATATGGTTGGAAATTCATAGGGTTCGGCATCGGCAGGGCGTTTGCTCAGATCAGTATCTGCAATTTTAGGGATTACATCGCCCGCGCGATACACCTGCACCCAATCGCCGATGCGTATGTCTTTGCCGTCCCTGATTTTGTTGCCCTTGCTGTCCAGCCCTTTGATATAATCCTCGTTATGCAGCGTCGCGTTTGACACGACGACACCGCCTACCGTGACCGGTTTCAACCGCGCAACGGGTGACAAGGCACCGGTGCGACCGACTTGAATTGTGATATCTTCAAGCCGTGTCCAAGCCAGTTCAGCGGGGAACTTATGCGCAATGGCCCATCGCGGCGTTGTTGACCGAAAGCCCAAACGCTCTTGCAACGACAGATCATTTGTTTTGTAGACCACGCCATCAATGTCATAGCCAAGTGTCGCGCGCTGTTCTTCGATCTTCGCATAATGGTCGATAAGATCCTGCGGCGTTTTGCAGATTTCTGTCAGCGCATTTACCGAAAAACCAAACGCCTCAAGCTGTTTGATCGCGCCATATTGGGTATCCGACAGTGGTGCCGATAATGCACCCCATGCATAAGCAAAAAACTTTAGCGGGCGCGACCGGGTAATCTCAGCATCCAGCTGACGCAGAGACCCCGCCGCCGCATTGCGCGGATTGGCAAAGGGTTTGCCGCCGTTGGCCAGTTGACGTTCGTTCAGCGCCTCAAAATCGGCGTGGCTCATATATACTTCGCCGCGCACCTCAAGCAGGTCGGGTGCGCCGTCCAGCTTTTGGGGGATATTGTCGACGGTCTTGGCATTTGCTGTCACATTTTCGCCGACGGCCCCATCGCCGCGCGTGGCCGCCTGCACCAAAACCCCATTTTCATAGCGAAGCGATAAAGACAGGCCATCGATCTTTGGCTCTGCCGTGTATTCAAGCTCTGCTTCTTGCGACAGACCCAGATACTTTCGAATCCGCGCATCGAAATCGATCACGTCCTCATCATCGAACGCGTTGGACAGCGACAGCATCGCAACCGCATGGGTGACCTTGGAAAACCCCTCGGACGGTACAGCCCCTACCTGCTCGCTGGGGCTGTCGGGGCGCTTCAGCGATGGAAACCGTTCTTCAATTTGCGCATTGCGCAGCTTGAGCCGGTCATATTCCGCGTCACTGATCCGGGGCGCGTCCTCGCCGTGATAATCCAAGTTGGCCTGGCGTAGGATAGCGGCCAGCGCTTCCAACTCAGCCCGTGCTTGGGTTTCCGTCAGGTCTTGAACGGCGATATCTGAATTCAAAGCACTGCCCCAGTTTACTGTCACTACTGGTGCATAAATACGCAGGCATCTTTCGCAGGTCTAGCAGATATCGCGCTCAGAAGATTAAAGCCCGACAGCCATCTTTTCTTGGCCCGACATCGCATCCGGTTCCGGATCGCGCAAAACATAACCACGGCCCCACACGGTTTCGATGTAGTTTTCACCACCCGTGGCGACGCTTAGCTTTTTACGCAGTTTGCAAATAAAGACGTCGATAATCTTCAGCTCGGGCTCGTCCATGCCGCCATATAAGTGGTTCAGGAACATTTCTTTGGTCAATGTCGTGCCTTTGCGCAGGCTCAGCAGTTCAAACATCTGGTATTCTTTGCCCGTCAGATGCACGGTCTTTTGATCCACAGTCACAGTCTTGGCGTCCAGATTAACCGAAATTTTTCCTGTATTGATGACAGATTGCGAATGCCCCTTGGACCGCCGGATAATCGCGTGAATGCGTGCGACCAGTTCTTCGCGGTGAAACGGCTTTGTCAGATAATCGTCAGCGCCAAAACCAAATCCCTTGATCTTGCTTTCGGTATCGTCGGACCCCGAAAGGATCAGGATCGGCGTTTCAATCCGGCTCAGCCGCAGCTGGCGCAGCACCTCGTGCCCGTTCATATCCGGCAAATCCAGATCGAGCAGGATAAGATCGTAGTCATACAGTTTTGCCAGATCGATCCCTTCCTCCCCCAAATCTGTTGCATAGGTGTTCAAATTGGCGTGGGTCAGCATCATTTCGATGCTTTTCGAGGTTGTAGGATCGTCTTCTACCAGCAATACGCGCATTCGGTTTCTCCGCTACTTCAATCTTTGCTCTACCAAAGCATACCGTGGACAAAAACAATTAATCACACGTTAATGGCATATGATTTGCAGCAAAACAACCTAGAGTTGCCTATATTTCTGCAAGGCCGTTGTACGCAAGGCAGCCTCCCCATGTTCTGACACAGCACGAACCCATTCAAGGAACTCGTCTTCACTGATGTTATATCTCTCAAATACATCAGATTGGCTAATCAATCCATAGACTACACCACGCACCACCGCTGCTTTGCGGGATGCAACCCATCTGCAGGTCGCCCGATCGGGCAAATCTGCATGGCTGAACGTTGTCCCGTCCGGCAATGTGACCGCCCTCGGCCCGTCGACTTTCTTTAGATACATACCATCTACCACCATTCACCAATCCTAGTCATAAAAGCGATTGTTAAACGGCAGCCTTAAAGACATATGAAGTGCCCCCTTGAGAATACAGCGCATTTTCTTATATATCGCATCAAACCTCCCGGAGAATTGTCATGCCACTCGATCGCACACCGCCGTTGAACTCATTGGGCTTTGCAAAAGCCCCGGCCGATACGCGTGTTGTCGTCGCCATGTCCGGGGGCGTCGACAGTTCGGTCGTGGCCGCCATGCTGGCCGAGGAAGGCTATGATGTCGTCGGCGTCACCCTGCAGCTTTACGACCACGGCGCGGCCCTGGCGAAAAAGGGCGCATGCTGTGCAGGGATCGACATTCACGACGCGCGCCGCGTGGCCGAGGACATGGGTTTCCCCCACTATGTGCTCGACTATGAAAACGTGTTCAAAGACGCGGTGATCGACGAATTCGCCGACAGCTATCTGGGCGGCGCGACCCCGGTCCCCTGCATTCGCTGCAACGAACGGGTGAAATTCAAAGACCTGCTTGAAACCGCCAAGGATCTGGATGCTGATTGCATGGCGACAGGCCATTATATCCAACGCAAGATGGGTGAAAACGGTGCCGAACTGCACTGCGCCGCCGATGCTAACCGCGATCAAAGCTATTTCCTGTTTTCCACGACCAAAGAACAGCTCGACTATCTGCGTTTTCCCTTGGGGCACCTGCCCTCCAAGAACGATACGCGTGCGCTGGCGGAAAAATACGGGCTGAGCGTGGCGGATAAACCCGACAGCCAAGACATCTGTTTTGTGCCCAATGGTGATTACGCTGCCGTCATCCGCAAACTGCGCCCCGAGGCCGCAAATCCCGGTGATATCGTTGATACAGACGGCAATGTTCTGGCCCGTCATGATGGTGTGATCAATTATACCATCGGGCAACGTCGCGGGCTTGGCATTGGTGGCCTCGCCGATCCGCTCTACGTGGTCCGTCTTGATGCGGACAAGGCCCAAGTCGTCGTCGGCCCGAAATCCATGCTCGCCACACGCACGGTCCCCCTGCGCGAGATCAACTGGCTTGGCGACACCCCGTTGATGTCGAAATCCGAATGGCCAATCGCCGTCAAAGTCCGCTCAACCCGCCCGCCGATCGACGCCATCCTGCGCCCGATCAGCGACACCACAGCCGAGGTTGAATTGCTGGTCCCCGAGGAAGGTATTTCCCCGGGCCAAGCTTGCGTCTTCTATGACCCAGACAGCTCGCGCATCTTTGGCGGCGGATGGATCCACAAAGGCTAAACTATTTCCAAATGGACTAAAATCCCGGGGAGTTTGAGGGGCAGCGCCCCTCATGCGTCGCTTGAAACCAGTCCCATACGGCCCAAAACGGCCCGTGCAGCGCGCAAACCGGGGGCTTCACCACCCTGCCCCAACCGCGCCATCGTCAGGGCCATGGCGGCCCTCTGTGCATCCGGTGCCTCAAAGACATCCCTTAATCCGCCTGCAATCCGGTCCGGCGTGCAGTCTGGCCCTAAAAACTCTGGCACCACACGCGTGTCAGAGACCAAGTTCACCAAGGTCACCGTATCAATCAACGCCATCGCCTTGATCAAACGAAAGCTGAGCCAATGCATGCGGTAGGCAATGACCATCGGGGTCGCAGCGGCGGCAAGTTCCAGCGAAACCGTACCTGACGCCGCCAGCGCCAAGTCCGCCGCGCGGAATGCAGCCAGCTTGCGGGCTTGTGCATCCTCTCGACTTAGCCCGCGTGGATCGAGGATGACCGGCGCGACCGCCCAATCCTGACAGGCATCAATCACCGCATCTGCAACGGGGCCCGCCGCAGGGATAACAACGCGCAAATCCGGCACGGTTTTGGCAAACTGCGCCACCGCATCGCCGAACACACCCGACAGTTTAGCTACCTCTGACCGCCGTGATCCGGGCAAAACCATCAACAGCGGTGCGTCGCCAATACCGGCCTCTGCACGAAACGCCTGCGCTTCGCCCTGCGTCGCGACGGGTTCGGCCACCACGGGGTGCCCCACGAAATCGCAGTCCATGCCTTCGGCTTGCATCAACGGTGTTTCAAACGGGAATAGCGCCAGCACGTGATCGATGTAGCGCGCCATCTTTTTGGCCCGACCGGGGCGCCATGCCCAGACCGTGGGGGCGACGTAATGAACCGTGCGAATGTCAGACTTGGCCTTGACCCGCTTGGCCACGCGCAGCGAAAAATCAGGGCTATCGATGGTGATCATCACGTCGGGCTTGGCGGCGATCACGGCCTCGGCAGTCTCGTTGATCCGGGCCATCAAGGCGCGGTATTTCGGCAGGATCTCGGCGATGCCCATAACCGACAGTTCCGACATGTCGAACCGGCTTTGCAGCCCCTCAGCGGTCATGTCACTGCCGCCGATCCCCTCAAACGTCACATCAGGGCGCAAGGTTTTTAGCCCCGCCATCAGCGCACCACCCAAACGATCCCCAGAAGGTTCGCCCGCGATGATAAACGCCTTCATTCCGGTGCCCGCGCCCAAAGGACCAGCCCCAGATCATCCGCAAGGGAAGCGCAGCGTTCAGGCTCTAGGACAATCACCCCGCCTGCTGCGATCACGACACCGGCAAGGCCCGCTTTATGGGCAGCCTCAAGCGTCGCGGGGCCAATGGTGGGCATGTCGATCAGACGGCTTTGGCCGTGTTTTGGCCCTTTGAACAGGATGGCGCGGGAGGTTTTCACCCGCTCGGGCAAGGTGGCCAGAAGATGATCGGTGCCGCCGATGGCTTCGATCCCGAAGACCTGACCACCGCCAACAACACAGCATTGTCCGACGTCCAAGGGCGCAAGGGTCGCAACCACTTGGGCGGCACGCGCGGCGTCTTGTTCCATCGCGGCGTCAGGTTCCTGCGCGCCCAGAACACCGGCCTTTGCCAAAAGATCAGGGGCCAAATCATGGGCTGCAATAACCGTCATGCCGGCTTGTTCGAAGATCTCGATCAGCACGCGCAGGGCACCGTCGTCCCCTGCCGCCAAGGCCTTTTGGAACATCGGCACCAGCGGCATGGTATCCGCATCGAGCTTTGACGGATCAAAGCGCGGGCGCGGTACGCTGCCACAGAAGCAGACGCGGGAAACGCCCTTTTCTGTCAAGGCTTTAATCAAGCTGCCAAGGGTTTCCAGCCGGAAGGTCAGCGCGGGTGTCAGCCCTTCGACGGGCACATCCTCATAGGCACAAACCAGCGGTGCTTCGGCCTGCGTATCTGCCACCCGTTGGGGCAGTCCGCCGCCCCCAGCGATCAGCGCTAGCATCAGCCCGGCGTCAGGAAATGGCGGCCCGTGTCGGCCATAACGAAATCGACGATCTCGCGTACATAGTCGCTTTCGGTTTCGCCGCCCAAGCGCTGCGCGCGGTCGTGGAACGTTCCCTCGCCCTGCGCCAACATTTGGAACGCGGCCCTAAGGGCGGTGATGTCGCTGCGCGCAACGCCGCGCCGTTTCAGCCCGACAAGGTTCAAACCGTCCAAGGCACCACGTGGGGCCTGCACCAGCCCGTATGGGATCACATCATTGGTCACCATGGTCACGGCACCGATAATGGCCCCGTGGCCGATGCGTACGAATTGATGGATACCCGCAAGCCCGCCGATGATCACGTCATCATCGATGATACAGTGGCCCGCAACGGCGCTGCTGTTGGCCATGATCACCCGGTCGCCCAGAATGGCGTCATGCGCAACGTGGCAGCCTGCCATGAACAGACCGTCGTCACCGATCTTGGTCAGCCCGCCACCGCCTTCGGTGCCGCAGTTCATGGTCACATGTTCACGGATGCGGTTGCGCTTGCCAATCACCAGACGGCTGGCCTCGCCCTTGAATTTCAAATCTTGGGGAATCTCACCGATCACGGCGAACTGAAAGATAACCGTGCCCTCGCCCACCTCGGTCTGGCCGGTGACGATGGCGTGGGATTTCAGAATGACATCCGCATGCAGCACAACCTGAGGGCCAACAACGCAAAACGGCCCGACGGTGGCCGACGGATCAATCTGCGCGCCCTCTTCGATAACCGCACTGGGGTGAATATGACCCATCAGGACATGTCCATCATAGCGGTGAATTCGACCTCGGCCGCCATTTCGCCCTCGACGCTGGCCACGCCGCCAAAGCGCCAGACCTTGCCGCCGGGCTTGCCGCGCAGGGTTTTCAGCTCCATCCGCAGAACGTCGCCCGGGATAACCTTGCGGCGGAATTTGCATTTGTCGATGGCCATGAAATAGACCTTCATTTCCTTATCCGCCATCTCAAGCGTCACACCGACCATCACAGCGGCGGTTTGTGCCATCGCCTCGACGATTGTGACGCCGGGCATGATCGGCATGCCGGGGAAATGCCCCTGAAAATGCGGTTCGTTCATGGTCACGTTTTTCAGGCCCACGGCGCTGTCGGTACCTTGGATATCGACCACCTTATCGACCAGCAAAAACGGGTAACGGTGGGGAATGATCCGCTGGATCATCTGGATGTCAGCGCTTGGCAGGGTGTCAGTCATTGCGGGTCCTGTCTTTTGAAAAACTACGTCTGGCTAGCAATATTGCTGCGCTTGAGCAAGCGGGCGGTCTAGTCTTTGCCACTGCCCAGTGATGCATTCAGGCGTGCGATGGCCTGATTTGTGATGTCGATGGCGTTGGCACTTACGAAAACAGAGCGGCGTTCAAGGATCACGGCCGCCCCTGTGTCTCGCATCAACTCCTCCAGTACGGGGCTGGCGGCGTTTAGGAACACTTCGCGTTCCTGATCCACCAGATCGCTCAACGCCCGGCTCTTGGCAGCCTGTGCCTGACGGGTTTGCTGTACCTTTTCGTCAAAGGCATTTGCCAGCAAACGAAAGGCTTCGGCGTTCATGGTTTTGCGCAGCGCGGTCAGCCGTTCTTCTTCTGTCTCCAGATCGCGTTCGATCTTGCGGTTTTCGTTGGAGAGTTCCGCGCTTTGGGCTTCGATTTCCGCAGCAACCCGCAGACCAAAGGCGCTTTCGTTGAAAACGCGGTCGGAATCAATGGTCAGGATTGGGCTTTGGATCAAGGCGCGGGCGGCGGGGCCACCTGCCTGTTGCGAAAATCCCGGCCCTGTCAAAAGAGACAAAGCCGGGATCAAACATATTATAAATCGGTTCAGACGCATCTGGCCATCAGAACTGGGTTCTTAGGGTAACTTCGAACGATTGTTCCTGATCGTAGTCTTCCTTTTGCAGGGCCTTCGACACGTTGAACTGCAATGGCCCGACAGGGGTTTCCCAGAACAAGGATACGCCGATAACATGGCGGAAGGAGCCGTCTTCACCGACAATTGTGCCGCCTGTCGTATTTACGTCGGACAGGTCCCAAAGGTTGCCAACGTCATAGAACACACCGCCCGAGATGCCGTATTCTTCGGGCAGACCGATGGGGAATTCAGCCTCGAACCGGGCAACCACATAGAGGTTACCGCCAAGCGCATCGTCATAGGTGCCGCTTTGGTCACGTGGACCGATGCCACCGGATTCAAAGCCACGCATGATCGACGGGCCAAGCAAGAAACGGTCAACGACGCGGTTGTTGCCTTCGCTCCACGCCAATGCCCCGCCTTCAAGGCTGGCACGCAAGGTAACTTCCTCGTTCAGGATCTGCTTTTCACCAACAACCTTGGCTGTGGTTTTAACAAATTTGGAATCGCCACCCAGTCCGGCAAAATCCTGACCAAATTGCAGCAATACGCCCGAGGTCGGGTCGATACCGGCACGGCGTGTGTCATAGCTGTAGGTATAGCCAAGCGACGACGCCGTTTGCGCACCCGCAGCGATATCATTGCTGATAACCGGGCCCTGCTCTGGCGTCTCGCGTTCGATCATCTCAAAGTCTTCAAACGTATAGCGCAGCTGTAGGCGACCATTTTCGCTGACCGGGAAGGTCAGGCTGGGGCTAAAGGTCAGACGCTCGGAATCAAAGGTCGCGTAGGACGAATTGGTTTCCGCGTAATCCAGGTTCAGACCAAAGGCCACGTCGCGGCCCAGCAGGCTGGGTTCAATAAAGCCCAACCCATAGCGTTTTGCATCTTCTGCGGTGCTAACGGTCAGGTTCAGTTTTTGCCCACGCCCAAGGAAGTTATCCTCGGCAAAGCTGATCGCGACACCGACCCCGTCCGTGGACGAGAACGAGCCACCAAAGTTCAGCGACCCGGTTGGTTTTTCAACAACGTTGACGTCGATCACCACCTGTTCGGGGCTTGACCCTTCACGGGCATTAACCTCTGCGGTTTCGAAATAATCAAGCGCGCGGATGCGTTCGGCACTGGCGCGGATTTCGCGGGGATTGAACGGGTCACCTTCGACGCTGTCAAACTGACGACGCACAACACGGTCCATCGTTGTTGTGTTGCCCTCAATATCGATCCGTTCGACAAAAACACGCGGGCCACGGGTGATGCGGTATTCCACATCCAAGGTCAGGGTGCGATCGTTTCGCGTAATCACTGGTTCGATCCGCATGAAATCGATGCCGTCACGGATCGCCTGGCGTTCCATCCGCGCAATATCCGTTTCAACCAAGGTGGGTGAATAGACAGCACCGGATTTGGCTTTGACGATGTTCTGGTAAACGGCAGGATCGACGCCGTTGATTGTCGATGTGACCGACATATCACCGAACTTGAATTGCTGGCCTTCTTGGATGTTGAACTGAACGAAATAGCCGTCCCGTTCTTCGGTCAGCTGGGCGTTTACCGCCGAAATCCGCATGTCGACATAGCCGCGCGAGTTATAGAAATCACGCAGCATCTGCCGGTCAATATCCGTGCGCTGCGCAACAAAAGTGTCGCGTTTGATCAAGAAGCGGAACAAGCCGGCCTGTTTGGTGCCTAGGACACGGCGCAAGCGGCGGTCCGAATAGACGCGGTTGCCGACAAAGCTCAGGCGCTCGATCTCGACGTTGTCGCCTTCGAAAATTTCAAACACCAGATCAACGCGGTTTTGGCTGCGGCGAATGACCTTGGGCTGGACCCGCGCCGAAATGCGGCCATCGTTGCCATAGGCCTCGGCGATGGCATTAGCGTCTTTTTCGGCTTGCGTCGGGTTAAACACGCGGCGCGCGTCCGATCCGATCATGGCAGCCAGCGCTTCGTCCTTGATACGGGCGTTACCCTCAAAGCTGATGCGGTTGATCGTGGGGTATTCAACAACGGTAATCACCAAGGTGCCGCCGCGCGGTTCAATCGTAACCGATTCAAACAGACCGCTGGCCTGCAGATTTTGATAGGCGTCGTTCAATTGACCACCCGACACAGCCCGGCCCCGTGCGATTCCGGCGCGGCTTAGAACGGCGCTGTCGCCGATCCGGTTATTGCCTTCGATCTGGATCGTACTGAACTGGTAATCCTGGGCGTGCCCTTGCGACCCTGGAACAAGCCAAGCCACTGACAGCATTACACAAAATGAAGCGTTCCGCAGAGATTTTGAGAATGGCACTACCGCCGACTTCTGGACGGAATTGCCCAACCCGTTTTCATGCCCCATTTTATACACCTGTATTTAATTCAATTTTGAATCTGATTAGACAAATTAATGCCCGTTGTCAAAAGCAAGAAGCCGATGAAGCCCCCCAAATCAGGGCTTCAATCGGCTTGTCTCATCATCAGATTGTAACAGGCGGCGACCCTTAGGCAGAGCCGAGATACGCACCAGCAGCCAGCGCAAATGCCAAAGCGCCCAAGTACAGGGCACGATCCCAGTTCAGATCAACCAAAAGGCTTAGGCCACGGTAGTTGGATTTGATGGCAGTCATGAGATACCCCTTTGCTCACATAGCAAAGGGGATACGCATCAAATAAGGCGAAACTTTTCGTCAATTGTGGCAATATTGTGGCGTTTGCGACATTTTGGCCTTTACGGGCAGAACAGATCGTTCCCAAGGGCAAAGACCATCAGCCCCAAAACAAGTGTTAAGCCGATGGTCATCAGGATCCGCAATGCGCCATCGCTTGGCGGCTTACCGGTGACGGCCTCGTAGGCATAAAACACCAGATGGCCCCCGTCCAAGGCTGGGATCGGGAACAGGTTCAACAGGCCCACCGCCGTTGACAACACCGCGATGAAATAGATGAACGATTGCGCGCCCTGCGACGCCATCGCGCCAGAAGTTTGGGCGATTCCGACCGGCCCAGACAGATTGCAGGTGCTGATATTCCCGATGATCATGTGCTTGAGGCCGGAAATCGACCCTTCGATAATACGGCCCGTGTTGGCCACGCCGGACCACAGCGCATCCAGCACGCCGGGGGTTGTGGTGGCCGCATCAAAGGCGGTGCCGCCTGCAATACCAATCCGCGTCTGCGACTTGAAACTGCCGTCGGGCTGGGGTTCATCAATCACTTTGGGGCGCATGGTGAACTCAAGCGTTTCGCCGTCGCGCCATACGGTCAGCAACAACGCCCTGCCCTCGGATGCTTCCACGAATTTCTTGAGCTGGCTAAAGGCAAAAATCGGCACGCCATCAACGCCGGTGATCACGTCACCCGCCATCAATCCGGCCTCATAGGCGGCCGATTGTGGCATGACCTGCTTGATCAAGGTCGGCATAATGTAAGGGCCCGGCACTGTCATCTGTTGGCCGTCGCGCATCACGTCGTAATACAGCGGCTGAGCCAGTGGGATGGCGTCAAAAGCGTCGGCATACGCGGTGACATCATCGGCAGACGGGATCGAAATACCCGCAACTGATAGAATCTCATCCCCCGACTGCAGCTGCGATTCCACAAACGGTAAGGGACGTATGTCACCAATGGTCAGCGGATCCTTTGGCACCCCGACTTGCAAGGCGATCACCGTGAAAATGATAATGGACATGGCAAAGTTGAACAACGGACCCGCCGCAACCGTGGCCGCACGTGCCCAAAGCGGGGCACCGTGCATTGTGCTGCGCAGGCGCGCGGGATCGTCCTGCGCCGCCGCCATCGCCGTTTCATCCTTGCCGGAGGCCGCATTCGCATCGCCCGCAAATTTTACATATCCGCCAAAAGGAAGTGCCGCGATCTGCCAAACGGTACCGCGTTTATCGACACGGCTGTACAGAACCGGCCCGAACCCCAGCGAAAACACATCAGCGTGAATGCCCGACCACCGCCCGACAATATAGTGGCCGTATTCATGGATCGCGACGATCACGGACAGCGCGATAATAAACGCCAGCAAAGTCCAGATCAGCCCGCCAAATTGGGGTATCAGTGCAAAAATATCCAAAACGCTATGCTGCCTTTTTATTGATTATGGTCTGTGCCGCCTGCCTTGCCAGATGGTCCACCTGCGCCACGTTATCAAGGGTCATGGTCGCATCAATCAGGCCGCTGTCGGAATTCAGCTGCGTTAATGTGTCCTCGACCACCTCGGCCATCTGGGTAAAGCGCAAGCGCCCGTCGATAAAGCCATCAAGGGCGGTTTCTTTGGCGGCGTTGAAAACTGCGCCCGCCATGCCACCGCGTTCCATTACTTCGCGGGCCAGCCGCAATGCGGGCCAACGCGCCTCGTCGGGCGTGCGAAATTCAAAGCTGCCGATCTTGGCCAGATCCAGCCGTTCGACGGGCAGTGGTTTGCGGTGCGGGTGATGCAGGGCAAAGCCAATGGCGTGGCGCATATCAGGTGGCCCCACATGGGCCATCAGCGCGCCGTCGTTAAAGCCCACAAGCGCATGGATCATCGATTGCGGGTGGACCAAGACTTCGATCTGCTTAGGATCGATATTGAAATACTCATGGGTTTCAATGACTTCCATTGCCTTGTTGAACATGGATGCACTGTCGATGGTGATCCGCTGACCCATATCCCAATTGGGATGGTTCGAGGCCTGATCGAGCGTCGCTTCCGCCAGTTTCTCAATGGGCCAGTCGCGAAAGGCACCGCCGCTGGCGGTGATGATAATCCGCTCGACGGCGGCCATGTCTTCGCCGATCAACGCCTGAAAAATTGCGGAATGTTCACTGTCTACGGGCAGGATCGCGGCACCGTGGGTTTGTGCCGTTTCCAGGATCAACTTGCCAGCGCAGACCAGCGATTCCTTGTTGGCCAGCGCCAAGGTCGACCCTTGTTTCAGGGCCTCGATGCCCGGTGCCAGCCCTGCCGCACCGATGATGGCCGACATCACCCAATCCGCAGGACGGGTCGCGGCCTCGCGGATGGCATTGGCACCAGCAGCGGCTTTTACACCACTGCCCTGCAAGGCATCGCGCAGATCATCAAGCAGATTGTCATGGGCCGTAATCGCAATATCCGCGCGTAATTCTTTGGCGTCCGCCGCAAGCTGCGCAATGTTACCCGCACCCGTCAGCGCCACCACGTCATAATCGTCAGGCGCACGCCGGATCAAATCAATGGTGTTTTGCCCGATAGAGCCGGTGGCCCCGAATATACTTACACGCCGTTTCATATGGGATCAGTTCAGAGTTGGGGTGATGGTCAGAAACTGACCGATGATCAGCAAGAACAAGGCCGCGCCCAACATGCCGTCAAAACGGTCCAGCAATCCGCCATGGCCGGGGATCAGGTTCGAACTGTCCTTGGCCCCTACCCGCCGCTTCATACCAGATTCGGCCATATCGCCCATTTGCGATGCCATCGACACCGCGACGGACACACCAACCAGCTGCATGCCGATGCCTGTGTTGACGGAAAACAGATAGCCCACGATGGCAGCGCCAACCCAACCCGCAGCGGTGCCGGACCATGTTTTCTTGGGGCTGACCCGCGGCCAGAATTTGGGCCCACCAATGGCGCGACCTGCGAAATAGCCAAACACATCGGTGATGACCACGACCAGCACCAGCCACATCATCCAGCCAAAGCCATAGCCATCGCGAATTTGCACCAGACCAAAGCCCGCCAGCATGATCATTACGGTAAAGCACATGAAGATCGTACGGTGTTTTTCAAGCTGTCCGAAACCGACCAGCGCCGGTGCCAGCAGAACGGGCAAGGCAAACCCCATCGGCAAATAGATCGCGGCAAGCGTCGCGCCGCCCACCAGCAGCCCCATCTGGATTTTGGCCTGCGGGCGGTCGGGGTTCAACATGCCCACCAGTTCCCATGCCATCAATCCGCAAATGATCGATACCAAAACATGGAAAATCGGGCCGCCCATCGCAATCCCGCCGAGGCCGATCACGATCATCGCGATTGCGGAGCCTACCCGCGCCGCAAGGTCAGACCACTTTTCCGAAGTTCCCGTCATAGGATAGATCCTTTTGCGCCGGCTTTTGGTCCGGTCATGGTTTCACAGCACCAAAACGCCGATCCCTGCAGCCAAATGACGCGCAAAGTTTGCCAAACTCCTCTTTCGAGAAATCGGGCCAAAGCGTGTCGATAAATTCGTATTCCGCATAGGCCGATTGCCACAGAAGAAAGTTGGAAATCCGCGCCTCGCCGCTGGTGCGGATCACCAGATCGGGGTCGGGCAGCACATAGGTATCCAGATAGCGCGGCAGCGTTTCTTCATCCACGTTTTCAGGATCCAGCAAGCCAGCCGCGACATCCTTCGCCAGCCGCTTGGTCGCGCGGGCAACCTCGTCCCGGCCACCGTAGTTCAGCGCGATCGTCAGATGGGTGCGGGTGTTATGTTCGGTTTCCCGCTCAAGATCGTTCATCAGCTTGATCAGCTTATCGTCCAGCTTGACCCGATCCCCGATAAACCGCACGCGAACCCCGCGCGCCTTAAGCGCCCTTGTTTCCTTGGCGATATACATCCGAAACAGGCTCATGAGGCCGGCGACCTCGGTTTGGGTCCGTTTCCAGTTCTCGGTCGAAAAGGCAAAAATCGTCAGGTATTCCACGCCGAACGCCTGACAGGCCTCAACGATCTCACGGACGCGCTTGGCACCTGCGTGATGGCCCATCAGCCGCGGCCTGCCACGTTGCGTCGCCCAACGACCATTGCCATCCATTATGATTGCCACGTGGCGTGGCGCTCCTGGGACCAGCTCGCACGTTGGGGGAGACGCGGTAGGCATCAGACCTGCATGATCTCGGCTTGTTTCGTCTCAAGCTGCTCATCGATCATGGCGATGTATTTATTCGTCATATCCTGAACTTCGCCCTCCCAGACCTTTTGGTCGTCCTCGGACATGCCATCAGCCTTGGCCTTTTTGATCTGGTCCATGCCGTCGCGGCGGATGTTGCGAATGGAAACCCGGGCATGTTCGCTGTACTGGCCAGCAACTTTGGTCAACTGCGTGCGGCGCTCTTCGTTCAGTTCAGGGATCGGCAACATGATGATGGTGCCGTTAAGCTGCGGGTTAATCCCCAAACCAGATTCGCGGATCGCTTTTTCAACTTTGCCGACCAGCCCTTTGTCCCAGACATTGATCGTGACCATGCGTGGTTCTGGTACGTTGACCGTGCCCACTTGGTTGATCGGCGTCTTGGTGCCATAGGCGTCAACCATCACCGGCTCTAGCATAGAGGCCGAGGCACGGCCCGTGCGCAGGGATGCAAATTCAGTGCGCAAGGAAGCAATTGCCCCATCCATGCGGCGCTGAAGGTCGTCGGTATCCAACATAAAATCGTCTGACATGATGTCCCCGGTCGTTTTGTAACTGTTTATATTTCAATCGATATAGCGGTATCGCCCCCCATTTGTATAGAGAGACAAGACCAAGCTTTGGTGCGGCGTTACCCTTGGACGCGGGTATAGGTGCCTTGTCCTGCCAATATCCCGCGGAAGCCGCCCGGCTCGTCCAGCGAGAAGACGATGATCGGCAGGTTGTTGTCGCGCGCCAAGGCGATGGCTGACGCATCCATAACACCCAACCGTTTTTGCAGCACGTCGTCATAGCTGACGGTGTCATAACGTTTTGCATCGTCGAATTTTGCGGGGTCTTTGTCGTATACGCCGTCGACCTTGGTACCTTTAAAGATCGCCTCGCAGGCCATTTCATTGGCGCGCAGGGTCGCGGCGGTGTCGGTTGTGAAATACGGGTTGCCGGTGCCAGCGGCGAAAATGCAGACGCGTTTCTTTTCAAGGTGGCGCACGGCGCGGCGGCGAATATAGGGTTCGGCGACTTCGTTCATGGTGATCGCGGAAATCACGCGGGTGTGGATGTCCAGTTCCTCAAGGGCGGACTGCATGGCCAGTGCGTTCATCACTGTGGCAAGCATCCCCATATAGTCGGCCGTGGTGCGTTCCATCCCTTGGGCGCTGCCCTGAAGACCGCGAAAGATGTTGCCGCCGCCGATGACCATACAAATCTCGACGCCCAGATCATGCACCGATTTGACTTCGCGTGCGATCCGCTGGACCGTCGGCGGGTGCAGGCCATACCCCTGATCACCCATTAACGCTTCCCCCGAAATTTTGAGCATCACCCGGTTGAATGTCACTTTGGGGAGGGTATCAGTCATTGGGCGCACCTTTCGAGGGTGAGAGAAGGGTTTTCATTGCGCTGTAAAATGTCGCAAATAGCAGAAATGTTCAATGCTCCGTCAAAGGTCCGTGCAAAGAAATGCCACAAACTTCCCTAACGTCTATCGATGCTGTGATCACATCTGTCGATCCGGCCCTGCCTGTGTTGATCGCGGGGCCCACTGCGTCGGGGAAATCTGCGTTGGCTTTGGCGCTGGCGGAAACCCAAGGGGGGGTGGTCGTGAATGCCGATGCCAGTCAGGTCTACGCCTGCTGGCGTGTGATCTCGGCACGGCCATCAGAGGCCGAGGAAAAGCGCGCCAAGCATCTGTTATACGGGCATATTTCTGCAGATCAGTCATACTCCGTCGGTCATTGGTTGCGCGAAGTGAGCGATATTTTGCAACAGGGCATCAGGCCGATCATCGTGGGTGGCACGGGGTTGTACTTTAGCGCGTTAACCCATGGGTTGGCCGAAATCCCCGCCACGCCAACCGATGTTCGTGCCGCTGGCGATGTCCTGACCCGCGAGGAAATGATCGCCCAGCTTGATCCGCTAACTTCCGCTCGTTTGGACCTGAACAACCCTATGCGGGTGCAGCGCGCGTGGGAGGTGCTGACCGCAACGGGCCGCGGATTAGCGCAATGGCAAGACGATACACCACCCCCGCTGCTGCCGTTGTCGAGGTGTACCGCCATTGCCGTGGATGCCGATAAGGACTGGCTGAATGACCGCATTATCCGGCGCTTTGATCAGATGCTGGACCAAGGGGCGCTGGACGAAGTTGCCGCTGTGCGCCCTGATTATGACCCGTCCCTGCCCGCGCACCGCGCCATCGGCGTGCCAGAGCTGATGGCCTATCTGGACGGGCGCGTGACCTTGGACCAAGCGCGCCAGGACGCCATCATCGCCACACGGCAATATGCCAAACGTCAGCGGACATGGTTGCGAAAGAACGCTGAAATGTGGCGGAAATACGGACCATCATAGGGGCCGAAAATATCACAAACAGGACTTTAATTCGCCACATAAGTGTATAATACTCGTTTTGAGTATAATTATTGTGATGGTTTTCTATGATGAATAAAGGCGTGGTTCAAATCCTGTCGCTGGCGCAACTTTCCCAGGGTCAAGACTGGCGATTGTTTCTGTCTCATGACTATCAATCACATCTGTTGATATGGATCACCCGTGGCCAAGGCCTGTTGCAGCTGGATGGTCAGCGGCGTGGATTGGGCGCACATAATGCGATCTTCGTGCCCGCCGGTTCATTGTTTTCTCTTGAACTGGGGCGGCAAGGATTCGGTCATGCCGTGGTCATTCCGAACGGTGCGCCGCTGAACCTGCCCCATATACCGCGCCATTTGCGGATCAGGGATGTGCGCGCCCAGTCGGAGCTGACCGGCCTGATCGAGGCGGCACAGCGCGAACAACAAGACCCCCGCGCCCTGGCCAGTCAAGCGCTTGAGGCCCACGCCGCGCTGATGTCCGTGTGGCTGCGCCGTCAAATCATGCAGGACGAACATGTGCCCGACCACATCAACGCCGGCATCCGTCTCAGCGCGCGGTTTTGCAAGATGGTGTCGGAACGTTTCGCGACAGGTGCCCCCATGGCCACCTATGCCGACGAGCTGGGTGTGACCCCCACACATCTGACCCGCGCCGTCAAAGCGGCCACCGGGAAAACCGCCGCTGACATCCTCACCGAACGTGTCGTTTATGCCGCGCGCGATCTGCTGACCACGACTGAACATTCGGCCCAAAGCATCGCGCAGCAACTTGGGTTTGGCTCCGCCGCCTATTTCACGCGGTTTGTTCAACAACACACCGGACGCCCGCCCAGCAAGCTGCGCGCGGCCAATCACGGCCTGCCCTTGCAAGGCAAAACAGTTCCCCAACTTGTCCCCGAT
Source organism: Sulfitobacter sp. AS59 (assembly GCF_038899995.1). NCBI lineage: Bacteria > Pseudomonadati > Pseudomonadota > Alphaproteobacteria > Rhodobacterales > Roseobacteraceae > Sulfitobacter > Sulfitobacter sp. AS59. The sequence continues at coordinate 235,156 of NZ_JBBMQK010000001.1, forward strand.
CTTGCCGATAGAATTGCCTGACGTCGCATTTAATATTCCAAACACTGAATGCCGACATTGACCTGACGTGCTTTCTTGTGCCTCATGGTGGGACAATACGGTGCCGCTGCGGATGTCAAAGCCGCAAAATGAGCACCGAGGGAGAGATGCAACACGCGTGAGTGGCCAAAGGCCTGACTGATGTGCTGCGCAGACAATCAACAAGGGCGAAATTGCCCGAAATTCGGTGCGGCGTATTGCGTCTGCCACGCAACAGGGATGTTTCATGGGGATTTTCATTCTGCGCCGTCTTGGTCTGATGCTTTTGACGGCGCTCTGTCTGACGTTCATCGTTTTCTGGCTGACCAATCTTTATCCCAATCTTGAAAAACTGGCCAAAACCCAAGGCAACTTTCGCATGTCGGACGAGGCCGTCGCCAGCTATCTGGAAAATCGCGGCTATCTACAGCCCACGCCGGTCAAGTTTGGCCAATGGCTTGGGGTTATGCCTGGCTGGGTGACGGAGGCCGAGGACGGTAAAACCACCGGCCGTTGCTTTACCAGCGCCACCCTGCCCGAGGATCGCCCGCGTTTCTGCGGCATCTTGCAAGGCGATTGGGGCTATTCCACCGTATTCAAAGAAGACGTCGGCGCGACCGTCCTGACCCGTCTTGGGCTGACCGGTAAGCTCATGCTCTGTGTGTTGATGCTGATGGTGCCCTGTGCATTGATTGTGGGCGTGTTGGCTGGCATGCGCGAAGGGTCACGGCTGGATCGGTCGCTATCGACCTTTTCAATCGCCACCACCGCCACCCCCGAATATGTGTCGGGCGTGATCTTTATTGCGGTTTTGGCCTCCTCGCGCTTTGGTATATCGCCTTGGCTGGCTGAAATGGGCTGGATCGACGGCAAGACATTGTTTCTCGGCTCCGCCACATCCGCCATGAAGGATGCGACGTTCTGGAACTTCTTCCTGCCCGTTCTGACCATCTCGCTGTACGGGATGGGTTATATCGCGCGAATGACCCGCGCCTCGATGACCGAGGTGATGACCGCGCAGTATATCCGCACGGCGCGGCTGAAAGGCGTCAAGTTCCGCGATATTGTCCTGAAACACGCCTTGCGTAACGCGCTGATCGCCCCCTTTACGGTGATCATGCTGCAAATTCCGTGGCTGTTGAACGGGGTCGTCATTGTCGAGACCCTATTCAACTACAAAGGCTTTGGTTGGCTGTTGGTTCAGGCCGCCGCCAATAACGATATTGAGCTGTTGCTGGCCGTCTCGGTCGTGTCCGTCATCGTGGTTCTGGCCACACAGCTGATTTCCGATATCGGCTATGTGTTTTTGAACCCCCGCATCCGCATCACATAAAGAAAGGGCAGGCACATGGAAGCTTTGACATGGACAGGCTCAATGGGATGGCTGAACCCGGTTTTGGGGATTGCGGTCGCCGTTACGGTTTTGGCCTATGCGCTGCAAATCGCGATGTCCTTTATTCCCAACGCCGAAATGCGCACGGTCGGATCGGGCGGCGTCAGCGCGGCGAGCCAGGGCATGTCGGGGCTGTTGGGCCGCGTCGGGGCCTATGGGTTTCTGGCGGCAGTTTGCGTGGTCCTGATCTATCTGCTGGCGGGCGTCGTTATGGGCCCAGATGCGGGGATTTTCGGCGGGCTCGCACAGCGGCTTTTGCCGGTGTGGATCGCCCTTGTTGTGCTGTTTGCGGTATCGATTACGTTCAAGCGACGGCTGGGCCTATATGGCAAACTATTCGACAGCACCGTGGGGATGATCGGCTTTGCGCTGGTCATGTTCTGGGTTTTTGCCGGTGTGTTCGGCGGCGTCTTTGACATGCTGATTACCCATGACAGCCTAAGCCAGGTGTCTGGGATGAAGAACAAACTGCCCGGCACCCCGCTGGCGCGGGCCGAGCCTGAGGACTATCAATGGTTCCTGCTGGGCGGAGACAATCTGGCCCGTGATGTGTTCAGCCGCTTGATAAAGGGATCGTGGATCGTGGTGCAAATCGCACCGATGGCCACGCTTTTCGCCTTTATGGTCGGGATCACCTTGGGCCTGCCCGCGGGGTATTACGGTGGCAAGCTGGATATGTTCCTCAGCTTTCTGGCGAACCTGATCCTCGCCTTTCCGGTGATCTTGCTGTTTTATCTGCTCGTCACGCCCGAGATCGTCCGCACAGGCATCCCGAACTATATGGCCTTGGTTTTGTTCGTCTTTCCGCTGGTGTTTCTGACGGTGCTGCTGAATTCGCGTTTCTATACGCAACCGTCCTTGCGTACGCCCTTGCTGATTATCGTGCTGGGGATCGCGGGGTGGCTTTACCTGTCGCTGGTATCGACCGATGGACTGATCGTTGATGCACCGACCTACCGCCTGCCCGGCCTGCCCGCGTTTATGGACCTGTTTGACATTGATGCGGGCGTGTTGGTGGTGTTCGTGTCGGTGGTTTTCGTGAATGCCCCCACGGTATTCCGGATCGTGCGCGGCTTGGCGCTGGACATCAAAACCCGCGATTACGTGGCCGCCGCCCAGACCCGTGGCGAAGGCCCTTGGTACATCATGCTATGGGAGATACTGCCCAATGCACGCGGGCCGCTGATCGTCGATTTCTGCCTGCGCATCGGTTATACGACGATCCTTTTGGGGACGCTTGGGTTCTTTGGCCTTGGGTTGGAATCCGAAAGCCCTGATTGGGGCACCACCATCAACGCTGGGCGCCGTTTGCTGGCGCTGTATCCGCATGCGGCGATTGCCCCTGCGGTGGCGCTGCTGAGCCTTGTGCTGGGGTTGAACCTGTTGGCCGATGGTCTGCGCGAGGAAAGCTTGCGCGATTGATGTAAGGACGGGACCGGGGGCCAGCCCCCGGACCCCCGGGATTTTGGACCATTTGGAAGCAATATTTGCGGGCATTTGGGTGAAGGAGATAAGCCATGGCGACGCAGGATTATGACGGGCCGATTTTAGAGATTGATAGATTATCGATCTCGTTTTTCACGCGGTTGCGCGAAATTCCTGCGGTGATGGATTTCTCGGTCTCGGTCAAACCGGGCGAAGCGGTTGGTTTGGTCGGGGAATCGGGCTGTGGTAAATCCACCGTCGCTTTGGGTGTGATGCAGGATCTGGGCGTAAATGGTCAGGTCGTTGGCGGGTCGATCAAGTTCAAGGGCCGTGATCTGGCCGAGATGAGCGACGAGGAATTGCGCGATATTCGCGGCAGCCAGATCGCGATGATCTATCAAGAACCGATGGCATCGCTGAACCCCGCGATGCGGATCGGGCAGCAGTTGATGGAAGTGCCGATGATCCATCTGGGCATGTCCGAAAGCGATGCCCGCACCCGTGCCTTGCAGGTGGTGACGGATGTGAAGCTGCCCGACCCCGAACGTATTTTGAAAGCTTATCCGCACCAATTGTCGGGCGGGCAGCAGCAGCGCATCGTGATTGCCATGGCGCTGATGGCCAAACCGGCCCTGTTGATATTGGACGAGCCGACGACGGCCCTAGACGTCACGGTAGAGGCCGCGGTGGTCGAACTGGTCAAGGATTTGGGCAAGAAGTACGGCACATCGATGCTGTTTATCTCGCATAATCTGGGGCTAGTCTTGGAAACCTGTGACCGGATTTGCGTGATGTATTCGGGCGAAGCGGTGGAGCGTGGATCAATCGAGGATGTGTTCGACGAGATGCAGCACCCTTATACGCAGGCGCTGTTCCGGTCGATCCCCCTGCCCGGCGCCGACAAGAATGCGCGCCCGCTGATTGCGATCCCCGGCAATTTCCCCCTGCCCCACGAACGCCCGCCGGGCTGCAATTTTGGCCCGCGCTGCGATTACTTTGAGGCAGGGCGTTGCGATCAGGGACCGATCTTTATGGAGGACGTGCCGGGCAACGAGCGCCACGCCACGCGCTGTTTGAGGTTTCAGGAAATCGACTGGAACGCGCCGCTGGAATTGGCCGATGTCAAAACCAAGGGCGAGATCGGCAAAGTTGTCCTGAAGATGGACAAGCTGAAGAAATATTATGAGGTCGCCGCGAATTCGATGTTCGGCGGATCGGCCACCAAAGTGGTGAAGGCCAATGAAGAGCTGAGCTTTGAGGCGCGGGAATCCGAGACGCTTGCCATCGTAGGCGAATCCGGCTGCGGTAAATCGACCTTTGCCAAGGTGTTGATGGGGCTGGAGACGGCGACATCAGGTCAGGTCTTGCTGGATGGTACCGACATTGGCGGGGTCCCGATCGAAGACCGGAGCACGCAAAACGTGGCGGACATCCAGATGGTGTTCCAAAACCCCTTTGATACGTTGAACCCGTCAATGACCGTGGGCCGCCAAATCATTCGCGCGCTTGAGATTTTCAAGATCGGTAAGAATGAAAAAGAACGCCGCCAGCGGATGTTGGAACTGCTTGATCTGGTCAAACTGCCCCGCGAATTTGCGGGCCGTATGCCGCGCCAGCTTTCAGGCGGACAAAAGCAGCGTGTGGGGATCGCCCGCGCCTTTGCCGGCGATGCACGGATTGTGGTGGCAGATGAACCTGTGTCGGCGCTTGATGTATCCGTGCAGGCGGCGGTGACCGATCTGTTGATGGAAATCCAGCGCGAGCAAAAGACCACGCTGTTGTTCATCAGCCACGACCTGAGCATCGTGCGCTATCTATCGGATCGGGTGATGGTCATGTATCTGGGTCATGTGGTTGAATTGGGCACGACGGAGCAAGTATTCTCGCCGCCCTATCACCCCTATACAGAGGCGCTTTTGTCGGCGGTGCCCATTGCTGACACGCGGGTGAAAAAGAAACATATCGTGCTGGAGGGCGATGTGCCATCCGCCATGAACCCGCCCCCCGGTTGCCCGTTTCAAACGCGCTGTCGTTGGAAGCCGCAGGTGCCCGGCGATCTATGCGAAACGGTTGTTCCCAGCCTGCGCAGTCTGGCGGATGGTCACGAGGTAAAATGCCATCTGACGGATGCCCAGCTGGCCGATATGGAGCCGGTGATCGAGATTAACGTCGCCGCGGAATAGCCTGCCCGGAAACCTATAGAGCGGACCGCGCAACACTGCACGGACCGCCCCATAACAGCAACCGCGCAGTGGGGGCTGCGCGGTCACCGTTTGTCGTGTGTCGGGATTAGTTTACGTGGATCGTGTTGATGCGTTGCGCAACGGTGTCGGCAAAACCTTCAATCATCGCGTCATAGAAATCATCCTGCGACGGCGGCACCGCGACAAAGCCTTCTGGCACGATTTGGTCGGCAGGATAGGCTGCGATGTTCACCGCAAAGCTTTGTGCGCCAATGCTGTTGTTGTCATCGGTAATTGCCACAATGCCCGAGATTTCATTGAACCCCTCAAGCGAGGTCAACATCGGGTTGCCGTTCAGGGATATCTGACGGATGTCGATTTTGATCGTGGGCAGCGATGCGTCAGACCCGGTGGACACGCGCGTTGCGATGGCCTGTTCCAGATCGGTTACGATTTCGGGGAATACGTCCAGCGCGTTGGCGTTTTCTGCGGCACCCATAACGGCGGTGACGTTGATTTCAGAGAAGATGATATCTTCGCTTGCGACGGCCGCGGTGGACAGGGCTGCAAGGCTGACTGTGGTCGCCAGAGCGATACGCTTTACTGAATTTAACATTTAATAGTCCTTATCGTCATACTTACACGCAGGGGTTTTTGTGCGACCCGAATTGCGTACTGTATGGTTAACGGTGGACTAGGCCTTTGGTTCCGCAGTCTTGCGATAATAAAACAGGGCGGCGGTCAAATAAGGAAATTTATTATATTTTAGGGGCTTAATGGGCGTCTAAAGGCCGGCAATGACTTTGACGTAGTTCTTGGTCTCTTTGAACGGGGGGATGCCGCCGTATTTCTTCACCGCACCCGGGCCTGCGTTATAGGCGGCAAGGGCCAGCTTCCAATTGCCAAAGGCGCGGTACTGCAGCTTCAGATAACGCGCGCCGCCATCGAGGTTTTGATAGGGGTCATGGGGATTAACCCGCAACACCCGTGCGGTTTCCGGCATCAACTGCGCCAGCCCCAAGGCCCCTTTGTGGGATTTCGCCGCAGGGTTCCATCCGCTTTCCTGCTGCACGAGGCGCAGAAATAAATCTTCGGGGATGGCGTGGCGGCGGGCCGCTTCGCGGGCCATGCTGTGATATTGGCCTTTATACTTGCCACCGTATTTTGGCATGTCCCATTTGGTGGGCGTCATGACGCGGGTTGGCTGCAATCGAACCGACGCGGCGTATTGGCTGGATGCGCGCGTATCGAGCAGCTTTTTCTGCGAGGCGAAAAGCTTGGATCGGCTTTTGGAGGAGAAAACCTCGGCCGTGACAGGGCTGGACAGCAGAGCAACCGAGCACAGCGATGCGACGATAAGTTTTTTCATGAAATCCTCAATCCGGCCACAATCCGCACAACATAGCAAAATGACGGGTCGATGCCACCATTTATTAACCGCATTCGAAATTGTGATCGTGCATTTAACGGCCCTTTGCGCTGTTTCTTGGAGGCAGCACTGATATAACGGCTCTCAACGCTAGGGTCAGCGAGATTCGCATGGCCCTTTCAATCGCATAACAGACAGGGGGCATCATGGCCGGCTCAGTGAATAAAGTGATCCTTATTGGCAATCTCGGGCGCGATCCCGAGGTGCGTTCATTCCAAAACGGCGGCAAAGTGTGCAACTTGCGCATCGCGACCTCCGAGACATGGAAAGACCGCAACACGGGCGAACGCCGCGAGAAAACAGAATGGCATTCGGTGGCGATCTTTCAGGAAGGGCTGGTGCGCATCGCCGAGCAATACCTGAAAAAGGGATCGAAAGTGTATATCGAAGGCCAGTTGCAGACCCGCAAATGGCAGGATCAGTCCGGCGCAGACCGCTACAGCACCGAAGTTGTGCTGCAAGGCTTTAACGGCACATTGACCATGCTGGACGGCCCATCGGGTGGTGGTTCCGGCGGCGGCGGTGGCGGCTATGACAGCGGCCCGTCTGACCCGGGTGGCTATGGCGGCGGATACGATTCCGGCCCGTCCAGCAGCGGAGGTGGCAACACGGGTGGCGGCGGTGGCCAATCCTCGCGTGATCTGGATGACGAAATCCCGTTCTGAGAGTAACAAACCGTACAAAGCAAAGCGCCGTCATTATTCATGACGGCGCTTTCGTTTTGGAATTCTACAGTGATTGCGGGCGTGCTGCCCGCCTGCCCCGTTACCGCTGGGCCAGCGCGTCAACCAGCACTTGCCGGACCGTTTCGCGCGGCACATCGCCGGTTACGAAGGCCTCGCCAATGCTGCGCGCAAGGACAAAGCGTAACTCGCCGCTCACGACCTTTTTGTCTTGGCCCATCAGCTCTAACAACCCGTCGGCATCCGGCAGATCACCCTCGATATCGCGCAGGTCGGTCTTCATCCCCATCGTCTTAAGATGCGCCCGCACGCGGCTTGGGTCTTCTTGCGAACACAGCCCCAAACGCGCGGACAATTCAAACGCCAAGGCACAGCCGATGGCGACGCCCTCGCCATGCAACAAGCGGCTGGAATACTGCGTCGCGGCCTCTAACGCGTGGCCAAAGGTGTGGCCAAGGTTCAGCAGTGCACGTTCGCCCAGCTCTGTCTCGTCGCGCATGACGATGTCGGCCTTCATCTGCACCGACCGGCGCACCGCCTCGATCCGGGCCTCCATATCGCCGGCGGCCAGTGCCGGACCTTGGGTTTCCAGCCAGTCAAAGAATGCGGCATCGCCCAGCATCCCGTATTTAACGACCTCGCCATACCCCGCTAGAAAATCGCGCGGCTCAAGCGTGCCCAGCGTGTCTGTGTCGGCCAAAACCAATGTGGGCTGATGAAAAGCCCCCACAAGGTTCTTGCCCTGCGCGACATTGATCCCTGTCTTGCCACCGACCGAGCTGTCGACCTGCGCCAGCAGCGATGTCGGGATTTGCACAAACCGAACACCCCTGCGCAAAATAGCGGCTGCAAAGCCCACCAAATCACCAATCACGCCGCCGCCCAAAGCGATCACAACGTCATTGCGTTCAACCTTTTGATCCAGCAACCAATCCACGCAATGGGTCAGTTGCGTCCAGCATTTTGTCGCCTCTCCAGGGGGCAGGCTAAGGGATTGCAGCGTGATGCCATCTGCGGCCAATCCGGCGCGCAGACTGTCCAGATGCAAGGCGGCGACTGTTTCATCGCTGATCACCACCACCCGTGGGCGCGGCAGAAACGGCGCGATATATTTGCCCGCCTCGGCCAAAAGGCCCGGCCCGATCTGGATGTCATATTCACGGCCCGGCAGGCCCACATGTACAGTTTTACGCATCACTTCTCTCAAGTACGTCGGGGCGCGATAACAACGTATCAATCACCCGGTTTGCCATTTTATCAATCGACAGGCTCGGCTTGGAAGTCGTTGAAAGATTTGCAAGTTTATAGATCGGCACCCGTGCCTCGAAAAGTTCTTCGAGGGTCTTGCGCGGATTACTGGTGCGCAGCAAGGGCCGTGTGTTTCTATGTCTGACGCGGTTCCAGATTAGGTCGATATCAGCCTCAAGCCAGACCGAAACCCCCTTGGCGGAAATAAGATCGCGGTTAATTTCTGCCAAAAACGCGCCGCCGCCGGTGGACAGGATACCGGGTTCTTCTTCCAACAGGCGGGCAATCACTTCGGTTTCACGTTTACGGAAAAACGGCTCGCCGTCGCGTTCGAATATTTCCGGCACCGTCAGGTTGGCCGCGGCCTCGATCTCGTGATCGCTGTCCAGAAATGGCACGCCCAGCTTGACCGCCAGCGCACGGCCCACTGCCGTTTTCCCCGCACCCATCATCCCGACCAGCACGACCGATTTCTTCAGGTGGTACCGGGGGCGTTTTGGGGCCGGATCGGCTGGGGTTTGCTCAAATTCGTTCATTTGTCTTTGAATGACGTGATCTTAGCGAAAAGGCCATATATAGTTGTCCAAAATGTTCAAAAGAAAGCAGGCAGGCACCATGGGTAAACTTATTAAGTTGTTGATATTCCTTTTCGTTTTTGGATTATTCAGTTTAGCGGTTTATGCATATGTCGGGCCGTTTTTCGGGGCCGACTTTGCACCTGATCAGGTCGAAGTGCGCGAACCTGTACAATTGCCGACACAGTGACACCGATGACGCGGCAAATTTTTGCGTTTTGTCTGCTGTGCTGGCCCGCATCAGTCATGGCGCAGGCCCCTTCGGTCGATACCGGCCCTTTGTCGGTGATCGACTGGCTGGGCGAGCAACCCAAAACCGCGCCGCGCAAACCCAAAGGCCCCATTTCCCCGGGCGAAGCCCCCGTGGCCCAAACCGCCCTGCCGCCCAAGGTCACCGTGACAGTCCTAGGCGAAGGCAGCCCGCGCGCGATTGGTCTTGTTCCGGCCAAGGTCACCGGGTTGCCGCAGGATCTGTGGTCGGCCAGCACGGTCAGCGACATTACCGACCGGCTGGATCACATGCCCGATCTGCATTTGCCAGCCGCGCGGGCGCTGTTTTACCGGCTATTGCTGGCCGAGGCGATCGCCCCGGCGGGCCGCGCCGCCGAAGGTGACGCGCTGGCCTTGGCCCGTGTCCAAGCATTGGTCGATAATGGTGCCGTTGATCCGGCACTGTCGTTGATTGAACAGGCCGGCGTCGCCACATCGTCTGATCATTTTGCCCTGTGGATGCAGGTCAGCCTGCTGGTCGGGACCGAGGACCGCGCCTGCGCCCTGCTGACGCAAAAGCCTTATCTGACAAGCGATTATAGCGTGCGCATCTTCTGTGCCGCGCGGGCGGGAAATTGGGATACGGCGGCGTTAACATTCGGGTCCGCACAAGCCCTGCAACTGCTGCCCCCTGAACGGCTCGCGTTGTTGGACAGATTTCTAAATCCAGACCTATTCGAAGGGGAACCCGGCCTTCCCATGCCGCGTACCATGGATGCCATGGGGTTTCGTCTGTTCGAAGCGATTGGCGAGCGCCCACAGACGCGATCCTTGCCCCCTGCCTTTGCCGTGGTGGACCTGCGCGATGTGGCCGGATGGAAGGCCCAGCTAGAGGCGGCAGAGCGGTTGACCCGTCTTGGTGCCCTGCCCGACAATCGGTTTTTGGGCATATATTCTGACCGCGCCCCCGCCGCATCCGGTGGCATCTGGGATCGCGTGGCCGCACTCCAACGCTTTGATACCGCGCTGAACACCGGCAGCGCCGAGGCCGTGGCAAAAACCCTGCGCCCTGCTTGGACCGCGATGCAAGAAGCCGAGCTTGAAGTAAGTTTTGCGACATTGTTTGCCGAGCCACTTCAAGCCATCCCGCTGGAAGGTGCCGCCGCCGCGTTGCGGGACCGGATTTCGTTGCTATCCCCGATTTATGAATCGGTCGGGTCGGTAAATGACCAAAACACTGAGGCTGCTTTTCTGGCCGCCATTGCGACGGGTACCGCGCCAAAATCGATCCCTGATATGCGCCACGCCGACGCCATAGCCAGCGCCTTTATCACCCCGTCACCACGGGCGATCCTGATCACAGAGGCCCAAAACGGAAAGCTGGGCATGTCGATCCTTGCGACAATCGCCCTGCTTGAAGACGGCGCAAACGGTGACACCGCAGCCTTGCGGGATGCGCTGTCGACCTTGCGCGCATTGGGTATGGAAGACATTGCAAGGCGGGCAGCCCTGCAAGTTCTTTTGCTGGAGCGTAGCTGATGCAGAGCGCAACATTCCATTGGATTTCCACCTTTCTTGAGGCCCAAGCCGCCGAGCTGGGCGCCGCCACCAACACGCTGTTGGCTTATGGCCGCGACCTTAAGGATTTTGACAGCTTTCTGGCCCGCCGGAACCTTGATTTCGACAGTGCCGGACGTGCGGATGTCGAAAGCTATCTGGTCTGGTGCGACGCGCAGGGGCTTGCCAAATCGACCCGCGCGCGGCGGCTGTCGGCGGTCAAACAGCTGTATCGCTTTGCGTTCGAGGAAGGATTGCGCACGGACAATCCTGCAATCCAGATCACCGGCCCCGGTCAGGATAAACGCCTGCCCAAAGTGTTGAGCGAAGACGAGGTGGACCGCCTGCTTGACGCCGCGCGAAACTCTGGCCGTAACATGCAGGATCAACTGCGCAACACCTGCCTGATGGAGCTGTTATACGCCACAGGCATGCGGGTGAGCGAGCTGGTCAGCCTGCCGATCAGTGCGACCCGTGGCGATCCGCGATTGTTGTTGATCATGGGCAAGGGCGGCAAGGAACGTCTGGTCCCGCTGTCGCCCCCTGCCCGTCAGGCCTTGCACGACTGGCTGATTGAGCGCGATAAAATCGACGCTGCCGCCAACGAAAAAAAGCAACCACCCTCGCGGTTTTTATTCCCCTCGCGCGGCGCATCCGGCTATCTGACCCGTCATCGGTTCTATCTGATGATCAAGGAATTTTCGGTCGCCGCTGGCGTCGATCCGTCCAAGGTCACGCCGCACACCTTGCGGCATGCATTCGCCACGCATCTTTTGGCAAATGGCGCCGATCTGCGGTCGATCCAGACGATGCTGGGCCATGCCGACGTCGCCACGACCGAAATTTACACCCATGTGCTTGAAGCGCGCCTATCCGAGCTGGTGCTCGAAAATCACCCGCTGGCTAAGGCCGGTCGTCGCAAATCCGGCGGCAGTACATCCTCTGACGGCCAATAACCGCTCTGCAACGCCGTATGATAGCCTTGGGTTAGCCCCGCCTGTTCCATCGCATGAACGGCCCTGTCCACGTCATAGTCAAGCGTGTGAAACGTCACCCGTCCCTGATCTAGCACCGCAAACCGCGTCTGTTGCCCGCCGTCATGGGGCGGCATGCCAATCACGCCCGCATTGATCCAACGGCCCTTGGCGCAATCGCGGGTAAACGGTATCCCGCTATGCCCTGCAACGATCTCGTCAACCGGCCCAATCGCGGCCTCAACGGCGTTCCATTCCCCCTCAAAAACATGCCCCGCAGAGGTCGGCCAAATGAACCGCGCAATATCTGTCACACCGCCATGGATCACGGCAAAACGCTGCCCGCCATGGGTAAAACTGACGATATCGGGCGCATCCCCCATCCAATCCCGCTGGCTTTGACTGACCTGCGTATTCGCGACATTGTACCATCCCGCCGACAACAGATCGCAGGTGGTGCCCGCATCAAACCCGCAGCCGCAATCCAGCGCATGCGCCGCCAGCTGTTTCTCGCAGTTACCAGCAACCAAGGCGACCCCTGCCTGCAGCATCGCATCAACGGTGGCAGATGGGTCCCCGCAATAGGCCACCACATCGCCGGTGCAGATCATCCGGCTTGCGGGAATGTCCAAACCCTGCGCCGCGCCAATCAGCGCCTCAAACGCGTGCAAGTTCGAATATGGGCCGCCAAACAGCAACACAGGGCCCGCCAGCACGCCTAAATCTTGATGCTTCACAATGCTCATCCCTTGAATGAAACCGCCCGCGCGCCCATAACGTAACAGCAACCGCAAAAGGTATATTCGCAAATGGACACGGCCCCCGCAATGCTAGACAGCGCGTTCTGGATCAGCATCGGTATCATTCTGTTTCTTCTGATCCTCTCGGGTTTCTTCTCGGGCTCGGAAACGGCGTTGACGGCCGCGTCACGCGGCAAGCTGCGCGCGCAGGCCGACAAAGGCTCGCGGGGCGCGCAGCGTGCGCTTGTGATTACAGAAGATAACGAACGGCTGATCGGCTCTGTCCTGCTGGGCAACAATCTGGTGAACATCCTCGCGGCCTCTCTCGCCACGGCGCTGTTCACGCGGTTGTTCGGCGAATCCGGTGTCGCCCTGGCGACCTTGGTCATGACGTTCTTGGTTCTCATCTTTGCCGAGGTGCTGCCAAAAACCTATGCGATCACCAACGCGGAACGGGCCGCTGGCCTGGTGTCGCGCCCGATCTCGCTGGTGGTGTTGATCTTTAGCCCGATGGTGAGCGCCGTGCGCTTTTTGGTGCGTGGAATGCTGCGTCTGTTTGGTGTCACCATCGACCCCGACAGTAATATCCTTGCCGTCCGCGAGGAAATCGCCGGCGCGCTGCAGCTTGGCCACTCCGAAGGCGTCGTCGAAAAAGAAGACCGGGACCGTATCTTGGGCGCGTTGGATCTGCGCGAACGCGTGGTGGAAGAGGTCATGCTCCACCGTTCGGGTATCGAGATGATCGATGGGCGGCTGGAACCAGAAAAGATCCTCGAGCAGTGTTTGGAATCCAATCACACCCGCCTGCCCGTCTACCGCGATGACCCTGAAAACATCGTGGGCGTCATCCACGCCAAAGACCTGCTGCGCGCCATGTACAAACGCATCACCGACGCGCAAGGCGATGCCGAACCGTTCAAGGATTTCAACATCACCGATGTGGCGATGAAACCCTATTTCGTGCCTGAAACCTCGACCCTTGACGAACAGATGCGCCAGTTTCTGCGCCGCCGCACCCATTTTGCCTTGGTGGTGGATGAATACGGCTCCCTTCAGGGGTTGATCACCCTCGAAGACATCCTCGAGGAAATCGTCGGCGAGATTACCGATGAATTCGACGCCGAGGCGGATATGGGCGTGACCAAGGCCGAAGACGGCCAGTATTTCGTCGATGGGGCGATGACCATCCGCGATATCAACCGCGCCACCGATTGGAACCTACCCGATGACGAGGCCAACACTGTCGCCGGTCTGGTAATCCACGAGGCCCAAATGATCCCGACCCCCGGTCAGGTGTTCGTCTTCCACGGTTTCAGGTTCGAGGTCACAGCCCGCGACGGCAACCGCATCACCCAATTCAAAATCCGCCCCCTCTAACCCCCTTCTCTGGCTTTAAAATATCCCGGGGGTCTTGGGGGCTGGCCCCCAATCTTTAAAAGGAATGGGCTGGCCCCCAATCTGGCGACGGGTTTACCCGTCGCAATCCCTATTACTATGGCAGGGTTAACCGCGCAGCCGTACACCTTGGGGATCAAACGGCGCGTGTTCCAGCACGACAGCACCATGGGGTACACCCAGAACCATAACATCCACCCTTTCCCCGGCTTTCACGTCTTTCACGAACCCAAGCGCCAGCGATTGCCCGACAGCATATCCATAAGCACCCGAGGTCACACGCCCGACACCTACACCGCCCTTGAATATCGGCTCCCCGCCCGTGGCATCCGCGTTCGATGCATCCGTCGCCTCCGCGACCAGCGCCAAGACCACCAACCGCTCGCGGGCGGGCTTTTGCAAAACGTCCAACAGCGCGGGTTTATTCAAAAACTCTTTATCCAGCTTGCACAAACGATCCAGCCCGACCTCTTGGGGCCAATATTCGGGGCTGTATTCACGGCCCCACGATCCGTATCCTTTTTCGATCCGCAGCGACATCAGCGCGCGCGATCCAACGGGGCCAGCCCCGACATCGCGACCCGCGGCAATGAGCGCCTTATAGAGCGTGATTTGATCGCCAGCAGCGCAATGCAATTCCCATCCCAGATCGCCGGTAAAGGACACCCGCAGCGCCAACACGCGGAGGCCTGCGACCTCCATCCATTTCGACCGCATGAACGGGAAATCAGCCGTTTCCAGCGATGCATTCGTCAGCCGCTGCAACATCTCGCGTGATTTAGGCCCCGCCACATTGAACCCGCACATGTCATTGGTTTTACTCTCAAACACGGTCCCATCGGGCAGCGGCACCGCGTTAAAGAACCGCTGGTGATAGCGTTCCGCCATGCCCGACCCGATGATCCAGAATTCATCCTCGGCCAGACGTGCGACGGTGAAATCGCCTGCGATCCCGCCGCGCACGCCGATCAGCGGCGTGAGGCAGGATCGGCCCACCGTCTTGGGCATGGTGTTGGCAAAAAGGCTGTTCAGCCAGCGTTCGGCGCCGGGCCCCGCACAGCGGTATTTCGCAAAGTTCGAGATGTCGATGATCCCGGCATTTTCGCGCAGCATCCGGCATTCATCGCCCACAGGGCCCCACCAATTCTGGCGCGTGAACCCATCGGTATCTACGGTGCCGGGGGTGTCAGAAAACCACAAGGGATGCTCCCACCCATAGTTCAGGCCGAACACCGCCCCCATCTGTTTTTGCACCTCGTAAACGGGGCGTGTGCGCACGGGGCGACCAGCGGCGCGTTCTTCGTTCGGGAAGTGGATTTTGAACCGGTTGGCATATTGATCGCCCACCCGCGCCTTGGTGAATGCGGCGTCGGCCCAATCGCCGAACCGCGCCACATCCCAGGCGAACATGTCATAGCGCGGCTCGCCCGTGACGATCCAATCTGCGGCCAGCAACCCCATGCCGCCAGATTGAGAAAACCCCGGAATGATGCCGTTACAACAGAAATAGTTACGCAATTCTGGTACAGGGCCGAACAGCACATTGGCGTCAGGCGACCAGATCATCGGCCCGTTGATCACCCGCTTAATCCCGGCGGTGCCCACCGCTGGGACGCGGTCAATCGCGCGCATCATGTTGGGCTCGATCCGCTCCAGATCGTCGGCAAACAGCTCGTGGCCAAAGCCTTGTGGTGTGCCGTCTTCGGCCCAGAACCGCAGGTCTTTTTCATAGGCGCCGACGAGCAGGCCCTTGCCTTCTTGGCGCAGATAATATTCGCCGTCACGGTCCGCAACCGATGGCAGGCGGCGATCAAGGCCTGCAATCTCGGGGATGGTTTCTGTCACGAAATACTGGTGCTCGGTCGGTTGCAACGGCAGGGTCAGCCCCGCCATCGCCGCCACTTCACGCCCCCACAGCCCTGCGGCGTTCACGATCCATTGCGTTGCGATATCGCCTTTTTCCGTTCGCACGATCCAAGTGCCGTCCGCTTGTTGCTCGGCCCCAATAACGGGGCAAAACCGGATGATTTCAGCGCCGTTTTGCCGCGCGCCTGTGGCATAGGCGTTGGTCACGCCGGACGGGTCGACGTTGCCGCCCGACGCTTCGAACATGATGCAGCGGATGCCATCGAAATTGACCAACGGGTGCAGACGCTCGGCCTCATCTCGGCTGACCTCGTGGAAATTCAGCCCATAATATTTCGCCTTGGCCGCTTGCAGGCGCAGCTGATGTTCGCGGGCCTCGGTCTGGGCCAGATACAGGCTGCCCGGTTGAAAGACGCCGCAAGACTGGCCCGTTTCCGCCTCAAGCGCGTTATACAGGTCCATCGTGTAATTCTGGATGCGGGTGATGTTGTTGTTATCGTGCAGCCCGTGGATGTTGGCGGCCGCATGCCAAGTGCTGCCCGATGTCAGCTCTGACCGTTCCAGCAGCACCACATCTGTCCAACCCAATTTGGTCAGGTGATACAGGATCGAGCAGCCGATAACGCCGCCCCCGATGACAACTGCCGATGCGTGGCTGCGCATGATCTAAATCCCGCTTTGCTGTTTCCTTCCAGTCAGCCTGCCCCGCGCGGCGGGGCGCGGGTTGCCCAAAACCGACAAAACCGGTCGCCCCCAAGACAGGCTAGAGAAATGCCCCTAGTCGTTCTGAGCGCTATCGAGTTCAGCGGTGACATGTTCACGCACGTCTTTCGCAGCGCTTTTCAGCAGTTGATCGCGATCAGGGGCGAAATCAATCTTGGTCAGGGCGCGGAACAGATGTCGTTCGGCGGCGGCGCGCGCGGCTGTGCGCAAACCATCATCAGGATGGCGCATCAGCCCCGCCAAGGTTGATTGCAAACATTGCTGCACTTCAACCACGGCCACGCCGTCGCGTGCCAAGGCCCCGAATGCGTCCTGTATCAAATCGGCCGGATCAATCGGTTCGACAAAAATGCTGTCTAGAACTTCATCACGGTCGCGGCTGACCTCGTCCTCGTAATCGGTCAGAATGCGGCCAATGCGGTGGATCACATCAATCGCCGTGCCCGGATCATTCACCCCCGGCGACAGCGCTTTCGAGGCAACCTCTCCCATGACAATCAACCCGAAACGCGGGTCTTGATCGAATGTCCGCACATCGCCCAAGATTATCGCCTGCTGGATACCCTTGCGCAGGGTTTTGTCGGTATGGTCATCGTCCACGGCGTCGCCCACCTGATCGATCTTGACCAAGGGTTCGTTCATGAACACAAAGCTTCCGATATTGCGCATCATATAAATGCGCACGCCGTGGTTTTTGGCAATTTCGTCAAGCGCTTCTGGATAGATATGCTGGATATAGCCGCTTTCGCTTGCGGCGATAACTTCGGCGCTGTCGGGGATGGGATCAACCAGCGGGTTGGCCCCTAGACAAGGGTTGGCCAACCGGTCACGGAACATCTGGCTGGTTTCGTCTTCGACTTGACGGGATGTGTCGATCAGGCTGCCAAAGCTTTGCAAATGCAGCACCCAGCGGATCAGATAGAACACGATCAGCACCAGAACCAGCACGGTGGTGATGAAAAGGACAAAGGCGCTTTTGTCGTCGAACACGCCCAATTCGCGCATGATGATCGCGATCAGCGCATATACATAGGCCCCGATGAACACAGCCAGCGTGTTTTGTGTGGTCTGGTCCTGAATGATCAAACGGTGCACGCGCGGGGTCCATTGGGTCGACGTGCTGCGGTAGACCGTGACCATGACGCTAAGCGAAAAGGTGGTGACCGCCAACATCGCGTTGGCGATGATGGACAGCAACCGGTCCGCCGCCGCACCGGTCAGTGTTGAGGCCAGCTCCTCGGGAATCCAATGTTCGATGACTGAGCTTAGGCCCACGGCAACCACGGCAAGCAGCCCCATGATCACCACCCGCACCGACAATTGCCTGCTTAGATAGCCCGCTTTGCGGATCAGGGTCGATGGGTTCAGCATGTCAATATCCATAGCACCCATATCTAATGCGGCGCGGTGCCTTGTCCAGCGATGCTTTGGCCTGTCCATGGCGCGGGCATGGTCAAAACCCGACATCAAATGTCGCTGGCCAGCATGCCGACCAATGGCCCCCTTGCAACGATCCCTTATACCCACCTGAGGGAGGTCCTAGATGAAAACCACCACCCGTGCGCTTGTTATTGGGGGCGGCGTCGTTGGCGCATCCGTCCTCTATCACCTGACCAAGTTGGGCTGGAAAGACGTGATGCTGGTGGAGCGGTCCGAGCTGACGTCTGGCAGTACGTGGCACGCGGCGGGCGGGTTTCACACGCTGAACGGCGATACAAATATGGCGGCTTTGCAAGGCTATACCATCCGTCTGTATAAAGAGCTGGAAGAGATCACCGGCATGTCATGCGGCCTGCACCATGTCGGCGGTGTGACCCTTGCCGATACGCCGGAACGTTTTGACATGATGTTGGCGGAACGGGCCAAGCACCGATTCATGGGGCTGGATACCGAGATTGTCGGGCCGGAGGAAATCGCCAAAATCGCGCCGATCACCAATCTCGATGGTATTATCGGCGGTCTGTATGACCCGCTGGATGGCCATCTTGACCCGTCCGGCACCACCCACGCCTATGCAAAGGCGGCCCGCATGGGCGGTGCCACGATTGAAACCCATTGCATGGTGCGCGAAACCAACCAGCGGGCGGATGGCACATGGGATGTGGTGACCGACAAGGGGACGATCCACACCGAACATCTAATCAACGCAGGCGGGCTTTGGGCGCGCGAGGTCGGTGCCATGGCGGGCGTGTATCTGCCGCTTCACCCGATGGAGCACCAGTATATCGTCACCGACGACATCCCCCAGATCTATGAGCGCGACGCCGAGCACCCCCATGTGATGGACCCCGCCGGAGAAAGCTATCTGCGCCAAGAAGGGCGCGGGCTGTGCATCGGGTTCTACGAACAATCCGCGCGGCCATGGGCGGTGGATGGCACCCCTTGGGGCTTTGGGCACGAACTGCTGCCAGATGACTTTGACAAGATCGAGCAAAGCATTGATTTCGCGTATAAACGCTTCCCCGTGCTGGCCACCGCCGGGGTGAAATCGGTGATCCACGGGCCGTTTACATTTGCCCCAGACGGCAACCCGCTGGTTGGCCCTGTGCCCGGCGTGCGGAACTATTGGTCGGCCTGCGGGGTGATGGCAGGGTTCTCTCAGGGGGGCGGTGTCGGGTTGATGCTGGCGCAATGGATGATCGAGGGCGAGCCGGAACGCGACGTGATGGCGATGGACGTGGCGCGCTTTGGCGACTGGATCAGCCCCGGCTATACCCTGCCCAAGGTGATCGAGAATTACCAAAAACGGTTCTCGGTATCCTATCCGAACGAAGAATTGCCCGCCGCGCGGCCGCACCGCACCACGCCGATGTATGACATTTTCAGTGAGATGGGCGCGGTTTGGGGCCAGCAATACGGTCTTGAGGTCGCAAATTACTTTGCGCAAAGCGACGAGCCGACATTCGAGACCCCATCCTTCCGCCGGTCCGACGCTTTCGGTGCCATCGCGCGCGAGGTTACTGCCGTCCGGGCGAGTGTGGGCATCAACGAGGTGCAGAATTTCGGGAAATATCTGGTGACGGGCACCGATGCGCGGGCATGGCTTGACCGGATCATGGCGGGGCGCATCCCCAAAACAGGCCGCATGTCATTGACGCCGATGCTGTCTGAAAACGGCAAGTTGATCGGCGATTTCACCGTCTCTTGTCTGGGTGATGAAACCTTTCAACTGACCGCATCTTACGGCGCGCAGGCCTATCACATGCGCTGGTTTACCCAGCATCTAAACGGCGACGTCGGTGTCGAGAATATATCAGACAGGCGTAATGGGTTCCAGATCGCGGGGCCGAACGCGGCCAAGCTGCTGCAAGCCTGCACACGCGCGGATGTCAGCACGATCAAATTCATGGATGTGTGCGAAATGACCGTTGGCATGGTGAATTGTCTGGTGCAGCGGGTCAGCTACACCGGCGATCTGGGGTTCGAGATTTACTGCGACCCGATGGATCAGCGCAGCCTTTGGACGACCCTGTCGGCGGCTGGCCGCGGCTTTGACATGGTGCCTTTTGGCATGCGTGCAATGATGTCGCTGCGCTTGGACAAATTTTTTGGCAGTTGGATGTCCGAGTATTCACCGGATTACACCGCTGCTGAGACAGGCCTGGACCGGTTCATCAACTTCAAGAAAGATGTTGATTTCATTGGACGATCCGCCGCCGTGGCAGAACGGATTAAAGGGCCGGATCGTACGCTCTGCGCCTTTGAGGTTGATAGCATCGACGCGGATGTGCATGGCTACGAGCCGATCTGGCATGACGGTCATGTGGTGGGGTTCTGCACCTCAGGGGGCTATTCGCATTTCGCGCGCAAATCCATCGCGCTGGGCTTTGTCCCGACGAAAAGCAAGCGCGAGGGGCTAATGGTCGAGATCGAGATTTTGGGCAAGATGTGCCCCGCCCGATTGATCACCACGCCGCTGTTTGACGCCGACGGCACCCGCATGCGCGGCTAGGGGTTAAACACGTCGCGAAATCCCGTTAACGATAGAGCATGAGCACATCCAACATCCCGATTATTCTGCTTGCTGCGGGTCAGTCCTCGCGCATGGGCGGGCGCGATAAGCTGCTTGAAATCGTTGATGGCATGCCCTTGCTGCGACGTCAGGCGCTGATGGCGCTGGCCGCCAAGGCGGGGCCGCTGTTTGTGACGCTGCCGGAGGCGCCGCACCCGCGCTATGACGTGATTGACGATTTGAAGGTAACGGTCGTTCCTGTGCCTGATGCGGCGGAAGGGATGAATGCCTCGCTCAGACGCGGTGTTGCCGCCTTACCGCCAGATGCCACGGCCGCAATGCTATTGCTTGCCGACCTACCGGATTTGACGACTGAGGACCTGATAACATGTTTGAGAGCTGTTGATCTGTCGTCTGACACCTCAATTTGGCGCGGTGCCACAGAAGACGGTAAACCGGGCCATCCCATCATCTTTGCGGGCACGCATTTTGCGGCCTTTGCCAAGCTGACCGGCGACAGTGGTGGCCGCGATATCGTCGCTGCGGCGCAGGACGAAACGCAGTTTATTCCCCTGCCCGGTCAACATGCCCGCCGCGATCTGGACACGCCCGAAGCTTGGGAGGCTTGGCGGCGCGAGACCCCGGATAGATAGCGTTTTGGTCATGAAACACTGGGCCTTCGGACTGTCCGCGATACCAACAACCCAGCACCAAAAAAGACAATGCTACCGGCGAAAAACAATGTTTTCACCGATCATCATTATCAGGTTTTTACGGAAAGCCTTGCCAAAAACAAGGTGGTACCCAAGGCCGGACTCGAACCGGCACGCCTCGCGGCGGGGGATTTTGAATCCCCTGCGTCTACCATTCCGCCACTCGGGCACTGAGGGGCTGATAACGTGCAACGCGCGGGTCGGCAAGGGCAAATTTACGGGTTTTCCTTGACCACGCGGCATAGTCATGGTGTTGCCAATAAAACAAAGTCACTCCAGCGGAGAACACCGTATGATCCGACGCCTTTATGACTGGGTGCTGAGCCTTGCCAACCACCCACACGCGCTTTGGGCGCTGGCATTTGTCGCATTTATCGAAAGCTCGGTGTTCCCGATTCCGCCGGATATCATGATGATTCCAATGATTCTGGCCCGGCCAAACCGCGCATGGCTGATTGCGGGCGTGGCTTTGGTCGCGTCGGTTGCAGGCGGCATGTTGGGCTATGCCATCGGGGCCTTTGCGTTCGACACAATTGGCGCGCCGATTTTGGCCAGCCTGGGCAAAGCCGATGCAATGGCTGAATTCTCAACCCGGTTCAACGACATGGGGTTCTGGGCGGTGCTGACCGCTGGCGTCACGCCGTTCCCCTACAAGGTGATCACGATTATGTCCGGCTGGACGACCATGCCATTGGGCACCTTTATCGTCACATCTATTCTGGCACGGGCGCTGCGGTTCTTTATTGTCGCGGCCTTGCTGTGGAAATTCGGCGCACCAATCCGTGACTTTATTGAGCGCCGCCTGCCCCTTATGTTCACGCTTGCCGTTATTCTTCTGTTTGGCGGCATTTTTGCGGTGAGGTATCTGTGATGACGCGCAACACTTTGGTTTTATTGGCGACACTTGGGTCGGCGGCGCTGCTGCTGGGCGCGTTTGGGTTTCAACACATTGGCGGGCTGGCCCCGTGCAAGATGTGCCTGTGGCAACGATGGCCACATGCTGCGGCGATATTCCTTGGGGTGATTGTGCTGTTCGGCGCACCGCGTGCGTTGATCTGGCTGGGTGCCTTGGCCGTGACCGTCACAGGCGCAATCGGTGCGTATCATGCGGGTGTTGAATGGAAATGGTGGCCCGGCCCGTCCAGCTGCACAGGTGGCGGTATGGATTTGGGCGCGCTGAGCGGCAGTGATTTGCTGTCAACGACTGCGCCATCCGGCCTTGTCATGTGCGACGAGATCGTCTGGCAGTTTCTGGGTCTGTCCATGGCCGGTTGGAACGCGGTGATCAGCGTCGTCCTGCTGGCAATCTGGGTCGCAGCGGCGCGCGCACGGGCCTAAGCCGCCCCCGCGCTCTGCCCCGTTTTACGCGTTTTCAGCAGCAGGCTGGTTTCACTTGCCACTACCCCTTCCAGCTTGCGAATGCGGGCCAATACGGCGTCGAATTCCTCAAGCGTTTTGGTGCCAATTTCAACGATGACATCCCAACGCCCATTGGTGGAATGAACCGCGCGCAGCTGCGTCATACCCATGAGCGTGCGGGTGATACGGTCGGTGCCACGGCCCTCAATCTCGACCATCATCAACCCCCGCACCGGATCGGTCAGGACATCCGACCGCGTGACGACGGTGAACCCCAGAATTTCACCGCTTGATTGCAGCCGTTCCATGCGCGCCCGCAGCGTTGTGCGCGAGATACCCAGCTTGGCCGCCAGATCTGACAGAGACGCCCGCGCGTCCTCGCGAAGGGCAGCAATCAGGGCTTCGTCCGAAACGTTCATTTTATATATCCAAAATGGTCAATTATGGTCCAATTTGATCACTTTACTGCATTGTGGCGATCCAGACCACCCAGTTATGTCTTATGCAACTTAATTTGAGGGGCTTCGTGATGACACAGCAAAACTGCATTCTTGTGGGCGCACCAATGGACAGCGGCAAGCGCAGCCGTGGTTGTTTGATGGGGCCTGATGCCTATCGCACCGCGGGTCTGGCGACCGCACTCACCGATCTGGGGCACAGCGTGATCGATCGCGGCAACGTGGCCCCCGCACCCTTTACCCCCGGCCAACACCCCAAGCTTTATGCGCTGGAAGAAACGGTGGCCTGGACGCAAAGCCTTGCCGATGCTGCTGAAGAAGCTTTTCGCGACGGGCTCCCCATATTTATGGGCGGTGATCATGCGCTGGCGTCCGGCACCGTTTTGGGCGCGATGCGGTATGCGCAGGCGCAGAACCGTCCGTTGTTTGTGTTGTGGTTAGATGCGCATAGCGATTTTCACACCCCCGAAAGCACGGACAGCGGCAATTTGCACGGCACACCGTTGGGCTATGTCACCGGGCGCGACGGCTTCGATGCCTTTCCCGATCTGCCCTATGCCCTGCCCCATGATAACATCGCCATCATCGGTCTGCGGTCGGTTGACGCGGCAGAGCGTGCTGCCCTGCAAGAAACCACAATCCAGCGTGTTGATATGCGCGAGATCGACGAAACGGGTATCGCCACGCCGCTGAATGCATTCCTTGAGAAAGTCGCGGCCGTGAATGGCATGCTGCATGTGTCCTTGGATGTGGATTTTCTTGATCCCTCCGTCGCCCCTGCCGTTGGCACGACCGTGCCGGGCGGTGCCACGGTGCGCGAAGGCCATCTGGTGATGGAAATGCTGCATGATAGCGGGTTGATCACGTCAATGGATCTGGTCGAACTGAACCCGTTTCTGGATGAACGCGGCCGCACAGCGCGTTTGATGGTCGATCTGGCCGCATCGGCGTTCGGGCGCCGCGTGTTCGACCGCCCGACCCGCGCGTATTGATTTTAAGGATAATAAAATGACCAATCTGAACCCCTCGGAAAAGGCGCTTGTCCCCTTTGTCTCCGTTCACAACATGATGAAACTGATCCACCACATTGGCGTTGAACCGATGCTGGTGGGCCTGGGCGACTATATCGAGGCTGATTTCAAACGGTGGGAGCTGTTTGACAAAACGCCCCGCGTCGCCAGCCATTCCGAGAAAGGCGTGATCGAGCTTATGCCGACCTCGGACGGGGATGTGTACGGGTTCAAATACGTCAACGGCCATCCGTCGAACACGGCGGACGGGCTGCAAACGGTGACGGCGTTCGGGTTGCTGTCCAATGTCGCCAATGGCTATCCTGTGTTGCTGTCGGAAATGACGATACTGACGGCGCTGCGTACGGCGGCAACCTCGGCTGTGGTGGCGCGTTTGCTGGCCCCCAAGGGCGCGCATGTGATGGCGATGATCGGCAATGGCGCGCAATCAGAATTCCAGACATTGGCGATGAAGGCGATTGTCGGCATCGACGAGGTACGCTTGTTTGATATCGACCCTGCCGCCACCGCGAAATGTGCTGCGAACCTCGCTGGTCAAGGGATCAAGGTTGTGCCCTGCGATACAGCCGAGGACGCGATGTTGGGTGCACAGATTGTCACGACCTGCACCGCAGACAAGCAATATGCGACGATCCTGACCGATAACATGGTCGGTGCGGGCGTTCACATTAATGCCATCGGTGGCGACTGCCCCGGCAAAACCGAACTGGCCCCTGCGATTCTGCACCGCGCGGGTATCTTTGTGGAATACCCCGAACAGACCCGGATCGAGGGCGAGATTCAGCAGCTTGACGCGGATCATCCGGTGACTGAAATCTGGCAAGTCCTGACCGGTCAGGCCCAAGGTCGCACCGATGACAAGCAAATCACCCTGTTCGACAGCGTTGGTTTCGCGATCGAGGATTTCTCGGCCCTGCGCTATGTGCGTGATCAGATTGCTACGACGGGGCTGTTTGACCCGCTTGATCTGCTGGCCGACCCCGAAGACCCCCGCGACCTGTTCGGTATGCTGCAACGGGCGGGCTAACGACTATTTACGGGCGGTCACATCGTGATGATACAGCCAGTTAAACGCGCCAATCATCGCACCGGGCAGCAGCTTGCTTGCAACGCGCAGTCCGGTGTGCGCGGCGGTCCGTTTCAGACCGGGTGTCATGTGATACCGGTCAGCATTGCCCGCTGCCGCCGCAATCACCCGTTGCGCGCGCGGTTTGCGCAGCGATTGATAGCGCCGCAGGGCCTGATCCTCGGGCGTATTGAGCACGCAATCGGCCAGCACCCACGCATCCTCCAGCGCCATATTCGCCCCTTGCGCCAAAAACGGCAGTGTCGGGTGCGCTGCGTCGCCGATCAGCGCCACACCGCCTTGGTGCCACGTCTCGGCGACCGGATGCAGATGCAGCCCCCATAGGGTGCAGGCGTCCACGGCGGCGATCATCTCGGCGGCGCGACCGCCAAACCCTTGAAACGCCTTGCGTAAATTCGCCGGATCATCAGCGATGGACCATCCCTCGGGTGCCCAATCGTCGCGTTCTTCTACCGCCACAAGATTGACCAGCGATCCGCCCCTAATGGGGTAGCTGACCAAATGACGGCCGGGGCCCATGGTGACATGCGCCTCATCCGGGTGGTTAAACGCGTTTGGCACCACGGCCCGCCACGCCACCTGACCACTAAAACGCGGTTTGCTTGCGCCGTTTAGCACCGCGCGGGTGTTGGAGTGGATACCGGTGGCATCAACGATCAGCTTGGCGCGCCGAATCGTATCATCCGCCAGTTTGACCTGCGGCAAGGTGCCCGGTACGCAAGCGGCTGACTGAACACCCAATTCGATAGATACATTGCCCCGCTTTGCAGCCCCCAACAGCACCTCAATCAGGTCAGCGCGGTGCATAAATAGATAGGGGTGATCCGCCTGCCCGCGCATCAGATCAAGCCGCGCCACCTGCGCGCCGTCCTTATAGTCTTGCAACACAACCGCTTGGCCGCGCACGGCACCGCGGGCTTTCAATTGCGGCTCAAGCCCCATCGCGCGCAATACGGCCATGCCATTGGGGCTGATTTGCAGGCCCGCACCCACCTCGGAGATCGCGGGGGCCTGTTCCAGCAAGGTCACGGCCATACCGCGCCGCGACAGACATGCTGCCGTGGCAAGCCCGCCGATGCCGCCACCGATCACCACTGCATTACTGATGGCCATTTAAGCCCCCTAAACGACAAAAGCGCCGGAAATGGACCCCGGCGCTTTTGCTAAAACTTCGAACTAGAGATCAATCGTCACGATGCACTTTTTCGCGACGCTCGTGACGTTCTTGTGCCTCAAGGCTCATCGTGGCGATGGGCCGCGCATCAAGACGTTTTAGCGAAATCGGATCGCCAGTGACCGAACAATATCCGAACTCGCCCTCGTCAATGCGCCGCAGCGCGGCGTCGATCTTGCTGACCAGTTTGCGTGCCCGATCCCGTGTGCGCAATTCAAGCGCGCGATCTGTTTCTTCTGACGCACGATCGTTCACGTCCGGGATGTTGCGTGTGCCATCCTGCAGACCTTCGATTGTGTCGCGGCTGCCAGCCAGCAGCTCTGCTTTCCAGTTTAATAACTTGCGTCTGAAATATTCTACTTGCCGATCGTTCATGAACGGCTCGTCTTCGGCAGGGGTATACCCGTCTGCCAGAAAAACTTCCTGCTTCATATCACTCCCCATAGCGGTCCTTGATCCAGTCATTGAGGTTAGTCTCCCGACTCCGCTCCTGATGCAGGCATCTAACGCAGCGTTCACCGATTGTCACTACACAATGCACAGGAAAATTGGTTTAAGGATGCAGAATAACGCGCCAAAAAGGGTTGATAACAAGATGAAATTCCAAGGAACTGATGATTACGTCGCAACGGATGATTTGACAATTGCGGTTAACGCCGCCGTCACGCTGGAGCGTCCGTTGCTCGTTAAAGGCGAGCCCGGCACCGGTAAAACCGAACTGGCGCGGCAGGTGTCAAACGCCCTTGGCCTGCCTATGATTGAATGGAACATCAAATCTACAACCCGCGCCCAGCAAGGCCTGTATGAATATGACGCCGTCAGCCGCCTGCGTGACAGCCAACTTGGCGAAGAACGCGTGCATGATGTGAAAAACTATATCCGCAAGGGAAAGCTGTGGCAGGCGTTCGAGGCAGAAGGCAAAACCGTTCTGCTGATCGACGAAATCGACAAGGCCGATATCGAATTTCCAAACGACCTTTTGCAAGAGCTCGATAAGATGGAATTCTTTGTCTACGAAACAGGCGAAACGATCAAAGCCGTGAACCGGCCCATCGTCATCATCACCTCAAACAACGAAAAAGAGCTCCCCGACGCGTTTCTGCGCCGCTGCTTCTTTCACTACATCCAGTTTCCGGAAATGGACACGCTGCGCAAAATCGTCGAAGTGCATCACCCCGGCATCAAGGAAAACCTGCTGACCACCGCGCTGACGCAATTCTATGACATCCGCGACCAACAAGGCCTCAAGAAAAAACCGTCCACATCCGAGGTGCTGGATTGGCTAAAATTGCTGCTGGCCGAAGACATGGATGCAGCCGACCTCAAGAAAGACGGCAAAAACGCGCTGCCCAAACTGCACGGCGCTTTGCTTAAAAACGAACAAGACGTGCATCTGTTTGAGCGTTTGGCCTTTATGGCGCGCGCGCAGAAATAACCGCGCGGCCTAAATCTGGTGGCGGCGTTTTCGCCGCCCCATACAGCCCCATACACTTGTGGCGAGCATGACACGCGCGTCACAAGGATGCCGTATTCGTTAACATTTCTCTCTCTTTTGACACCATTGGTCCTTAGAAAGGTCTGGTTAGTGGTTAATTTTGACCCTGTAATCAGCTCCAAAGGGCAAACAGGCAAATGACTTATATGATCGCGGCGCAGGACGTGCCGGCAGTAGGCACGGATTTTGTGCAGCACGCGTTTCTTGCGCATCACCACGGGCCAGCGACGCCACCATCCCTTGGTGACCGCTCATGAGGGGTGTTATTCTGCTTGCGCTGATGCTGTTGGTTAACGCCTGCGCCCCGGCCCCCGATAACGCCGTCGTCAGCCGCGCCGCCATCGACAGTGGGGCGTCATCCCTGCCCCCAATGAAAAACTTTGCAACCCATTATCCGCAGGCTGCCCCCCGATCGAATAATGATCTGTCGCTTGATTTCATCGAACTCGCGTTTCGCATGGAAAGCGGCAAAGACCTGCGCGTCTTTACCCGTTTTGAGGGGCCGATCACCATCCGTGTGACGGGTGCTGCCCCCGCCACCCTTGGCCCTGATCTGGCGCGCCTGATCTCGCGCTTGCGGTCCGAGGCCCGGATTGACATCCGCCCGACCACATCGCCCGATGCCAGCATCACCATCGAGGCGGTGAGCCGCTCCAAAATCCGTCAGGTATTGCCCCAAGCGGCCTGTTTTGTGGCCCCCAACGTCAGCAGTATCGCCGAATATAAGAAAGCACGCCGTACCGCCCGGACCAATTGGGCGCTGATGACCACGCGCGAACATGTCGCGATCTTTCTGCCCAATGATGCCAGCCCTCAAGAGGTCCGCGATTGCCTGCACGAAGAAGTTGCTCAAGCCCTTGGCCCGCTAAACGACCTCTACCGCCTCCCGGATTCGGTGTTCAACGACGACAATGTGCACACCGTGTTAACCGGTTTCGACATGATGGTGCTGCGGGCGTATTACGATCCTGCCCTACGCTCTGGCATGTCGCGCGGTCAGGTCGCCAACATCCTGCCCGGCATTCTGGCGCGCATCAACCCGCGCGGCACCGCGACCAAGGCACGTTACGTCACACGCACCCCGCAGGAATGGAATATCGCCGTTCAGGGCGCGCTTGGCCCCGGCCGATCCGCAGGTCAACGCCAAGATGCTGCCTATAGCGCCATCAAGATCGCGCAAAGCCTCGGCTGGCAGGATTACCGCCGCGCCTTTGCCCATTACGCCATGGGCCGCGCCCTGCAAAACGGCGACCCGGAGGCGGCTCATAAACAATACGAAATGGCCGATTTGTTCTATGCCCGCAATGCCGGCACCGATCTGCACCGCGCCTATGTCGCCACGCAGCTGGGGGCCTATGCCATCACCCAAGGGAACGGTGCCGAGGCGTTGCGCATCATCGGCCCGCATATCGAGACCGCACATCGCCGTGAAAACGCGGCCCTGCTCAGCACGCTTTTGCTGCTACGTGCCGAAGCGTTAGAGCTGGAAAACCGCCCCGCTGAAGCACGGCTGGTGAGACTGGACAGTCTTGGCTGGGCGCGCTACGGCTTTGGTTCTGACTGGGCTGTGCGGGCCAAGATGCGCGAAATCGCGTCGCTGAACCCGCTCAAATAACACGAAAAGCGGGCTGACATGATCGTAATACTATTCGCGCTGATTGGCGCAATCTGGGGCGGATTGACCGCCCGCAAACGCCAAGGCAACCGCAAAGATATTGCGCAATACGCTGCCGGATATGCCATGGCTTTCGTCGTCGTGGGTATGATCCTGACGGTGATCCTCGACCGTCTGCTGATCGGGGTCTAACCGATGTTTCTGCCCTTCTTTGACGAATTGCGCCGCCACAAGGTCCCCGTTTCCATGCGCGAGTTTCTCGCCTTTCTGGACGGGATGGCAGCAGGTCTTGCGACCTATGATGTGGATGCGTTTTACTATCTGGCGCGGGTCAGCATGGTCAAAGATGAACGTAATATCGACAAGTTCGACCAGGCTTTCGCCGCATCATTTAAAGGTTTGGAAAACATCAGCTTGGACGACGTTCTTGAAGCTGTAGACATCCCCAAGGACTGGCTGGAAAAGATGGCTGAAAAGCATCTTAGCGCCGAGGAAAAAGCCGAGATCGAAGCCGCTGGCGGGTTCGACAAGCTGATGGAAACCCTGCGCAAACGGCTTGAGGAACAAAAAGGCCGCCATCAGGGCGGTAATAAATGGGTCGGCACGGCGGGCACCTCTCCCTTTGGCGCATACGGCTACAATCCCGAAGGCGTGCGCGTGGGCCAAGACGGGTCGCGCCACCAGCGCGCCGTAAAAGTCTGGGACAAACGCGAGTTCAAGAACCTCGACGACACCGTCGAACTGGGCACCCGCAACATCAAGGTGGCCCTGAAACGTCTGCGCCGTTGGGCCCGCGACGGTGCCGCGGATGAGCTTGACTTGGGCGGCACAATCCGTGCTACCGCCGAACACGGCTATCTTGACGTAAAAACGCGGCCAGAACGCCGCAACGCCGTCAAAGTGCTGCTGTTCTTGGATGTCGGCGGATCAATGGACCCGCATATCAAAACCGTCGAGGAACTGTTCAGCGCTGCCAAGGCCGAATTCAAACATCTGGAATATTTCTACTTCCACAACTGCCTCTACGAGGGCGTCTGGCGCGATAACCGGCGCCGCTGGTCCGAACAGCAATCCACCCACGAGGTGCTGCGCACCTATGGCCCTGATTACAAATGCATTTTCGTGGGCGACGCCTCAATGTCCCCCTATGAAATCGCCTATCCCGGCGGGGCCAGCGAACATTGGAACCCCGAGGCAGGCTCCGTCTGGCTCGACCGCGCCCGCGAACAATGGAACAGTAGCCTGTGGATCAACCCGATCCCCGAAAAATACTGGCCCTACACCCAATCCATCAAAATGGTGCAGGAAATATTCGGCGCGGATGCCATGGTCCCCATGACACTCGAAGGGCTCAGCCGGGGCATGCGTGCGCTCACCCGTTAACGCCACGACTGTGATCTAGCTACACCCCATCGCTTCACCCTTTCACAAATACTCATCTGCGCTTGCCCTTCCGCGCAGACCGCCCATATTGGTTATATGATACGCGTCATCCCCATCCTGCTTGCCGTGCTGTACGGCCTTGCGATGTACCGCTTTTCCGCGTGGCGCACGGCCAAGGAACTGGACGAGAAATCAACCGAACTGGTCGATCCGGCCTTGGCCGAGATGAGCCGGAAAATGGCCAAGGCGCTCGATCTGCCACGGATCAAGGTCCATATTTACGAGGTCGCTCCGGTCAACGGACTTGCTGCCCCCGACGGGCGCATTTTCATCACCCGAGGATTTTACAACAAGTTCAGATCAGGCGAGGTATCGGCCGAGGAGCTGGCGAGCGTCATCGCCCATGAGCTGGGCCATGTCGCCCTTGGCCATTCACGCCGCCGCATGATCGATTTTTCCGGCCAAAACGCAATGCGGGCAGCCCTTGGGATGATCTTGGGGCGCCTGATCCCCGGTATCGGGATTTGGATTGCGAATATGGTGGCCAGCCTGCTGGCGGCGCGGCTGTCACGGTCGGATGAATACGAGGCTGATGCCTATGCAGCGGCGCTGTTAACCAAAGCGGGCATTGGCGTCGCCCCGCAGATATCGCTGTTTCAAAAGCTCGAGGCGCTGACCCAAAGCAACCACGGCACCGCCCCTGCATGGCTGCTGAGCCACCCCAAGACGGATGATCGCATCGCCGAGCTGACCCGTCTGCAAAAGCGCTGGATGTCTTAGCCAAGCGCCTTGGCAAGCCGCGGCAAACGCGCTTTCTTCAGCAGCGCGCGCATCTCCCAATCTTGACCGGAGAGCTCTTTCGCTTGTGCTAATACGCCCGTCGCGACGTTTTCGATCATCGCGGGCTCTGCCGACCAGATGCCGTGCAGATAGCTGTCAGGATCAATCCGCGACAGCCCTTCTTCGGCCAATGTCCCACGGGGGAAATCCTTGGCGTTCAGGGTCATAATGATATCTGCGTTGCCGGAAACCGCAGCGGCGAGCACGTGAATGTCATTCTCGTCGGGCAGATAGAGCCGACGCTCCAGCCCTGGGTTCGGCGTGACCTCGGCCTGTGGCCAGGCGGCGCGCAGCAATGCGATTTCAGCGCGGGCCTGTGCCTCACCTGTGGGGCCGATCTTGACGGCGGCGCGTGCCCATTCCTCAAGGATACGGGCAGACCAAAGCGGGGTGAACGCGCCTGCGCGCGCGGCACCCAGCACGACTTCTCGCATCACTGTGGGGTATAGAACGCAGGCGTCGATCAGGACCCGTACCGTCATTTAAAGCCGAAAGAACAGCGACTTAAGGTAGCCGGTTTCAGCCAGCTGCGGCAGTTGCGGGTGATCCGGCCCTGCAAATCCGGTGTGCAGCATCGCAGCGCGGCGCCCTGCCCGACCGATCCCGCGGATCGACGAGGTGCGGAACTGCGTCAGGTCGGCCGCGTGCGAGCATGAACACAGCGCCAGAATGCCGTTTTCCGCAACCAAGGGGGCCGCAAGACGCGCAAGGCGTTCATAGGCGCGCAATCCGGCCTCAAGCGCGGGTTTACCGGGGGCAAAGGCGGGTGGATCACAGATCACCACGTCAAATTCCGCACCCTCGGCCCGCAAGGCCGTCAGCACGTCAAAAGCATCGCCTTGGCGTGTGGCAAATCGGTCGGCGACGTTCATCGCTTCGGCGCCTTTTTGCGCCAGTTCCAACGCAGGGGCAGAGCCGTCTACTGCCAGAACAGAGCTGGCACCGTTTGCCAGTGCAGCAAGGCCAAAGCCCCCCACATGGGCGAATACATCCAGCACCCGCTTGCCCTTGGACAAGTTGGCCGCAAAGGCGTGGTTGGGCCGTTGGTCATAGAAAATACCGGTCTTTTGACCACCGGTCAGGTCGGCCATGTAAATCGCGCCGTTCATCGGTACGGGCAGCGGCCCGTCTGGTGCCTGACCTTGAAAGACAAGGCTGACATCGTCCAAACCTTCCAACGTCCGCGTGCGGCCTGCTGCGTTTTTCAGCACGTTTTTAATGCCGGTCTGTTCCACCAAGGCAGCGGTCAGCGCGTCGATATGCACATCGGCCCATGCCGCGTTCGGCTGAACCACGGCAGTATCACCAAAGCGGTCGATGATCACACCGGGCAGCCCGTCGGCTTCGGCGTGGATCAGGCGATAGAACGGCGCATCATAAAGCTGTTCGCGCAATTGCAGCGCGCGCCCGATATGGGCGGCAAACCAGCTTTGATCAATCACAGCTTCGGAGTTTTGATCCAGCATCCGGCAAAAGATTTTCGACAGCGGGTTCACCGCGACGATGCCCATCACCTGACGGGCGCTATCCTCGAGAATGGCGAGGCTGCCGGGGGCAAGGCCCTTGGTCCGGCGGTCAACGACCATTTCATTGGCGTAAACCCATGGAAACCCGTGACGAATGGCACGTGCATTGGCTTTCGGCAGCAGGCGAACTACTGGCAAATCAGCGGCGGAGGTCGGGGCGGATGCGATAGGGGCTGTTGTCATAACGCCTCCTCTAGTCGGTTCTGATGGATTGGGAAAGCCTTAGCGTGCGATCACCACTTGAAACAATCTGCGTCTGTCGGACATTCAATGGCGTGGGCGGCTTTTCCAGCCGCCGCGCCGCTGCGGTGTGGCCATGCCTTGCAACCCCTCGCGCATGACGTCGGTCATCGGGTGCTGGTCGGCGGTGGTGCCATATCGTTCCAGCATCAACCGGATCGTCGGGCCGGTTTCGGTATCAAGCGGCAGGCTAAGCGCCCAATCCAGAAAGATGGTCCGGCATTCGGCCTTGGTGATGCCGTCGATCTGATAGGATTCGTAAATCAGCCCTTTTGGGTCCAGCGCGTCGCCTTTGCTCATGGTGCTTCCTTTTCTGGGCCGGTCTTTGCCGCGTCATCATAGTCTTGCAAGGCATTTCGGATGACCGACGCCGCCGCTGCATAGGTTTGCGCAAGATGGGTTTCGAGGGCGTCCAAACTGTCGCATTGCAGGCTGCGTGTCAAAAACCCCTTGCCCGCCTGCCCAAGTTGATCGCTGCGCAAGACCGTTGCAGACAACAGTCGGGTCGCTGATTGCAGGGACCAGCAGGTGGCATAGGCGTCTTTCAGTGTTTGCGTGTCGTCGCCACTGATAATCCCTGATGCTGCCGCCGCGTCCAGACCTGTGTCAATCTGACTGGCGGTTTCACCTTGCAGCAAAGCGCCCGCTTGGGCCAGCAGTTCGATGTCTTGCAACCGCCCCGGCCCGTTTTTCGCGTCCCACGTGCCATTTGCGGCCTTTGCCGTGGCCAGCCGCGCACGCATTTCCGCCACTTCGCGCAGGGTAGCAGCACGATCTCGTGGCTTGGCCAGCACCTTGGACCGCAGCGCGTTGAAATCCTCCGCCAGATCCTGTGGTCCGACGATCACATCCGCACGGGTCAGGGCCAGATGTTCCCACACCCACGCTTGGGTCATCTGATAGCTTTCAAAGCTGGCAAGGCTGGTGGCCACCGGCCCCTGATTGCCAGACGGGCGCAGGCGCATGTCGATCTCATAGAGCTTGCCTTGGGACATCGGCGCGGTCATCGCAGTGATCATCGCTTGGGTCAGGCGCGCATAGTACAGCCGCGCGGCCAAGGGGCGTTTCCCATCTGACGCTTCCACATCCAACGGATCATAGATCACGATCATATCCAGATCAGAGGTCGCCGTCAGACGCCGCGCGCCAAGCGACCCCATGCCCACCAACACCGCACCACGTCCGGGGGGCGACCCGTGTTTACGGGCGAATTCCTCGACCACCACGGGCCATAGGGCTTGCAACACAGCGCGGGCCAGATCGGCATATTGCGCACCAGCGGTGCGCGCATCGGTCAGCCCGCGCAGATGGTGAACGCCAACGCGGAAATGCCATTCGCGGGCCCAACGACGGGTGGCGTCCAGCCGCGCCTCGTAATCGCCTTCGGCTTTCAGTGTGTCCGCCAGCGCATCGCACAGCGCAGCTTCGCCGGGCCAATCGCTAAAGAAATCACCGCCAATCACCGCGTCCAGCACCGCCGCGTTACGCGACAGATAGGCCGCCAGTTCCGGCGAGGTGCTGACGATATCAATCAGCAGCTCCGACAAGGACGGGT
Source organism: Sulfitobacter sp. AS59 (assembly GCF_038899995.1). NCBI lineage: Bacteria > Pseudomonadati > Pseudomonadota > Alphaproteobacteria > Rhodobacterales > Roseobacteraceae > Sulfitobacter > Sulfitobacter sp. AS59. Next base: position 270,003 of record NZ_JBBMQK010000001.1, read on the forward strand.
TCACCTTGAGCAGCGAAAACAGCTGCACCCCCGCAGGGAGCCGCGACAGAAACCCGTCAAAAGCCAGCAATGCCTCGGCGGGTTTATCGGCCTCGGCCAACCGCGCCAGCAAACCGGGTTTGAGTTCGGCAAACAGATCGGCACCGCGCGCGCTGCGCAAGGCGGGATAGGTCAACCAACGGTCCAGCACCGCGCTGTCAAATACATGCGGTGCAGGCGCGTCCGCGTCCGAACTGTCTGATCCGGCAAAGAAACCTTCAGTCAACTGATGCACCTCCGCCAGACGGCGGTGCAGGTCCGATTGCAGATCCTCAACGTCCTGATCCATCATCGCGGCCAGCCGCGCGAAACCGTCGTCTGTATTGGGCAAAGTATGGGTTTGCGCGTCACGGATCATTTGAACCCGGTGTTCAACGGTACGGTGCGCGCGGTAATGATCCGTCAGGGTCGCGGCCACATCCGCAGGCAACCAATCCTTTTCCGCCAGCACGGCCAAGCCATCGCAGGTGCCGCGCACCCGTAGGTCAGCGTCGCGCCCGCCAGCGATCAACTGCCGCGTCTGGGTGAAAAATTCGATCTCGCGAATACCTCCGCGCCCCAGCTTCATATCATGACCGGGCAAAGTGATCGGCCCACCCAGACCCTTATGTTCGCGAATCGCCAGCCGCATGTCATGGGCATCTTGGATCGCCGCGAAATCCAGATGACGCCGCCACACGAACGGGCGCAAAGCCGTTAGAAAACGATCCCCTGCGGCCAGATCACCCGCCGCAGGACGCGCCTTGATATAGGCGGCGCGTTCCCACGTGCGGCCAAGGCTCTCGTAATACCGCTCGGCCGCCTCCATCGCCATACACACAGGCGTCACCGCCGGATCAGGGCGCAGCCGCAGGTCGGTGCGAAACACATAGCCATCGCCGGTCAGGTCGCTTAACGTGCCGCTCATCGCGCGGGTGGCGCGTACGAAAGCAGTGCGCGCGTCGTGGAAATCATCTGTCTCGAACCGGGTTTCGTCAAACAGGCAGATCAGATCAATGTCCGAGGAATAATTCAGCTCGTTTGCGCCCATCTTGCCCATGGCCAGCACCACCATGCCCGCGCCACTTTCCGCATCCTCCGCCGTCATGCCGGGCAATTTGCCGCGTTTGATCTGGGCGCGCAGCCCGGCCCGCAGGGCCGCGTGACAGGCGGCATCGGCAAAGCAGCTTAGCGTGGTGGTCACCTGCTCCAACGTCCATGCCCCCGCCAGATCGGACAGCCCCGTCATCAGCGCGATCCGTCGTTTACCCTGCCGTAGATGCATGGAAAGCTGATCGTCCGCCACATCCCCCGCGCCCGCGATGACCGCCTGCACTGCCATTTCAGGGTCGTCAAATGCGGCGGCACACCATGCGCTTTCCTTGCGCATCAGATCCAGCAGATAGGGTGAAACGGACCCCGCCCCCGTCACCAGCGCCGCCACCTCAGGCGCAAGTCCGGGCACGGCCTGACGTGCTTCATCAGCCTGATCGGCGTTGAAAATGCGTGGAACGCGGGTAATTTGGGTGGCAAGGTTGCTCATCCCGCCAGCATTCGCTGTTTCAACGGTTTGGGTCAATGGGTGGTTTTCTCCATTAAAACAAAGCCATCGGAGGTTTTTGCAGAATTAATGTAAAAAAGATTCACATCACCCCTTGCGCAAATGCTCAGCAATCACAATCTAGTGTAATGTGAAAGGGATTTACATACACCCGCACAACAACAGGCCCGAGGTTTTCAGGGCCACCACACTCTGACCGAAAGGGACTTTAATGACTCAGACCTATTCCCCCGCCTACACCACTGAACGCAGTTGGCTAGGCCGCGCCGAAGACCTGCTCGATTCAAAAGGCAAACCCGCCTGGATCGCCGCCATGGTTGTCGGTTTCATTGTCTTCTGGCCTGTTGGCCTTGCCCTTCTTGCTTATATGATCTGGAGTAAACGCATGTTTAAATCATCCTCTTGTGCCAAACGTCGCAGCCATCGTTCAATGGCCAGCCGCCCCACCGGTAACGCCGCTTTTGACGCCTACAAGGCCGATACGCTGGCCCGTCTGGTAGAAGAGCAAAACAATTTCGAGGCCTTCCTGACCCGTCTGCGCGAAGCCAAAGACAAAGCCGAATTCGACCAGTTCATGGCCGACCGCGCGCCTAAAAACGATACCTCCGAAACCGCGTAAACTTGCGCACCCCCGTGCCCCCCACCATTTGGGGGGCATATCCACCCCATTCCAAGGACAGTGACATGACAATGCCCCCCGATCCCGAAACACAGCCGGAATTTTACAGCGGCGTCGCCACCAAACGACTGTTTGCGTGGATCGTTGATGCGATCATCATCCTGCTGGCCTGCCTTGTGATGCTGCCGTTCACTGCCTTTACCGGCCTGTTCTTCTTTCCGCTGATGATGCTGGTGGTGGGCTTTTTCTACCGCGTCGCCACGCTGAGCAGCGGATCATCAACTTGGGGCATGCGCCTGATGGGGATGGAACTGCGCACCCAAAACGACGAACGTCTCGATACGGGCACCGCGTTCCTTCACACCTTGGGATATACGGTCAGCATAAGCGTCATGCCATTGCAGCTGATTTCCATCGTTTTGATGGGCACAACCGCACGTTGTCAGGGGCTTAGCGATATGGTATTAGGAACAGTCGCCCTGAACCGGCGCAAGGAAATCTGACACAGTGGAAAACTGGGGCTTGGCGTCCTGAAATCCTGTTGGTATCCTTTTTGTAACAATATCGGATTAGCATGCGCCATACCCTTCCCATTGCCCCGCAGTTCTATGTGACAGCGCCCCAGCCCTGCCCCTATCTTGAGGGGCGGACAGAGCGTAAATTGTTCACAGCATTGCAGGGAGAGGCCGCCGCAATGCTGAACGACAGCTTGTCGGCACAAGGGTTCCGGCGCTCGCAGAACGTGCTTTACCGCCCGTCCTGCGCCGATTGCGCCGCCTGCCTTTCCGCACGGATCAGTGTCGCTGACTTCATCCCCAGCAAAAGCCAAAAGCGCACGCTAAAGCGGAACGCGGGCCTGACCCGGCGGGCCACCTCTCCCTGGGCGACCGAAGATCAATATGACCTTTTCCGCCGCTATCTGGACAGCCGCCATGCGGATGGTGGCATGGCAGATATGGACGTATTTGAATTCGCCGCCATGGTCGAGGAAACTCCGATCCGCAGCCGCGTCATTGAATATACGGACGACGTCACAAACGAGTTGATCGGCGTCTGCCTCACGGATGTGCTGGGCGATGGCGTCAGCATGGTCTATTCGTTCTACACGCCCGACCAGCCCCAGAACGGCTTGGGCAATTACATCATTCTAGACCATATCGATATCGCGCGCGCGGCAGGCCTGCCCTATGTCTATCTTGGCTACTGGGTGCCCGGCAGCCCGAAAATGGGCTACAAGGCCAAGTTCTCGGGCCTCGAGGTTTATATGGGCGGCAAGTGGCACAAGATGAAAGATCCGGCTGATTTCAACCCGGACCATCACCCATTAAGCACCGATCCCATCGCCGAACAGGTCGCAAATATCGCCCTGCCCGATCTCAGCGCCAAACGCCGCTGATCTGCCTCCTCTTCTCTGGCTTAAAAATATCCTCGGGGGAGTTTGAGGGGGCAGACAGCCCCCTCATTCATCCAACAGAACCACCAACCCCCAAAGCATAAGCACCCCTAGAATTAAATGAGGGCACCCAATTGGGTGCCCTCTCCGTTTTCCTATCCCAAATCTATCCCGATCAGTTCGGCATCAGATCCGGGACAATTGTCACAATCGCCGGGAACATCCACAGCAGCGCCAAGGCACCGACCTGGATCAACACGAACGGGATGATGCCGCGATAGATATGGCCCGTCGTCACACTCGCCGGTGCAACCCCACGCAGATAGAACAGCGCAAAGCCAAAGGGCGGCGTCAGGAACGAGGTTTGCAGGTTCACCGCGATCATGATGGTCACCCATTTCGGGTCGAACGTACCGCCATAAATCACCGGCCCCACAATCGGGATCACAATGTAGATGATCTCAAGGAAATCCAACACAAAGCCCAAGATGAACAGGACAAGCATAACGATCAGGAACACCGTCAGCTCGTTGTCAAAGCTCTTGAGCCATTGCTGGATATAGTGTTCCCCACCAAAGGAGATCACCACAAGGTTCAGCAACTGCGACCCGATCAGGATGGTAAACACCATCGAGGTCACCTTGGCAGTTTCGCGCACGACCGGGCTTAGCACCCCGGAGGTGTACAAAATCCAGCACGAGAACAGCAAACCGAACACCGCATAAAGGTAAGCACCGTAGGCGACAAAGAACGCGACCCAATTCTCGAAACCGACATCATCTTGGTTGATGCGCAGATCGAAATTCACGCCAACAAGGATACAGATCAGAATGGCGAGCGTTGACCAGATGATCACCTTGGGCGACCGGTCCAGATCGGTCAGCTTGCGATACGCCGCCAGCATGATCGCCCCGCCCGCACCAAGTGCGGCAGCCGGTGTCGGGTTGGTGATACCGCCCAAGATCGACCCCAGCACAGCGACGATCAACACCAGCGGTGGGAAAACCACGCGGATCAGCTCGTTGCTGGCGCACAGCTTCAGACCATAAAGCATCCCGTAAACCACAGCGGCAAAGGGCAGCGCCATCAGCACAACCATGGTTCCCGGCGATGTTGTCGGACCGACCAGCAGGATATCGACCAGCACCGTCAGCACCAACCCGATGCCACCGATGATCAGCGGCCGTCTTTCAGCAGATGGCGATACACCGCGCGCCGTTGTCAGGACCAAGCCCAGCAAAATCACGATGATCGCAACGCCCGTCCCAATCGGTGCGGCGTCGGTGATCTTATCGGCCTGTTTTTGCGCAAAGGCTTCGTCGGACAGTTTTTCGCTGGCCTGTTGGCCGCCTGCGGCTTCAATAGCGGCCTGTTCGGATACGGCTGTATCCCATGCCTCTTGACCGTGCAGTTCAATCATCGCGGCCTGGCATTCAGGCCCGACATTCGTGCGCAGGCTGGCCCCTTCGCTAATCTCGCTAAAGCTTGAGACGACAGTAGACTGGCTGCCCACGATCCCCATGTTACCAAGGAAGATCGTCCCGACAATCAACAGGATCGGCGCGCCAAGGAACCATGTGAAACCTTCGCCCCGTGTGATGGGTTCGGCATTGGTCGATCCCATTGGCACGGCAGGTGCTTTTTCAGGGTTAAACAACGCATAGACAAAGGCATAAAGCGCATAAAGCAGCGCCAGCATGATGCCCGGCAGCAATGCCGCTTGGAACAAGGTACCTACGGAAACCACCGCAGGCTCGCCCAGATAGGTCAATGCGTCGGTACAGCCAGCGGATGTTGCGCGGGCCTCTTGCGCGGCGGAATACAGATCGCCGGCCAATGTACCCAGCAAAACGATCACGATGGACGGCGGAATGATCTGCCCCAAGGTGCCCGAGGCGGCGATCACGCCGGTCGAAAGCTCGGGCGAATAACCGTTGCGGAGCATTGTCGGCAGCGCCAGCAAACCCATGGTGACAACAGTCGCGCCCACAATACCGGTCGAGGCGGCCAAGAAGGCCCCCACAACAACGATGGACACGGCTAAACCACCGGGCAGCGGGCCAAAGACGCGCGCCATTGTGGTCAGCAGGTCGTTGGCGATTTTCGACCGTTCCAGCGTGATGCCCATCAGAACGAACATCAAAACCGCCAGCAGTGTTTCAATCGATTGCCCCGCCAGAACGCGTTCGTTCATACGGTTCACGATGAATGATACGTTGCGGTTCATCGCCTCTTCCCAACCGGCGGGGAAAACGCTTTCGGCGATGCGCGGCAAATCAGGGTATCGGAATTTCGACACCGCATCATTGGGCACGCCCGAATTTACCAGATCGCGATACGCTTGCGAGGATTGGTCAATCGCCTGATGGATCAGCAACCCCGCGCTATCAAGTGCCGCGATAATCGCGAATGAGATAATACCGGCACCGCCGATGGCAAAAGCCACCGGGAAGCCAGACAAAATGCCGCCAAACAGGCAGACAAAAACGATGATTAGGCCAATTTCGACCCCGTCGAGACCAAAAAGCATGGGACGTCCCTTAAATTAATGTGTGCCCTCAAAGGCTTCTTCGCCCTCGCCCAGCGTATCGCGGTCGAGATATTTATCTTCGCTCTCGGGTCCTTCGCGGTACTCAAGAATGGCGCGATAAAACGTCGAGATCGCCTGCAAAATCACCATGACGCAGAAGGCGCAAAGCAGGATCTTGAACAGGAAATAACCGTTGAAGCCGTTTGGAGAAAAGCCGATCGTTTCGACGTTCCATTTCAGCAGGCGTGATTTGCGCAGCAGCAATTCCAAGCGGTCCGATGCGGACGGGTTCGGTGTTACCAGATGGCGCCACAGGAAGAACCAGCCATACAGCCATGTCACAACGGCGAATGGCAGCATAAAGAACAGCGCGCCAAACATGTCGATCAGCCGCTTGGTGCGGAATTTCACACCTGCATAGAACAAGTCAACGCGCACGTGGCCGCCTTGAACGAATGTGTAGCTTACACAAAGACAGACGACCAAGGCATTGAAAAGCTTGAGCTCTTCGGCAAACCAGCTGATGTCGAACTGAAGCGGAATACCAAACCCGACCGAGATATCAGGCCGGGTGAAAATCCGCTGCATAAAGACGATGATGATCTGTTGCAGCACCATCAAAATACCGGCCCATGCGAAAAAGCGGCCCACCGTGTTGGCGAACCCTTCGAGGACGCGCACGCAGCCCCACATGCAACCTTTGCGCCAAAATCCAAAGGCGGTGACGAACACCAAACCAATGAAAAGCACGAAAAACAGCTCGACCGACGCGCCGTAATAGATAAAGCGCATGAGGGATTCACTGTTTGACCAATCCAGCCACATGCCCGGATTAACCAGAGCGGCGAAAAAGTTGTAAAATGCCTCAAGAATATTGCCGAGAACGAAGTTGATCAGATTGCCGTCCTGAAACTTGTCCAGACAGCTTATCTTGGCACCTTCTGCTGCGCGGAAAAACCCGTCGCACACCACATCATCTGCCATGTATGTCCCCTCCTTCGCATGCCCTGATTGTGACAAGGCTTGGTGCGAAATCTTTGTTGCCCCGGCGTGAACGCCCAGGGTCGTGTAACTGCATCAGGGGCCGCACGATGGCGACCCCTGACACGACGGTTTTAAGGCTTAGCCTTGGCCCAGAACGCGTTGACGCTGGTTCACGTAATACGCGTCAGACTTGGACAGCCACTCTGCAGAAGACTGCAAAGATGTCTCAAAGCTGTTGCGGATGTCTGCGAACAGGCTGTCATCCATGTTTTCGTCCATGACTTCTTTGGACGCGGCACCGAATGCATCCCAAACATCGTCTGGGAACTGCATGGTTTTAACACCTTGCTGCTGCAGACGCGCCAGTGCGGCACCGTTGTTTGCCAGCGTTTCGGCCAGACCTGTGTGCGTTGTCGCCATGCAGGAATATTCGATGATTTTTTGCTGTGCAGGTGTCAGGTCGTTGAAGACATCCAGGTTAACGGATGCGGTCAGGCCGGAGCCTGGCTCGTGGAAGCCCGCTGTGTAGTAGACTTTGGCAACTTCTTGGAAGCCCGCGCGTTCGTCCGCAAATGGACCAACCCACTCAAGACCGTCCAACGCGCCCGAGGACAACGCCTGATACAGTTCGCCGCCGGGGATGTTCTGAACGGATGCGCCCAGTTTACCCAGAACCTTGCCACCAAGGCCCGGCATGCGGAATTTCAAACCGTTAAAGTCAGCAGCAGAGTTGATTTCCTTGCGGAACCAACCACCGGACTGCGAACCGGAGTTACCGGCAAGGAACATCTTCATGTTGAAGATTTCGCCGACTTGGTTGTGCAGCTCGTGGCCGCCGCCGTGCAGGTACCAGTTTGTCAGCTCTTGCGCTGTGCCACCGAATGGAACGGCTGTGAAATACGCCAGACCAGGGTGCTGACCGATAAAGTAGTAGTCAGCCGCGTGGTACATGTCGGCCTGACCGGACGATACCGCGTCAAACACTTCGAACGCACCAACCAGTTCGCCCGGCGCTTTCTTTTCGATGGTCAAGCTGCCGTCAGACATCTCGTTAACCATGGCGTTCAGGTAGTTCGCTGCGTCATCAAGAACAGCAAAGCCGCGCGGCCATGCGGTAACCATTGTCAGCGTGCGTTTGCCTTGGGCGTACAGTGGTGCCGCCAGCGTGGATGCTGCAGCAGCGGTGCCGCCAAGTGCGGATGTCTTCAGAAATGAACGACGGTCCATATGGATACTCCTCCCGAGTATAGGATGCCCACGCAGTTTATGTGCGCGCGGGTCGTTTCAAGTGGAGGCAATTTACCTGATCTATTTGGGTTGGAAATACCTATTAATGCGTAGAGACCACCATCATCCGCAAGATTATGACCCAATTTACGCCTAAACTTTGGGCAAACCTGTTGTCCAAGATACCCAAAGGTCATCTTGGCCTTGCGAACACCCCCTTTGATTCGGCTAGGTTTCCCTTTACCAGAATCACATGCGCCGCCTGTTTTCCCGCCTTGCCCCAACCTATGCCCAAAAGCTGACACTGCTTGCCGCTGTGCCTTTGGTGCTGGCCGTTGCCGGGATCGCCGTGGTCGTTGCATTGCAGGCCAAGGCATTGGCAGACCGCGAGATTAACACGCTGGAAAACCAGCTGATTGCCGCAAAAAAGGTCGAGTTGCGCAATTACGTCACCCAAGCACGCAACGGTTTCTATTTCGTCTATGGGTCTGCGTCGCCCGAGGATGACCCCGCCAAGGCGCAGGTCGCGCAGATTTTGTCGGCGATGATCTATGGCGAGGAAGGGCAGTTCTTTGTCTATGATTTCGACGGCAACGCCCTTGTCAGCCCGCGCCAAACCGACCGGATCAATCAAAACTTTAGCGGTGAAACCGACAGCGCGGGCACACCGGTCGTCGATGAATTGATCCGCATCGCCCGCGCGGGGGGCGGCTATCACACTTATCTGTGGCCAAAACCGTCCACCGGGACCGAGGCGCAGATGATCACCTATGTCACGTCCTTTCCCAGTTGGCGGTGGGCCGTTGGGACTGGCGTTTATATTGACGATATCCTGTCCAGCGTTGCGTCGGCCCGTGCCGATGTGCTGGCCCGCGTGCAACGCACCTTTCTATATATCGGTGCCATCACCCTAGCCGCGCTGTTTTTGGTGTTCGGCACGGGCATGCTGGTCAATCTGCGTGAACGGCGGCTGGCCGATGCCAAGCTGAAAAAGCTGACCCAGCGGGTGTTCGACGCCCAAGAGGAAGAACGCGGCCGCGTGGCCCGCGAGCTGCACGACGGGATCAGCCAGATTTTGGTCGGGGTGCGCTATGCCCTTGAAAACGCGCGCCGCCGTCTGGATCGCGGCGACCGACGCGCGGCAGAACCCTTGGGCAAGGGGATCGACAGTCTGGGCGAGGCCATATCAGAGGTGCGGCGGATCAGCCGCGATTTGCGCCCCGGTGTGCTGGATGATCTGGGCTTGGGCCCTGCCCTGAAAACGCTGGTCGAGGAATTCTCGCGCCGGACAGGGATCACCTGCCGCTTTAACACGGTCGTGTTTCGCAACCGTCTGGATAACGACGCCAAGATCGCCCTCTACCGCATTGCCCAAGAAGCCCTGACAAATATCGAACGCCACGCAGGCGCATCCGAAGTTGTCGTCGATTTGCGCGGCCACCGCCAAGGTGCCACCCTTGAGATCAAGGATAACGGCCGCGGCATCTTTACCGATGCACAAAGCGCCGGTGGCCTTGGTCTGCGCAATATGCAAGAACGCATGGATCAATTGGGCGGCAGCCTGTCGTTGGAAACATCAAGTTCCGGTGGCACGCGGGTACAAGCAACGGTCCCGCTGACACATCTTTTACCGCCGGAACCTAGCCTTCGCGCCCCTTCCCCGAACACTTAGAAAGTAATACCATGTCCGCCCCCGTCAAAGTCATGATTGTCGATGATCACCCCATGGTTGCCGAAGGGATCCAATCGATCCTAGAAAGCTATGATAATATCGAAGTGGTCGCTTGCCTGTCCAATGGCCGCGCCGCGATTGACCAGTTCGAAGGCCTGAACCCCGATGTGATCCTGATGGACCTGAACATGCCGGATCTGGGCGGATTGTCGGCGACCGAGATCGTGCTGGAACGCCGCCCCGACATGCGTATCGTGATTTTGTCGATGCACGATAACCCCGAATATATTTCTTCGGCGCTTAGTCACGGGGCCATGGGCTATATCCTGAAAGATGTCCCAACAGACGAGATCAAGCTGGCCATCGACACGGTCATGCAGGGCCAGCGCTATCTGTGTACTGGTGCCCAAGGATCGCTCGAGCCCAAAGACGGTGCCCGCGACGCGTTGACCGAACGCGAACAGACCATCCTGCTGCAGCTTGCGCAGGGCAAGGCCAACAAGGAAGTGGCCGCGATCCTTGATATCTCGGTCCGCACGGTCGAGACGCACCGCAAAAACATCAAACGCAAACTGGGCATATCCTCTACCGCTGGCCTGACCCGCTATGCGATGGAACATGGCGTGCTGCAAGGCACCGGAGTGCGCATCTAAATGACGTGATTCACCAAATGTTTTTTGAAAAACTTCAAAAAAATCGCATATCACGCAATAAGTGCAAAGATTTTTTACCCCTAGCGACACTTTTTGTTGAAAATGGCCATTGACGCCCCCCGGCCCTGAACATAATCTCCCCGCAACGCAAAAGGAGCCTTTGGCCATGACTATTCTAGTCGTCATTGTAGGACACACGCGCATGGGCCGGTAACGGCAGACCATAATCGTCACCATGCGCCCCCGCCAAAACCGGGGGTTTTTTTATGCGCTACGACAAAGATTGAAACGACACACACGACCCGAAACACCACCCCACGGAGCACCAAGATGACACGCAAAATGACCGGAGCGAAAATGATCGTTCAAGCCCTGATTGATCAGGGTGTCGATACCGTATTTGGCTATCCCGGCGGCGCTGTCCTACCGATTTATGACGAGGTGTTTCAGCAAAACAGCATCAAACATATTTTGGTGCGTCACGAACAAGGTGCCGTTCACGCCGCCGAAGGCTATGCCCGATCAACCGGCAAGCCCGGCGTTGTTCTGGTGACATCCGGCCCCGGTGCCACCAACGCTGTCACCGGCTTGACCGACGCCTTGCTGGATTCGATCCCGCTGGTGGTTTTGACCGGTCAGGTGCCGACATTCATGATCGGGTCCGACGCGTTCCAAGAGGCCGACACCGTCGGCATCACGCGCCCCTGCACCAAACATAACTGGCTGGTCAAAGAGACGGATAAGCTGAGCGGCGTTCTGCACGAGGCGTTTCATGTTGCCACGTCTGGGCGCCCCGGCCCGGTCCTGATCGACATTCCCAAGGACGTACAATTCGCGACGGGCATGTACGAGCCCAAGAAACCGTCGGTGTCCCATTACCAGCCCCCGGTAAAAGGCGACATGGAAGCGATCACCGAACTGGTCGCCGCGATGGAAACGGCCAAGCGCCCCGTGTTCTATACCGGCGGCGGTGTGATTAACTCCGGCCCCGCAGCGTCGCAATTGCTGCGTGAACTGGTCGAGGCGACAGGCTTTCCGATCACCTCAACCCTCATGGGCTTGGGCAGCTACCCTGCGTCTGGCGAAAAATGGCTGGGGATGCTGGGGATGCACGGCCTTTACGAGGCCAACATGGCGATGCATGACTGCGATCTGATGATCAACATCGGTGCGCGTTTTGACGACCGGATCACCGGTGTTGTTGACCTGTTCAGCCCCAAATCTACCAAAGCGCATATTGATATCGACCCGTCCTCGATCAACAAAATCATCCGCGTCGACATCCCGATTGTGGGCGATGTGGGCCACGTGCTGGAAGATATGCTGAAGGTCTGGAAATCCCGTGGCCGTAAAACAAACAGCGAAGCCGTTGCGAAATGGTGGAAACAGATCGATGAATGGCGCAGCATTGACTGCCTCAAGTTCGAGCAATCCGGCAAGGTGATCAAACCGCAATACGCCTTGGCCCGGCTTGAAGCACTGACCAAGAAATACGACCGCTATATCACCACCGAAGTGGGCCAGCACCAGATGTGGGCCGCGCAATACCTTGGCTTTGAAGACCCGAACCGCTGGATGACATCGGGCGGTCTTGGCACCATGGGCTATGGCTTCCCTGCGTCTATCGGCGTGCAAATGGCGCATCCTGATGCCTTGGTCATCAACGTCGCCGGCGAGGCATCATGGCTGATGAACATGCAAGAGATGGGCACCGCGATGCAGTATAACCTGCCCGTTAAACAGTTCATCCTGAACAACGAACGGTTGGGTATGGTACGCCAATGGCAGGAATTGCTGCATGGCGAACGCTATTCGCAAAGCTGGTCTGAATCCCTGCCCGATTTCGTAAAATTGGCCGAGGCCTTCGGGGCCAAGGGGATTTTGTGTTCCGATCCCGACGATCTGGATGACGCGATCATGGAAATGCTGACCTATGACGGGCCGGTGATTTTCGATTGCTTGGTGGAAAAGCACGAAAACTGCTTCCCGATGATCCCGTCCGGCAAGGCGCATAACGACATGATGTTGTCCGGTGTGGATACGCAAGGTGTGATCGACGCTAAGGGTAGCGTTTTGGTGTAACGCGTTTTCTTTCAAAGAAAACGGACCGGAATTTTGACAAATTCCGGCGACGCAATCAGATGAAAAGGACAGTCACATGTCGGCCCTAAAAATCAAAAAAGGCTCTACCAGCCACTCCGCCTATAACCTACGTGCGAATTTTTCGGATGTTATCGAACGCCACACCCTTGCTGTTCTGGTCGAGAACGAACCAGGTGTCCTAGCACGGGTCATCGGGTTGTTCTCGGGCCGTGGCTACAACATCGACAGCCTTACCGTTGCCGAAGTTGACCACACAGGTCACCGCAGCCGGATCACGATTGTCACCTCGGGCACGCCGCAGGTCATTGAACAGATAAAAGCGCAACTGGGCCGGATCGTTCCGGTGCATGAGGTTCACGATCTGACGGTCGAAGGCCCGTCGGTCGAACGCGAATTGGCGATGTTAAAGGTGTCGGGCACTGGCGAAAAACGCGTCGAGGCCTTGCGGCTTGCAGACATCTTTCGCGCCAATGTGGTGGATAGTACGCTCGAAACCTTTGTGTTCGAGATCACCGGCGCGCCGGATAAAATTGATGCTTTTGCAGACCTGATGCGCCCCTTGGGGCTGACAGATGTTGCGCGGACCGGCGTTGCCGCCCTGCCCCGCGGCGACTGATCAGGCCAAACCGACCTGACGTTCAGGGGTATATGCGGGCTGTCTGCTTTGGAATGGAACGATTTCGGCAGACGGCTGGCAGGCAGTATTCGATGTGCCCTGCCCCAGTAATTTCGCCGGAAGATCAACATCCAGCTTTTCGCGAATAACGCGGGGATTGCTGGCTGTTCTGAGCTTGCTATTCAACGTCACGTCGAATTCAACAAGGTCACCAGCGTCAAATGTGACGTTCTGGCAGTCCTGCGATCCGCCGAAATAGGCCAAATCGCCATGATCCTCGCACCAAAAGACGGCTTTTTTGTCTGAAACATCGCTCCACAGGACAACACCGTACATTATAGATCACTCCACACGTTTTTCTATCTTCGGTTGGGTTATCGCCAAAATTCAATGGTTTGTCGATTTTTTTGATCTTTCATTTTGTGTCGTTCGCAGCCGGTTTTGACGCTGATTAGCGTCAATGCGCCATTAACCACATGTGACTTGTAAACAATATACAATTGATACAACCTAAGGGGCATCAAGGGATGGAGAATGGTCGACTTAAAGAACCCTGCAACGATCAGATCAGTTTTTGGTGATAATCTGCGGCTATTGTCCAAGGATCAGCCATCCATCACCGTGCTTGCCAGCGAACTTGGAATAAACAGAACCCAATTCAACCGCTACCTGTCCGGTCAAAGCTTTCCCAGGCCGGATATTCTAGCACGCATTTGCGCTTATTTCGATCTAGATGCGCGGATAATGCTGGAACCCTTGGATCAAATCGTCAAGCGGCCCGCGCCCACCTTGGGCCACTATATGAACGACTTTCTCATGGCCGATACGACGGGCATCCCCGAAACCGTCTTTCCCAGCGGGTTTTACCGCTTCTCAAGGCGCAGTTTCATTGACCGGGACGTGTTCGTCATTGGCCTCGTCTATGTGTTTCGCAAGGGCGAGGCCACGTATCTGCGCGGCTACGAGACGGTGGAAGCCATGCGGATGCAATGCCTGCCCACCGCCCCCGAATACCGCGAATTCAGGGGCGCTGTCCTGCCGCAGGAGGAAGGGTTGGCGATCATCGCGGGCCGCAGGAACGCCATGACCTCGTCTTTCAACTATCTGGGCCGTGTCGCGTCCTTTGGGAATAACTTTTGGGTGGGCTATACCACGCGAACGATCCCCGAAGGCGCTGCCGGGATGCGCGTGACCCGTTTGGTCTATGAATACCTGTCGCAAGACACGCAAAGCGTGCTGCAAGCGGCGCGCAGCAAGGGCTTTCATGCGATACAGGACTTGGAAGTGTTTCATCAACGTTTGCTGCGTCCGGACGAGGATTTCACGTAAACCCACACCCCTGCCATGTCGCAGCCGTGAAAAACAGGTCGCTAATTGCACGCTCAAACCCGCACATTGCCGCTACCCTTGACCCACCAGCAAGGAGAGCGTCATGAACATGCCCCATACCGATCTGAGCAAGGTGCGCCGCCCCATCGATCAGGCAAACGGCCTGAGCAACGCACATTACATCGATCCCGCGCTTTTTGCCGAGGAACGCGAGGCCGTCCTGTTCAAAAACTGGTCCGGCCTTGCCACCGCATCGGATGTCCCCGCTGTTGGCGACGCGGTCCCGCTTGATTTTCTAGGCATGCCCCTGCTGGTGCTGCGGGATAAATCCGGCATGGTTCGGGTCTTTCAAAACACCTGCAGGCATCGCGGCATGATCCTTGTCGATGCCCCGCGCAAGATCGAAGGGGCAATCCGCTGCCCCTACCACAGTTGGTGTTACAGCACCGAAGGGCGGCTTGTCTCTACACCGCATGTCGGCGGTCCGGGGCTCAATGTGCACCCCGGTATTGATCGTGATCTGCTGGGCCTCATCGAAATTCGCAGCCATGTCTGGATGGATGTGGTGTGGATCAACATCTCGGGCACGGCCCCCCCGTTTGAACAGGCCAATGCCGATCTGATCGCGCGGTGGGCAGAATTTGCCAAACCGCTGCATCACGGCGGTGCCGACAGCCGCTTTCAGCTGAGCGTAAATTGCAATTGGAAGCTGGCGGTCGAAAACTATTGCGAAAGCTATCACCTGCCTTGGGTGCATCCCGGCCTGAATAGCTATTCCCGGCTAGAGGACCATTATAACATTGAAATGGCGGGGAAATACTCGGGCCAAGGGACGCAGGTCTATCGCCAGCTTGCCGGTGACGACGGGCAAAAATTCCCCGACTTCGCCGGTCTTTCCGACAAATGGGACACGGCGGCGGAATATGTGACCGCCTATCCCAACGTTCTGCTGGGCGTGCACCGCGATCACACATTCGCAATCATTCTGGTGCCCGAAGGCCCCGAAAAGACCACCGAAAAAATCCATCTGTATTATGCGGCGGCGACGACCGACCCTGACCTGCGGGCGCGCAATACCGATCAATGGAAACAGGTGTTCGAGGAAGACATCTTTGTCGTCGAAGGGATGCAGCGCGGGCGCCATGCGGTTCAATTCGACGGCGGCCGGTTCTCTCCTGCGATGGATGGCCCCACGCATATGTTTCATGACTGGGTCGCGTCCCAGCTTGAAAACCACCGCGCGGTGCCATGCGCGATCTGAACGACCGGCTGCTGGCGGCCCATAAGGCCTGCGATCACGCCGCATTGGTGGCCCTGTACACGGACGCAGCAGCCCATAGCGATGACCCTGATGCCGCAGGGTTCTATCTGACCCACGCCTATATTTTCGCGCTGGAAACCGGTCATCGCGACGCAGCACATCTGCGCGCGCAGCTTGTCGCCCAAGGCCGGGAAACCCCGCTTTAGCGGGTCACGGCCGCCGTCTTTGCGGCCAATGGGTCGCCTCTTGCCAGTGCTGCGCCAGCCCTAGCAACTGCGCATCGCTGCCCGGCCGCCCGATCAGTTGCAATCCTGCAGGCAAACCCGCCGCGCCAAAACCTGCTGGTATATTCACCACCGGCAGCCCGATCAAACTGGCAGGCACCACCACCTGCATCCAGCGGTGATAGGTATCCATGCGCTGTCCGGCAATCTCGGTCGGATGGACGTCCTCCACGGCAAAGGGCCACAGCTGCGCCGACGGCAGAACCAAGACGTCCACCGTATTAAACAGATCAGCCGCCGCACGATACCACGCCGACCGGACCTCGCTGGCGCGCTGCACATCCCGCGCGCTCAGCGCCAGCCCACGCTCAACCTCCCACAGGGCGGCAGGTTTCAAATGCTGCCGCTGATCCGCGTCTTCAAAAAGCGCGCCCAACCCACCAGCCACCGCAAAGGAGCGTAGGGTAATCCAAGCGTCCCACATGGCCGCGGCATCAAAGGGCGGCGGCACATCCGACACCTCATGCCCCAAATCGCCAAACTGCTCCAACGCAGCCTCGCTGAGTGCCGTGATCCCATCCGCATAGGGAAAGGCACCACCCCAATCGCCCAACCATCCAATCTTCAAACCCGCCGTCTGCCCGCCGATCTGGGGCAAGGTGGCGTCTGGGCTGGTCCCTAATGGCTGTCGCGGGTCTGCGCCCGTCATCGTGTCGAGCAAGGCTGCTAAATCCCGCGGTGTCCGCGCCATCGGCCCGGATGTGGACAACTGGTGCAGAAACATATCGCCCTCAGGCTCCCCCGGTACGGTGCCCCAACTGGGCCGCATCCCATAGACGTTGTTCCACCCCGCCGGGTTGCGCAAACTGCCCATCATGTCAGACCCATCCGCAACGCTGACCATCCCGCAGGCCAAAGCCGCCGCAGCACCGCCCGATGACCCGCCGGCGGATTTCGCCAGATCATAGGGGTTGCAGGTCGCGCCATGCACAGGGTTGAACGTGTGACTGCCCAAGCCGAATTCCGGCGTGTTTGTCTTGCCGATGATGATGGCCCCGGCGGCGCGCAATCGCCCGACAACAACACTGTCTTTCTGCGCTACGGTCCCCGCGAACAAGGGCGACCCCATCGAGGTCGGCAAACCCTTGGCATCCGCAAGATCCTTGATCGCCATGGGAATGCCATGCAGCCAGCCGCTGCGCGGGGCCGCGTCCGCTGCCCGTGCCTCTGCCATCAGCACGTCTGCACTGCGCAGTGATACGATCGCATTAACCTGCCGGTTCACCGCTTCGATCCGCGCCAGTGTGGCTTCCATCAACGCCACTGCAGTCAGGCTGCCCTCGGCCAAGGCCTCGGATTGCGCCAAGGCCCCCATGTTTAAAATGTCCAAGCCAACTGCCCCCCTGCTTTTGCGCCATCAGACGCGCCCGGCACACCAGACGCAAGCCCCCGCAGGGACGCACCCTTCGGCTTCTCTGGCTCTTAAATATCCCGGGGGTGGCCGGCAGGCCGGGGGCAGCGCCCCCTCGCCGCTTAGCTGGCTTGCGCTTCGGCCCGGCTTTTGCCCGACACGGCCAAGGCCAACGCCGCGCCCATCAGCCCGTCCAGATCGCCGTCCAGAACACCTTTGGTATCGGATGTCTCGTAATTCGTGCGCAGGTCTTTGACCATTTGATAAGGCTGCAAGACATAGGACCGGATCTGGTTGCCCCACCCCGCATCGCCCTTGTTTTCGTGGGCTTCGTTGATCGCAGCGTTGCGGCGATCCAGCTCCATTTGATACAGGCGCGATTTCAGCGCCTTCATGGCGATGTCACGGTTTTGATGCTGCGACTTCTCGGATGACGTCACCACGATCCCGGTGGGATGGTGGGTGATGCGCACAGCCGAATCCGTGGTGTTCACGTGCTGACCGCCCGCGCCCGAAGACCGATAGGTATCGATGCGGATGTCGCTGGGGTTCACGTCAATCTCAATATTATCGTCCACCACGGGATAGACCCAGATTGAACTGAACGACGTATGGCGCTTGGCCGCCGAATCAAACGGGCTGATCCGCACCAGACGGTGCACGCCTGATTCCGATTTCAGCCAGCCATAGGCGTTCAAACCGCTGATCTTGTAGGTCGCCGATTTAATACCGGCTTCTTCGCCGGGGCTCTCGGATTGCAGTTCAACCTTATAGCCCTTTTTCTCGGCCCAGCGGACATACATCCGCGCAAGGATATTTGCCCAATCGCAGCTCTCGGTCCCACCGGCCCCTGCGTTGATCTCAAGGAAAGTATCATTGCTGTCCGCCTCGCCGTTCAGCAGCGCCTCAAGCTCTTTTTGCGCGGCGGTCTCTGCCAGCGCCTTAAGCGCGGCTTCGGCCTCGGCGACGACTTCGGCGTCGTCTTCCATCTCGCCCATTTCGATCAGCTCGACGTTGTCGGCCAGCTCTTGCTTGATGCCGTCATAGGTCGCCATGGAATCCACCAAGGCCTGCCGTTCCCGCATCAGCTTTTGCGCGGCGTCGGGATCATCCCACAGATTGGGGTCTTCGACGCGCGCGTTGAATTCTTCCAGACGATAAGGTGCCGTTTCGACGTTCAAACGCTGTGCCAACAGCTCCAGCGACTTGCTGATCTGATCTGCTGTATTTTGTGCCTCTGCGCGCATCGTTTGTGCCCTTTAAATTAACTGCGGCCCCGAAATGCCGGGGCCGCGTATGAGATAGACCAGCCGTGCTGCATGGGCAAGCGTTTGGCGATGGGATCGCTAGTAAAGCCCGCCGGAACTGATCGTGCCAAAGCTGGCTTTGGGGCCAACCACCGCCTTTTTGCCGGTTGATGTCGTGACCGACCGGCCACCCCCATTGCTGATTTCCTCGAACAGCGGCAGGTCCGACCCCATGGCAAAGCCGCCATCGAAGGTAATACCAAAGATCGGCAATTCGCCATCACGGAAGTATTCCGCCACCACATTCGGCCCGCTTTCATCATCGGGCAAGCGCGCACCGGTGAAACGGTCGATGTTGATGAAATTACCGCCCGGAGGCACCTCAAACGCGCCGCCGCCGTATTTCGTGATGGCTTCGCTCATGAAGCGTTGGAAAACCGGGCCGCACATCCCCGCACCATAGGCACGTTTTCCCAAGGATCGTGGGTTGTCGAAACCGATATAACAGCCCGCCACGATATTGCTGGAAAAGCCCACAAACCAAACATCTTTGGCATCATTGGTTGTACCGGTTTTACCTGCAATCGGCACGGGCAGCTTAATCGACCCGCTCGCAGTCCCACGGTCCACAACCCCCTTCATCATCGAGGTCAGCTGATAGGCTGTGATCGGGTCCATCACCCGTTCGCGGTTCGAAATAATTCGCGGGGCAACGCCGGGATCAAGGCTGGCCAATTGGCAATCATTACAAATGCGCTGATCATGTTTATAGACGGTGCGGCCATAGCGGTCCTGCACACGGTCCACGAGGGTTGGGGCCACCCGTTCACCGCCATTGGCGAACATCGCATAGGCCGACACCATCTGATACAGCGTGGTTTCCTGCGATCCCAAGGCGTTGGCCAAAACCGGCGACAGGCTGTCATAAACACCGAAGCGTTCGGCATAATCGCCGACAACGTCCATGCCGACCTCTTGCGCCAAACGGATGGTCATCAGGTTCCGCGATTGTTCGATACCCGTGCGCAGCGGCGTGGGGCCATAGAACTTATTCGACGAATTGCGTGGCCGCCACATGCCTTGGGGTGTGTTAATCTCGATCGGGGCATCCACCACGATGGTCGCCGGGGTATAGCCGCTGTCCAGCGCTGCCGCATAGACGAAGGGTTTAAAGCTGGAACCGGGTTGGCGTTTCGCTTGGGTGGCGCGGTTGAACACCGACGCCTGATACGAGAACCCGCCCTGCATGGCGATCACGCGGCCGGTATTTACGTCCATCGCGACAAAACCGCCCTGCACTTCGGGGATTTGGCGCAGGGTCCAGCGGATGAACGACCCGTCATCGTCCGATGTCATGCGGCGCACCAGCACCACATCGCCGACCTCTAGCAGATCGCCCGCAACCTTTGCTTTGCCGGCCAATTTACCGTCACTTAGCTGTTTGCGCGCCCATTGCACGTCCTTGGCGGTGATAAAGTGGCCTTCGGCGGTTTCCGGCACACCTTCGATACCGATCCGCGCATCGCTGCCGCCCACATTCAGGACAACGGCAGGATACCACGGATTTTCCAGTACCACGTCGCGCGACACCCGAATGTTTGCCAACGCCTCGCGCCATGTTGCCTCGTCCGTCAACTGATCGGCGGGGATCGTCTTGCCCGTGCCGCGCCAGATGCCGACGCCGCGATCATATTCCTCCAGCTGTTGCTGCAAGGCCTGCGCCGCGATGGGCTGCATTTCGTTGTCGATGGTGGCGCGCACGGTCAGACCGCCGGTGAAAAACTCGCCTTCGCCAAAGTTCTCGGACAGTTGGCGGCGGATTTCATCGGTAAAATAATCGCGCGGCGGCAGTTCGGCCTTAAAGCTTTCAAAGTCGCCATTTTGAACCGACCGCAATGGCTGTGCCACCTCGGTTTCATAGACCGCTTGGGTGATATAGCCGTTTTCCTTCATCTCGCGCAGCACGAAATTCCGGCGTTGCATCAGGCGATCCTTGCGGCGCACCGGATGGTAATCCGACGGGGCCTTGGGCAAGGACGCCAGAAATGCGGCCTCGTGCGGGGCCAGCTCGCTGAGCGTCTTGTTGAAATAAGTCTGCGAGGCGGCGGCGACGCCATATGAGTTCTGACCTAGAAAAATCTCGTTCAGGTACAGCTCAAGGATTTTCTCTTTGGGCAGGGTTTCCTCAAGTCGGGCGGCAAGGATGATTTCCTTGATCTTGCGTTCGGCGCGGCGGTCCCCCGACAGCAAAAAGTTCTTCATGACCTGTTGGGTGATCGTCGACGCCCCGCGCACGTCTTTGCCGCGCGTGCGCACGGCATCCACCGCAGCGGCGCCGATGCCGCGCAAATCATACCCCTCGTGGGTATAGAAATTCTTGTCTTCGGCAGAAATAAACGCCTGTTTGATCAGCGGCGGGATCGTGTCGGCGGGTGCAAACAGACGCCGTTCCTTGGCAAATTCATCAATCAAACGCCCCTGACCGGAATAAATCCGGCTGATGGTTGGCGGCGTATATTGTGCAAGGGATTCGTGGCTGGGCAGGTCACGCCCATACATCCAAAATACCGCCCCGACGGTCAAAACAACCATGCCGATGCCCATGGTCAGGGTGGTGAAAATACCCCCAAAGAAGGATAGGATTAAACGAAACACGTGTGGCAGTCCCTTGCAAGGCTGTTGGTTAACCCGTCTATACGCGGGCGAATTGGAATCGTCAAAACACGATGCGGTGGGCGTTTGGCGATAACCCGCGCAGGCGATACGCGGGTATCACACCAAGGGTTACTGGCGGATCAACGGCTTAAGGGCCGCATCCTGATCGCGCCATTTTTTGATCGCATCGGCAATCGCTGCCACCATTACCGCCCGCCAGACCGGATCACGCAGGTTGTTCATATCACGGTCGTTGCTTAGAAACCCGACCTCGATCAGGACCGACGGAATATCGGCTGATTTCAGCACCGAAAACCCCGCATTGCGCAAGGGACGGCTGTTCATCGGCCCGCCTGCGGCCTTCATGCCGGCCACCAGCGTTTTCGCCGCCGCGACCGACCGTGGTTCGGTTTCCTGACGTGCCAGATCCAGCAAAATGCCCGCGACCTGATCATCCGATCCGGTCAGATCAGCCCCCGCGATAATGTCAGACCGGTTGTGGCGCGCCGCCAGATGTTCGGTGGCGGTGTCGCTGGCCTCCTCCGACAGGGTATAGACCGTGGCCCCTTTTGCGCCGCCCTGTTGCAGGCTGTCGGCGTGCAGCGAGATGAACAGATCCCCTTCGGCCTGATGCGCGATCGCGACGCGGGTTTCGAGCGCCACAAACATATCCGTCTCGCGGGTCATCATCACGTCAATGCCGTCCCGTTTCAACGTGTCGCGCAGGGCGTGCGCAATGGCCAGCATCAGGTCTTTCTCAAGGATGCCATCGTTTTCGGCCCCCGGATCAACGCCGCCGTGGCCCGGATCGAGAATGACCAAAAACCGGTCTTCGCCTTGCGGCTTGGCAGGTCTGGGCGGTGCCGCCAGCGCCAATGTCCACGCGGGATCGGTGGGCGCACCGGCCGCACCGGCAAATTCGCTAGGCTCGACCGGCTTTAGCGTGATCTCAAGCGTGGCTTTGCCCGATCCGCTGTCCACCGGCATCCCAATCTCACGCGGCAGCATCGGTTTGGCCAGATCAGCCACCAGCCGCGACCAACCGGGCTGAAACGGACCAAAGCGTAAATCACTGATATTGCCCGGTTCTGTCAGCAAATCAGCGGTTTTGACGCCCGACCAATCCGCCTCGCGAAAGTCCACAACAAGGCGGGCAGGATCATCCAGCAGGAACACCCGAAACGGCACCCCTTGGCTTAAATGCAGCGTCAGTGTGGTACTGCCAAACCAACCATCCGAAATCTCGCTTGGGCCCGGGTCAACGCGGGCCAGCGCCGTCAGCTCTTGGGCCGATACCGGATGTGCAAACGCCAAAAGCGTCGCCAATAGGGGGAAAAACCGCATGCCTGTCACCGTTCTGATCGTGGTGTTTGCGGGCAATCTATCACCTGCGCACCCGCGCGACCAGCCTTTCAGCGCGCCGCCATATAGGCCTTGAGCCGTGCAACCCCTTCGGCGATATCCGCGGTGCTGCGCGCATAGGAGAACCGCAAGGTTTGATGCCCGCGAACGGGATCAAAATCCAAGCCCGGCGTGACGGCCACACCTGCCCGATCAAGGATATCGCGCGCCAGAACACGGCTGTCATCGGTGATACCGGACACATCAGCATAGACATAAAACGCCCCGTCTGGTGGTGCAAAGCTGGTGAAGCCCGCAGCACGCAAGCCGTCGATCATCAACGTCCGGTTGGCGCGGTACACATCCATGTTGGCTTGCAGCTCGTCCTCACATTCCATCGCGGCAAGGGCCGCAACCTGACTGGCGTGGGGCGCGCAGATGAACATGTTTTGCGCAATACGCTCGACCACGCGCACGTGGTCCTCGGGGACAACCATCCAGCCAACCCGCCAGCCGGTCATGGAAAAATACTTGGAAAACGAATTGATCACATAGGCATTATTGGTGATCTCAAGCGCGGTGACGGCCTTTTTCTCGTATTCGATGCCATGGTAAATCTCATCCGAGATAAACGACGCGCCCTGCCCTTGGGTCGCCTCGATCAGCGCCTTCATTGACGGGCGATCCAGCATTGTTCCGGTGGGGTTTCCGGGCGACGCGACCAACAGCCCCTTCAGGTCCATACCGGCGAAATCCGCCGGAACAGGCTGATAACGATTATCGGGTGATGTGGGCAAATCGACGGGGTTCAACGCCAATGCCCTAAGGATCTGCCGGTAGCTGGGGTACCCCGGCGCGCCGATGCCAACCTTGTCACCGGTGTCAAAAAGCGCGGTAAAGGCAAGGATAAACCCGCCCGAAGACCCCGACGTGATCACCACGCGGTTCGGGTCCAGATCGACATTGTACCATTCGCCGTACATCTGCGCGATGCGCGCCCGCAAGGCTGGCAGGCCCAAGGCAACCGTGTAGCCCAACGAACCCTGATCCATCGCCTTGGCCAAGGCAGCAGTCGCGCCCGACGGCGCGCCCGTTCCGGGTTGCCCGACTTCCATGTGAATAATGTGACGGCCAGCGGCTTCGGCGGCCGATGCGGCTTGCATCACGTCCATCACGATAAAGGGATCGACCTGAGAACGGGTTGAAATGCGCATGGGCTTAATCCTAAACTTGGGGCAATGACCTTTCACCGCACCGCGTTGGTGCCGTCAACCCTTGTGCGATGGCCGAAAATCGCGCACCACCTGTGCCAAAGCCGCCCAAGGGCTGCGCAACAACAGTGAGTATTTCCAAGATGACCAAAGCGATCGCTTCTTCTCTTTTTTCCGGCGCAATGATGGCCTTGGCCCTTGGCGGGTCCGCGCAAGCCATGGATTTGACCGAATTGACCGACGCAGAGCGTGTGCAGTTCGGCGTCGAGGTGCGCGCCTATCTGATGGAAAACCCCCACGTGATCATGGAAGCGGTGAATCAGTTGCAAGCCAAAGAGGCCGAGGCGCAGGCCCAAGCGGATTTCAATCTGGTATCCGACAATGCCGACGCGATTTTTAACGACGGCTATTCCTATGTGGGTGGCAACCCCGAGGGCGATATCACCATTGTCGAATTCATGGATTACCGTTGCGGGTACTGCAAAAAAGCGTTTTCCGAAGTTGAGAAACTGGTGAACGGCGACGGCAACATCCGCTTTATTGTCAAAGAACTGCCGATCCTGGGCGAGCAATCCATGGTCGCCTCGCGCTTTGCAATTGCGACCAAGCTGGTCGCGGGCGACGAGGGCTATAAATCAATCCACGACGCGCTGATGAGCTTTAACGGGGATATCACGCCGACCTCGTTGGGCCGCTTGGCCAAAAGCTTTGATCTGGATGCCGACGCCATCACCGAAAAGATGGACAGTGCAGAGGTGACCGCAGAGATCGCTAAAACCCGCGCCTTGGCGCAGGTGCTTTCAATCTCCGGCACGCCCACATTCGTCATGCAAGACGAATTGCTGCGCGGCTATCTGCCTTATGATCAGATGAAAGCCATCATGGAAGAAAAGCGCGGCTGAAGACGGCCTTGGCCTGCGTGGCCGTCGCTTTGGTGGATGTGCAGGTTTATTGATACTAATCATATGGTTGCGGGCTCAACTTAATGCGTCACATCAAGTGGCGCGACCACCTCATCGGCCCCCTCACAAGAACCGCTGATGATAGCGGACCATCCGCGCAAAATGGGCATCAAGCGACCGTTTCAGATGCGGGGCCTCTTTCACCGTCAGGATATAATCCACCAACAGATCATATTGCTTGATCTGACGGGGCAACCGGTTTGACGGGATCAGACGCGATTGCCGCTCCTCCTCCTCGATCACTTGGGCGATCTGTTTTTCCGGCCAGTTTACAGCACCCTCGCCCGGCACCATGGCCTTGCCATTCATCAGCGGCAGCTCGGCATCGTAATGGGCAAAAATCGCGCGTTCCAGCGGTTCGACCTCTGCTTTGCTGTCCACGGGCCACGCCCAGACATAGGCGATTTCCCACACATCAATCTGCCGGTTTGCAATTACATCCGACCGGGCCGAGGTCAGATGCCGGCGCACCCGCGTGCGAATGCCATCGACCGACTGGCCCACGTAAATCGGCTGCTGGTCCAGATCACACAACGCATAAACGCCAATTTGATTGGTCAACGCGCTGAGCGCCCTACCCCGAAAGCTTTGCGCGGTGGTCATGCCACCGCTTCCAGACTGCGGCGCGCGAGGATCGGCGTGAATAGCGCGTGATCAAGGTATCGCACCACTGGCACGGCCACGCCGTCGCCCGCCACGCGGTAGGCGTTATTATAGGTGTCAGGCATCCGGTAACTGTCCGCCAGCCCCATCAGCCGCGCGACCTCGCGCGAGGAAACGAGCCGGGCACGGGTACTGTTGCCTTTGATAAACAACAGAATTTGGCGCGATGATCCGCCCGCAGGTGTGCGCAAGCAGCCCGCCAGCCCGTCTGTGCGCAGCTCTGCCCGTTGGCGCACATTGCCATCCGCGTCTGGCCGCCCGCGCTTGTAGATCGTACCGACCACGGTCCGCCCCGCCTTGCGGGCGACGCGCAAACGCTCAAGACTTGGGGGTGACATAAGGGTCATAAGGCGGTCTGTGTCGGCCTCGGAAAACCAAGGCATCGACGCGCGTTTTTCCAGCACATCATCTAACGCGTGATCGGCGGCGGGCGCATCGTCCAGCTTCCACCACACCCAGTTTGACCGAACCGGCCGCGTCGCGGCACCCAGAAATTTTTGCAACTTTTTGCCGTGAAACGCGTGCGACGGTTTGGGCACCGTCAGGCCCGTGATATCAATATCGTTCCGCACACAAACCACAAACAACCGGGGGCGGCTTTGCGGCAGGAAACGGCGTGCGTCAATCTCGAGCGCGCCAACCTTGTAGCCAAGGCCGACAAAGGTCGCGAGGACGGTGTTCAGATCAGCGCCCCCATTGCGCGACACCAACCCGACCACGTTTTCAAAGGCGATGATACGCGGGGCGAACCCAGCCTTGATCGCCACAGTGATCTTTTCCGCCCAATGGGAAAATACACCGCTGCGCGCCCCCGACAACCCACGCCCTTTGCCCGCGAGGCTGAAATCCTGACAGGGGCTGGACGCCCAATAAAGGTCGATCTGTTCGCGTAAAACCGCATCATCAAGGGCCGCGATATCGCATTCATGCAGCCCTTGGGTGCCCCAGTTCTGCCCGTAAACCTTGCATTTCATCGCATCAATGTCATTGGCCAGCACGCAATCCCAACGGTCTTGCAACGCAGCACGCACCATCCCGCCGCCGCAGAAAAATTCAGCGTATTTCGGGGGATGATCGGGGGTTTCAGCCATAGCTATTAGTATGAAATGCGGTTTTGCGTGTCGATGGCTAAATCGCCATCCGAGGCGCGCCGCATCACTCTGCCGCTTGCTTTTCGGCCTCGATCACGGCGGCGCGGGCTTCGACCTGTTCGACGATATGTTCGATCATGCCTTCATTGCCCAGCTTGTGGCTCTGCTTGCCCGCCAGATAGACCATGCCCGACCCGTTGCCGCCACCGGTAAAGCCGACATCGGTCATCAGCGCCTCTCCGGGGCCGTTCACCACGCAGCCGATGATGCTCAGGCTCATCGGGGTTTTGATATGCTCAAGCCGCTTTTCCAATGCCTCGACGGTTTTGATCACGTCAAACCCCTGCCGCGCACATGACGGGCAACTGATGATGTTTACGCCACGATGGCGCAGGCCGAGGGATTTGAGGATTTCAAAGCCCATTTTGACTTCTTCGACCGGGTCGGCAGAGAGGCTCACGCGGATCGTGTCACCAATGCCCATCCACAGCAGGTTCCCCATGCCAATCGCGGATTTGACCGTGCCGCTGATCAGCCCGCCTGCCTCGGTAATACCAAGATGGATCGGCGCGTCGGTCGCTTCGGCGAGCTGTTGGTATGCAGCAGCCGCCATGAACACGTCAGAGGCTTTGCAGCTAATCTTGAACTCGTGAAAGTCATTGTCTTGCAGGATCTTGATGTGGTCCAAACCGCTTTCGACCATCGCATCGGGGCAAGGTTCGCCGTATTTCTCAAGCAGATCGCGTTCCAGCGACCCAGCGTTCACACCAATCCGAATGGAACAATTGTGATCGCGCGCGGCTTTGATCACTTCCTTAACGCGCTTTTCATCGCCGATGTTGCCAGGGTTAATGCGCAAGCAGGCGGCCCCCGCTTCGGCGGCTTCGATCCCGCGTTTATAGTGGAAGTGGATGTCGGCAACGATGGGCACCGATACTTCGCGCACGATTTCCTTGAGCGCCTTCGACGATGCCTCGTCCGGGACGGACACGCGAACGATGTCGGCCCCCGCCTCTGCGGCCGCTTGGATCTGCGCAACGGTACCTTTGATGTCGGTCGTCAGCGTGTTGGTCATGGTCTGCACCGAAATCGGCGCGTCGCCACCCACGGGGACGTTACCAACCATGATCTGACGGGATTTCCGGCGGTAAATATTTCGCCAAGGACGGATGTGATTCAGCGACATGGACAGCACCTTTGGCAATAGATCAGCGTTGCCCGCAACCTATGCAGCCGCAGCCCCGCTTGCAATGGCAAGTGGCCTATTCTGTGGGGCTTGTTGTCGTGGCGTTTTGAAGTTCGGCAACCATTGTCGCAAGGGCCGAGTTTTCTTCCAGCAAGGCCGGTTGATACAGATCGGCGACGGCCTGACGCTGCAACGGCAGGTTCGACGTCACAGTGCCGCGGTCGCCAACGGGGCCGTAATACTGACCGTCCATGGCAAAATACAACGCACCGGATTCGCCAGTCCGCAGCATGGGCGGTTCCTGCGTTGCTGGCACGTCCCAGCTGTCGCCCTTGTTCATGATGCCTTCAAAGATCACCTTGCCATCTGCGGCGCGGATGCGGACCCACGACGGGTAAGCGGCAACCAAACGCAGCTCGGGTGCCGCATCTTCGACAACCTGCGGCATCGCGAAATCAACGAAAGAAGGATCAGCCGTGGCACCGGTCGACGGGATGCCGGCAATAACTTGATCGTTCATCGCGGGCGGCACAAAACTGCCAACGGTGTGCGGGTCAATCGATGCAATCGGCGCGTCACGTGCGATCAATACAGGTACATCAAGGGCTGCGGGACGGTACAAGCGGTCCAGCGCATCCGTGCGCGGCACAGTCAAATCCTGCGCCACGACAACGTTAGACGATGTTTTGGGCGCAGGGCTCAGCGCCCCTTCCAACGGGTCAAGGTCGGACAGGACCACGGGTGTTTCATCAACCGGCGTTACCTGCACGCGCTGCACTTCTTTCAGCACGCTCCAGCCGCCAAAGCCGATTGTGCCGATCAACGCCACCAACACCAGCACAGACCCCAATGCACCCGGTTCAATCCGGCTGAGCAGGCTGTCGCCCATTGGGGTAAAGGGTGTGGCGGGACGGTTGAAAATGTCGCTTTCCGCCTTGCGCATCAAGCGCTCTTCGCGGGGCGTCTTTTTGATCACGGATGCCTTGTCGGACATACCATGCGCAACAGAAAAGCCGGACTCCGCACAAAAAGACGCGAAGGCCTCGTCGGGGTCCATGTTCAGATAACGCGCGTAAGACCGGACATATCCGGCGATGAAACCGGGCGTGTCAAACGCATCAGGATCGGCATTTTCGATGGCAGCAATATAGGACGCTTTGATCCGCAATTCGCGTTGGACATCAAGCAGGGATTTGCCCATCGTCGCCCGCTCACCGCGCATCAAGTCACCTAGGCGCAACTCATACGCGTCGAAGCCGCGGGCTTCTACTTGCTCGTCCTCATTTGCCTTGGAGACCCAACGCCCGATCATACCTACGTCCCGTCGTTTTCGTGCCTGCTCCACTTTCTCGGGCCGTTTTCACGATTCGAGATGTGTTGTTTCTTGCGTTATCCTTAACACAAATCAACGGGCTACGAAGAAAAAACGTATTTATCCGGCTAATTCGGCACGATTCAGCGCACAATGCGACCACAAACCGTCCATTGCATGAACAAGACCGTCCATTTCGCGCGGGCCATGGACAGGCGACGGGGTAAAGCGCAAACGCTCTGTCCCGCGGGGCACTGTTGGGAAATTGATCGGCTGCACATAGATGCCGTACTGCTCAAGCAGCATATCCGACAGTATCTTGGTGTGCACAGGGTTGCCGACGATGACCGGCACGATGTGGCTGCCGTGATCAATGATCGGCAGGCCCAACCCTTTCAGGCGTAGTTTCAGTATCTTGGCCTGCTGTTGGTGCTTCTCGCGCAGCTCGGGCGCGGTCTTCAAATAGGCGACAGATGCCGCCGCCCCTGCGGCCACAGCGGGCGGCAATGACGTGGTAAAGATAAAGCCCGGTGCATAGGAACGGATCGCGTCGCACATTTTCTCGGACGCGGCGATATAGCCGCCCATCACACCGTATGCCTTGGCCAAAGTACCGTTAATGATGTCCAGACGGTGCATCAGGTTGTCACGTTCCGCAACACCGCCGCCGCGCGGGCCATACATGCCCACGGCGTGCACTTCGTCGATGTAAGTCAACGCGCCAACCTCATCTGCAAGGTCGCAAATCTGCTCAATCGGGCCAAAATCACCGTCCATCGAGTAAATTGATTCAAATGCAATCAACTTTGGCGCGGCAGGATCGTCCGCCGCGATCAATTCGCGCAGGTGATCAACATCGTTGTGGCGGAAAATGCGTTTCGCCCCACCGTTGCGTCGTACACCTTCGATCATCGATGCATGGTTTAACGCATCGGAATAGATGATCAGGCCCGGGAAAAGCTTGGGCAACGTGCTGAGGGTCGCGTCATTGGCGATATAGGCGCTGGTGAACAGCAAAGCCGCTTCCTTGTGGTGCAGATCGGCGATCTCGGCCTCAAGACGTTTATGGTAAATGGTGGTGCCTGAAATATTGCGCGTGCCGCCGGACCCTGCCCCAGTGTTTTCTAGTGCTTCGTGCATGGCTTGGAGCACGATAGGGTTTTGCCCCATCCCAAGGTAATCATTGCCACACCAAACAGTGATGTCTTTTTTCTCGCCATCGGGCTGCGTCCACTCGGCGTGTGGAAATTGCCCGTTGCGGCGCTCGATATCAATAAAGGTGCGATAGCGCCCTTCCTCGTGCAGACGATCAATCGCCTGTTCAAGCTGTTTGGTGTAATCCATCGCGCCTTCCTCCTAACACTCGACCGGGCCTTAAAGGCGTAGGACCCAGTCGCCATATTCGTGTTTTAGAATGAATACAGTTCTAACACTTTCGTTTCAATGCCTTAATCTGTCTCAATTGTCGCAGGTATTCGTTTAGGCCTTTTCATATGGCCTTCCTATGCCCCTTGTCCTTGCATGGGTTGATCGAAATCAAGTTAACGTGGATAGAATTAGGTCGGCGAATGACGTTGATTTAATGCCGCCACGCGAAAATCAACTTAAGACTGATGGTAAACAGCGCCATTAACCAAGGAATCAGGCGGGCCGTGCCCGAACTGGCCGCGCAACTTATTCCCGCTCTTCTATCCGGCCACAGGCCCATGCAACGCCCCTGCCCCCCTAGACACTGCGCGGCGCGCTGGTACGGTCGCGGCAAACTCCATGCATATGAAAGGTTTCTCCCATGCCGCTAAGTGATGTTCTGACCCAGATCGACAGCGATCTGGATGCCGCAACTG
This sequence comes from Sulfitobacter sp. AS59, assembly GCF_038899995.1. Classification (NCBI taxonomy): domain Bacteria; kingdom Pseudomonadati; phylum Pseudomonadota; class Alphaproteobacteria; order Rhodobacterales; family Roseobacteraceae; genus Sulfitobacter; species Sulfitobacter sp. AS59. Next base: position 301,116 of record NZ_JBBMQK010000001.1, read on the forward strand.
ACCGTCTGTTCGAACTGCTGCGCATCCCGTCGATCTCGACCGATCCAGCCTATAAGGCCGATTGTGACCGCGCCGCCGATTGGTTGGTCGATGATCTGAACGCCATCGGAATCACCACCACCAAACGCGCGACCCCCGGTCACCCGATGGTAGTGGGCCATGTGGACGGGCCAGCGGACAAGCCTCATATCCTGTTTTACGGCCATTACGACGTGCAACCCGTTGACCCGCTTGAGCTGTGGAACCGTGACCCCTTTGACCCCGCGATTGAGGACACGGCAAAGGGCCGCGTGATCCGGGCGCGTGGTGCGGCGGATGACAAAGGCCAGCTGATGACCATCGTCGAGGCCCTGCGCGCTTGGAAAGCCGTTAACGGTGATTTCCCCTGCCGCATCACGATGTTCCTTGAGGGAGAGGAAGAATCCGGCTCGCCCTCGCTGGTCCCCTTCATGCAAGAAAACGCCGAAGAACTGTCAGCGGATTACGCGATGATCTGCGACACCGGCATGTTCCAATCCAAAGTGCCGTCCATCGTCACCATGCTGCGCGGGTTGCTGGGCGAAGAGATTACCATCACCGGTCCCGATCTGGACCTCCATTCGGGCATGTATGGCGGCATCTCGATCAACCCGGCGCGGGTGCTGGCGAAAATCATCGCCTCGCTGCATGACGACACGGGCCGCATCACGGTGCCCGGTTTCTATGATGGCGTGCCGGAACTGCCCGACGATATTCAGGCGCAGTGGCAGGGCCTTGCCTTTGATCACGCGACATTCCTGGGCGATGTGGGCCTGTCACAGCCCGCGGGCGAACAAGACCGCATGCCGATTGAAATGCTGTGGTCGCGCCCCACCTGCGAGGTCAACGGGATGTGGAGCGGCTATACCGGCGCGGGCTTTAAAACCGTGCTGCCGTCCGAAGCCCACGCGAAAATCAGCTTTCGTCTGGTCGGCGATCAAGACCCCGTCGCCATCCGCGAGAGTTTCCGCAAAATGGTGACCGACATGCTGCCCGTCGACTGCAAAGTCAGCTTCAAAGACCACGGCACCAGCGGTGGATCGGTGTTCGAGACGACCAAACCCGCCTTCGAGAAAGCCCGCAACGCGCTGACCGAAGAATGGAACATCCCCGCCGCCTATATCGGCTGCGGCGGGTCGATCCCGATTGCGGGGCATTTTCAAGAGATCGTGGACACAACGCCGGTGCTGATCGGCTTTGGCAAAGACGACGACGCAATCCATTCCCCGAATGAAAAATACGACATGGAAAGCTTTCATAAGGGCATCCGCAGCTGGGCACGGATACTGGACGCTTTGACGTAAGAAGGATGCTCGGGGGTGGTGTGCGTGATGGCTGCGCCGCCCCTATTAAACGACTTTGCCCAATTGCAGTATTGACATTACCGGTCCCCATCACATCGCTCATACTGGCACGATCCCCCCTTCTGTTAGGGTTTCGTACAAAACCGCTATTCGGAAGGTAGACACAAACTGGCGCTTCTAACCTTGGGAGGCGTGACATGCTGCAGAGCAGCTTTCTCCGAAGCGGAGGTTGACTGTCAGGGTGCAAACGGCACCAAAGCGTAGATTGAATCGGCGGCCTTGTAACTTAACCATATAAGTATTCCGCCAAGTGCAATTCGATGCCGAAGGCCTTTGTCATTGTTTTCAGTTAAGACATTAACCGGAAAAGCCCATTTCAAGTATCCGGACAGGAATCGGTATCCGAGAACCACAATACCAAGCGCATATAGGAAGAACGCCCAGCGAAATGCGTCCAGATCGCCACCAATCGGTAGCCAACGATCCATATAGTATGTGGCAATTACCAAACCTGCCGGCAAGGCGAGCAACCACACACCCATATCGTAAGCGAATGATCGATGGATTGCCGAATACCATGTGCGGTGTTTTGCGAGTTTGGTGTCGACGACTTGCCGTGCCGCTTTATAGAAAGTCATGTCATCTGCACGTACTGTAACATTACTCGAGTTAGGAGTCGGTTCAGATAGAACAGAAAACGGGTCCAGAAGCGGTGGTTTGGAAAAATCCAAGTCGACTTCGATTGAGTTTTGCGGTCTGGTATTTTGCGCATGCCGCTGCCATGCGGTGATGTTGTTGAAATAGATTTTCTGGATTGGGTGCGGGAGATTATCGCTTTCAAAAACTTCCGCATTTTCTCCGTACAATTGTTGGTCCTCATCCCCCGAAATCGAGACTGTGAGACAGAACGCGTCCTCAAGTAAAAAAGATTTGTAGCGTCCCCACTCCTCATCAGACATCTTTGGGTCTTTAGGTAAGCTCGAAATAGTGCTCTCGCCGAATTTGCGATTGATCACGCTAAGCTCTTGATAAAGCACTTTCACGTCATCAAGGCTTAGACTGAGCCCGCGAGCCGGGATTCTTTTTTCAAACCATCCAACCGGTGCTCTCTTAGTGGGAAGGTCTTGCGGTATCTGGATTTCACCAGATTCTTTTTCCATACCCCAACATATAGTGAGAACCACTAGAAATACACTACCCCTACGAAACGCAGGTAGCCCAAAGCTACCCAGTGATCTGAGAAATAAAATGTGGCCCTGTAGAGAATGACCTCTTTCCGCCCCCTTAGACCTAACCAACGCACAGTGTCCACGCGCCCTACATCATGCAGTACTTCGTTATATCGGCGGATATGAACTCTCCCCCCCCCAAACGAAAAAGACCACCCGAGGGGTGGTCCGTTTCGTACCCAACGCGTGGGAAGATAGTGGCGCGGTTGACGGGGCTCGAACCCGCGACCCCCGGCGTGACAGGCCGGTACTCTAACCAGCTGAGCTACAACCGCGCGATGGGGGCGGAATAGGCCAAGGGCGCGCAGGGGTCAAGTGATTAACGCGTCGATATGTCAGGAATATATTTATGCCGCCGCGCAGGCCATTGCGGCAGGTGGCAAAAGCATAAAACGCACGCGGTCAGCACCCCCGTTTGGGGATGAACTGACTGCGCATGTTTGAAAAATGCAGCGGTGGCGCGGTTGACGGGACTCGAACCCGCGACCCCCGGCGTGACAGGCCGGTACTCTAACCAACTGAGCTACAACCGCCCACTGCACGCTTTGTCGTAAACTTCAAAGCGTTGGGTGGTCATAGGGTCTGGCCCTGCCCCCGTCAAGCGGGGTTTTAACCAGATATCGGGTTTTGGCAAAAATAATTTCATTGCCCCCGACAGCGCAGAAAAAAGCCCGCAGTTTTCGCTGCGGGCCGTGGATTATTTTTCGGAGTATGTGCCCCAGACATGGTCTTTGGGCGGTGGCGGTAGCGCCTCTTTGTTGCTGCGCAGGCGGTGCATGTTCACCTTGGCGATAAAGTTGCCCGAAATGGGCGCTGTGGCGAACAGGAACGCCATCACCAGGATTTCATGCACGGACCCGTCGGAGGACTGAAAGGAATAGACCACCGACGCCATAAGCAACGCCCCTACCCCCAAGGTCGATGCCTTGGTCGGGCCGTGCAGCCGCGACATGCAATTGTCGAGCTTGATCAGCCCAATGGACCCCACCAGCGTAAAAAACGCGCCAATCACCAGCAGTGCGGCGACGATTACTTCGGTTATTATGCCAAGATCATTCAATGATATCACCCCGCAAGACAAAGCGCGCGATGGCGACGGTGGACACAAAGCCCAGCATCGCAATGATCATCGCGCTTTCAAAATATACCTGTGTGCCAAGGCGCATGCCCAGCAGGATGATCATCGCGATTGCGTTGATCACCATCGTATCCAGCGCCAGAATGCGGTCCCCGGTCGAGGGCCCTTTGACAAGGCGCAGCATCGCCAAAAGCTGTGACAGGGCCACCGCGACGAATGCAAAGTTCAAAGCCATCAGGATCATTCGAAAATCTCCTTTAGTCGGCGCTCGTAGCGCTGTTTGATGTCATCGCGCACCGCGTCGGGGTCTTCGGCGTCCAATGCGTGGACCAGCAGCGCTTTGCCATCCTCTGACAGGTCGGCGCTGACAGTGCCCGGTGTCAGGGTGATGGTGCCTGCAAGCATCGTAATCGCCTCAGGGGTGCGCAGGTCAAGCGGGATGACCACCCAGTGCGGGCGCATGTTCTTGTTGCTTTTGAACAGCACGATCATCGCCACGACAACATTGGCGACAAGGATATCCCACATCACCAGCAGCAGATAGGAGACCAGCTTGATCGGTCTGCCGACGGGTGGGCGGTCGGGCCAATAGGCGGCGGTGACAATGGGGATCAGCAGGCCAAGGATGATACCGAACACCACGGTGCCCAGCTTGACCTCGTTAACCAAGACGCACCAGACGATGGCCAGCAATACGGTCAACAGGGGATGTGGAAACAGACGTGCGCGCATATCAGTTATCCTTTTTCGTGGCTGCGGGGGCTACGGCGTCAGACCCATATGACCCGTCATCGCCATGGCTGTCGTCGCCGTGATCGGCCTCACCGTGGTAGTCCTTGATCACTTTGCCCGGCGTGGTCAGCACCACCGCGATATAGCTTTCGGGATTGAACAGTTGCTCTGACGTGTCCGACAGCACGCGGGTAACCGGCCCTGCCCCGACCGTGATGGCCACAAGCAACGCCAACAATCCGCCGATGGATACCATGGGCAGTACCGATGTTGTCTGCAGCTCAGGCTCTGCCGTTTCTTCGGGTGGCGTATCGACGGGCTGATGCGCCTTCCAGAACACCACGCTGCCCGCGCGGGCAAATCCGACGATGGCAACCAGCGATCCGATCAGAATGGTGCCCCAGATCCACCACATGAGGTCAGAGGACCGCGCCGCATCCAAGATCAGCAGCTTGCCGACAAAACCCGACAGCGGTGGCAGGCCCGTCATGCCAATTGCCGCGACAAAGAACATGCCAGCGACCAACGCACCGCCCACAATCGGCGGGGCCACGTCAAAGCTGCTGCCTGCGTCGCCGCGGCGCGAGCGGATCACATCGACCAGCAAGAACAGCGCAGCAGCCGCAAAGGTGGAATGGATCGCGTAATACAGCGCCGCCGTCACACCCGTGGGCGTGAACACCGCAACGCCGGACAGCAACATCCCCATGGACCCGATAACGGAAAAGGCGACCAAACGGCCAACGCCCTTGGCCCCCAGTACACCCACCATGCCCAATGCCACCGTCAGCAACGCCGCCGGGATCAACCACTGATCAAACAGGCCTTGGGTGATCTCAAGATCAGGGGGAAAGACCAGGGTGAACACGCGGATGATGCAATAGGCACCAACCTTGGTCATGATCGCGAACAGCGCGGCAACCGGTGCTGGTGCCTCGGAATAACTGGCAGGCAGCCAGAAATGCAGCGGCAAGATCGCCGCCTTAACCGCAAAGACCATCAGCAACAACACCGCGGCCACGCGGATACCGGCGCTATTGGCCGCATCCAGCGTTTCCACACGCACGGCCAGATCGGCCATATTCAGCGTGCCTGTCTCGGCGTACAGCAAACCAAGCGCAAACAGGAACAGGGTCGACCCCAGCAGGTTATAAAGCACATATTGCGTCCCTGCCCGCAGCCGCCGTGACCCGCCCCCGTGGATCATCAACCCGTAGGATGCGATCAACAGAACCTCGAAAAACACGAAAAGGTTAAACATATCGCCGGTCAGAAAGGCCCCGATGATGCCCATAAGCTGGAACTGGAACAGCGGATGAAAATGCTGTCCGCGCTGGTCCCAGCCCGACCCGATTGCATACAGCAAAACAGGCAAGGCCAGCACACAGGTCAGCAGCACCATCAAGGTCGACAGACGGTCAGCGACCAACACAATGCCAAACGGTGCGGACCAATTGCCCAGCAAATACAGACTTACGGTGCCATCTGATGCCTGCCAGAACAGCCCAAGCGCCAGGGCGAGCAACACCAATGATCCGGCAACCGAGAAGACCCGCTGGATCGTCAGGTGATACCGCGCCACCAGAACCAGCAGCGCCGCCAACATGGCTGGCACCAAGATAGGAAGAATCAGCCAATGGGTCATGCCGCTTCCTCCTTGGCTTGATCCGCGTGGGCATCGGGGTCATTCACCATATCGTCATCCGAGCTTAGGTAAGACCCGACCGCGATCATCACGATCACTGCCGTCATGCCGAACGAAATCACAATCGCGGTCAGCACAAGCGCTTGGGGCAGCGGGTCGGTATAGACCTCGACCCCGTCGCGCAAAACGGGCGGTGCGTTCAACGCCAACCGGCCCGAGGCGAACAAAAACACGTTCACCGCATAGCTTAGCAACGATGTGCCGATGATCACGGGGAAGGTGCGCAAACGCAGGATCATATAGATACCCGCAGCGGTCAAAGCGCCGATGGCTGTGGCAACAAGAAGCTCCATATCAGCTCTCCCCTCCCGTTACTGTTTCGGTACGGGACGGGTCGATATCCATGGCATAATCGCTTTCTTCGATCCCGGCGCGACGTCCCAGCCGCGAGAAGCTTTCCAGCGACAGCATCACCGCACCGACAACGGCCAAGAATACGCCGAGGTCAAAGCCCATGGCGGTGGCCAGTTCGAACTCCTCCATCGGGGGGATGCGGAAATAGCCAAAGGCCGAGGATAGGAACGGTGCGCCCGCAAACCATGCACCAATGCCGGTCAGGCCTGCACATAGCACCCCTGCCCCGATGATCCCGTGATAGGGATAGCGCTGGCGGCGGTCTGCCCAGCTGAACCCGCTGGCCATATATTGCATCAGCACCGCAATCGCGACGACCAGACCGGCGATAAAGCCGCCACCTGGTTCGTTATGACCGCGCAGGAAGATAAAGACGCCAACCATCAGAACCAGCGGCATTAACACGCGGGTCAGCACAACCATCATCAGCGGGTGTGCATCGCCCGCGCGGGCTTCCTCGTATCCACGGTTCAGCAGACGCGCGCGCACAGGCCCCGCCAGCAAGGTTTCGGTCAGCGCATAGATCACCAGTGCCGCGATCCCCAGCACGATGATTTCGCCAAAGGTATCAAAGCCACGGAAATCAACGAGGATCACGTTCACGACATTGGTGCCGCCGCCACCCTTATAGGAATTGGCCAAGTGGTATTCCGAAATAGACGTGATCGGGAAATCGGACATCAGCATCGCATAGGTCAGCCCCATGGCCGCGACGCCCCCCGCCAGTGCCAGAATAATGTCGCGGGTGCGTTGCCCCGCAGTCGATTCCACCGGCGTCACGTTGGGCAAAAAGTTCAGCGCCAGCAGCAACAGCACAATCGTCACCACCTCGACCGAGATTTGTGTGAGCGCCAGATCGGGGGCCGAGAAATAGTTAAACCCGACCGATACCATCAAGCCAATCACGCCCATCAAGATCAGCGTCGCCAGACGGTTATGGTGGACAGTGACCAAGAACGCCGTCGCAAGGATCAGCATCAACCAACCCGCAAACCCAACCGGCGTGATCGACAGCATGTCACGCGTCGGGGCCGCATTCACACCCGTGAACCACGCATGCGCGCCGATGGCGATCACCGTCGCGGTGAAAATCGCGGCATAGCGGGTAAAGGAATTGTTGTGCAAACGCTCCGCAACCACATAGGCAAGCGATACAGCCGCCGCGATGATCCGGTCGAATATATCCTTGGCCTCGGGGCGCGGTGTGGCGGCCCACAGTCTGGCCAGCGGGGCAAATGCCGCCAGCAGGATCAGGCCACCGACCACGGCGATCACCGACATCCACAGCGCAGGCACCAGCCCGTGCCAGATTTTGAAATGCGCATCAGGGACGACGGCCGCATTGCCGATCACCGCTTGGGTCACGATTTTTACAAATGGTTCAGCCAGAAACGGTGCGACACCGATCAGGATCACCGGAATGATCAGCAACGCAGGTGGCAGCAACAAACCGACCTGCGGATCATGGGGCGTGTCAGGATAATCATCGCGCACCGGGCCCAAAAACGTATGGGCGACAAAGCGAAAACTATACCCCGCCGAGAACAGCGCGCCCAGCGTTGCCACCGCGGCCACCAGATAGGGCGAGCCGAACAGCGTTGTGTGATAGGCCTCTTCCAGCATCATTTCCTTGGATAGGAAGCCATTAAGCAGCGGAATCCCCGCCATCGACAGCGCCGCGATCGTCGCCACGGCAAAGGTCAGCGGCATCAGGCGGCGCAGCCCCCCCAGCCGCTTCATATCGCGGGTGTGCACCGCGTGATCGACAATCCCGGCCGTCATAAACAAGGCCGCCTTGAAGCTCGCGTGGTTCAGGATGTGGAACACCGCTGCCATCGCGCCAAAGGCGGTGCCCGTCCCCAAAAGGAACGTAATCAGCCCCAGATGCGACACGGTCGAAAACGCCAGCAGCGCCTTAAGGTCATCCTTGAACAGCGCAATCACCGCCCCCAAGACCATGGTGATCAAACCGGCAGAGCAGACCAAAATCACCCAAAGGTCCGTACCAGACAGAACCGGCCACAGCCGCGCCATCAGGAACAGGCCTGCCTTAACCATGGTGGCCGAATGCAGATAGGCCGACACCGGCGTCGGGGCTGCCATCGCGTGGGGCAACCAGAAATGAAACGGGAACTGCGCGGATTTTGTGAAACAACCGACCAAGATCAGGATCAGCGCAGGCACATAGAGCGGCGATGCTTGGATCAGCTCGCGGTTTTCCAGGATGGTGGTCAGATCATAACTGCCCGCGATCTGCCCCAGCAAAAGCATGCCGCCGATCAACGCCAGACCGCCCATGCCCGTGACAGTCAGCGCCATCCGCGCGCCTTGGCGCCCATCAGCCGTATGTTTCCAAAACCCGATCAACAGAAAGGATGACAGCGAGGTGAGTTCCCAGAAAACCAGCAACATCAGGATGTTGTCAGACAGAACGATCCCGACCATCGCGCCCTGGAACAGCAGCAGGTAGGTATAGAATTCGCCCATATTATCATCACGCGACAGATAGAACCGCGCATAGGTGATGATCAGCAGGCCAATCCCCAGGATCAGCCCCGCAAACATCAGCCCCAAGGGATCAAGGAACAGATTGACGTTCAGACCCAGCGACGGCAGCCAGTTCAGCTGCGCGGTCACCACCTCGCCTGCCAGAACGGCGGGGGCGTGGGTTGCAAGCCCGATCAAGGCCGAGGCCGTCACCAGAAATGTCATGATAAAGCAGCTTTGGCGACCAGCCTGAATCATCAGACCGGGCAGCAATGCGCCAAGAAACGGGAGGGCAATGATCAAAAATAAAGACATGGCCGCAATTATCAGCGAGGGGGGGCAAAACAACCAGCCCTAATTGACAGTTTTCCGACCAAATCGTCGTTTTTTCGACGATTTTTATGTCGCCTATACGCGACGTCCATCACGCATCAAACAGCCGATAATCCGAGATAGGGTAACGGCTTGCGAATTAAAGGGGCGATGGGCCTGCTTGGTGCAAAAATCAGGCGGTGGAGTGGATTTCACCACCCCGCCGCGACCTTGGATGCGTCACCGTTGAGCGTCGCCCTCATCCTCGGGCAATTGCCCCTTAAAGCCCGTGGCGACCACGAATTTTTCGGAACTGTCCTGACGGCTTGCTGGCGGCTTGATGTTCAACACTTTGGTAAAACGACGCTTAAGCAGCTTTTGCAGATCACCCTCGGCCCCACCGGCCAGAACCTTGGCGACAAAGGTGCCGCCTTCTTCGAGCACGTCGAATGCGAAATAGGCTGCGGCCTCGCATAGCGCGATGATGCGATTGTGGTCGGTTTGTTTGTGTCCCGAACTGGACGCCGCCATGTCAGACATCACCACATCGGCCTTGCCGCCCAACCAATCCTTAACGATTTGGTCGGCGTCATCTTCCATGAAATCAAGAACGTGGAGCTCGCAGCCCGCAATCGGTTCCATCTCTTGCAGGTCGATACCCAGAATGGTGCCGACGTTTTTGCCCTTTTTCTCGCCCAGCACATTGCAGCGTTTCACCGCGACCTGACACCAGCCACCGGGGGCAGCGCCCAAATCGACGATGCGCGCACCGGGCACCAGAAACCGGAATCTGTCATCCAGCTCCATAATCTTATAGGCGGCGCGGCCACGATACCCTTCGGCATTGGCGCGTTTCACGTATGGGTCGTTCAACTGACGCTGCAACCACCGGGTTGAGCTTAGCTTGCGCCCGCGCGCCGACTTTACCTTGACCTTCAGGTCGCGTTGCCCGCGCCCTGATGTGTTCTTGCCGGTTGGGGTTTTGCCGCCCGAGGTATTGCCCGTTGGCGTTTTACCGGTTGGTGTCTTGCCTGTCGGGGTCTTGCCCGTTGGTGTTTTAACCATCAGCTTGGTCCTTCTTCCAAAACGCCATCCGCGCTCATCTGGGCGTATAGCAGCCCCTCGCGCAGACCACGGTCTGCAACACTTAATCTATTTGTCGGCCAGCACCGCATCAAGGCCTGCAAGATCGCAGCCCCTGACATGATTAACGCCTGTCGGTCTTGGCCAATACGCGGGTCGGCACGTCGCCCCCCCGGGCCCATCGCCAGATAGGAATGGATCACCTTGTCGATCTGGGCACTGCTCATCCGCAACCCGTCAACTTTGGTCCGATCATAGCGCTTTAGCCCCAAATGGCTGGCAGCGACAGTGGTGACCGTGCCTGATGTGCCGACGATCTGAAAATGATCTTGCGATTGCGTGGATTGATAGGGGGTAAAGTCGGTCAGGTTTTCCTCAAAGAACCAGCTCATCAGCGCGAAACGCGCGGCGTCGTCTTCGACGTCAGAAAACTGATCGCGCAAGGTGGCCACGCCCAAGGGCACACTGATCCAATCGACCACGCGGGCCTCGGGGACATTGGTCTTGGCCTGATGAAACCCGCCGTGCAACCGCATGATCGACCGCGCGCGATCGGCCTTGGGCACTTTCGAGATGTCGATCCACACCAGTTCGGTCGACCCGCCGCCAATATCGACCACCAGCAGGTTATGGGTTTTCCGGTTCACCAAAGGCGCACAGGAGATCACGGCCAATTGGGCTTCTTCCTCGGGTTTGATGATATCAAGCTTGAGGCCGGTTTCGCGCTGGATACGCGCCATAAACTCCGCGCCATTGCTGGCACGACGGCACGCTTCGGTCGCGACCAGACGCATCCGGCGCACCTTGTTGCGGCGCAGTTTCTGCTGACAGATGCGCAATGCCTGAATGGTGCGCGTCATCGATCCGCGCGACAATCGCCCGGTCTTCTCAAGCCCCGCCCCAAGCTGGACGGACTTCGAGAAACTGTCGACGACATGGAAACCGCTCCCCTTGGGTTGAGCGATCAACATGCGACAACTATTTGTGCCCAGATCAAGGGCCGCATAGAGTTCGGTCGATCTGGGCGGAACTGGCGCGGGGCTCAGAGCCGGCGGTGTATCGAGCGCGCCCGCACCTTTGGGACGCTGTGGCGCCATGGTTTGCGCCTTTCATTACGAGTTGCCCTGAAGGTAGTGTTTCTTGGGGCTAGGGGCAAGCGGGAAACGCCGACGTGAACGCCGCTTTATGCAATCTACCTCACAACCATCTTGAGAATTATGAGGGCGCGCGCCCCTCGCCCCTTGGGGCCGCCCTGTGTACTGTAATGACGTCGCAGACGCCGTTTTGAGTGTCGAAAAACGGCGACGTGGACAGATCAACAACCGCTAGAAAAACGCTAGTGCAGTCAAAGGAATCGACCATGCCAGAAGTAACCATCGTCTATTGGCGTGATATTCCTGCCCAAGTGATTGTCGGCAAGGGCCGTCGCGGATCGAAACGGGCATTGCCCGAACGGTTTGAACAAGCGATTGACCGTGCCGCCATGAAGATCGGTGCCGACGGGTCAGATGACTATCTGGCCGAATGGCGCAAGGCATCCCCCTATACGGTCGAGGGCGATCCCGACGCCGTCGCCGATGCCGAAGCCGCCCGCATTGACGCCGAATACGACCGCGACCGCATCAAGGCGCTGATTGCCAAAGACGGATGGGCCTAGCCCCAATGTCCCCCCGTTGATCCCTTTCATGAAAGACACGCTCATGGCCCTTCTCAACTTTCGACGCAAAGAAGTCCCTGCCCCCGACATGCCCAACCCGGCGGTCGAGGCGTTCTTGCAGGATTATTCCATCGAGGTGATGCCCCGCACCGCCGAGAAAGTAGAGAATTTCCGCGATCTGCTGCCCGCAGGTACCCGTGTCTATATCGCCCATATCGAAGGCACGCCCATCGAAGACATGGTCGCCACCGCTGCGCGTCTGAACGCGGACGGTTTCAAGGTGATGCCGCACATGCCGGCGCGCATCATCAAGGACAAGGCGACGCTGGAAAACTGGATCGCCATGTATCAGGGCGAGGCGGACGTGAAACAAGCGCTGCTGCTGGCCGGTGGCGTCACAACACCCCACGGTGATTTCAGCGATTCAATGCAGTTGATGGACACAGGCCTGTTTGACAAGCACGGGTTTGAACGGCTGCATGTCGCAGGCCACCCCGAAGGCAACCGCGACATCGACACTGACGGCACCCGTCTGCGCGTCGATGATGCGCTGCGCTGGAAGCAGGGCTTCTCAGAACGGACCGACGCCAAAATGGCCATCGCCACGCAATTCGCGTTCGAGGCCCAGCCGATCATCGAATGGGCGGACAGCCTGAAAGAAGCAGGTATCGATCTGCCGATCCACATCGGCATCGCCGGTCCGGCCAAGCTGCAAACCCTGATCAAATTCGCCATCGCCTGTGGTGTCGGCCCGTCGTTGAAAGTGCTGCAAAAGCGCGCGATGGACGTGACCAAGCTGCTGCTCCCCTACGAGCCGACGGACGTGATCACCGAACTGGCCGCCCACAAGGCCGCCAACCCCGACTTTAACATCACCAATGTGCATTTCTTTCCGCTGGGCGGGATTAAGACGAATGCCAATTGGGCCATTGAAAACGGCGGGGCTTCTGCCCGACCTGCCAACGCCGTCTGAACGCGTTTAACTGAAAGAAGAACCATGACCAGAACCGTCGTCGAATCCAAAACTAAAACAGCGATCATCGGCTTTGACGAGCCCTTCTGCGTTATTGGAGAGCGCATTAACCCCACCGGCCGCAAGATCCTGGCCGAAGAGCTGGAGCGCGACGATTTCAGCCGCGTCGAGGCGGACGCGATTGCACAGGCCGCGGCGGGTGCGAATATCCTCGATGTGAACTCGGGCGCTGTGTTCTCGAATAAAATGGCCGAAGACCCCCGCTATGCGGATAACAACTTTGTCGAACCCACGCTGATGCGTCAGTTGATCGAGGTCGTACAGCGCGTCGTAGACATTCCGCTGTGCATCGACAGCTCGGTTCCCGGTGCGCTGGAAAACGGTCTGGCCGCTGCCGAAGGGCGCCCCTTGCTGAACTCCGTCACCGGCGAGGAAGAACGCCTTGAGCTGGTTCTGCCGCTGGTCAAAAAATACAACGTGCCGGTGGTGGCGATCTCGAACGATGACACCGGCATTTCCGAAGACCCCGATGTGCGGTTCAACGTCGCCAAAAAGATCGTGGAACGCGCCGCTGATTTCGGCATTCCCGCCCATGATATCGTCGTTGACCCGCTGGTCATGCCCATCGGTGCGATGGCGACTGCAGGCCATCAGGTCTTTACCCTTGTGCGCCGCCTGCGCGAGGAGCTGGGCGTCAACACCACCTGCGGTGCGTCAAACATCAGCTTTGGCCTGCCCAACCGTCACGGCATCAACAACGCGTTCCTGCCAATGGCCATGGGCGCGGGCATGACATCGGCGATCATGAACCCGATCACCCTGCCCGTGAACCAGACCAAAATCGCGGAACACAAGGCCCTGATCATGGCCGCTGGCATCATCCTGCCCGAAGACATCGACGACGAAACATTCGTGACGCTGTTCGGTCTGGGGTCCACCAAAGCGACCCCCGGCAAGGAAATGGAAGCCATCCGCGCTGCCAACTTCCTTTATGATCGCGACCCGAACGGCACCGAATGGATCAAGTTCAACAAAGTCGCCCCCAAAGCCGGCCAAGAAGGCCGCGGCCGCGCAGGTCGTGTCGGCGGACGCCGTCGGGGGTAAGGTTCCGCGCGATGATTTGATGTGGAAAGCCCCTGATGGACGATGGTCTTTCAGGGGTTTTCATTGTGGGTACCCGCATATTATGACGGGCCACGATGCGCGAATGATCCGTGGCTTAAAACAATTGAGCCAAAAGAGTCTTAACGAAAACTTAACCGTTACGGCATATCTCAAAAAGCCAAATGCCCTTGCAATACACCCTAAATCATCAAATGCTCTACCTATAGCTGATCGCATATAACTTGTGATAGAGTTGGTGGCCTAGTTAAACGATAGGAAGCAATTTGATTTTCCCATTTGCAATACACGTGTGCTTATTCTCTGGGTTTGCGTTGGTAATAACGTTCATACCCAAGCCATATCGCGCTGTGTTCTTTTACGCCTATCTATCGATCATCTTGGTCATTGGTGGGTTTTTGGGGAACTTGTATTCACTGCCTATTGCCGACGGAATTGTCGTCAGCGGCGGGAACCTCGCATATGGCGCCCTCATGATGACCTCGGTTTTGTTCGTGCTGGTAGAGCGCGACATATTCGTATTGCGACGGATTGTTTTCCTCGTCGTCGCGGTGAATGTATTCAACATATTACTGATGTTTGTGGTCGCAGATACCCTGTCCTCTCCGGACACACTTAACCCGCATGGTACGTCTGCCGCGCTGTTTGCAACATCAATCCCGTTCATCATTTTAGGTGGCACGTTGATCGTTCTGGCATTGGGCATCATGCTTTATGTTTTTGAGCTGATAAAGCGGGCCACACAGTCGCCAATTCTAGGGTTGATCGCCTACTTAATCGTATTCATTGCAATTCTTTGCCTAGACGGCATTGCATTTCCTCTTATCGCTTTCGGCACGTCGAAAGAGGTCATTGCAATGGTCGCGGGCGGCCTGACAGGCAAGCTGCTGACCGCTACTGCGTATAGTATGGCAATTTTGACCTTCTATGTGATCTCTCCAACGCGGTTCTCAGAATATTTGAAACAGAACGTTTTCAATTGGGGCACGCTGCTTAGGTCAAGCAGCGACATCATAAAAAGCATCGCACAGAAAGATGAACAGCTCAGCCGGACGAATTCGCAAATCGCGCATTCGGCTGAGCTTGCCGGGCTTGGCTACGGCGTTTCCAATAGAAAAACAGGCAAGATTGTGGACTGCGATGAAGCCTATGCAAAAATGCACGGGCTGAAGGTCGACGACATTTTGTCACTTGATATTGATGACGATATGATCGGAAAGATCGTTCACCCTGACGACCGCCAGAAAGCCATTGCAGATCGGGACACGGTTTACGGAATGCAATCTGCCATTAGTGAGCTGCGGTACGTGATGCCTGATGGGGAAATTCGCACGCTCCGAAAAATCTTCTCTCCGATCAACGCATCAGATGAAGAGTGCGACCTTTACGAGGTCGTTGGCCAAGACATCACAGACACAAAGCGTCTCCAAGAGCAGCTTTTCAAAAGTCAAAAAATGGATGCCATTGGGAATCTTACAGGTGGTGTTGCGCATGATTTCAATAATCTTCTCGCCGTGACCTTGGGAAATCTTGAGCTTCTTCAAGATGAGATTACCGATGCGGATCAAAAGGAGCTTTTGAACAACAGCATCACCTCGACGTTGCGGGGCGCTGAATTGACGCGAAACATGCTGAGCTTTGCAAGGAAGGCACAGCTGGAACCCACAACGGTTGATCTCAACAGCCTTATCCGGAACATGAAAAATTGGATTGGGCGCACGATACCATCAAATATTGACGTCAAAACCTCCCTTCTGGACGGGCTTTGGGAAACTGAGATCGATGCAAGCTCTGCTGAAGCAGGTATTCTGAACCTCGTTTTGAATGCCCGTGACGCGATGCCAGACGGCGGAAACCTGACGATTGAGACGACGAATGTCATCATTGATGATGACTATGTGGAATTGCGCGATGAAGAGGTCGAGCCCGGTCAATATGTGCTTGTCGCCATCAGTGATACTGGCGAAGGCATCTCAACCGAAAACCTGAAACACGTCTTCGAGCCCTTTTTCACAACCAAGCCTGTTGGGTCGGGATCTGGATTGGGGCTTTCGATGATTGAAGGGTTCATGACGCAATCCAAAGGCATGGTTCGCGTGTACTCTGAATTGGGGGTTGGAACCACGTTCAAACTGTATTTCAGGGCCTCCGAGGTTGCCAAAGTCAACGTGCCGGCACCGCAAGACCCAGTCGTTCAGATCGATGTAGAGAGCGGCCCGACCATCTTGTTGGTTGAGGATAATTCAGACGTCTTGACGGCCCTTCAGACGACACTGACGAAACTTGGCTATCGCGTCATTCAAGCGACCTCAGGTGACGCTGCATTCAAGATTTTCACCTCTGAGCCCAAGATCGACTTGCTGCTGACGGATATCGTCATGCCCGGGGAATTGCAGGGGACAACTCTTGCAAAAGCACTGCGGAAATTGCGCCCCGATCTCCCTGTCGTGTTCATGTCGGGTTATGCGAGCGAGGCGACAGTCCACGGCAATGGCCTCCGACCAGAAGATATCCGACTGATGAAACCCGTTCGACGGGAGGACCTTGTGCGGGCGGTCAATAAGGGGCTGTCGATGCATAGCAAACAAGGGCCCGAAAAGACACATCGCACATAATATCGGGAGAATGGTGAACCCAGCTGGATTCGAACCAGCGACCTCTGCCTTCGGAGGGCAGCGCTCTATCCAGCTGAGCTATGGGTCCGTCTAGGGGCGGTATAGCTAGGCACGCCGCCCCCTGCAATTACAAAATTAAGCCAATTCAAACCCGTTGGCCTGAAACCCTTACGACATCACGCGAACAGGTCGTGTGCCAGTTCAAGCGCCTCGATCAGCGTGTCAACCTCGGCTTCGGTGTTATACATGCCAAAGGACGCGCGGCAGGTGGCGGTTTGGCCCAGATGTTGCATCAGCGGGCCACAGCAATGCTGGCCGGCGCGCACGGCAACGCCCTTTTTATCCAGAATGGTCGATATATCGTGGGCATGCCCTGCCCCGTCCAGCGTAAAGCTGAAAATCGCGGCTTTATCTGGCGTTGTGCCCTGCACCTGAACCCAATTCAAACCTGCCAGACGTTTCACCGTATAGTCGCGCAAGCTGGCCTCGTGAGCGGCGATGTTCTCCATCCCCACGCCCATCATGTAATCAAGCGCCACGCCAAGGCCGATGGTCTGGACGATGCCGGGGGTGCCCGCCTCGAACTTCATCGGAGCGTCGTTGTAAATCACATTGTCTTTGGTGACTTCGCGGATCATATCGCCGCCGCCCAGAAACGGGCGCATCTGCGCCATGCGGGATTTCTTGATATAGATCGCGCCAGACCCCGATGGGCCATAAAGCTTGTGACCGGTGATCGCGTAGAAATCACAGCCAAGATCCTGCACATCCACCGGCATGTGCACAGCGGCTTGGGACCCGTCGACCAGAACCGGCACGCCCTTAGCATGGGCACCTGCGGTGATCGCTTTGATATCCACGACCGTGCCCAGCACGTTTGACACATGGGTCACTGCAATCAGCCGGGTCTTGGGCGTGATCGCGTCCAACACGGCCTGCGGATCCAGCGCGCCTGTAGCATCCACATCGACCCATTTGATCACCACACCCTGACGTTCACGCAGGAAATGCCATGGCACGATATTCGCGTGATGCTCCATCACGCTTAGAATGATCTCATCACCTGGTTGGAAATTGGGCATGGCCCAGCCGTATGCCACCAGATTGATGCCTTCGGTCGTGCCCGAATTGAACACGATCTCGTCTTCATCTGCCGCGTTCAGAAACTTGGCGATGGTCCCGCGCACGGATTCGTAATTGTCAGTCGCCAGATTAGAAAGATAGTGCAAGCCACGGTGAACATTTGAATATTCATGGCTGTAGGCATGGCTGATCGCGTCAATCACCACCTGCGGCTTTTGCGCGGAGGCCCCGTTGTCCAGATAAACCAACGGTTTGTCATTCACTGTGCGTGACAGGATCGGAAAGTCGCTGCGGATTTTGTTGACGTCATACATTTGGCGCTACTCCTTAGGCGAAGATGCCGATTATGGACAAAAGAAAGCTAAGCCCCAGCACGATCACGGCCATGGAGATCAGCAAGGTTCCCACTGCGCGGGCCAAACTATCAAACCTGTGGGCGGCGGCGATGAAATTTGCCAAAATCCAGATCCCCAGAATGCCTGTCACCACCGACAACAGGAAAGACAGGCTTGGGGCCACAAACATCACCACGAAGATTATGATTTGCGCAAGTATTCTAAGAAATTGCAAAAACAGGATGACCGACAGAACGTCGCTTAATCCCCCCGTGCCGCCAATGGCCCGTCCGGTCCAATACAGCCCGTGAACGGTGATGACCAAGACACCTGCCAGCAACAGAAAAATCGCCAGAGGGCTGGCGAAAAACATCGGCATCGCTGCAGAGGGTTGCAGCATAACACTCAGCGAAAAGACCAAGGTGTTGACCGCGGCCGCCAATGCGAGGCCCGTCCACAATATGTCGCGGCTCAGGTGCCAGCCCATAATTTGTTCTGCCGCCTTGCGCGGATCGCGCACCGATAGAACGATCAGTTCGGCCAGATAAAAGCGCAGATCAGATAGATTCATTTTGATTGTCCATATGCGACCCGCAAACCACTGATCCAAAACCACAAAAATACGCAAAGCCAGATCAGGCCGACGATCTGCAATTCAATGCCGGGTCCGATGAACCCCGCCGTCAGACCGTGTAGCAAGACCAGCGGGCTGGAGGCCAACAGCGCCCAAAACAGCGCCAGTCGGGTGGAATAGCCGGTTGGATTGCCACGCAGTAGCTTCAACACCAGATAGGTCACAGCCGCCAAGCCATATAGCAAAAGCGGCGCAATAAAGAGCCACGCCATCAGCGCGGCCCCCAGCAACATGTTCAGCTCTGTGCCATCAATGAACGCCTCGCGGGCCAGACGTGGGGTCTGTGCGACGAAAAAGATCAGGCAGGCCACCATCAGATAGATCAGGTTACGATCTTCTCGGGTGCCCTGCCCCAGCAGCCGCGAAATCACGGCCACCGGGTTGCGATAACTGACAACGATGTCGCGCGTTGCCGTCATCAGGCCGCGTGCCGCTCAAGCCACGATGCAAGGCGACCTGTAACCTCTTCACGCAGGGCTTCGTCTTCGACTTCCAGCACTGCTTCGGCCAAGAATGCCAAGGTCAGCAGATCGGTCGCCGTACTATGCGGTACCCCACGCGAACGCAGGTAAAACAACGCATCCTCGTCAATCGCGCCAGAGGTCGAGCCGTGCGAACAGGCCACATCATCGGCGTAAATCTCAAGCTCGGGCTTGGCGAGGAACTGGCTATCTTCATCCAACAGCAACGACTGGCTGATCTGATAGCCATCGGTCTTTTGCGCCCCGGCTTTGACCAATATCTTGCCTTGGAAAACGCCCGTGGCCCCGTTGCGCAGCACCTTTTTGAACACCTGACGGCTTTCGCAATTCACAGCGTCATGGGTGATAAAGATCGTGTCATCGTGGTGGAAATCACTGCCATCACCGACACAAGCGCCCGCCACATGGGCCGCCGCATCATCGCCGGTCAGTTCAATCACGCAATCATTGCGGGTCATCACGCCATTGGCGGTCAGGGTAAAGGATTTGAACGTCGATTCCGTGCCAAGACGCGCAAAAATATGCGTGGCGGCACGTTGTTCATGATCGCGGCCTTGGGCGCGCACGTGGTGGAAGGCGGCTTTGTCAGCGACTTCAACCTCAAGCACCCCGTTAAAGCGCGCGGCGACCGGGCCATTTTCCAGCAAGGTCATCTCGGCCCCGGCGTCCAGCTTGATGCAGTGGTGCAGCATCGCGTCGGCTGTGGTCGATGTGCGGCGATAGATGATGTTAACCGGCTTGGACGGTTTGCCCGTCACATGGATCAACACACCATCGGCGGCAAAGGCCGTGTTCAGCGCGGCCAAGGGGCGCGGTACAGGGTTCTGACCGTTGTTTTCCAGCACGCCATAGAGGTCACGCGCCCAATGCAGATCAGAGTTCGCATCGGCAAGGCGTTCGATCGTGATCCCTTCGAGCGCCAGATCATCGGATGCTTCGGCGTCAAAAACACCATCCACGAACACGACTTTCAGCCGGTCCACATCGCCAAACAACACTGTGTCGTCGCTGTCGCGCAATGCGGCCGGAACCGCCTGCGCCTGAACAAGCGTATCTGGCCGCGTGTATTTCCAGTATTCGTCGCGCCGCCCTGGCAAGCCCATGGCCTGCACCCGCGCCAGCGCATCGCGACGTGCAGCGTCCGACCACCCGCCTTGGGGCATGTCGAGCGTCGCAATCATCGCGTCGGTCGGGGTTTGTTTTACAGCTGCTTCGGCCATTACGCCACCTCGGCAAGGATATCCGCATATCCGTTGTTTTCGACTTCCAGCGCCAGTTCAGGACCACCGGTTTTGATGATACGGCCATCTGCCATGATGTGTACGACATCCGGTTTGATGTGGTCCAGTAGACGTTGGTAGTGGGTGATGACCAAGAAACCGCGCCCTTCGGTGCGCAGCGCGTTCACGCCGTCGGCCACCAGTTTCATCGCGTCGACATCCAGACCGGAATCGGTTTCATCCAGAATGCACATCTTTGGCTCAAGCATGGCCATCTGCAGGATTTCATTGCGCTTTTTCTCGCCACCCGAGAATCCGACATTGACCGGACGTTTCAGCATATCCGCGTCGATCTTCAGCTCTTTCGCACGGGCACGCACGACTTTGAGGAACTCGGCCGCAGACATTTCTTCTTCGCCACGGGCCTTGCGCTGTGCATTCACAGCGGTGCGCAAAAAGGTCATGTTGCCCACACCAGGGATTTCAACGGGGTATTGGAACGCCAAGAACAGGCCGGCAGCGGCGCGTTCTTCGGGGTCCATCTCCAGCAAATCAACACCTTCAAGGCTGGCAGAACCGCCTGTCACTTCGTAGCCGTCTTTGCCGGACAGCACATAGGACAGTGTCGATTTACCAGAGCCGTTGGGGCCCATGATCGCGTGTACCTTACCGGCTTCGATCTCAAGATCGACACCTTTAAGGATTTGCTTGTCTTCGTCTTCGAGTTTGACCTTCAGGCCTTTGATGCTCAGCATGGGAGGCTCCTTTTCTTGCGCTTTTGCGCTGCAATGACAGTGAATAGGGTGAATGAAAAGTCCGCGATGGCGGCGCTTTTGTTTGGGTGGCTCATGCATCACCTCCGGCGCGTAACGCCTTGGGAAAGCTTGCATAAACGGCATCTTTGCAGGCATCAATGCCCGCTTGATAAGGTAGTGCGGCCCCCGGTTTTGGCAGATCGATCATCGGAATATCCTTGATCATCACGGGGGCCGGCATGGCGCGCCCGACGGCGGCAGCATAATCCAGGTATTTCAGGCGCGACTGGCCCAGAGGGGCAAGCCACGTGTTCGGCACGCCATAAGCATCGGCCACGATCAGCCCATGCAAAGACGACGCAAAGATATGATCGCAAGCCGCAATGGCAGCGCAGACATCTTGGGCGTCGCCCCGAGGGTCGATCAGTTGGTATTTCGGATCGCTGTCCAGCAACGCGGCCAACGCCGGATCATCCATCAACGAATGATGTGGCACGATCCCGATCTTGCCGTTGGACGCGCGGTCGTGTGGCCAAACATCGCTGATCACCAGCCCCGGATCGCCAAAGCGCGACATTTCAATATTCAGCAAAGCGGCGGTAATCGGGCCACGCAGCAGCGCGATATCCACATTTTTGGTAAACTCGGTACCATTCACCGCATGCAAAAGCCCCGTGCCCCACACCACCGGACGTAGGTCTTTTGGCGCAGTATAGGCCCGCTTGACCACCTGCAAAAGTGACCCAATGCCCCAAAGCTCGGCCTTGTGGACACCTGCATGTACCACGTTGCGGCCCGACACATGGGCCACCACCACAGGGCTGATCGCGTCCCCGAAATTCGGGACCGCCTTCCACCACTGCAGGGACAAGGGGTTGGTATCGACCACAGCGTTCATCAGACCGGCCGCACCGCCATGCCTGAGACCGTCATCATGCGCCCTTCGATGGTTTGTGTTGCTATCAGGATCATTCGTCATTCCCCTTGCGCCAAACCACCAAAGCGACACGGATCGCGGCATAAATCATCGCAAAGATCAGCACCGAAGGAAGCGTCGATTTAAACGCCTCGATCGAAATGCCACCCGCTCTGAAAAAGGTGATCAACACCCAGAACACCACAGCGGCGATTGCCACGTCCCATGTCAGTTTACGCATCATCTGGCTTATCCAACCGAACCTTCGAGGGAAATCGCCACAAGCGCTTGGGCTTCCATCGCGAATTCCATCGGCAAGGCTTGCAACACGTCCTTACAGAACCCGTTTACCACCAGCGCCACGGCCTCTTCCTCGTCCATCCCGCGCGAACGGCAATAGAACAGCTGATCGTCGTCCACCTTGGATGTGGTGGCCTCGTGCTCGACCCGGCTGCTGTTATTCTTGACCTCAATGTAAGGCACAGTGTGTGCCCCGCAATCGGACCCGATCAACAAGCTGTCACATTGGGTATAGTTGCGCGATTCCTTGGCCTTGGGGTGCATCGACACCAGCCCGCGATAGGTGTTCTGCGCTTTACCGGCAGAAATCCCCTTGGACACAATGCGCGACTTGGTACGCTTGCCCAGGTGGATCATCTTGGTGCCGGTATCGGCCTGCTGCATGTTGTTCGCGATAGCAATGGAATAGAACTCACCCTGGCTATCGTCGCCACGCAGAATGCAGGACGGGTATTTCCACGTCACGGCAGACCCGGTTTCGACCTGCGTCCACATCACCTTGGCCCGATCACCACGGCAATCGGCGCGCTTGGTCACAAAGTTATAGATACCGCCCTTGCCGTTTTCATCACCGGGGTACCAGTTTTGAACGGTCGAATATTTCACTTCGGCGTCTTCTTCGATGATGATCTCGACCACGGCGGCGTGCAGCTGGCTCTCGTCGCGTTGCGGCGCGGTACAGCCCTCAAGGTAGGACACATAGGACCCCTTGTCGGCGATGATCAGCGTGCGTTCAAACTGGCCGGTGTTCTCCGCGTTGATGCGGAAATAGGTGGACAGTTCCATCGGGCAACGGACGCCCGGTGGGACGTACACAAACGACCCGTCGGAAAACACGGCCGAGTTCAGCGTAGCGTAAAAGTTGTCATTAACCGGCACGACCGAGCCAAGGTATTTCTTCACCAGCTCGGGGTGATCGCGGATCGCCTCGGAAATCGAACAAAAGATAACGCCAGCGGCCTTAAGCTCTTTTTGAAAGGTCGTACCAACGGAAACGGAATCAAACACCGCATCCACAGCCACTTTGCGCGGCGCATCTGTCAGCTCTTCGGCCCCTTCTACACCCGCCAAAAGCGCTTGCTCTTTCAACGGAATACCCAGCTTTTTATAGGTCGCCAGCAGCTTGGGGTCGACATCATCCAACGACTTCGGCTTGACCGCCATCGATTTGGGCCGCGCATAGTAATACTGGTTCTGGAAATCGATCTCGGGATAATCTACCATCGCCCAGTCAGGCTCCTTCTTGGTCAGCCAGACAGCGTAGGCGTCCAGACGCCACTGCGTCATCCATTCGGGCTCTTCGTTCTTCTCCGAGATCAGCTTGACGATATCGGTGTTCAAGCCCAGAGGCGCATAATCCATCTCGATATCAGTGGACCAGCCGTGCTTATAGGCACCGCCAACTTCGCGTACCGCATCAACTGTCTCTTGATCGACGCCTTCTTTTACAATTGTCGTGTCCAAGCTCATATTCCTCTCGCTTCGGGCATCACGCCGCCCGCATCTGATGTTTCTCGAATTTCATTGCCCAGGCTTCTGCAAAGCGCTGCACATCTTCTTGTGTTGTCTCCAGGCCCAATGACACACGGATCGCACTTGCGGCGTCGGTGTCATTATATCCCATGGCTTGCAAGACCTTGCTGGCTTTTACCTTACCGCTCGAACAGGCTGATCCTGCCGAAACTGCAAACCCCGCCAAATCCATCTGCATCACCTGCGTTTCGCCCTTCCAACCGGGGGTCAACATGCAGGTGGTGTTCGGCAAGCGCGGCAGGTCCTTGCCTACAAAAATAGTCTGCTCCGACGCGGCCGCAATAGCCTGCTCCAGATTATTTCTAAGCGCCGCCACCGCTTCCCAACGTCCAGCATCAACATCCCGGCCCGCCGCCTCTGCCGCCGCCCCGAATCCCGCGATCCCGATGATATTTTCCGTCCCTGACCGGCGGTTCATTTCCTGACCGCCGCCCCGCAAAATCGGCTCGGGGTCATTGGCGGTAAAGTTGATCAAGGCACCAACGCCCTTTGGCCCGCCCATCTTATGGGCCGATAAAATCGCATAGGATGGCGTCTCGACCTGATAGCGCACAGGCATTTTGCCCGCCAACTGCGTGATGTCACACAGGGTAGAATATTGCGCCGTGCTGCCAATCACCCGGCCCGCATCCCCCAAGATCCCCGTCTCGCTATTTGCCGCTGAAATCGCGACCAAACCGGCCCCCGCAAAATCGCCAGACGCCAAATCAATGCCAACCTCGCTCCAGACGCCCAAACAATCATGCTCCGTCGCCAGCCCGCCGAAAACACCGCCATGCCGCCCCTTCTGGGCCACAGCCAAAGCTGCCGCCTCGGTCGCACTGCTGGTAAAAATCACCTGCGTGGTTTTACACCCAACCAATTGCGCCACCTGCGCGCGGGCGCGTTCCACCAGCATCTTGGCCGCGCGGCCCTCGGAATGCACACTGGACGGGTTACCAACGACATCCATCGCAGCAATCATCGCAGCCCGCGCTTCGGCCCGCAGAGGCGTGGTCGCGTTATGATCCAGATACACTCTCACAGCAGCTTCCAAATGGTCCTAAATCCCAGGGAGTTTGAGGGACAGCGTCCCTCATCTTCTATCAAAAAAGGAATCGCGCTAGCGCGGCCTTTAATTTCATTCCTCGTCCACGACGGCAAACAGGTTCGGCACCGCGGGGCATGGGGCCAGCTCGTTGGCCACCACGTCGGACAAACGCGTTTGGTGCAAGAAAACATAGACCTGCGCGCTTAGCCCCTCCCACAAACGGTTGGTCAGCGATTGCGCGCGACTGCCCGACGATCCGCCCGACGCGCCCGCGCCCACATGCATGGCGTCGACCTTTTCATCGACAGCCACCAGAATATCGGCCACCCGAATGTCAGATGCCGGCCGGCCAAGGCGATACCCGCCCCCCGGACCCCGCACAGATGACACCAGCCCGGCCCGGCGCAGCTTGACGAAAAGCTGCTCAAGATAGGGCAAAGAGATCGACTGCCGTTCGGCGATATCGCCCAAGGACACCAATGCCCCACCGGGTTGCAACGCTATATCGGTCAGTGCCACCATGGCATACCGTCCTTTGGTTGACAGCTTCATCGCAATGATCCCTTTGTCAAAATCGCCTGTTTGATTGACGGCGACGCCTGAAATGCCTAAGTGCAATGCCTGACACCCAGAAACGCTGGGATCAAACAAGTTAGAACCGTTCTAAGGTAGCTTAGCGAATTCGTCAACTATACCGCTGCACCTTTAGGACCCAAAGCAGGGATGCCCATGCCCGAGGTTATTTTTCCCGGACCCGAAGGCCGCCTCGAAGGCCGCTACCACCCACAAAAAGAGCGCGACGCGCCGATTGCCATTCTATTGCACCCGCACCCACAGTTTGGCGGCAACATGAACCACAAGGTCGTGTATAATCTGCACTACGCATTTTATAACATGGGCTTTACCGTTCTTCGGTTCAATTTCCGCGGCGTTGGCCGCAGCCAGGGCGAATATGATCAGGGGATCGGCGAATTGTCCGATGCCGCGTCTGCGCTGGATTACCTGCAATCGATGAACAACAACTCCAAGCATTGCTGGGTTGCGGGTTTCTCGTTCGGCGCTTGGATCGGCATGCAGCTTTTGATGCGCCGCCCCGAGATCACCGGTTTTATCTCCGTCGCACCGCCTGCCAATATGTATGACTTCAGCTTCCTCGCGCCCTGCCCGGCTTCGGGTTTGGTGATCAATGGCACGGCTGACCGCGTCGCACCGCCTGCGGACACGGTTAATCTGGTCAATAAGCTGCACGAGCAAAAAGGCATCACCATCACCCACCAAGAGATCGAGGGTGCCGGCCACTTCTTTGAAGAGCCGCATATGGATACGCTGATCACGTCGACGACAGATTACGTCAAACGCCGCCTGACCGAGACAACACGATAATGGCAGAGCAGAACGTCACAGACATGGCCAATCAACTGGCCGAAGAATGTCTGTCCGTTCAGCACGAGACCGGAAACGAGCGCCTGTTTATGGAGGTCGCTTCCGTTCTCGGGGCGTCCTCCCAAACCATGGAAGAGGCGTTTTTGACAGCCATTCGCACTCACATGGCGACAGAACAGGGCCGCGCCTTTCTGCAAAAGACACTGGCCGCCCACCAAGCAAGGACCCCCCGACCATGACAGAACGACTTGAGCAGCAAATCGCCTTTCTAAACGAGGCGGACAAACTCAAGTCGGTCATGCGCGGAACATTGCTCTGTGATGCGTCGCGGTCTGAAAATTCCGCCGAACACAGCTGGCATTTGACGCTCTACGCCTTGGTGCTGGCCGATCAGGCCGGGCCTAACGTGGACATCACCCGCGTGATCAAAATGCTGATCCTGCATGATCTTGTTGAGATCGACGCGGGCGATAATCCGATCTTTGGCTCCCACGACATCTCTAATATGGAAGTGCAGGAGCAAGCAGCGGCGGATCGTATATTCGGCCTTCTTCCCAATGACTTGGGCACCGATCTGCGCGCAACTTGGGAAGAATTTGAAGCCAACCAAACCCCAACCGCGCAGTTTGCCAAATCCCTTGACCGCTTTCAGCCCCCCATTCAAAACCTAGCCGCTGGTGGCGGCAGCTGGATTGAATACAATGTGACCGAGGACCAGTTCATCGAAAAAGTCGGCACCAAGATCAAAGCAGGCGCGCCGGGGCTCTGGCGCTTTGTCCGGACCCGCGTTTCTGCATGGTTTGCCGCACATACATAAATCTGATTTACTTTACTTTTACCCTGATGCTGCACACACCAATGTTGATAGACCAGCCATCGATAGCCAACCCCAAAGGAACCGAACACCCATGACCAAGATCAAGGTGGACAACCCGATTGTCGAACTCGACGGCGATGAAATGACCCGCATCATCTGGGATTTCATCAAGAAAAAGCTGATCCTGCCCTATCTCGACATCGATCTTAAATATTACGATCTGGGGATGGAGGTCCGCGACGAGACCAACGACCAGATCACCATCGATGCCGCCCATGCGATCAAGGAATATGGCGTCGGCGTTAAATGCGCGACCATCACCCCGGACGAGGCGCGCGTCGAAGAATTCGGCCTGAAAGAGATGTGGCGCTCCCCCAACGGGACGATCCGCAACATTCTGGGCGGTGTGATTTTCCGCCAGCCGATCATCTGCAAAAACGTACCCCGCCTTGTGCCCGGCTGGACCAAGCCGATTGTCGTGGGCCGTCACGCCTTTGGCGACCAGTACAAAGCCACCGATTTCAAATTCCCCGGCAAGGGCAAGCTGACGTTGAAGTTCGTCGGTGAAGACGGCACCGAGATCGAGCGTGAAGTCTTTGACGCACCGGATTCGGGCGTCGTAATGGCGATGTACAACCTTGATAAATCCATCATCGATTTCGCCCGCGCGTCGATGAACTATGGCCTGAACCTGGGCTGGCCGGTGTATCTGAGCACCAAAAACACCATTCTCAAGCAGTATGACGGTCGTTTTCTTGAGCTGTTCCAGCATATCTACGAGACTGAATTCGCTGACAAATTCAAAGCGGCTGGCATCACTTATGAACATCGTTTGATCGACGACATGGTGGCCTGTGCGATGAAATGGAACGGCGGCTATGTCTGGGCTTGTAAGAACTATGATGGGGATGTGCAGTCTGACACCGTGGCCCAAGGGTTCGGCTCGCTTGGGTTGATGACATCCGTTCTGATGACCCCCGATGGCAACACGGTCGAGGCAGAGGCCGCCCATGGCACCGTCACACGGCACTATCGCCAGCACCAAAAGGGCGAGGAGACATCGACCAACTCCGTCGCGTCGATCTATGCGTGGACAGGCGGGCTCAAGCACCGCGGCAAGCTGGATGGCAACGAGGCGCTGACTCGTTTTGCCGAGACGCTGGAAAAAACGGTCGTTGATACGGTGGAATCAGGCTTTATGACCAAGGATCTCGCGTTGTTGGTCGGGCCCGATCAGGGCTGGCTGACCACAATGGGCTTCCTTGAAAAGGTAGACGAGAACCTGAACAACGCCCTCAAAGGCTGATCCAGTAAGGGCCACGCCAGTCGGTGTGGCCCTTTTTTTGTGCAGTTCAGCAGATTTACGCGACGTATCGCTGCAACGCGGCATAAACTGCGCGCGCGCCCCTAGACAGGTCAACATACCTGTCCTATCTCAAAAGGATGAAAAAGCCGCTAAGCCCCGACCATAATCTGACCGACGATATCCAAGGCCTTAGCCTTGGGGTGTTTCTATGCGGGCTGGGCATGCATGTTCTGACCTCGGTCGGGTTGATCACCGGACAGACCGCCGGTTTGGCTGTGATCATCGCCTATCTCAGCGGCTATTCCTTTGGTTTGGTGTTTTTCGCCATAAACCTGCCGTTCTACTTTATCGCCTACAAACGGCTTGGGCTGGAATTCACCATCAAATCCCTGATCTCGGTCACGCTTTTATCCGTGGTGACGACATTGCTGCCCTTGGGCTTTACGATAGAAAGACTTGATCCTGCCTTGGGCGCGGTGATTTTCGGATCATTGGTAGGCCTCGGCCTGCTGGCGATGTTCCGGCACAACGGGTCCTTGGGCGGGCTGGGCGTCATCGCGCTGCTGGTACAGGACACCACCGGTTTCAAGGCGGGCTGGGTGCAGCTGATCACCGATGCTGTGATCTTTGCCGTGGCCCTGTTCCTGTTCCCCGCTTCGGTCGTGATCTATTCGCTGCTGGGGGCTGTGGTGCTGAACCTGATCATCACATTCAACCACCGCAGGGACCGCTATATCGCGGCCTAGATCCACCTAAAATTGCGCGACCAAAGGGCTGGTCATTCTCGTTAAAATTCTTCAGGACTAGGGACAAGACCCCGCGAACCTTCGGCAATTTCCGAACGCCGCCCGGCACCCCGTAAGCTAAAAGGATTTGAACACAATGCATTACCTTTGGTTGTTGATCGCGATTGTATCCGAGACAATGGGCACCACGGCGCTTCAGGCTTCGCAACAGTTCACGCGGCTGTGGCCGTCGGTCGGGGTGGTGATATTTTATCTGATCTCGTTCTACTTCATGGCGCTCGCGCTCAAGGTGATGCCGGTGGGCATTGTCTATGCGATCTGGTCCGGCCTTGGGATCGTGTGCATCGCGGGGATCGGCTACGTTATCTTCGGTCAAAAACTGGATTTCCCCGCCGTGATCGGATTGCTCATGATCGTCGCGGGTATTTTGGTAATCCACCTGTTTTCGAACACCACAACGCACTAAATCCCGCCGAACCGACCGTTTGGATTGGTATTAGGGCTGGCTTTCTGGCGCGCACCACGGTATGCGCGGCGCAAATGCTGCGGTGCAACAGTGCGCGCGGCCCTCTTTCCTATCAAAGGCATACCCCAATGGACATGCGCAACATCGCAATTATCGCTCACGTTGACCACGGCAAAACGACGCTGGTAGACGAACTTTTGAAACAATCCGGCACCTACCGTGAAAACCAGGCGACCACTGAACGCGCCATGGACAGCAACGATCTGGAGCGCGAGCGCGGCATCACAATTTTCGCCAAACCGACATCGGTTGAGTGGAAAGGCCTGCGGATCAACATCGTTGACACCCCAGGCCACGCTGATTTCGGTGGCGAAGTTGAACGTATCCTGTCGATGGTTGACGGTGTTGTCTTGCTGGTTGACGCGGCCGAAGGCCCGATGCCACAAACAAAATTCGTGACGTCCAAAGCACTGGCACTGGGCCTGAACCCAATCGTTGTCCTGAAC
Organism: Sulfitobacter sp. AS59; assembly: GCF_038899995.1. NCBI lineage: Bacteria > Pseudomonadati > Pseudomonadota > Alphaproteobacteria > Rhodobacterales > Roseobacteraceae > Sulfitobacter > Sulfitobacter sp. AS59. The sequence goes on from NZ_JBBMQK010000001.1 coordinate 331,297, forward strand.
AAGGTCGACAAAGGCGATGCGGAACCCGACCGCGCACTGGACGAATGTTTCGACCTTTTCGCCAGCCTTGGTGCGAATGACGAACAGCTCGACTTTCCACACATGTACGCGTCGGGCCGCAACGGCTGGGCCGATATGGAACTGGACGGCCCGCGCAAAGATCTGACGGCCCTGTTCGACCTGATCGTCAAGCACGTCCCTGCCCCCAAGCAGCTGAAAGACATCGACAAGCCGTTCACCATGCTGGCCACCACTTTGGGCGCTGACGCGTTCATCGGCCGTATGCTGACAGGCCGCGTTGAAACCGGCCAGTTGAAAACAGGCGAGCAGGTCAAGGCGCTGTCGCGTGACGGCAAGCTGATCGAAAACTTCCGCGTGACCAAAATCATGGCGTTCCGTGGTCTGATGCAGCAACCAATTGAGGTTGCCGAAGCCGGTGACATCGTATCGATCGCAGGCATGACCAAGGCGACCGTGGCCGATTCCATCGTGGCGACCTCCGTCGACACCGCCCTGCCCGCGCAGCCGATCGATCCGCCCACAATTACGATCACATTCGGCATCAACGACAGCCCGCTTGCGGGTCGTGACGGTAAGAAAGTTCAATCCCGCGTCATCCGTGACCGGTTGATGAAAGAAGCCGAATCCAACGTCGCGATCAAAGTCACCGACACCCCCGGTGGTGAAGCATTCGAGGTCGCCGGTCGTGGCGAACTTCAAATGGGTGTTTTGATCGAAAACATGCGCCGTGAAGGGTTTGAACTGTCGGTATCGCGCCCTCAGGTTCTGTTCCGCGAAGGCGAGAACGGCGAGCGTCTTGAGCCCATCGAAGAAGTCACCATCGACGTGGATGATGAATATTCCGGTGCCGTGATCGAAAAACTGACAGGTCCCCGCAAGGGTGAACTGTCCGAGATGAAGCCCGCCGGTGCCGGTAAAACCCGCATCATCGCGTTGGTGCCATCGCGTGGCCTGATCGGCTATCACGGTGAATTCCTGACCGACACCCGCGGTACAGGCGTTTTGAACCGCGTATTCCACGACTGGGCTCCGCACAAAGGTGCCATTCCCGGCCGTCGCGCTGGTGTTCTGATCTCCATGGAGAATGGCACGTCGGTATCTTACGCGCTGTGGAAGCTGGAAGACCGTGGTAAATTCTTTATCGGTGCTCAGGAAGCCGTTTATCAAGGTATGATCATTGGTGAACACAGCCGCGAGAATGATCTGGAAGTGAACCCGTTGAAGGGCAAGCAGCTGACCAACGTGCGTGCATCCGGTACGGATGAAGCTGTGCGTTTGACCACGCCAGTCACGCTGACGCTGGAACAGGCGATTGCCTATATTGATGATGACGAGCTGGTGGAAGTGACGCCGAACGCCGTGCGTCTGCGCAAGCGCTATCTTGACCCGCATGAGCGCAAGCGGATGTCGAAGTCTGCATGATTTAAATGCCGGACCGGGGGCCAGCCCCCGGACCCCCGGGATTTTAGACCATTTGGAAAAGGGGGCTTTGCGGCCCTCTTTTTTTGTTGTGCCTTGTGACGGCGATATGCGGTCGTGCGCAGGTGCTTGAAACGCCAAAAGGCCCGCCGAGGCGGGCCTATGGTGAATTTTGGGACTGGTGGGGCCTCAGATCAGTCTTCGATCTCGACAACCATCAATTCACGCTCAGACGCGTCTTTGGCGTGGCTTAGCGCCTCTTGATAGGCAGGCGAATTGTAGCAGGCGACGGCTTCTTCTAGCGAGGGGAAGCGGGCGACGACATTGCGCGGGCGTTCTTTGCCTTCAAGCTGCACAAAGCGCCCGCCACGGGCCAGAAACTTGCCACCGTGGTCTGCTATCGCAGGGCCCGCGAGTTTGGCGTATTGGCCGTAAGCGTCTTCGTCGGTGACGGTAACATGGGCGATCCAGAGAGCTGGCATGGGGTTATCCTTTCAAGATGGCTTCGGCAGCCGCGATGGCTGCGTCAGCATTTGCAACGTCTTTTGCGCCGCCTTGCGCCATATCCGGACGGCCACCGCCGCCCTTGCCGCCCAGTTCGGCGACCACGGCCTTGACGATATCAACGGCAGATGTGTTGGCAGTCAGATCAGAGGTAACACCGGCGGCAACAGCGGCTTTGCCATCGGCATCGGCGATTAGCAGCACGACGCCGCTGCCCAGCTTGGACTTATATTCATCCACCAGCGCCGGCAGGTCTTTGCCCGTCACACCAGACAGCACCTGCGAGATGAATTTGATCCCGCCGATATCGCGCGCCTCGGGAGCGGTGGACCCGCCACCGGACATGGCGAGTTCGCGGCGCAATTGCGCGACCTCATTGGCCAGCTGTTTGCGTTCATCCATCAAGGCACGCACGCGGTCGGGCACATCGGCGGTTGAGGTTTTCAGTTCGGCGGCCACGCGGGACAAGGTGCTTTCCTGAGCGCGCAACCAGCTCAGCGCCTCGTCACCGGTCAAGGCTTCGATCCGGCGGATGCCAGAACTGCTGGAGCTATCGCCAAGGATCACAAACGCGCCGATGTCGCCGGTCTGGCGCACATGGGTACCGCCACAAAGTTCGAGCGAATAGGTTTCTTTGTCCGCGCCCTTGCCCGACCCGGCCTCGCGGCCCATCGACACGACGCGGACCTCGTCACCGTATTTTTCGCTAAACAGCGCCTGTGCGCCCAAAGCGCGGGCATCATCCGGCGTCATGATCCGGGTATCAACAGGGGCATTCTGGCGGATATAGGCGTTCACTTCCTGTTCAACTTGCGAAATTTCATCCGGCGTCATCGCGTGATTGTGGCTGTAGTCAAAGCGCAAACGATCCGCCGCATTCAACGACCCGCGCTGCGCAACCTTATCGCCAAGCGCGTTGCGCAGGGCCTCGTGCAGCAGATGGGTGGCGGAGTGGTTGGCGCGAATGGCCGTGCGGCGGGCGTGATCCACATCCAGCACGGCGGCCTGACCCGGGGTCACTGTCCCCTCGACCACGTCGCCGAAATGGATGAAGACGCCAGCCGTTTTGCGCGTATCGGTGACCGAGACGCTGCCGCTATCGGTCTTGATGATCCCGGTGTCGCCCACCTGCCCGCCGCTTTCGGCATAAAACGGGGTTTGGTTCAGGGCAATCTGCACCTTATCGCCGGCCTTAGCCGTCTGAACTTGGGCCCCGTCTTGGACCAATGCCACGATCTGACCTTCGGCGGTCTCTGTGTCGTAGCCCAAGAAGTCGGTGGTGCCGCCGGCCTCGGCCACGTCGAACCAAACGGTCGCATCTGCCGCCTCGCCAGAGCCGGACCACGCCGCGCGGGCCTGTGCTTTTTGCTTGTCCATCGCTTCGTTAAAGCCGTCCAGATCAACGCCGCGGTCTTTTTCGCGCAGGGCGTCCTGGGTCAGGTCGACGGGGAAACCATAGGTGTCATAAAGCTTGAACGCCGCCGCACCCGACAGGTTTTCACCGGCAGGCAGATCGCGCAATTCGTCGTCCAACAGCTTGAGGCCACGGTCCAGGGTTTTCTTGAAACGGGTTTCTTCAAGCAAGAGCGTCTCGGTGATCAGCGACTGCGCCTGACCCAATTCAGGATAGGCCCCGCCCATTTGGCGGACCAGTTCTGGCACCAAACGATGCATCAGCGGGTCTTGGATACCCAGCAAATGCGCGTGGCGCATGGCCCGACGCATGATCCGGCGCAAGACATAACCGCGCCCGTCATTTGCAGGCATCACACCATCGGCGATCAAGAACGAGGTCGACCGGAGGTGATCGGCGATCACGCGGTGGTGGGTTTTGCCCGGCCCGTCGGGGTCGGTGTTCGACGCGTTGGCACTGGCAACAATCAGGTTGCGCATCAGGTCCGTGGCATAGTTGTCATTGGTACCCTGCAACAAGGCCGCGACACGTTCAATTCCCATGCCCGTATCAATCGACTGGTTCGGCAACGGCTTGCGGGTGCCATCCTCGAACTGCTCGTATTGCATGAAAACGAGGTTCCAGATCTCAACAAACCGGTCGCCGTCTTCTTCAGGAGAACCGGGAGGGCCGCCCCAGATGTGATCGCCGTGGTCATAGAAAATCTCGGAGCACGGACCGCAAGGACCGGTCGGCCCCATCATCCAAAAGTTGTCATCGGTTGCGATGCGAATGATGCGGTCATCGGGCAGGCCTGCGACCTTTTTCCAGATGTCCGCAGCCTCGTCATCGGTATGGTAAACGGTGACATACAGCCGCTTGGGATCGATCCCCAATTCCTTGGTGATCAGCTCCCATGAAAATGCAATCGCCTCGGCCTTGAAATAATCGCCAAAGCTGAAATTTCCCAACATTTCAAAGAACGTATGGTGACGCGCCGTATAGCCGACATTGTCCAGATCGTTATGTTTGCCGCCGGCCCGTACGCATTTCTGCGCCGTGGTCGCGCGTTTGTAATCGCGGGTTTCGACGCCGGTGAACAGGTTTTTGAACTGCACCATGCCCGAGTTGGCAAACATCAATGTGGGGTCGTTGCGCGGCACCAGCGGGCTGGAGGGCTGAACGGAGTGCCCGTTCTTTTCAAAGTAACCCAGAAAGGTGGATCGGATATCGTTTAGCGTCTTCATATGCGGGGCCTTTCGAGGGGCAAAAAAGTGTTGCCCTCAAATAGCCTTGCGGCGGGGCACTGTCCACCGTTCCGCCAAACGAAAAAGGGCGCGCCCAGTGGCACGCCCCGTAATTGCTATTCAAAACCGGCTTACGCCTCGAGAATATCGATATCGTCTTTTTCGGATCCATCGAAATCAAGCCCATGGGCAGCGCGGATTTTGTCTTCGATCTCCATCGCCATGGCCTCGTTTTCTTTCAGGAAGGTTTTGGCATTTTCACGCCCCTGCCCGATCCGTTCGTCGCCATAGCTGAACCATGATCCCGATTTATCAACCACGCCAGCCTTGACGCCGAGGTCCAAAAGCTCGCCCATTTTCGAGATGCCTTCGCCATACATGATGTCGAATTCAACTTGTTTGAACGGCGCTGCGACCTTGTTTTTTACGACCTTGACCCGTGTGGCGTTCCCGACCACCTCGTCACGATCCTTAAGCGCGCCGATCCGGCGAATATCAAGCCGCACAGAGGAGTAGAATTTCAGCGCGTTGCCGCCTGATGTCGTCTCGGGGGAGCCGAACATCACGCCAATCTTCATCCGGATTTGGTTAATAAAGATCACCATGCAGTTCGACCGAGAGATCGAGCCGGTCAGTTTCCGCATCGCTTGCGACATCAACCGCGCCTGAACCCCGACGGAGCTGTCGCCCATGTCGCCTTCGAGCTCGGATTTCGGTGTGAGCGCTGCAACCGAATCGACAACAACCATGTTAACAGCGCCTGAACGCACCAAAGTATCAACGATTTCAAGCGCTTGCTCGCCAGTGTCCGGCTGAGAGATCAGCAATTCATCAATGTCGACGCCAAGTTTTTTGGCGTATTGCGGATCAAGCGCGTGCTCCGCATCGACGAACGCACAGACGCCACCCTGCTTTTGCTGCTCAGCAACGCAATGCAGCGTCAACGTGGTCTTGCCCGAGCTTTCAGGACCGTAAACCTCGATGATCCGGCCCATCGGCAGGCCGCCAATGCCAAGCGCGATATCAAGACCAAGAGAGCCGGTCGAGCTGGATTTAATGTCCTGAATGGCACCTTCGGCACCCAGTTTCATGATCGACCCCTTGCCGAACTGGCGTTCAATCTGTGCCAGCGCGCTATCAAGGGCTTTTTGCTTTTCAGCTTGTTTCTTGTTGTCCATTGTCAAAAGATCTGCCGTTGCCATTTGAGGGTATCCCTTTACTGTCACAGTGGTGTCGAAGCCGCAATCGCTGCATGCGCCAATCGGGTTTTGTTCTTTATATGTTCCATATGAGACCAAAAGCAGAACATTTCAATCTATTTGTTTCATATTCCATCTTTTATCCGAAGTGATTAACATCAGATTTACAATGGCCGGGCCGTAGGAACTAAACGTGGGATATCGTCTATATGCTTGTTTTCTTTAAAGAACGGCTTGCTTTTTTATCGGTCCCCAAGACGGGGTCCACCGCTTATGAGACCGCTTTGGCCCCGCGGGCGGATATGGTTATTTCGGAACCACCGATGCTGAAACATGCGCCCGTCTATCGATACAACCGATTCATTCGGCCAATGTTTTTAAAGGTATGCGACGCCGAGATGGAGCTGATGGCCGTCATGCGCGAGCCGATCAGCTGGCTGGGCAGTTGGTATCGCTATCGCCAGCGGCCCTTTATGCAGGGCAAACCAAACGCCACTTTCGACATCAGCTTTGACGAGTTTATCTTGGCCTATATGAAGGGCAAAAAACCTGGGTTCGCAGATGTGGGCAGCCAGCTAAATTTTATGGCTGCACAGCCCAACGGCACGCACATTACCCATTATTTCAGATATGAAGATCAGGCCAGGTTGCAGGCGTTTCTATCTGACCGGCTCGGTGTCACCTTTGATCTTAAACGAGAAAATGTGTCGCCCCAGATGGAATTAACCTTGTCACCCGACGTGGAACAACGGTTTCGCCGCAAATTTCACGAGGAGTTTGCGCTATACGATTCCATTCCCTGATCAGCGCATCTGGCTGTGGACGGTATTCGTCAGATCAGTCAGAGAGAACGGCTTGGGCAGGAAAACAGAATTTGGGATGGCGGTTTGTTCCGCGCCAAAACTATCCTCCGCATAGCCTGAAACGAACACGACGGGCACGCCTGGCCGGTCTTTCAGCGCCTCACGCACCCAACTTGGCCCGTCCATCCCCGGCATGATCACATCCGTGACGAACACATCGACATTCAATGTCTCATCCTCAAGGGTTTTTAGCGCCATTTCCGCAGATTCGGCTTCAAGCACCGTGTAACCCCGCATCCGCAAGGCGCGGCTCGCAAAGGCCCGAACCGGCGCTTCATCTTCGACCAGCAAAATAATACCATCGTCGAAATTCGTGGCCGTCGCTGCTGGGGCGACCGTTTTATCCGGGGTCTGTGTCATGGTTCTTGTTAACACAGGAAAATAAAGCGTAAAGACCGTTCCGACGCCGACGGTGCTATCAATAAAGATAAAACCGCCTGATTGCTTGATGATCCCATAGGCCGTGGACAGCCCCAGACCCGTCCCCTCGCCCGTGCGTTTCGTCGTGTAAAACGGCTCAAACACCTTTTGTAGTTTATCCTCGGGTATGCCCACGCCTTCGTCGGCAACTTGCAAGGTTACATATTGGCCCGGCGGCACGGTCACACGGTCGCGCGAAAGCGGCGCGTTCAGGTCCAAGCATTCGGTCGTGATCTTGATCTCTCCGCCGTCTTGCATCGCGTCGCGCGCATTAACGACCAGGTTCATAAGAACCTGTTCCAGCTGCCTTTTATCGGCGCGTATGGGCTTTAGTACCGGATCGTGGCTTAGGCTTAGGGTCACCTTTTCCCCCACAAGCCTGTTCAACAGATGCGTCAAATCGGCCAACGTATCGCGCAGATCCAGCGTTTCCGGCCGCAGCGTCTGCTTGCGGGAAAAGGCCAGCAATTGCCCCACCAACGCGGCCGCGCGGTTGGTATTTTGGTTAATTTGGATCAGATCGCTATAATCCGGATCGCCTTGGTCATGGCGCAACAGCAAAAGGTCGCAGTGACCAGAAATCGCGGTCAGAAGGTTGTTGAAATCATGCGCAACGCCGCCGGCCAATTGCCCGATCGCCTGCATTTTCTGGCTTTGCACGAATTGCGCCTCGAGCGTTTTTAACTGCGTGGCATCATTCAAAACGGCAATTAATGCAGGCACCCCCTGATCCGTCACAAGGCTTAACGTGACCTGAACGAATGCCTCTCGGTCATCCCGTTTTAGGCGCAAGAATTCGGATTTTTGCAGCAATTTCCCGTCGAGCGTTTCGGTCAGCCAGTCATTGATGGACCGCCCCAACCCTTCCATCAGCGTCGCCAAAAGCGCGTCAGGCTGCAACCCCGGCCCGACCAGATTTGCGGCCATCTGATTATACGACAACACTGCACCATTTGGCGCGATCTTGATCAATGGGATGGGCAATTCATGAAAGCCGCGCCATTCCGCATCCTGTGACCGCGGCGCATGGGCAGGCAATAAATACAAGGCCTTACGCCCCGCTCCTGCCTCAAGCTCTCCGATCAACATGGTCATTTCGCCATCGGCGGTCATGACTTCGGCCAGATCGCCATGGGCCACCGGCAATGTTTTGAACACACGGTCCAGCGTCTTGACCCGGCTGCCAATAAGCCCCCGAGACGCTTCGTTCATGAACAACACGGCACCGGACCGGCCGACCATCATCATCGGCAAGGATTGTTCATAATCACGCGACCGCGCGGGGCCTTTTTCCTGAATGGTTTCCACCCGCCACAAAAACCCGTCAGCAACCCGGTGCAAAGAAAGACGCACATGGCCGGACCGCGTCACGATATCCTCGCGCGCCGCACCGTTTTTCGCAGCGCGATCTTGCAGACGGAACACAATGGCCGACGGGTTCGCGAATTGACTTGACAGAAATGACGTCACGGTTTTGGCCGGTTTAACCTTGCAAAGCGCCGCAGCGGCCAAGTTTTGCGCCGTCACCACCCCGTCGTCGGTGGCAAATACACTTGGGCTGGCGTCATTGGCGATAAAATCAACGATCGCCCGCTGATCCTTGCCGCGCCGGTTAACCGACACGACGTCGGCAACAAAACCAATTGCAGCGACACTTAAAAAAGCACCAGCAGCCGCCATAAAAACAACGCTCAGGGAATGGTTTTGCGACACCTGCGCCGCAATAGCCGCAGCAATCGCAGCGAAAACAACGATCAGCAACCGCTTGCGCCTAACTTGTGCCACGCTGTTCGGCTTTGACAAAAACGGCCCTCCCGCCACATAGAACTTGCAATCGATCTACGTGCAGTAAGGTTAAGGTAGTGTGAATGTGCTCATGACAACCCGAAAAACACGCATAGGTTGATAATACACAGTTCTAGTTTCGCCTCAAGTGCGCTGTAAAGAATCCGTCGCCATCGTCATTTACATCAAACCGTCTTTGAAATCCGACGGACCAATCAGGATGACGCTGGAGGAACGCGTTAATCCGATCTTCATTTTCACAGGTTAGCACCGAACATGTCGCATAAACCAAACATCCGTTCGGGGCGGTCAACGCCGTTGCATCGTCCAAAACACTGTCCTGTATGGCGGTCAACTCTTGAAGTCGCGTGGCAGATAGGGTCCATTTCCCTTCGGGCGAGCGCCGCCATGCCCCGCTGCCGGAACATGGCGCGTCGCATAGAACCACATCGAAAGGCGTTTCATTTTTCAAATCATCCGTTTCAATCTGGCGAATGGAACGGCCAGCACGCGCAGCACGGGCTGGCAGATCCTGCATGCGCCGGGGGTCAATGTCATGGGCGGTGACTTCCGTTGCCGGATCAACAGCCAGCGCCAGTGATTTTCCACCACCGCCCGCGCAGTAATCCAGTACCCGGCCACCATTTGGCATGGCGGTGACAACGGCTTGGCTGGATGCATCCTGCAGTTCAACCGCCCCGTCTAAATAGCTGTCAGAGTTACGAATTTTACGCTCACCGGCCGTCACCGTCAGTGCGGTTCCAGCCAGCGGGTTGGCCCGCGTCTCTACACCTTGCGCTGCCAATGCTGCCGCTGCGGCGCTTGGCGTGGTTTTGGCCGTATTGACCCGCAGCGTGATCGGCGCGCGCGCCTGAAGCGCCAGGGCCACGGTCTTAGCGCGGCCCTCAAGCGATGCTTTGAACTGCGGAATAATCCAGTCTGGCAAGTTCCACAGCGTTGCCTCATCAGCCTCGGCCGAGGGTTCATGCTCTGCCTCGGTTAGGGGCTGAGGCGCATGCCCCACCCCGTTGAAAAGACCATCAAGGTCAGCATCTTGCGCACGCAACAGACCAATCATGAGGGCACGCCCTGTCTGCCCCCCGCCCAGATGGGCAGCGGTCCGACGCTGACGCAGCACATCAAACACGTGATCGCGAATTGCCGCGCGATCCTTGGACCCGGCAAAGCGATTGCCGCGGCCCCAACGGGTCAGCGCTTGTTCGACCGGAAGACCGTCAAACATGGTGTTCAAAATTTCAATCGCTGCTGCGACGCGTGCGCCGGGGGTCATGTAAGTGCCACGTTTAATTGCCTTTCAAAGCAGTACCTTATCAGGCAATGCTGTTTTGTAACTTCGGACGCTGCCGCAGGATCGGCACGACCGTCACGGTGATGCCATGTGGTCGATGCAATCCAATTTTACCGATCATACTTGCGGTGCGCATCAGCTGACTTTGCAGGTCTGCGTACACATAGGGCTGTACCGACCGCCAGCATTCGTCGTCAAGGTCTTTTACCGCTTACCGCATCCGCATTGGTTTCTGGGCTTACAGTGGTGAAGCAGACTTGCCGTGGTGAGGCAAAAGGATCATCAACGTAGATATCGAACCATCCGACTGTGTTCATTTTGCTCTTCTCATATTCCTTTATGTTTATATTCAGTGTGTTGCAGGGCGCGATCAGGCAGCGGCGTCTTGCGTCACGCCCTTGGGCTCAACCGTGCTTTCGAGGTGCCAAATCTTGGATACGATTTGCCATCCGTCCGCCCCAAGAACAAAGCCAAGGTGATCGACAAAGACACTTTGATGGGCGCGTATCCGGATTTTGACGGTCGCACTGAGGGGCGACAAAAAGTCGATCAACAGAACCTCTGCCTCGCGCGATTGCCCCTTACTTGCGGGCGATACACGCCCGGCAACATCGCGGCTGAAACTGTCGATCGGTTCAACAAAAACCGTACCGTTATCAGCGTCAAACAAGCTGGATTGAGGGTGGAATACCGCGTTCAATTTATCGGTGTCGCAGTCGTGGATCGCGTCGAAATAGGTTTCGATTGCGGCCAGAAGGTCTGTTTGGATGGTCATTGTCAGTCTCCATGTCAAAGTGATGAACAAGACTTGCCAGTTGCTGATAAATCCCGATACTGGCATTATTGACAATATACGGTCGGATTCCGCCAACATGACAAAATTTGCCACTTTTCCCGAAAAACACCCCTTGGTCTGCGCCATTGCCTATGACGGGTTGTGCACCTTTGGATTCGGCATCGCGGTTGAACTCTTCGCCCTGCCCCGCCCCGAATTTGACAATTGGTACAGGTTTGCGACCGTCAAAGCAGAACCCGGCCCCATCCGCGCGGTCGGCGGCATCACAATAGACGCCCAAGACGATCTAAGCCTTTTGCAAGACGCCAGCCTGATTATCGTGCCCGGATGGCGCGGCGCAGATACCCCCGTGCCAGAGGAGCTGTGTTCAGCCTTGCGCGATGCCTACGCCCGTGGGGCACGTGTGGCGTCGATCTGTTCGGGGGTCTTTGTTCTGGCAGCGGCGGGCTTGCTGGACGGGAAAACGGCAACAACCCATTGGCGCTATACGGAAAAGCTGGCCGAGAGATACCCCAACATCAGCGTCGATCCGGACGTGTTGTTTGTTGAGGGTGAACGTGTGTTTACCTCTGCCGGGTCGGCGGCGGGGCTGGATCTGGGGCTGCACATTATCCGGCAGGACTTTGGCGCACAGGTGGCCGCCTCTGTCGCACGGCGGCTGGTTTTGCCTGCACAACGGGACGGCGGTCAGCGACAATTTGTGCCCCGACCGGAACCAAAGGCCCGCGTTGGGTCAGGTCTGTCGGCACTGCAAGATCGCATCAGGGCATCGATTGACGAAGAATGGCCGATTGAACGCATGGCCAGCGTCGCCGCCACCAGCGGGCGCACATTGGCGCGGCGCTTTCATGAAGAGGCTGGCACGACTCCGCTAAACTGGCTCAAGCTGGAACGTGTCACCCGCGCAGCAGAGTTGCTTGAGAATGGTGCAATTCCACTGTCCGATGTTTGGGAAAGCTGCGGGTTTGGCTCTGCCGAAACCTTCCGCCGTGAATTCCGCAAAACCATGGGCGTCCCCCCTATCCGCTATCGAGAACGCCTTGGAGCGCCAGCGGGTTAGGCTAAATGGGGCCTGTCGCGCGCAAGAAAGGGCCGGGCGATTTCGCGCCACGGCCCTTTAGAACATCAACAAAATATGGCTTTACCCGACGCGGTAGTTCGGAGACTCTCGCGTAATCTGTACGTCGTGCACATGGCTTTCTTTCAGACCTGCGCCGGTAATCTTAACGAACGAGCAGTTCTTGCGCATTTCGTCGACCGTTGCGCATCCGGTATAGCCCATTGCCGCGCGCAAGCCGCCGACCATTTGATGGACCACGGCCGCTGCGGAGCCTTTATAGGCCACTTGACCCTCGATCCCTTCGGGGACCAGTTTGTCGCTGGCCGCATCTTTCTGGAAATACCGGTCAGCAGAGCCGCTGGCCATTGCGCCAAGCGACCCCATACCACGATAGCTTTTGAAGCTACGCCCTTGATAAAGAATGACATCGCCGGGGGATTCGTCGGTGCCTGCGATCATCGATCCGACCATGGCGCAAGACGCGCCCGCCGCGATGGCCTTGGCAAAATCACCCGAGAATTTGATGCCGCCATCGGCGATCACCGGAATATCGCCCGCCGCTTTTGCGCAATCCATGATGGCTGTCAGTTGTGGAACGCCAACCCCTGCCACCATCCGCGTGGTACAGATCGACCCCGGACCAATGCCCACCTTAACCGCATCCGCACCCGCACCGATCAAGGCACGTGTCGCTTCGCCAGTCGCCACGTTGCCTGCCACAACTTGTACTTCGTTGCTGAGCTTTTTGGCGCGCTCGACCGCGATGGCCACCCCTTCGGAATGCCCATGCGCCGTGTCGATAACGATCATATCCACGCCTGCATCGACAAGCGCTTGAGACCGTTCAAACCCGGCATCGCCTGTGGTGGTCGCTGCGGCCACGCGCAGGCGGCCCAACTCATCCTTGCAGGCTGTGGGGTTCAGAACCGCCTGTTCGGTGTCTTTGAGGGTCAGCAGACCGGTCAGCTTGCCCTGATCATCCGTGACCAGCAGCTTTTCGATCCGGCGGGCCTTCATCAGGCTGATCGCTTCTTCCCGGTCGGCGGGTTCGTGCAAAATGGCTAGATTATCCACGGTCATCATCAGATGCACCGGCGTATCATCCGCCCGGGCAAAGCGCATATCGCGGTTGGTCACAATGCCCACGACCCGGCCCATTTCATCCACCACCGGAAAACCTGTGACGTTATAGCGTTGCTGCAATGCCTTGGCATCGGCGAGGGTTTGATTGGCGCGCAGGGTGATCGGGTTATAGACGATCCCGCTTTCAAAGCGTTTGACGCGGCGGACCTCTTCGGCCTGTTCGGCGATGGTCAGGTTGCGGTGAACCACCCCCATGCCGCCCGCTTGGGCCATGGCAATCGCCATGCGCCCTTCGGTCACCGTGTCCATCGCCGAGCTGAGCAGCGGGATGTTCAAAGCGATCGATTTGGTCACATGGGTGCGTGTGTCAGCCGTCGAAGGCAACACGCTTGATGCCGCTGGCACCAGTAGTACATCATCAAAGGTCAGAGCCTCACGAATCTCCATTTTGCACCTCGGCTTGCATGGGTTCATTTGGCGGTTTCCTATTTCATGGATTGCACCAATTGGAAAGGGCCATTTGCCACGCAGCGCCATTGCAAAAACGCAAAGCTCGGTCAAAGCTGTGCTGAGCGGGTATTAAGGGGAGCATTACGATGGCCAATCACGGATATGAGGGCGGCAGGCTGGATCTGCCCTTTGTGGGCATTTCGACCTTTGGCAAACGGCCCTATCAGCCTGATTGGGCGGCATTGGATGCTGATGTCGCCATTCTGGGGGCACCGTATGATGCAGGCACGCAATGGCGTGCAGGGGCGCGGTTTGGCCCGCGCGGCGTGCGCGAGGCATCGACCCTGTTCAGCTTTGGCCACGCGGGGGCCTATGATCATGAAGACGACGCGGTGTACCTGCCCGGCGATGTGAACATCGTCGATATTGGCGACGCCGACATCGTGCATACCGACACCGAACAAAGCCACGCCAATATTGAGACCGGCGTGCGGGCGATTTTAGATGCCGGAGCCCTGCCCGTCGTGATTGGTGGCGATCATTCGATCAACATTCCTTGCATCCGCGCGTTTGACGGTCAGGGCGACATTCATATTTTGCAGATCGACGCGCATCTGGATTTCGTCGACGAACGCCACGGCGTGCGTCATGGCCATGGCAACCCCATGCGCCGCGCGGCAGAACAGGATTATGTCACCGGCTTGACGCAGGTCGGCATCCGCAATGTCAGCTCGACCGCGCGCGAAGGCTATGATGATGCCCGCGCGATGGGGTCTGATATCATATCGGTCCGCCAAGCGCGCAAGATGGGGACCATGGGCGTGTTGGCCCATGTACCCGAAGGCGCGCGGCTATATGTGACGATCGATATTGATGCGTTTTGCCCGTCGATTGCGCCGGGCACCGGCACGCCGTCCCATGGTGGTTTCTTGTATTACGAGGTGTTGGAGCTGCTACAGGCCGCCGCCAAACGCCACGAGATTGTGGGGATCGATTTGGTCGAGGTCGCGCCGGATTATGACCCCACGGGATCGACATCCATTCTGGCCGCGCAGCTGTTGTTGAACTTTCTGGGCTTCATCTTTAACGCGCGTGGTGCTTGAGGTTGATGCCTTGGGGCGCTGCCCGTCGCGCCAAAGGCGCGCCACGAATAAGTGGCGACCCTTTGGGTCGACCCCCAAGGATATTTAAAAGCCAGAGAAGATGGACGTGGAAGCGGCATGATATGACGTATCTTGGCTTTCGCCCGGCGCAGCCTTCGCTATGTTGCGGCAAAGGTTTTGAGGACTGATTTGATGAGCAACGATCCACTGGTGGTATTCACGCCTTCGGGCAAGCGCGGGCATTTTCCCAAAGGCACCCCCATTCTGACGGCGGCGCGTCAATTGGGCGTTGATCTGGATTCGGTCTGTGGCGGGCGCGGCATTTGTTCGAAATGTCAGGTGACGCCGGGTTTTGGCAAGTTTTCCAAGCATGGTGTGACCGTGCAGGATGATGCGCTGAGTGAATGGAACAGCGTCGAGCAACGCTATAAGGACAAGCGCGGCCTGATCGACGGGCGTCGCCTTGGCTGTCAGGCGCAGGTAATGGGCGATGTCGTCATTGACGTGCCCGCCGAAAGCCAGGTGCACAAGCAAGTGGTACGCAAACGGGCCGAGGCGCGTGACATCGTGCTGAACCCGTCAACCAAGCTGTTTTACGTCGAGGTGCAGGAACCCGACATGCATGACCCGTCAGGCGATCTGGAGCGGCTTTGCGCCGCGCTAAAGGACCAATGGGAGCTGGAGAACGTAAAGGCGGATCTGCAGATATTGCAGGTGATGCAAAAGATTTTGCGCAAGGGCGATTGGAAAGTGACCGTGGCCGTGCATCTGGGTGATGATGAAAACCCGCCGCGTATCATGCATCTGTGGCCGGGATTCTATGAGGGTACGGTTTACGGGCTTGCCGTCGATTTGGGCTCCACCACCATTGCGGCGCATCTGTGCAACTTGCAGACCGGAGAGGTCGTTGCATCATCAGGCGTGATGAACCCGCAAATCCGCTTTGGCGAAGATTTGATGAGCCGGGTCAGCTACTCCATGATGAACGAAGGCGGCGCGGATGAGATGACCCGCGCGGTGCGCGCCGGCATGAACACCCTGTTCGATGAGATTTGCGCCGAGGGCGGCGTGGATAAGGGCCTGATCGTGGATGCTGTTTTCGTCTGCAACCCCGTCATGCACCACCTGTTTTTGGGCATTGATCCGTTCGAGCTGGGACAGGCCCCCTTCGCCTTGGCCACATCCAACGCGCTGCGCATGCGCGCGGTCGAGCTGGACCTGACCATTCACCCCTCGGCGCGGATTTACTTCCTGCCCTGTATTGCGGGCCATGTGGGGGCCGATGCCGCCGCCGTCGCGCTGTCAGAGGCACCGGATAAATCCGACGATCTGGTGTTGGTTGTCGATGTGGGCACGAACGCTGAAATCCTGCTGGGTAACCGCGAGAAAGTGCTGGCGTGTTCCTCGCCCACCGGCCCCGCATTCGAGGGTGCTCAGATCAGCAGCGGGCAACGTGCCGCCCCCGGTGCCATTGAGCGGGTGGAGATTGACCCCGTGACCAAAATCGCGCGGTTTAAGGTGATCGGCAGCGATCTGTGGTCCGATGATCCCGCGTTCGAGGCCGAGATCGGCGCAAGCGGTGTGACCGGTATCTGCGGGTCCGGCATTATCGAGATGGTCGCCGAGATGCGCATACATGGCATCGTCGACGCCCCCGGCCTGATCGGCACAGCCGAGCAAACCGGATCGCCCATGGTTTTTGCCGACGGGCGCACCAATTCCTATCTGGTCTATGACGGCACCGCCCATGGTGGCCCCAAGATCACCGTGACCAACCGCGATATCCGTGAAATCCAGATGGCCAAGGCCGCGCTGTATTCAGGCGCGCGCCTGCTGATGGATAAATTCGGCGTCGACAAGGTGGATCGCATCGTGCTGGCCGGGGCCTTTGGTGCGCATATCAGTACCAAACATGCGATGGTGTTGGGGATGATCCCCGACGCGCCGCTGGACAAGGTCACATCGGCCGGGAACGCCGCAGGCACCGGCGCGCGGATCGCCCTGCTGAACAGCGCCAGCCGTGCCGAGATCGAAGAAACCGTGCGCAACATCCACAAGGTTGAAACCGCGATCGAGCCCCGCTTTCAAGAGCATTTCGTCAATGCCTCGGCCATCCCGAATGCCGTTGAACCCTTCCCGATCCTGAACAGCATCGTCACCCTGCCCACGGCGACCTTTAACACAGGTGGTGGCGGCGATGGTCCGGGCGGCGGGCGGCGCCGTCGGCGCGGTTAACCAGCGCACAAGGGCCCCGTATTCTGGCCGTCATGACCGATGCCATCGCGCAATTTGACGGCCACGCCATCCCCGCGGAGATAACTTTTCACCGCCCGCAAGTCCTGACTTGACGCTCTGCGCGCCACGACCTAAATCAGGTCCACGGCGCGCGGGTATGGTGAAAAGGTATCACGGCAGCTTCCCAAGCTTTAGTTACGAGTTCGATTCTCGTTACCCGCTCCAAGCCGAAATCTAGTTTACAACGATTTTGTCACAGGCTTGAAAGATCGCATTTACGGTGCTCATTTATGAAGGAATGGGCACGCGGGTTGATGATCTCTAAATTAGATGTCGGTTCCAACTTCTAACCGTAGTTGCCAACCCAATCAGGCCTCGGACCTTCGGGAAACGTCCATTCGTAGCCCGTTTTTCTCTCTAAGCGACGGAGTATTTTCATAAGGCTTTCATGCATATGCGCATCAATGAACGTTATGAGTTCCTCCCACTCGTTTCGACCACCGAAAAAGAACCCAAGTCTCATCTGCATGCTTACCTTGAACCCATCATCATCAAAATGTAACTCAATACCACTATTTATCGTTTTATGAGTACCATTGTGAGCATATCTTTGGTGGCGAAGGTCCATAATGTCTTGGTGAACGGGTCTTAAATGCTCCGGAATATCTGTCTTTGACAGCTTAACCGCTCCATTTCCGCTTGCGAATAGACGCGCATAGGTCACAATAAATGCAGTTGTGAGAACTTCCTGCTCCATTAGTGCCTCTGCCGTCACTTCAATTTCGGCCGTTCTTAGACGGTGGTAGATATAACTAAGACTTGATGTTGTTGGTATTGCTTTCGCAAGCCTAATTAGACCTTTGATGTCGTTATCGGCGATCCGTAGGACCTTCTTACCTTGCTGCTTGCGTGCCTCAGCGGCCTCGCGATACTCCTTCGGTAGAAGATTGAAAAATTCTTCTGGTACATATACGAACTCTTCATCTTCCCGAAGATTGTATAGGTCTGATCGCGTCATATTGAGCACTCCTCAGGGACGTTAAAATCAGCTTTCTGGGCCTAGCAGATGAGTCGAACCGATATCTCTGAAATCAGATCGCTTTGCTGGTCAGAGTGCCCGCAGTCGGCATGTACCTCCTTAAGCCGCAAATTCCCCTACTCAGAGCGTCGCACGTTCTCTGAGGACGTGCCCGCTTTGGCCGTGGACACGTTGATGACCTCTAAAATCTGATAGGCCCCCGCAGCGATGACAACCATGGCGACGACGGCGATTAGAAACGCTTTCATGTTATGGCTCCTTGCGTGCTGCGGGTTTTGGTCCGGCGACCTCTTCGGCCCAGATGCTGTGATGTTCGCGGGCCCATTGTTCTTCGACTTCGCCCTTGCCCATGGCATCAAACGCGCCTTCCATGCCGATGGACCCCAGATAGATATGCGCGAAAATAATCGCGGTCAGGATCAGGCTGATCAGGGCGTGCCACAGTTGGGCGTATTGCATCTCTTCCTGCGGGGCCAGCGGGTATGGCAGATCGGCAAACCCGAACCATCCCGGCGCGCCCAAGCCGTTCAGCCACGAAAACGTATGACCAAAGAGATTGAATTCAAACGGGAAAAGCAAGGATAGACCGGAGAGGGAGATCGACCCGCCCAGCAGGATCACCGCCCAGAAGATCAGCTTTTGGCCCGCGTTGAACTTTTTCGCAGGCGGGTGTCCGCCCCCGATCAGCCCACCGCCCTTTGCCAGCCAGCGCAGGTCTGTGCGGTCGGGGATATTGTGGACGACCCAAATGATGAACACGAATATCAGCGCGATCATAAAGGCCCAGGACACGTTGTTATGCACCCATTTGCAGACAATCGCGACGGATGAAAACGCCTCGTGACCGAAGGCGGGGATCAGCACGGTGCGGCCAAACAACGAGATCAGGCCTGTCACCCCCAGCAGCACAAAGGACGACGCCAGCATCCAGTGGCCAAAGCGTTCAAAGGCTTGAAACCGGAGCAGCGTCCGCCCGGTTTTTTCGCCCTCAATACGGATACGGCCCCGGATCAGATAGAACAATGCCAGCGCCAGCAAGGTGCCGCCCAGCAGGTAAATCGCGATGGTTTGCAGGGGGCCACGACGAAAATCGAGCCACCACATGCCGCCGTCCTGGATCAGGGTCGTGGCCGCAGGCACACGCGCTTGTGTGGTAATGTCAGCCTTGCCAAAGCGGAAGGCGCGCCACAGATCGGCGTCAGACGCCCCGCCAAGGGTGCCCAGCTGGTCAGTGGTGGACATCGCTGCATCCGGATCGCCAAGCTCGTTCGCGCGGATCACATCGTCCGCTGTTTTCAGCCCCTCTTGCCGCCGCAAGATATCATCCAGCTTGGATACGGCGGGGTTGCTATCCACCGTGCTGGTCTGAGGCGGTACATTGGTTTGCGCATAGCCCTCCGAAGGCACGGCGACCCCCATCAACACAGGCAGACAAATCAAGAAGGCGGCAATCAAACGCTGCATCGTTATATCCCTTTTGGCTGACCAAATAGGGGCGGTCCCGTAACAGGCCGCCCCTATGATTGTCATATCATAACGGGCAGTTAGCCGCCCTTTTGTTCGTACGCCGTGCCCCAGCCCCATGCGCCAGAGCCAAAGCCCCGTGCCACAACCCGTTCGCGGTAGATGCCCGAGACGACATCGCCGTCACCGGCAAGCAGCGCCTTGGTTGAACACATCTCGGCGCAGATCGGCAGTTTGCCTTCGGCGATGCGGTTGCGCCCGTATTTCTGGAATTCGGCGGTGGAGTTGTTTTCTTCGGGGCCACCGGCACAGAAGGTACATTTGTCCATTTTCCCGCGCGATCCGAAATTGCCCGCTTGGGGGTATTGCGGCGCGCCAAAGGGGCACGCGTAAAAGCAATAACCGCAACCGATGCACAGGTCTTTCGAGTGCAACACCACACCGTCGTCTGTTTGATAGAAACAGTCGGTGGGACAAACGGCCATACAAGGCGCGTCCGAGCAGTGCATACAAGCGACCGAGATCGACCGTTCGCCCGGTTTGCCATCGTTGATCGTGACAACCTTGCGGCGGTTAATACCCCACGGCACTTCGTGTTCGTTTTTACAGGCGGTGACGCAGGCGTTGCATTCGATGCAGCGTTCAGCGTCGCAGAGGAATTTTGCTCTAGCCATCTTATCTCTCCCTTACGCTGTCCAGATTTTGCAAAGAGTAGCCTTGGTCTCTTGCATCTGGGTTACACTGTCATAGCCATAGGTTTGCGCGGTGTTGGCGCTTTCGCCCAAGACATACGGATCGGCCCCTTCGGGATATTTATCCCTTAGATCAACGCCTTCCAGATGCCCACCGAAGTGGAATGGCATGAACGCCACGCCTTCGCCGACCCGCTCAGTCACCATGGCCATCACTTTGACCTTACCGCCTTCGGGGCCTTCGACCCAGACTTGTTGCCCGTCACGGACGCCCAGATTGTTGGCATCGCGTGTGTTAATCTCGACGAACATGTCTTGCTGAAGCTCGGCCAGCCACGGGTTTGAACGTGTCTCGTCGCCCCCACCCTCGTATTCAACCAAGCGGCCAGAGGTCAGGATAATCGGATAATCCTCCGAGAAGTCCTTCTCCTGGATCGAGGCGTACATCGTGGGCACCCGCCAGAATTTCTTATCCTCGTAGGTTGGGTAATCGGCCACCAGATCGCGGCGGTTGGAATACAACGGCTCGCGGTGGATCGGCACCGGATCAGGGAAGGTCCAGACCACGGCACGGGCTTTGGCATTCCCAAAGGGCGCACACCCGTGGGCAATCGCAACCCGCTGAATACCGCCCGACAGGTCGGTCTTCCAGTTCACGCCGCCGGTCTTTTGAACGTAATCCGATGGAATTTCACCGGTTTGCGAGGTTTCACCGACTTCTTCGTTGGCGGCACCACCATCATCGGACGCGTTGCCCATATTTGGATCACCGTCAGGGAAACCAGCGACAAAGTTGATCGATGCGCGTTCTTCGTCGGTCAGGTCGCTATCCCAACCCAGATCACGCAGCATTTGCATGGTGAACTCGGGATAACCGTCCTCGATCTCGGACCCGGCCGAGAATACGCCCTCGGCCAGCAGGTTCTCGCCGTTGCGTTCCACACCGAAACGGGCGCGGAAGGTCAGCCCCCCCTCAGCCACCGGCAGCGACATATCATATAGGTTCGCGGTGCCGGGGTGGTTCATCTCGGCGGTGCCCCAAGACGGCCATGGCATCCCGTAGAAATCGCCATCGGCCGGCCCGCCATTCGCCCGCAAGGTCGTGCGGTCGAACGTGTGTTGATTGGCCATGTGCATTTTCATCCGCTCGGGGCTTTGGCCCGTATAGCCGATGGTCCACATGCCGCGGTTAAACTCGCGGGTGATGTCCTCGACGTTTGGCTCGCCACCTTCTTCAATGGCAATGTTGCGGAAGATTTTGTCGTGGAAACCGAATTTCTCGGCAAACATCGCAATGATCGTGTGATCGGGCAGCGATTCAAACAGCGGATCAACCACCTTGTCGCGCCATTGCAGCGACCGGTTGGACGCCGTCACAGAGCCGCGCGTTTCAAACTGCGTACACGCGGGCAACAGATAGACCCCGTCGCTGCGGTCCTGCAGCACGGCGGACACTGTCGGATAGGGATCGACCACGACAAGCATGTCGAGCTTTTCCATCGCCGTCTTCATTTCCTTTTGGCGGGTTTGCGAGTTTGGCGCATGGCCCCACAAAACCATCGCCCGAGTGCTGTCGGGTTGGTCAAGGTCTTCGGCATCTTCCAAAACGCCGTCAATCCAACGGCTTACTGGAATACCGGTCAGGTTCATCATCGGCGTATCGCCAACAGTTTCGCTGCTGAACCGGCCCTTGAGGTAATCAAGGTCTTCTTCCCAGACCCGTGCCCAGTGTGCCCAAGCCCCTGCGGAAAGGCCGTAATACCCCGGCAGCGTATCTGCCAGAACGCCAAGGTCCGTCGCGCCCTGCACGTTGTCGTGGCCGCGGAAAATATTGGTGCCGCCGCCTGCGGTGCCCATGTTGCCAAGGGCCAGCTGCAAGATGCAGTAAGCGCGCGTGTTGTTGTTACCATTGGTGTGCTGGGTGCCACCCATACACCAAATCACGGTGCCGGGACGGTTGTTGGCCAAGGTCCGCGCCACACGCTCAAGCTGGGTGCCGGGGGTACCGGTGACACGCTCGACTTCGTCTGGCGTCCATTTGGCCACTTCGGTCCTGATCTCTTCCATGCCCCAGACACGGGTGCGGATGAATTCTTTGTCTTCCCATCCGTTTTCAAAGATATGCCACAAGATACCCCAGACCAGGGCCACGTCCGATCCGGGCCGGAAGCGTACATATTCGTCTGCGTGGGCCGCCGTGCGGGTAAAGCGCGGGTCGCATACGATCAGCGGCGCGTTGTTTTGTTCTTTGGCTTTCAGCAGGTGCAGCAGCGACACGGGGTGTGCCTCGGCCGGGTTGCCCCCGATGATAAAGATCGCCTTGCTGTTGTGGATGTCGTTATAGCTGTTGGTCATGGCGCCGTAGCCCCATGTGTTTGCCACACCCGCAACCGTGGTCGAGTGGCAGATACGTGCCTGATGGTCGACGTTGTTGGTGCCCCAATAGGCCGCGAACTTGCGGAAAAGGTAGGCTTGTTCGTTGTTATGCTTGGCAGAACCCAGCCAGTAGACAGAATCCGGCCCGCTTTCCTCGCGGATTTTCATCATGCCGTCGCCGATCTCGTTGATCGCCTGTTCCCAGCTAAGGCGAACCCACTGACCGCCTTCTTTTTTCATCGGATATTTCAAGCGACGTTCGCCATGGGCATGTTCGCGAACCGATGCCCCTTTGGCGCAATGCGCACCGAGGTTGAACGGGCTGTCCCAGCCGGGTTCCTGCCCCGTCCAGACGCCATTATCGACCTCGGCGATCACGGTACAGCCGACGGAACAGTGGGTGCATACTGATTTAACCGTTTCAACCGCGCGGGTCGCGGCGGTTTGGGCAGTCGCTTTGGTGACCGAACCGCCTGTCGCGGCAATGGCCGTCAGCCCGCCAATAGCAAGGCCCGATCCGCGCAGAAACCCGCGTCGGTCGATGGTGCTATTGCCGTTGTTCACCACAATCGGCGCGCGGCCTGATCTGCGTGTATACCCGTTGGTCTTCTTCCTCAGCATGGTATTTCTCCCTTTTTCCAGCATCCGCCGGAGAATTCTACGTCGCTCACCGTGGTGGCATGTCAGGCCGTTTGCCGGTGTTGAGTTGGCTATTAGAAACTAGAAACGTGTGCTTTCCAGATAGGCGCGGGTGTGCGCGGTATCCTGCATGGTCTCGGATGACAGGTCTGCCGGTTGCGCTTCGGCCCCCGTTGCCCCACCCGCTGCAATCGCGGCGGCGGCCACGGGTGCCGCTGTGCCTGCAAATTTCAGAAAGTCGCGGCGGCTTGCGCCTTTTGTCTTGTCCGTCATTTGGTACCTTCCCTTCGAGTTATCCAGCGGGCGTCCCCACCAGAGAGTTACGCATTACCGTTCAGCTTTGATCATGCGGAATGCTTCGCGTTCGATATCCATAAAGGCCGCGCCAACGGCCCCCACAGACGCGTATAAAACTGATGATTTGGCAGCTTGCAGATCGGCAAAATAATGCGCCGCCCAACTGCCGATATGAGCGTTAAAGAATT
Source organism: Sulfitobacter sp. AS59 (assembly GCF_038899995.1). NCBI lineage: Bacteria > Pseudomonadati > Pseudomonadota > Alphaproteobacteria > Rhodobacterales > Roseobacteraceae > Sulfitobacter > Sulfitobacter sp. AS59. The sequence goes on from NZ_JBBMQK010000001.1 coordinate 354,879, forward strand.
GCTGTTGTTCGCTGATTGTGGCCACGCGGCCAAACCGCCCGACGATCATGCCCGCCATCATCTCCATCAAGGATGCGATGTTGTCTTCGGGCTCGAACACGTCTTGGGCGCGGGTCATACCAAGGCTGGCCATGGTCTTGCGCAAATTTGCCAACGGCTTTTCGTTCAAAAATCCGGTCAGGTAATAGCTGGCATAGGGCAGTAATTCACCGCGCCCCAAGCCGATGAACAAGGCATTGAATTCCGTGCGCACCGATTTCGGCCGCGATACCTTGGCCACGCGCGCCAGCCCTTGGATCGCTTGGCCCAATGGGGTCTCGTCGCCCTCCAGGTTTGCGGTTTGATCCAGCAACATCTGATCAGGCGGCCCGGACAGCATCACCCCAAGATAGTTGTACAGATCCGCGCGCAGGCGGTCCTCTTGGATCACTTCGGGCAATGTTGCGGCCACGTTCATGCGTTTTGCCCTTCGATATGAAATTGCATGCGGCGACGGGTCGGCGCGGTTTGTTCGATTTCTTCGGGCTCTTCGACGTGGGTGCTATCAACCGGTGCTGCCTCCGTGGCGGCGATCACCTCGTCCTCCACCAGCAGCACATCTTCCTCTTCGTCGTCTTCGGCGTCGTCATCATCCACCACCAACGCGGTCTCAGCGGGTGCCGCCGCTTGGCGTTCCATCTCTAGCAGATGTGCCAGCATACCTTTGCCGACCTGATAGCCGGTCTTGATCGGCCCCTGCCCTGTGCTGCCGGTTAGGTAATCGTCGTCATAATCGTTCAAGCCATCGACGCAGGCCAATACAGGATTGCTGCGCCACAGGGATCGCAACGCCCGTTTGCGCAGATGTTGCGGGACGGTCTTAACCATGAACGCCTTAACGTTATCGCCCAGTACCAGCGCATCAGGATCGGGCAGGCCCAATTCCTCTAGAATTTCGGCGTCGGTCTTTTCCGCCAGCTCCGCCTGCTGCTCTGCAACAACGGCGTCATCGGCTTCGCGTTTCAGCGCGGCCTCTTCTGCGGCGACGGCGGCACGTCTGCGGGACCATGATGAAAGTGCTGCGGTCAATTGATCACCTCGCGGCGGCGCGGGGCGCGGTACACATCGGTGGTTTGGCGGATCCGGGAATCGCCCACGCCATCATCCGTCTGATCCACCCGCGCATTCTTGCGACGGCGCTTCACAAACGCTTCTTCCTCGTAGTGTTTTTCGACAAATTCGATAACCAACGCACGCAATCCATGGGGCATTGGCAGCTTTTCAACCAGTTCTTCGGCTGAATCGCAGTAATCCTGTGCCTCGTAGGGCGATGCCGTCACAAGGGCGACGGACCACGGCACGCCGCCGCTTTCTGCATTGGGGCGTAGCACCGTATAGATCGACGGGACGCGGGCCTGCAATTCATGTGCATAGGCCTCGGCATCCGGAACATATAGGGTAAGTGGCAGGGTGGCCGCGTGGTATTCGGTAACGTCGCCCTCGGTCCTTAGGACCTTCCAATCGGCTTGCGCTGCACCGGGCAAAATATCCGTGACCGTCCAGGCATATTTAGCCCAGCGTGTAGCCCCCGGTGTGCGTCTGACAACGACACCAACAGGGATGGTCACTGAATTTGGGTGGCTACGCGGCAATTAAATCCCCTCGTGTGGCTGCCCGTATGCTGACGCAAAACTTGGAAAACGACAAAGGTTTTTTTGATATTTCCCTTCACGCGGTTGTTATGCCGCGATGCGGCATCCACAGACACCAATGATTACTGGTTAATGCGGTTAAGTGATTGCACATAAATATTATTCAGCCCGGGTGATGCTGCACCTGCATTAGGCCCCGACCCGCACAGAAACCAGATTTGCGGTTTACTGTGCGCCCATTTCCTGACTACCTGAAGCACGATCCACAATCGGCACAGGGGGATATCATGACGAAAACGTTGTTGGTTTGTGATTGCCTCGGCTCACAGCAGGTCGATTTCAAAACCTTGGGCGAAGCAACCGGAATGAGCTGTTCGGGATGCCACACAAGCCTGTGCACCACGCAGATCGAAACCGCCGCCAAGGCGATCTCGGCCGGTGATGTGGTCATTGCCTGCGCCCAAGAAGCCCCCCGTTTCGCCGCATTGGCCGAAGAGCTGAACGCCGATGAACCCCTATGCGTCGATATTCGCGACCGCGCGGGCTGGACCGCCGATGGCGATGATACCACACCCAAAATGGCCGCGCTGATTGCCGACGCAATGCTGGCCCCCCCGCCACCCAAATCAATCGACATCATCAGCGAAGGCACCTGTTTGATCCTTGGGGACGAAGAGGCGGCCGTTGCGGCGGCTGAAAAACTGTCTGATGCGCTGGCCGTGACGGTATTGCTGGCACCGGGCAGTGCATTTCTGCCCACCCCCGCCTATGACATCGTGATCGGCACCCTGCGCGGTGCAAGCGGCACCTTGGGTCAGTTCGACATTCGCATTGATCATTTCCAACAAAGCCTTGCTGGGGGCCGTGGCACCCCTGCCCTGACCGACCCGCAAGACGGTGCGGTGTCGCAATGCGACGTGATCCTTGATCTGTCCGGGGGCCAGCCGCTGTTCCCCGCGCCCGAAAAACGCGACGGTTATCTGCGCGCGGACCTGGGCAGCCAGCCCGCCGTGGCCGATGCCATCTTGGCGGCGAGCCAGATGGTCGGCACCTTTGAAAAGCCGCTGTATATCAGCATGGAACCGACGCTTTGCGCCCATTCGCGCGCGGAACAACCCGCCTGCTCAAACTGCCTGAACGTCTGTCCCACGGGTGCTATCCTGTCTGCGGGCGAAACCGTCAGCATTGATCCGATGATCTGTGCCGGTTGCGGGGCGTGCGCTGCCGTTTGCCCCTCCGGTGCCATCACCTATGACGTGCCGGGGCCGGATCACATGTTCCGCCGGATCAGCACGCTCGCGCGCAACTATCGCATGTCCGGTGGCGAGGATGCAGCACTTTTGGTGCATGATGATCACGGCGCTGAAATGATCCAGCTTGCCGCCCGTTTTGGTCGCGGCCTGCCCGCCCATGTGATCCCGATGGAGGTCAGCGCGCTGTCAGGCTTTGGCCATGCCGAGATGCTGGCCGCCCTTGCCAGCGGGTTCAGCCATGTTGATATATTGCTGGGCCATAAAACCGAACGCGACGCCCTTGATCCGCAGCTGGCGCTGGCCGATGCGATAGCGCCTGGTCAGTCTGCATTGCTGGATTTCGCAGACCCCGACGCGCTGTCGGACCATCTGTTTAGCCGCGCGCCGATGGCCCCCACGGCCGACCCGATCCTGCCCATTGGCAGCCGTCGGCAGGTCGCGCGTTTGTCGGCCAAGGCGCTGAACCCCGATGAACAGGTTCTGACGCTACCTATTGATGCCCCTTATGGCGCGGTTTTGGTCGATACCGATGCCTGCACCCTGTGTCTGTCCTGCGTGTCATTGTGCCCGTCGGGTGCGCTTGGCGATAATTCCGACCTGCCGCAGCTGCGCTTTCAGGAAGACGCCTGCCTGCAATGCGGGCTCTGTGCCAATATCTGCCCTGAAAACGCGATCACGCTCGAGCCGCAGTTCAACCTGACCGAAACCGCCCTGCAACAGGTGATCTTGAACGAAGAAGAACCCTTTGCCTGTGTGGAATGTGGGACGCTGTTCGGGGTTAAATCCACCGTTGAAAAGATCGTCGAAAAACTGGCCGGAAAGCATTCGATGTTTGCCAATTCCGACACGGCGCGGATGATCCAGATGTGTGACGGCTGCCGCATCAACGCGCAGTATCATTCCCAGAACAACCCGTTTGCAGGTGCCGAACGCCCCCGTCCGCGCACCACCGATGATTATCTGTCAAAGCGCAAGGATCACTGATTTTGCAAGCCAGCGCCCCGATCCGCCAGTTACAAAAACAAATACCCCTTTCCCATTGCCGCAACCGCACCAACCCACAAGGTTGACCGCACAGCGGCCCCAGATATCGGAGACCCGAAAATGAGCGAAGATTTCAACATGTCGATGCGCAAGTTCCTGAAACAGGTTGGCGTGACATCCCAACAAGCCATCGAAGAAGCGCTGCGCAACGCCGGTGACACCACGGGCAAAAGCTTTGACGCCAAGATGGTGTTGACCATCGACGGGCTGGACATGGAACATGTCGTTACCGGCAAAATCGAGGGGCAATCCTAAGGTGACCGTCACCAGAGAATCCGTTCTTGCCATTCTGGCAGACCTGAAAGACCCGATTAGCGGCACATCGATTGTCGAGGCGGGTATCGTCAAGGCGCTGACCGTCGACGATGGCGTGGTGCGTTTCGTGATGGAGGTCAGCGGCGATCACGCGGCGGCCTATACCGCGCTCAAGGACACCGGCGAGGCGCAGATCAAGGCGCTGGACGGCGTCACGTCAGTCTCTATCGTGTTGACGGCCCATAGCGCGCCCAAACCGCCGCCCGACCTTAAGGGATCGCGCAGTTCGGCCCCCGCGGGCCCGCAGAAAGTACCGGGTATCGACCGGATTATAGCCGTGGCATCCGGCAAGGGCGGCGTGGGGAAATCAACCGTTGCCGCCAATCTGGCCTGCGCGCTCGCCGCCGAAGGCCGCCGCGTCGGGCTGCTGGATGCGGATGTCTACGGGCCCTCGCAACCACGGATGCTGGGCGTATCGGGGCGGCCCGCGTCGCCCGACGGCAAAACGATTCTGCCGATGCGCAACTACGGCGTGACCATGATGTCGCTGGGCCTCATGACGAACGAGGATCAGGCCGTTGTCTGGCGTGGTCCGATGCTGATGGGCGCGTTGCAGCAGATGCTGTCGCAGGTGCAATGGGGCGCGCTGGATGTGCTGATCGTTGATCTGCCCCCCGGCACCGGCGATGTGCAAATGACCCTTGCGCAAAAGGCCGAACTTAACGGCGCGATCATCGTCTCCACCCCGCAGGACATCGCCCTGCTGGATGCCCGCAAGGGGATCGACATGTTCAACCAGTTGGGCACGCCCCTGATCGGCATGATCGAAAACATGTCCACGCATATTTGTTCGGCCTGCGGTCACGAGGAACATCTGTTTGGCCATGGCGGCGTCGCTGCAGAAGCCGAAAAGCTGAACGTGCCTTTGCTGGCTGAAATCCCCCTGCATATCGACATTCGTTTGGCCGCTGATGGCGGGGCGCCGATTGTGGTGTCCAAGCCCGAAAGCACCCAAGCCTTGGTGTTCCGCAAGGTGGCAAGAGACCTGATATCCCAAGGGCATGCATGACAACGCCTGAGTTTCCACCGCTGTTTTCCGGCCAGGGTGCCAAGGGGCAAGACCCCTTTGCACTGGCCTGTGACGCGGCGGATAAGGGGTGTGATGCGGGATTGGTGTTTTACGATCTGGGGGCGAGCAGCTTGCGGGCGGCCATCGTTTTTGCCCCCGATGTGCCGCTTGCCGATGCTGCGGCGATGCTGCCGGTGTGTGGCGTTGGCTTTCAGAACGCGCTTGGCGCTTTGGCCCCGCCCGAGGTTGGCGTGCATCTGGGTTGGGACGGCGGCGTTTATCTGAACGGCGGGCGCGTCGGCCAGTTGGCCATGGCCGCATCGGGCACCGAGCCTGAGGTTGAGCCCGATTGGCTGGTCGTCGCTCTGACCCTATCGCTGTGGCCCGACAGCGATGACACCGGTCTAACCCCCGATCAAACCGCGCTTTATGCCGAAGGCTGCGCCGACGTGGCCCCCCATCACCTGCTTGAGGCATGGGTGCGCCACACCCTTGTTGGCATCAACAGCTGGGCCGACGGCGGCATGGCCAAACTGCACGCGGAATGGTCCGGCCTAGCCCATGGCCTTGAGGGGCAAATCACCGTCGCAGGACAGACCGGCAGCTATGTCGGGCTTGATGAAAACCTGGGGCTGCTGTTGAAGATCGACCAAGAAACCGTTTTGATACCGCTGACCGCAACCCTCACGAGGCCCGCATGAAACTAGCCCGCGCCATCCATTTTGACGAAAGCGACACCCGCGTTTTCCACAACCCCGCCCGCACCGGTGAATGGTGTATTTCCGGCGGGTTCGAGTTTTCAAACTGGAGCGAGGGTGATCTGGTCGGCAAGGCGCGGCAGGCCTTTGCCAATGGCTGGATGGGGATCGAGACCTTTGGCCGCGTCAGCTTTGTCGCGGTGACACAAATTGAACCCCATGAACATGACGTGTTCGCCAACCTGCTGGCCCAGCATTTCGTCGACATCTACGGCGCACCAAACCTTGAGGCCGCGATGACCGTCGCCAAAGAGGAGATCGCCCAGATGGCCGAGCTATGCGAGGATCACGCACCGAACACCTTGATCACAGTGTCGCGCGAATTGACCCCCGCAGGGGTCAGGGAAACCTACCGCGTGATCGAGGCGCAGGATGCGGACATTATGCAATTCGCCGTCCATGGATCACTGGACGAGGATGAGCCGCATGACCACGACCATAATCATGATCATGGGCATCATCATCACGACCCCTAGGGCGTTGCGTTAAACACAAACAAGGCTTCGCCATTGATCTTGTAGCCATTGATCAGCTCGGCCGCCCGCGCACTGGTCAGCCAGCCTTCAAGCTTCATCGCCAAGTCATTGCGAATGTTGGCGTTTTTATCAGGGTTCACCGGTAGCAGCGCATATTGATTGAACAAGGCCGGATCGCCGGAATAGAGCAGCGCCAGATCGCCCTTGTTGCCAAAGTTCAGCCAGCTTGCACGGTCCGCCACGATATAGGCATTCATGCCAGCTGCGGTGTTCAGCGCGGCCCCCATCCCTGCCCCGACCGGACGATACCAATCGCCGAACGTAGCACTGTCTAGACCGGCACTGGCCCAGATCTTTTTCTCGGCCTTATGGGTGCCGCTGTCGTCGCCACGGCTGACGAACGGAGCTTTGACACCCTCGATCCGCTGAACGGCGTCTGCCGCGCTGGCCGCATCAGCAATCTCTGCGGGGTCTGCGTTGGGGCCGACAAAGACGAAATCATTATACATGATCTCGCGGCGGTGCGTGCCGTGACCCTCGGCCACGAATTTCTCTTCTGCCGCTTTGGAATGGACCAATACGGCATCGACATCGCCCGCCTCGCCCAAGCGCAGCGCCTGCCCGGTGCCCACCACCAACAGCCGTACATCCAGATCAAGATCGGCCTTGATCGCCGGCAGCAGCACATCAGCAAGCCCGGAATTATCAAACGATGTGGTCACAGCCATGCGCATCTCTTCGGCGCTGGCAGTTTGTGCCCACAACAGCATCGTTGCTACGGTCAAAAATCGTTTCATGTTACAATGTCTCCTCTTAAAAATGCGGCAAGCGCTTCGGTTTGTGGGGCTGCAAATTTGGTCGTTGCCGGCCCCGTTTCGTAAATTCTCCCATCCAGCATAAACACCAGATCATGGGCCAGCCGCCGCGCCTGCCCCATGTCGTGGGTTGCCATCACCAGATGCGTGCCACCCGCTGCGATCTCTTGCAGCAGGGCTTCGATCTCTCGTGTGGCGTGGCCGTCCAGATTTGCACAGGGTTCGTCCAGAAACAGCACATCCGGCTTGCGGACCAAGGCGCGGGCAATGGCCAGTTTCTGCCGCTCGCCCCCTGACAGACGGGTGGCGGGGCTGTTTTGCACGTTAGCCAGCCCGATCCGGTCCAGCCAATAGCCCACCGTTTCCCTGATCTGCGCCGCAGGGGTTTTGACCAACCGCAAGGGATAGGCCAGATTTTCAGCGACCGACCGGCGCATAACGATGGGGGATTGAAAGACAAACGCCTGTTTTGATGTATCCTCGGTCGTCCAAGTCACAGATCCTCCATTGATCCGCTCGATCCCGTGCAGGACGCGCAGCAATGTGGTTTTGCCCGATCCGTTTGGCCCGATCACAATTGTGGGTCCCTGCGGATCAAGCACCAGATCAACCGGCCCGATGATCCGCTTACCCTGCCTGCGGACGGTAACATCTTGTAAAGTCAGGGGAAATAGACGGCTCACCATTGCCCCTCCCGCTCTGTGCGCGACAGGGTGTGGATCGCCAAATTCACCACAATCGCCAAGCCGATAAGGACAAAGCCCAGCCCCAAAGCCAGCGCAAAATCGCCCTTTCCGGTCTCAAGCGCGATGGCCGTAGTCAGCACGCGGGTCACATGATCAATATTACCGCCCACAATCATAATCGCCCCCACTTCGCCTATGGCCCGGCCAAAACCGGCCAAGGCCGCGGTCAGCAAATTGCGCCGTCCGTCGCGAACCAAGGTCACGATGCGCTGCCATTTCGAGGTGTTCAGCGATATCAGCAGGTCATGATATTCGGCCCATAATTCGCGCATGGATTGATGTGCAATCGACGCGATCACAGGCGTGATAATGATCACCTGCGCAATGATCATCGCGGTGGGCGTAAACAGCAGATTTAAAACGCCAAACGGCCCGGACCGCGACAGCAAGATATAGACGACCAACCCTACGACGACCGGCGGAAGCCCCATCAGCGCGTTGATCAGCGAGATGGCAAAACGCCGATAGCGAAACCGCTGCACGGCCAGATAGGTGCCCAAGGGGATGGCGATCACCGACGCAATCAGCAAGGCGGTCAGGGTCACGCGCAGTGATCTAAGGCTGATTTCCCAAAGCTCGGCATCGAAATGCACGATCAGCCAGAATGCCGCGTTCAACCCCTCCCAGATATCAACCATTTGCCGCGCGATCCCGTTTCACACCGTTGGGTTTAACGGTCGGGTTTTCCGGCCTGAATGACAAGCGGAAACTGCCTGAAATATTCCGCAGGCTGTTGCAGCCCCTTAAAATGATTGAGGTATTTCGCGTGCGGCATTCGACGCCTGCTTGGGTAAATCGCTGCCCGTCCCCTCTGCGCGGCGGTTGATTTCAAAACTTTTGCAGAAAATTTGAAGTCAGCGCATTAATGGGGTTGAAACACCCGTGGGGCTTGGATAGTAGAACGCTCACGGGTCGTTAGCTCAGTTGGTAGAGCGCTTCGTTTACACCGAAGATGTCGGGAGTTCGAGCCTCTCACGACCCACCATTCTCCCTCTCAAAACCGCATAACGAACTGAGATGTTTGGATAATGTTTCGCGGCTGCGTGACCAATACAGGCTGCTAGAATGCGCCGTTTTGATCAGTCGTCAGAACTGTCCGCATCGATCCCAAGGCCCGTGCGCGGCGCGGGTTTTGCATCGACCTGACGCACTTTCACGCGCATCATTTTACCGTTTCCAAGGTCTTTCTCGTTCATCACCTTGAACTTGCCCATCGGCAAAAGGTTCAGCTCGCGGCTGTCGTTCAACGCCTCGCCCAACACGCCAAGCATGGCGTCAACGACCGGCTTGGCGTCCTTCTTTTTGATGCCCGAGCGTTCAACCACCAGATCAATCAGTTCTTTCTTACGCATGACCGGGCCAACAATCACCGGGCGCGGCGCGTTGGGGTTCGGTGTATCGCTGGAGACAGCGGGGGCTTTGACCGATTGCATGGCCTGCCCTTTTGGGGCCCCACGCAATTTTATGCGGCTTAAGTCCGGCTTAACGGTTTTTGCGGCTTTGCTCATCAACTCTGCCTTTTTACGGATACACAGCGTCACCGTAGCGTGATGGCCGGCCCAAAGCCAGCGTTACAACTGTGTGCGCACGTTGGCGTGACGATGCAATAGCGTGCCACCAAATGAAAAAGCCGCCCCGTTTCCAGGGCGGCTTTGTTTTGTATTTCAGTACGATCAGTGCGCGGTGGCACTGTCCCCGCTTGGGGATTTTTTGGCCAGGGCAGCGGCTGCTGCATCTTCTGCCTCCTGATCCCATTCGATAGCCTCAGGCTGACGCACAAGGGCGTGCTGCAACACTTCGGACACGTGCTTGACCGGGATGATTTTCAACCCTTCCTTCACGTTGTCGGGGATATCCGGCAGATCCTTTTCGTTCTCTTCGGGGATCAAAACCGTGGTAATCCCACCGCGCAGGGCGGCAAGCAGCTTTTCCTTAAGCCCGCCAATAGGCATCGCATTCCCGCGCAGCGACACTTCGCCAGTCATGGCGATGTCACGCCGGACGGGGATTTGCGTCAGCACCGAGACGATCGACGTCACCATGGCCAAACCAGCCGAGGGGCCGTCTTTGGGTGTGGCACCATCGGGCACGTGCACGTGGATGTCGACCGTGTCGAACTTTGTCGGTTTCACCCCGATAGACGGGCTGATCGACCGCACATAGCTGCTGGCCGCGTCGATGGATTCCTTCATCACATCGCCCAGCTTGCCTGTGGTCTTCATCCGACCCTTACCCGGTAGGCGCAATGCCTCGATCTGGAGCAATTCACCCCCGACCGATGTATAGGCCAACCCGGTCACGACACCGATCTGATCTTCAAGCTCGGCCAGACCATAGCGATACTTTTTAACGCCAAGGAAATCCTCGATGTTGTCAGCATTCACTGTGATGCTTTCGGCCTCTTTCTTGACGATCTTGGTCAGAGACTTGCGGGTCACTTTCGCGATCTCTCGCTCAAGGTTCCGCACACCAGCCTCGCGGGTGTAATACCGGATCATGCTGGTCAAGGCACTGTCTTCAATGGCAAATTCCTTTGCCTTGAGACCGTGGTTCTTGATCTGCTTGGCGACAAGATGCTGTTTGGCAATCTCGCGCTTTTCATCCTCGGTATAGCCCGACAGCGGGATAATCTCCATCCGGTCAAGAAGCGGACCCGGCATGTTATAGCTGTTCGATGTGGTCAGGAACATCACGTTCGAGAGGTCATATTCGACCTCCAAATAATGATCCACAAATGTGGAGTTTTGTTCCGGATCAAGCACCTCGAGCATTGCTGACGCGGGATCGCCGCGGAAGTCCTGCCCCATCTTGTCGATTTCATCGAGCAAGATCAGCGGGTTATTGGTCTTGGCCTTTTTCAGCGCCTGAATGATCTTACCGGGCATGGAGCCGATATACGTCCGACGGTGACCGCGGATTTCGGATTCGTCACGCACACCGCCAAGGCTGATGCGAATAAATTCGCGCCCTGTGGCCTTGGCCACGGATTTACCAAGCGACGTTTTACCCACACCAGGAGGGCCGACAAGGCACATGATCGGGCCTTTCAGCTTGGACGACCGTTGCTGTACGGCAAGGTATTCCACGATGCGTTCTTTAACCTTTTCAAGGCCATAGTGATCATCGTCCAGCACTTGTTGCGCTTTGACCAAATCCTTTTTGGTACGCGATTTGACGTTCCACGGGATCGACAAGATCCAGTCAAGATAGTTGCGCACAACAGTGGCTTCGGCAGACATGGGCGACATGTTCTTGAGCTTTTTCAGCTCACCGTCGACCTTCTCTTTGGCCTCTTTGCTCAGCTTGGTTTCCGCGATGCGCGCTTCAAGTTCGGCCAATTCGCTTTTGCCGTCCTCGCCATCGCCCAGCTCGGTCTGAATGGCCTTCATTTGCTCATTCAGGTAATATTCGCGCTGCGTTTTCTCCATCTGGGTCTTAACGCGGGTCTTGATCTTTTTCTCGACCTGCAAGACAGACATTTCGCCCTGCATCAGCCCGTAAACCTTTTCAAGACGCTCGGACACGGACAGCGTTTCAAGCAAATCTTGTTTTTGCTCGACCTCAATGCCCAAGTGGCCCGCCACCAAATCAGCAAGGCGCGCAGGCTCGGTCGCTTCCAGCACAGCTGTCAGCGCCTCTTCGGGCACGTTCTTTTTGACTTTGGAATAACGCTCGAATTCTTCGGCAACCGTCTTGATCAGCGCCCGTGTGGTGGTTTCATCACCGGGAATTTCGCTCAAATACTCTGCCGTGGCTTCGAAAAAGCTATCATTTTCAAGGTATTCGGTGATGCGCACACGCGACTGCCCTTCGACAAGCACCTTAACGGTGCCATCGGGCAGTTTCAGCAGTTGCAAGACATTTGCCAGCACACCTGTCTGGAAAATACCGTCTGCGTCGGGGTCATCCATGCCGGGGTCGATCTGGCTGGACAGCAGAATCTGCTTGTCGTCGGCCATCACTTCTTCCAGGGCGCGCACGGATTTTTCACGACCCACAAAAAGCGGGACAATCATATGGGGGAACACCACGATGTCGCGCAGGGGCAACACGGGGTAGGATGCGTTCAGAGGCTCTAACATGCTCTTTTCCTTATACTGCAAGATGACACTGGCCCCTATTCTAGGCAGCCGATCGGTCATCTCCTGTTCTAGATAGGGTATTTGGGGACCCTACCCGCCTGTTTCAATCCCCGTCGTGCTACCGCCTTGCTAGGCTTGGCCAACTGATTTGGGGTTTTTGCCAGAATGAACCGCTATCAGCGGACAGACAAGCACGGATCGATTAATTTCCGGTCAAAAAGGGTTTGTAACGGGTGGTTCCGGCCCACCCTAACGCGGCTGGCCGGAAAATTACGACTTATTCAGCAGCGATTTCTTCCAAAAATGGATAGTCGGTAAAGCCTTCCTTGCCACCGGCATAGAACGTGCTGGTGTCACCCTCGTTGAGCGGCGCATCGCGTTCCAGACGTTTTGCAAGGTCCGGGTTCGCGATATAGGGCCGGCCAAAGGCGACCAGATCAGCAGCACCATCGGCAACCTCTTTGATCGCCATATCGCGGTCGTAAAGGTTGTTGGCCATATACACCCCGTCAAACAGCTTGCGCAGCTTGGCCAGATCCTCGCCTTCCTTCAGATCGCGCGACTGTCCGGTCGATCCTTCGACCATGTGCAGATAGGCAAGGCCGAATTTGTTCAGTTCGCGGATCACATATTCAAACGTCTCTTGCGGGTTTTCATCGGCGATGTCATTGGCGGGTGAAAACGGCGACAGGCGCAGGCCAACATGGTCGCCGTCCCATGCTTTTGTGACGCCTTCCAGCACCTCAAGCAGCAGACGCGCGCGGTTTTCAACGGAGCCGCCATAGGCGTCATCACGTTTATTGCTGGAGGTTTTCATAAACTGGTCCAGCAGATAGCCGTTGGCACCATGCACCTCGACCCCGTCAAAGCCGGCTTTCTTGGCCATCTTGGTCGCATGCACATAATCTTCGACGATGCGCGGCATCTCGTCCAGCTCAAGCGCGCGTGGCTCGGATGTGGGGACCATACCGTCACCGGTGAACGTCTTCATGTTTGCGGCAATCGCGGAAGGTGCGACAGGTTTTTGGCCGTTTGGCTGGATATCGACATGGCTGATCCGGCCCACATGCCAAAGCTGGATAACGATCTTACCGCCCGCCTTGTGTACGGCATCCGTGACCTTCTTCCACGCAGCAACCTGCCCTTCGGTATAGATACCGGGGGTTTTGATATAACCTTTGCCCTCGGCGCTGATTTGCGCGGCTTCGGTAATGATGATGCCGGCACCGGCGCGCTGCGCATAGTATTCGACGTGCAGATCGTTGACTTCACCGGTGTCATTGTCGGCGCGGCTGCGGGTCAGCGGGGCCATTACGATACGGTTCTTAGCCTCGATTGCGCCAACGGTCAGTGGCGTAAATAATTGTTGTGTCATGGGGTACGTCCCGTCCTTAAAATTTATTGTCTTCATCACCTAACCAAAAGACGCGCGACGACAAGGATGGGTTCACAAGTTTATTTTTCACGCCGCCGCTTGAAAAGCTACAGCGGCTCTATATCCCCTTGCGCCCTTTGCGCATGGAAACCCGCCTGCCATGCGTCAAACGTACCTGCGGCAATCGCACCGCGCATACCGGCCATGATTTCTTGGAAGTAATGCAGGTTGTGCCAGGTCAACAGCATGCCGCTAATCATTTCCTGACTGCGAAAGACGTGGTGCAGATAGGCGCGGCTGTAGTTTGAACAGGCCGGGCATGTGCATTCTTCGTCCAACGGGCGCGGATCATCAGCGTGGCGGGCGTTTTTGATATTCACAACGCCGTGACGCGTGAACACTTGCCCCGTGCGGCCCGAGCGCGACGGTAAAACGCAATCCATCATGTCGATACCACGGGCCACAGCGCCGACGATGTCGTCGGGCTTGCCCACCCCCATCAGATAGCGCGGGCGGTCCACGGGCAGCATGTCGGTGGCGAAATCAAGACAGCCGAACATCGCCTCTTGCCCCTCGCCCACGGCCAAACCGCCGACGGCATAACCGTCAAAGCCCACGTCAATCAGCGCCTTGGCGCTTTCCTCGCGGAAATCCTGCTCAAGCCCGCCTTGCTGGATGCCGAACAGCGCGTGGCCGGGACGGTCGCCAAAAGCATCACGGCTGCGCGCGGCCCACCGCATCGACAGGCGCATGGATTCCGCGATGCGATCACGGTCGGCCGGCAATGCGGGGCATTCGTCAAAACACATAACGATGTCAGAGCCGAGCAGCTTTTGGATCTCCATCGACCGCTCGGGCGTCAGTTCATGCTTGGACCCGTCGATATGGCTTTTGAAGGTCACGCCTTTTTCCGTCAGCTTGCGCAGGTCGGCAAGGCTCATCACTTGAAAGCCGCCGGAATCGGTCAGGATCGGTTTATCCCAATTCATGAACTTGTGCAGGCCACCCAACCGGTCGATCCGTTCGGCTGTGGGGCGCAGCATCAGATGATAGGTATTACCCAGCAAAATATCGGCACCCGTGGCGGCAACGCTTTCGGGCATCATCGCCTTGACGGTGGCGGCGGTGCCAACGGGCATAAACGCAGGTGTGCGAATGTCACCCCGAGGGGTCGAAATGACGCCGGTGCGGGCAGACCCGTCGCGCGCCTGAAGATCAAATGAGAATTTTTCCATGACAGCGCCTATAAGAGGTCGCGCAATCACGTGCAATCACGATGGCGCTTTGCTTTTGCCGCCAGATGGCCGAAACTGCGCCCAAGCGCATCTTGAGGAGAGCCGCCAATGCCCATCGAAGCCATCTTGCTGGAAATTTTACAAAGCAACCTGCCACTTATCCTGCTGGCCCTGTTGCTGATCATTCTGGTTGTCAAAGGGGTCAAGATCGTCCCGCAATCCGAACAGCATGTGGTCGAACGGTTTGGCCGTCTGCGGTCTGTTATGGGGCCCGGCATCAATATGATCGTGCCGTTTATAGACAAGATCGCGCATAAAATCTCGATCCTGGAACGGCAATTGCCGACCGCCAGCCAAGACGCGATCACCCGCGACAACGTGTTGGTGCAAGTGGATACATCGGTGTTCTACCGGATTATCGAGCCTGAAAAGACGGTTTACCGCATTCGTGACATTGATTCTGCCATCGCCACCACCGTGGCAGGCATTGTCCGCGCCGAAATCGGCAAGATGGATCTGGACGAGGTGCAATCGAACCGCACCGCCTTGATCACGACAATCAAGCTGCTGGTCGAAGACGCGGTGGACAATTGGGGGATCGAGGTGACCCGCGCCGAAATTCTGGACGTAAACCTAGACGCCGCCACCCGCGCGGCGATGATGCAGCAGCTGAATGCCGAACGCGCCCGCCGCGCCCAAGTGACCGAGGCCGAAGGGAAAAAGCGCGCCGTTGAGCTGGCCGCCGATGCGGAGCTTTATGCATCCGAGCAGACCGCAAAAGCCCGCCGTGTGCTGGCCGACGCCGAAGCCTATGCCACACAGGTCGTCGCCACCGCCATTGGCGAAAACGGGCTGGAGGCGGCGCAATACCAGATCGCCCTGAAACAGGTCGAGGCGCTGAACGCACTTGGGGCCGGTGCGGGCAACCAGACAATCGTTGTCCCCGCCCAAGCCATCGAGGCCTTTGGCGATGCGTTTAAACTGCTGAAAGGACGCGGCTGATGTTGATGGATTATCTGACGCTGTGGTGGGTCTGGGTGTCGATTGCCCTGATCTTGGGCCTGATCGAAATTCTGCTGCCGGGCAACATATTCCTGGGCTTCGCGCTTGGGGCCTTGGGCATGGTGCCGGTGGTGTTGCTGCTGCCGGGGGCGAGCACGTCATTGCTGGTCGCGGTTTTTGCAGGGTTGTCGCTGCTGTGCTGGATCATTCTGCGCGCGGTATTTCGCAGACAATCCAGCGGTGCGCGGATTGTGACACGCGATATTAACGAAAGTTAGGGTATCGCTGCGACCGTCTCGGGGCTCTGCCCCGAACCCCGGGGTGATTAACCATTTGGAAGCACGCGTGACGCCTTGAGGGGTGCCATGCGACCTGTTAGTCGGCGGCATCAATGCATCGGTCTTGGAGCCCTGTGGTATGGAAGAATTGAATTTCGGTTGGGAAGAATGGATCGCCCTGCCAGACTTGGGCTTGCCCGCGATCAAGGCCAAGATCGACACGGGTGCAAAGACATCATCCTTGCATGCCCATGATATCGAAGTCTTTGGGTCGGATGCCAAGCCGAAGGTGCGGTTCAACGTGCATCCGGTTGCCGGCAACGACGATATCGTCATCACCTGTTCCGCCCCAATCATTGACCGCCGCGAGGTCACATCATCAAACGGCGAATCCGAATTGCGCTATGTGATTGCGACCACCTTGGCCGTTGCCGGTCAAAGCTGGCCCATCGACATCACCCTGACCAACCGCGCAGGCATGGCCAGCCGGATGTTGCTGGGGCGTCAGGCCCTGACCGACCACATTACGATTTCCGCCACGGAAAAGCGCCTGCAACCCGAGCTGAGCTATGATGTGTATCACTCTGCCGCCGTGCGCCACACCGCCCCGAAACGGGCGCTGCGGATTGCGGTGCTCAGCCGAGAGCCTGACAATTATTCCACCCAGCGGTTGGTTGATGTCGGCGAGACGCGCGGACACACGGTTGAGGTCATTGACACCACGCGCTGCTATATGGCGATCAATGCCATGGCCCCCGAAGTGCATTACGACGGCAAACGCCTGCCCCGCTATGACGCTGTGATCCCGCGCATCGGGGCCTCGGTCACGCCCTATGGCTGTGCGGTGATCCGGCAGTTTGAAACAATCGGCACCTATTGTGTAAACGGATCGGCCGGCATTCTGGCGAGCCGCGACAAGCTGCATGCGCATCAGGTTCTGGCATCCAAGAAGATCGGTATGCCGACCACCGCATTCGCCGCATCCCCCAAGGACACCTCGAACCTGATGGCGCTTGTGGGCACTGCGCCCTTGATCGTAAAGCTGCTGGAATCGACCCAAGGCAAGGGGGTTGTTCTGGCCGAAACCAAAAAGGCCGCAGAATCGGTGATCGACGCCTTTCGCGGGCTTAAGGCGAATTTTCTCGTGCAGGATTTCGTCAAGGAAGCCGCAGGCGAAGACATCCGTTGTCTGGTGATTGATGGCAAGGTTGTCGCCGCCATGAAACGCACCGGCGCGGATGGCGATTTCAGGTCGAACCTGCACCGTGGCGGGTCGGCCAAGGTGGTACGGATCACCAAGCAGGAGCGTGAGACCGCCCTGCGCGCGGCGCGTGCCTTTGGCTTGGGCAAAGCAGGCGTTGACCTGCTGCGCTCCGAAAGCGGGCCCAAGGTGCTAGAGGTCAATTCCTCCCCCGGTTTTGAGGGGATCGAAAAGGCAACCGGCAAGGATATCGTCGGCATGCTTTATGATATGGTTGAAGCGCGGGTAAAGCCGCAACCTGTGCGCAAACGCAAGGGCTGAACCCTAGGGGTAAACACAGCTATGCCCCACTAGACGCTGGGCGCGGCGATCCCTATATAAAGGGTCAGAAAAAGAAGTGAGGCACCCGATGACCGACAGCACCCAACCCCTAGAAGGTACACCGCTGATTGCACCCTCGACCACCGACCATCCGCTATATGAGCAGATCGTTGAGGCATGCCGCACAGTCTATGACCCTGAAATTCCCGTCAATATTTACGAACTTGGGCTGATCTATACGATCGACATCAACCCCGAGAGCGAAGTGAACATCAAAATGTCGCTGACCGCACCCGGCTGCCCCGTGGCTGGCGAAATGCCCGGCTGGGTCGCCGACGCGGTCGAACCCCTGCCTGGCGTCAAGACTGTCGATGTCGAGCTGGTCTGGGAGCCACCCTGGGGCATGGATATGATGTCGGACGAAGCCCGTCTTGAGTTGGGGTTCATGTAATCTGGCAGTCGCAATTCACGAGACCATCATGAAACCATCGTAGAAATGTAACATCTGGCAGCGACATACGCGCCAGATGTTTTTTTATCTGGAGAGATCATGCGTATCACAACTGCCCTAACCGCTTTGGCCCTGCTGCCGTCCGCCCTTTTGGCTGGCACCCATGCCAAGCAAACCCCCGTCGAATACGGGCCACGCCCGGCCTATCTGGTCGATAAACTGCCTGCGGGGGCGCTGAAGGACAAGCTGGCGTCCTGTATGGGCCAAACACCGCAGCAGACTGTGTTCTCGATCGGTCACCGTGGTGCGCCGCTGATGTTCCCGGAGCATACAGTTGAATCAAACGTTGCTGCGGCGCGGATGGGCGCGGGCATCTTGGAATGCGACGTGACCTTTACCGCCGATCACGAACTGGTCTGCCGTCACGCCCAAAACGATCTGCACACCACGACCAATATCCTCGTGTCCGATCTGGCTGACAAATGCACCGCAGGCTTTACGGCTGCTGCGGGCGACAGCGCGGCAAGCGCCGAATGCCGCACATCGGACCTGACACTGGCCGAATTCCAGACATTGACCCCGAAAATGGACAGCGCCGATAAAACCGCCACCACGGCCCAAGAATATCAAGGTGGCGTGGCCCCCTTCCGCACCCAGCTGTATGTGGACGGTGCCCATCTGATGACCCATGCGGACTCCATCGCATTGTTCAAATCCTTAGGTGCGAAATTCACGCCCGAGCTCAAGTCCCCTTCGGTCGAAATGCCGCACAACGGCTTTAGCCAAGAAGACTATGCGCAAAAGATGATCGACGAATACAAGGCCGCCGGCATCCCTGCCTCTGACGTTTGGCCGCAATCGTTCAATCTGGACGACGTGTTGTACTGGATCAAGGCAGAGCCCGAGTTCGGCAAACAAGCCGTGTATCTGGTGCAATGGTCTGACGGGTTTGACGAACAGGACCAGTCCACTTGGGTAGAGGATTTTGCCCAGCTGAAAGCGCAAGGCGTGCAATATCTCGCGCCATCCTTGAACATGCTGCTGACCAACGAAGACGGCAAACTGGCCGCATCCGCCTATGCAAAAGCCGCCAAAGCGGCCGATCTCAAGCTGATCGCATGGACGCTTGAACGCTCTGGCCCGCTGGCGTCGGGTGGCGGCTGGTACTTCCAGTCTGTGGGCGACATCATCAGCGATGACAGCGATTATCTGGTGGCACTTGATGTGCTGGCGCAGGATGCCGGTGTCGAGGGTGTCTTCTCTGACTGGCCCGCGACCGTGACCTACTACGCCAACTGCATGGGTCTCTGAACCCCTCTGCCTTTCGCTAAAACATCAGGGCCGTCCGGTATTTCCGGGCGGCTTTGTTCATTTTACACGCTACCGCTTGAGAATGCGCCGCGAACCCCTTATCTTTGCTGTAACAGGAGTATCAATGATGTTCGCAATCCCCGGCAAGCAAGCTGTCACAATCACCCCCAAAGCCGCGACGCAAATCAGCAAGCTGATGACGTCGGCAGGCCATGCAGGGCTGCGTATCGGCATCAAAAAGGGTGGCTGCGCGGGCATGGAATACACCATGGAATACGTCAACGAACCCGACGCCAATGACGAGGTCGTCGAACAAGACGGCGCGCGGGTGTTGATCGCCCCAATGGCGCAAATGTTCCTGTTTGGCACTGAAATTGATTACGAAACCTCGCTGTTGGAATCCGGCTTCAAGTTCCGCAACCCCAACGTGACCGAGGCCTGCGGCTGCGGTGAATCGATTAAATTCGGCTAACCCCCCGCGCAGTCGACGCGCAATATCGCGCTGTCGCCCGCCCCTAGTCGTTGCCCCGTTTCGCCCCCCCTGCTATCCCAGTGCAAAAGAACACAAGGGATACCGCTATGCGCCGCAAACTTGCCGCTGGAAACTGGAAGATGAACGGCACGGGCAACGCCCTGTCAGAGCTGGCTGAGCTGGCCAAACACGTCAGCCCCGGCGATGCCGAAACCCTGATCTGCCCCCCTGCCACGCTGCTGTTTCCCGCCTGTGAAAAAATGCGCGGCACCCCCATCGCCATCGGTGCCCAAGATTGCCACAGCGAAGACGCAGGGGCCTACACCGGCGATACCTCCGCGCCGATGATTGCGGACACTGGGGCGAGCTATGTCATCGTCGGCCATTCCGAACGCCGCGACGCGTACGCCGAAACAGACGCCACCGTGGCCGCCAAAACCCGCGCGGCTTGGCGGGCGGGACTGACGGCAATCATCTGCATCGGCGAAAGCGGCGACGACCGCGAAGCAGATAAAACCCTCGATATCATTGCGAATCAATTGGCAGGCTCCGTGCCCGATAACGCAACCGGCGAAAACACCGTCATCGCCTATGAACCCATTTGGGCCATTGGCACGGGCAAAGTCCCAAGCCTTGATCAAATCATCGAAGTCCACGATTTCATCCGCGCCCGGCTGATCGAACGGTTCGGCCAAGAAACCGCCAACGCAATCCGCTTGCTGTATGGCGGGTCGGTAAAACCCAGCAACGCCGCCGAAATCTTTACCGCTGAAAATGTCGACGGTGCCCTTGTCGGCGGCGCCAGCCTCAAGGCCGCTGATTTCGCCCCCATCATCAAGGCCTTGTCACAAGCCTGATTTTCGGCCTGATTTTCATTTTGCAAAATAAACTCACTGCACCACAAACGCAAAAGGGCGGCACGTCAATCTGACATGCCGCCCTTTGCTTTTCATCGTCCTAGATCGTTACCGCACCAGAACCTCTGGCCCCATCATCAGGGTCGGCAACCAGGTCGATATGATCGGGATATAGGTGACCATGATCAGGAATACGAACAACACGGCGGTGAAGGGCAATGCAGCCTTAACCACTTTCATCATTGGCATGTTCGCCACGCCCGAGGTCACGAACAGGTTCAGACCCACGGGCGGCGTAATCATCCCGATCTCCATGTTCACCACCATGATGATACCCAGATGGATCGGGTCGATGCCCAGTTCCATCGCGATGGGGAACACCAGCGGTGCAACGATGATCAACAGGCCCGACGGCTCCATAAACTGGCCACCGATCAACAAGATCACATTGACGATGATCAGGAACATGATCGGCCCAAAGCCAGCACTCAGCATCGCGGCCGAGATTTGCTGCGGGATTTGTTCGTCGGTCAGCACATGTTTCAGGATCAGGGCGTTGGCGATGATGAACATCAGCGTCACCGTCAGCTTGCCCGCCTCGAACAAGGTATCGCGCACGTCGCGGTGAAAGAACACCGATACCAATGCCGCAGGCTTGCGCAGCAGCGACAGATTGCGCCCTTCGCCCTTCACATGCAGCGGCCCCATATCGCGATAGACGAAACAGGCGATAAAGAAGGCATAGACAGCGGCCACAGCGGCGGCCTCGGTCGGGGTAAAGATACCGCCATAGATGCCGCCCAGAATGATCACGATCAGCATCAGGCCCCAGCCTGCTTCACGGCCAGAGGCAAAGACCTCGGCCCAGCCACGCCATTCGCCCCGCGGCAGGTTTTTAACCCGCGCCATGATATAGATCGTCAGCATCAGCATGAAACCCGCAAGCAGGCCCGGGATCACACCTGCCAAGAACATCCGGCCCACGGACACATCTGTGGCCGATGCATAGACCACCATCACGATGGACGGCGGGATCAGGATGCCCAAGGTGCCCGCGTTGGCGATGACGCCTGCGGCGAATTCCTTGGTATAGCCGGTTTCGCGCATCCCCGCGATCACGATGGACCCGATGGCAACCACGGTGGCTGGCGACGATCCCGAAAGGGCTGCGAACATCATACAGGCAAAGACACCCGCAATCGCCAGACCGCCCGGAAAATGCCCGACCAGCGCGATTGAGAAACGGATGATCCGTTTCGCCACACCGCCCGTCGACATGAACGAGGACGCCAAGACAAAGAACGGGATCGCCAGCAGGGTATAATGCCCGGCCATCGCCTGAAAAAATGTCTGCGCAATCGACGCCAGCGACGAATCCGACAAGACCAGCAGGAATACGATGGACGAAAAGCCAAGGCTGACCGCGATGGGCAAGCCCAGCAGCATCAGCCCGACAATCATCAGAAATAGTATAAGGACTTCCATCCGCTCAGTCTCCCGCGTTCATATGTTTGACGGCCTCGATGTCGTCTTCGGCCTCGTGGCTGACGATCAGGCTGGTCGAAACACCTGTGAAAATCCGTACCGCTGCTTGGATAAAGCGGAACAAAAGCAATGCCATACCGATGGGCAGCATCACATAAGGAATAAAGCGCGGCAGCTTTTCATAGGCCTCGCCTTGGTTCATCGACGCCTCGATAAAGCGCAGCCATTCCGGCATGGGGATATCCACGGTCGAATACCACGCCTGATCGCGGCTGTTTTCAAACCCGGTGGGGAACCAACGGCCCGATGTGGCATCCAGCCCCGCGAAAGGTGCCCAGTAATCCCAAGCGCCTTTCAGCAGCAGCATCGCGTAAAAGATGCAAATCGCCGAGGCGACCAGCGCGATCATGCGGCGTACGGGGGGTGAAAACAGGTTGATCACCGCGTCGACGCCCAGATGTGCCGTGACTTTGACCGCATAGCTCATCCCGAACAGGACCAGCCATGCGAACAGAAACGTCACCGCCTCAAGGCCCCAGATCAGGCCTGTGTTAAAGCCATAACGCAAGACGACGTTGATAAAGGTGATGATCGTCATCAGGCCCAAAATCACGGCAATCGCCGTTTCCTCGAACTCGTGCACGATCCGGCCCAAGGCCGATGTGGGTTGGTATCCTGATGACATAAGAAAACTCCGCTTGAATGCAGAAAGCTGGCACATACGACGCGGGATGCCCCCGGTTGCCAGATGCAAAAAATGCCCCGCCCAGGACGGGCGGGGCATTTATCAGTTTGACTTAGTGCTTGGCGTTGATCGCTTGCGCTGCGTCGATGTTTTCCTGGCCCACATCTGCTGTGAACTCGGCCCAGACGGGCATCATCGCATCAACCCAGATCTGGCGCGTGTCTGCGTCCAGCTCGATGATGTTCGAACCCGCGTCCAGGATCGCTTGGCGTGCTTCGGCATCCACTTCGCCAACGGCGGCGTTACGTGTGGTTGTGACCTCTTCGAGGATGGTCGCAAGCTGCGTACGCACGTCGTCTGGCAGGCTGTTCCACCAGTCTGTGGATGTCACGACCATATAGTCCAGAACACCGTGGTTGGTTTCGGTGATACCGTCCTGCACTTCGAAAAACTTTTGGCCATAGATGTTGGACCATGTGTTTTCTTGGCCGTCCACAACGCCGGTTTGCAGCGCGCCGTACACCTCAGAGAACGCCATTGGCTGTGGGGAAACGCCGATGGCTTCCATTTGGGCCTTGATCACGTCAGACGCCTGAACGCGGAATTTCAGACCGTCTGCGTCAGAAGGCAAGTTCAGCGGCTTGTTGGCCGACATTTGTTTCATGCCATTGTGCCAGAACTGCAGACCGGACAGGCCGCGACGTTCCATCGATGCTTTCATCGCTTGACCTGTTTCCGAGCTTTGGAATTCGTCAACGGCGTTGATGTTTTTGAACATGAACGGCAGATCGAAGATGCGGAATTGCTTGGTGAACTGTTCGAATTTCGACAGCGACGGGGCCGCCATTTGAACGTCGCCTTGCAGCATTGCTTCCAGAACTTGGTCATCGTTGTACAGGGTCGAGTTCGGGAACACTTCCATGCAGGCTTTGCCGTTCATCTCGGCGTTCACACGCTCGGCAAGCAGGGTCGCGGCGATGCCTTTTGGGTGCTTGTCGGTGTTTGTAACGTGGCTGAATTTGATCAGAATTTCACCGTCATCACATGCGGCAGATACGGCACCTGCGCTCACGGAAAGGGTCAGCGCGACTGCGGCTGTTGTCAGGAATTTCATGTGGTGTCTCCTCCCAGAGAACTGATTTTAATGTCTCGGCAATCGGGGGTCCGACTGCGGTGGCGAAATTAGATCGTTAAATTCACCACCTCACAAGCCTGTTACAAGGGAGGTCGAATTTCTGGCAAAATTATAATAAATTCAGCTACCTACGGGTCTATATGGAACCTACGAAAACACCACCCGCAATGCCCTGTGCGAAAACCCGCACGCGCGGATGCGTCGTTGTGCGGAAAACCGCACAGGTTCAACTGCGGTAGTCTTCGGCCCGAATCCCGTAGCGGGTCAGCTTGTCGTAAAACGTCTTGCGCGGCAGTTTCAGCGCTGATGCAGCGGCACTGGCCTGCCCGCCTGCCCGCTTGAGCGCTGCGCGCAGCAATGACTGTTCCACCTGCGCTATTTGTTCGGCAAGCCCCAGATCCGCATCCGGTGCTACATCATCTGCCACGCCCATCACAAACCGCATTGCGGCTGACATCAAGGCGCGCGCATTTCCCGGCCAATCACGCGCCATCAACCCGGCAATCACCTGAGGCGAGATTGGTGGCACAGCAAGGCCCGATTGTTCCGCCGCCTGATCAACATAGCGCCGAAACAAGATCGGAATATCCTCGGGCCGTTCGGCCAATGACGGGATGCGTACCGGCATCACCTCAAGCCGGTAATATAGGTCTGCGTGAAAACGCCCCTCGCCGACCATCGCAGACAGATCATGTGTGCTGCCTGCGATCAGACGGACCTCGGCGGTGTTTTCCAAAGCCTCGATCAAGGTCAGCTGGGTTTGCGCAGGCAGATGGGTGACCTCGTCCAGAAACAGACTGCCCCCGCCCGCCGTGGCCAACGCGTCGCTTAGATCGGATGGCGACAACCCCTCGCCCGCGCGTTTCACAAACGGCGCTTTTGAGCGCGGGGAGGACAGATGAATCACCTCTGCAACCTTAGAAATCCCCGATCCATACGGGCCGGTGACCAGCACCTCGGCATCGGTGGTCGCGGCGCGGCGGACCTTACTGCGCAACGCTTCGGACAGGGCAGAACTGCCGAAAATCAACCGTGCCGCCGGATCACCGCTTTCGACCATCTGCAACAACCGGCGGTTTTCCAGCACCAGCGCACGGGTTTTCAACGCCCGTTCAACCACAGCCAACAAGGCCGCAGGCGCACAGGGTTTTTCAAGGAAGTCAAAGGCCCCTGCCTCCATCGCGCGGACGGCCATGGGGATGTCGCCCTCGCCCGTCAGCAAGATCACCGGCAGATCGGGGTCTTGATCATGGGCGTATTGCAGCAGGTGAAACCCGTCGCGCCCCGGCATCCGCATATCAGACAGGATGATGCCGTCAAAACCGGCTGTAATCTGATCTTTTGATGCCACGAACGACCCCGCCGCGATCACATCGACATCGGCCAGCTCCAGCGTTTGGGCCAAGGCCTCGCGCACATGGGCATCATCATCTACCAGCAAAACGGTTCTGCTCATGCGGCGGCCTCGGTCATCTGTGCGCGTTCCAGCCGGACAGAGAACATCGCCCCGCCGCCGTCAAGGTTCTTGCCACGGATTTGCCCGCCCAAACTTTGCACAATGCCATAGCTGATCGACAGGCCCAGCCCCATGCCGCTGCTGTCGCTGCCCCCCACGGATTTGGTGGTATAGAACGGATCAAAGACTTTGTCGGGCATCTCGATCCCCGGCCCGGTGTCCATAAACTGCACCAACACCGCGTCGGACCAATCTATCTGGATGGTCAGTTTGCGGGTCTGGGCGTCGGCCATGGCATCTGCGGCATTGGTGATCAGGTTCACGAACACCTGACTTAACCGGACCTCGCCGCCGCGCACCCATACGGGCGCGTCCGGCGGCGTATATTCCAGCGTCACACCGGCCTTGGCCAGATAGCTTTGCGTCAGCTCGATCGCGCTTGAGACGACGCGCGTCACGTCAACTTGGGTCTGAGGCACGCTTTCTTGTCGTGCAAAGGCGCGCAGGTTTTGGATGATCCGCGCCATACGGTCGGCCATCTGCGAAATCCGCGACAGGTTTTCGG
This sequence comes from Sulfitobacter sp. AS59, assembly GCF_038899995.1. Lineage (NCBI taxonomy): Bacteria > Pseudomonadati > Pseudomonadota > Alphaproteobacteria > Rhodobacterales > Roseobacteraceae > Sulfitobacter > Sulfitobacter sp. AS59. The sequence continues at coordinate 380,837 of NZ_JBBMQK010000001.1, forward strand.
TCACCCGCTCGGGCTTGTCGCGGGCCATGAACTGCCCTGCGTTTTCCGCAAAGGACCGGATGGCCATCAGCGGTTGGTTCAGCTCGTGACTGATGCCCGCCGACATCTGCCCCAACGCCGACAGTTTGCCCGCCTGCACCAGATCGGCCTGCGCACGGCGCAAGGCGGCTTGGGCCTCTTCCCGTTCGGCGGCTTCGCGGCGTAACTCGGTGTTGCTGGCGTTCAGTGCTGCAGTGCGTTTGGCAACGCGACGTTCCAATCGGGCGTTGGCCTGTGACAAGGCGCGGCGGCGTTCGGTTGCCAGAAACAGCAACGCGCCAAAGGCCAGACACAAGGCCGCCACCGCCGCCGCCTGCGACAGGGCCAAACGGCGTGCGGGTGCCACGTCGAGCAGCACCTCGCCAATGAACCCAACGATGGGCAGCGGCGTTGTCAGATGCAGCGCCTCGTCCGGCAGATACGGGCCCCAGCCCATCTTCCAAATCTCGTGCCCGTTGACCCATCCGGCCTCAAACGCCAGTGCCGCACCGTCGGGCGGGATCAGGCCAGAGGTGCCTTCGGGCCGCTGCCAGAACAGCATTTCCGACCGGTTGGAAATTTGCACAACCCCCGCATCGTCAGTGAAGAACGCCGCCGGATTGCTGCCGCGCCAGCCGTAATCGATGCCGTTCAGGTCGGTCGTGACCACCACGGCCCCCTTGACCAGCCCCGCGCCATCGAACACCGGGGCCGCGTGAAAATAGGCACGGTCGGTCAGCGGCAGGCTTGGCCCGTGGCCCCAGCCAAGCGCCCCGCGAAGCGCACGGCGCACGAATGGCAGGTCAATCAACACCTCACCCGGCGCGCTTTGCGGCGAGGCCAGAACACGCCCCGCAGAATCCACCACGCGCACGTCCAAGGCCGCCGATTTATCCGCCACATCTTGCAAGAAATCCCGCGCGGTGCCCGGTGCCCTGCCCTGCAACACGTCACTGATCTGCGGATGATCGGACAGAAACACCGCCAGATCACGATAGCGCTGTACCTGCGCCACCAAACGGTCGCTGGCCACGGATAAATCCGCCTTGCCGCGTGCGCTAAGCTGGTCCAGCCCCTGCCAATAGGCATAGCGCCAGACCCCTGCTGACAGGGCGGCGACAACCATCAAAAATATCAACCACGTCGCGATGCGACGACCAAGTGCAGCATTCATTTTCACAATTTGGCACAGACCGGCTTGCAAAGACCAGAGGGCGCGGTATTCCTGCGGCGTATGAAAACCTTTCTCCAATCCCCGCAAGACCCTGATTTCGTGCAAAATCCCTATGCCGCCTATGCCCGCGCGCGCGCCGATGCGCCAGTGCAGTATTGGGACGATTACGGAATGTTGGCCGCCTTTGACGCCGCGACCGTGCAGGCGTTGCTGCGCGACAGGCGTTTGGGCCGCGAAATTCCCGCAGATCAGCAACAGCCTGTCCCGGCGCATCTCGCGGATTTCCATGCGATCGACCAGCATTCGATGCTTGAGCTTGAACCGCCCACCCACACGCGCCTGCGCGGCCTTGTGTTGCGGGCGTTTACCTCGCGCCGGATTGCCGGCCTCGCGCCCGAGATCGAGACGATTTCCGCTGAATTGCTGGCCGCATTGCCCCAAGGCCCGTTTGATCTGATCCCCGCCTTTTGCACCCAATTGCCCGTGCGTATCATCGCGCGACTGCTGGGCGTTCCCGAGGAAATGTGGCCCGATCTTTTGCGCTGGTCCAACGCCATGGTCGCGATCTATCAAACCGGCCGCACCCGCGCGGTTGAGGATGCAGCCAACGCCGCCGCCGCTGATTTCACCGCGTTTTTGCGCGGCTATGTTGATCAGCGCCGCACGGACCCGCGCGATGATCTGATCACGCAGTTGATTGCAGCCGAACAAGACGGCGAACGGCTCAGCACCGATGCCCTGATCGGCACCTGCATTTTGCTGCTGAACGCCGGGCACGAGGCGACGGTGCATGCGCTTGGCAACGGTGTGGCCTGCGCGTTGGCGAATGAAACACCTTTGGACGCATTTCAGCCCGATACCATCGCTGCCACGACCGAGGAAATCCTGCGCTACGATCCACCGCTGCATGTGTTCGAACGCTTTGCTTATGAGGATATCGATCTGGACAGCATCACGCTGGCCAAGGGCAAGAAAATCGCGCTGGTGCTTGGGGCTGCGGGGCGTGACCCTGCCGTTTATGCCGATCCGGATCGCTTTGACCCAACGCGGCCCGTGAAACCACATGCGGCCTTTGGCGGTGGCTTGCATTTCTGCGTCGGTGCCCCGCTGGCCCGGCTTGAGATGCAGATCGGCCTGCGCGCGCTCTTTGACCAGGCGCCTGGGCTACGGCTGGCTGAGCCACCGCATTATGCAAACACCTATCACTTCCACAAACTTGAACGTCTGATGGTCGAGGTTTAGGCGGTCTAAAGCGGTAGCATTGTCGTCGATTTAATCTGCTCCATCGACAAAAGTGCCGTGACATTATGCACCCGCACCTCCGAGATCAGCGCTTGATAGAACGCATCATAGGCGCGCGCGTTTTTGACCCGAACCTTGAGGATATAGTCGATATCGCCCGCCAAACGATGCGCTTCCTGCACTTCGGGGCGGTCTTGCAGCGCCTTAAGGAAAGCCGCCTGCCAGTCGGCCTCGTGCTCTGACGTGCGTATCAGAACAAAGAAGCACGCCTCAAACCCCAACGCCTCGGCATCCAGCACAACGGTGTGCTGTCCGATCACGCCCGCCTCGCGTAATTTGCGAATCCGGTTCCACACAGGCGTCTTGGAAGACCCGACTTCGCGGGCAATATCGTCCAAAGATTGGCTCGCATCCCGCTGAAGCTGCGACAAAATCTTCCGATCTACCTCGTCTATACGAACGTCCATTCTGCGTATCCTTTGGTTTGTGGTCTTCTGTTCCAACTACCCGGCGAATTAGAACACATGTTCTTATATGTCCAGACATCTAGCGCAGTATCGGAATTATTTCCTATATATACCCCAAGGCAAGCGCAAGGACAGCAACATGGATCATTTCCCGATTTTCCTTTCCACCAAAGGGCAACGCATTGTGTTGTCGGGCGGCGGCGATGCCGCATTGGCCAAGCTGCGCCTGTTGATGAAATCCCAAGCCAAGATCAGCGTTTACGCGCCTGAGCCCGTACCTGAATTGGTCCAATGGGCAGATGCGGGCCGGCTGACCCTGCATACCCGCGCGCTGCAACTTGGCGATGTTCTATGCGCGAAACTGTTCTATGCCGCTGACGAAGACGCCATCGAGGACGCCCGCACTGCCGCCATCGCGCGCGCCGAGGGCGCGTTGGTGAACATCGTCGACAACCTGCACGACAGCGCCTTTATCACGCCCGCCATTGTTGACCGCGATCCCGTGACCATCGCCATCGGCACCGAAGGGGCGGCACCCGTACTGGCCCGCGCGATCAAGGCTGATCTTGAGGAACGCCTGCCCACCACACTGGGCACCCTCGCGCGCATCGGCAAAGGCTTTCGCAAAGTGGCAGACGCCCTGCCTTTTGGCCGCCCGCGCCGTGATTTCTGGCGCGACTATTACTTTAATGCTGGCCCCCGTGCTGTGGCGAACGGCGAAGCGGCAGTCGGCGAGACGCTTGATACCCTGCTGGCCGATCACCTGACCCGTGCCGCCCGCCCGGGTCACGTCGCCTTTGTCGGCGGTGGCCCCGGTGATCCCGAACTGCTGACGCTGAAAGCCCGCCGCGCCTTGGACGAGGCGGACGTGGTGATCTATGACCGCCTGATCAGCCCCGAGATCCTAGAGCTTGCCCGCCGCGAGGCGCTGATGATCGATGTTGGCAAGGAAGGCTTTGGCCCCTCCACCGCCCAAGAGACGATCAACGATCTGCTGGTCGAACACGCCCAAAGCGGTGCCCAAGTCGTGCGTCTGAAATCCGGTGACGCGACCGTGTTCGGCCGTCTGGACGAAGAAATCGATGCCGTCGATGCCCATAACATCGGCTGGCATATCGTGCCGGGCATCACCTCTGCCTCTGCCGCTGTCGCCACAATCGGGCAAAGCCTGACCAAACGCGGGCGCAATGCCAGCGTCCGCTTCCTGACCGGCCACGATATGAAGGGGTTTGCAGATCACGACTGGGCCAACCTTGCGCGCCCCGGCGAGGTTGCCGCGATTTATATGGGCAAGAAATCCGCCCGCTTTATCCAAGGTCGCCTGATCATGCATGGTGCCGACCGCACCACCCCCGTGACCGTGATCGAAAACGCCTCGCGCCCCGAACAACGCATTCTGGAAACCACGCTGGACCGTCTCCCAACTGATCTGGCAGATGCCGAAATGAACGGCCCTGCGATGACATTCTATGGCCTGGCCCCGCGCGCGGCGGCACTGGCCTCAACAGAAATCCTGCAAGAGGAGATGGCATAATGGCCAAACCCTTCACCCCCAAAGTTGTCACCGCAAACGCCCTGCTTGAAGGCGACGTGATCTATCAAACCGCGACCGGCTGGACCCGCGATCTGGCCCAAGCCGAAGTCCTAACCGACGAGGCCGACGCCGATCTGCGCTTGATCGATGCCAGCCAGCAGGTTGATCTGGTCGTCGGCGTGTATCTCGCCGACGTCGATCCTAATCCGGTGCCACAGCCCGTCCATTTCCGCGAAGCGTTTCGCGCCAAAGGCCCGTCAAACTATGCCCATGGCAAACAGGAGACCCTGTAATGTATAGCTATACCGAATTCGATGACGCCTTTCTGGCCGAGCGCAACGCGCAATTCCGCGCGCAGGTTGAACGCCGCATTGACGGCTCCCTGACCGAGGATGAATTCAAGCCGCTGCGCCTGATGAACGGTCTCTATCTGCAACTGCACGCCTACATGCTGCGCGTCGCCATCCCCTATGGCACGCTGAACAGCACGCAAATGCACAAGCTGGCCGATATTGCGGAGAAATGGGACAAGGGCTATGGCCATTTTACCACGCGCCAGAACATCCAATACAACTGGCCGCAGCTGCGCGATGTGCCAGACATGCTGGATGCGCTGGCCGAAGTGAACATGCACGCGATCCAGACCTCCGGTAACACGATCCGCAACGTGACCGCCGACCATTTCGCCGGTGCCGCCGCGGACGAGGTCGCAGACCCCCGCCCCGTGGCCGAGCTGATCCGCCAATGGTCCACCGATCACCCCGAATTCCAGTTCCTGCCACGCAAGTTCAAGGTCGCCGTTTCCGGTGCCCCCCACGACCGCGCCGTGATCAAAGCCCACGACATCGGGTTGCAAATCGTCGAACGTGATGGCGAACTTGGCTTTCAGGTGATTGTCGGCGGTGGCCTTGGTCGCACACCGATGATCGGCAAGGTGCTCTATGATTTCGTGGCCAGCGATGATCTGCTGCCAACCCTCGAGGCCATCGTGTCGGTCTATAACCTGCTGGGCCGCCGCGATAATAAATACAAGGCCCGCATCAAGATCACCGTCCATGAAAACGGCATCGACGACATTCGTGCCCGCGTCGACGCACGCTACGCGCTGATCCGCCCGCAGTTCACCGGCGTGGACCAACAGATGCTGTCCCGGATCGAGGCGGACTTCGCCAAGCCGACGTTCAAAACCGCGCCGCTGGACGCCTATACCGCAGCCTACGACAGCGATCCCGTCTTCCGCAGCTGGGCCGATACGAACCTCGCCGATCACCACGCGCCAGGCTATACGATCGTGTCGATCAGCCTCAAGGCCCATGGCGCGACGCCCGGCGACGCAACTGCGCACCAAATGCATGTGATGGCTGATCTTGCCGCGCAATACGGTCATGACGAACTCCGCATCAGCCACGAGCAAAACGTGATCCTGCCCCATGTCCACCGCGCCGATCTGCCAGCCCTGCATGCCGCACTGAAAAACGTCGGCCTTGCCACGGCGAACATCGGGTTGATCAGCGATATTATTGCCTGCCCCGGCATGGATTACTGCGCGCTGGCCACGGCCCGCTCGATCCCGATTGCCCAAGAAATCGCGACCCGCTTTGACGAGCTCAAGCTGGAACACGAAGTTGGCCCGCTCAAGATCAAAATCTCGGGCTGCATCAACGCCTGTGGTCACCACCACGTGGGTCATATTGGCATCCTAGGCCTTGATCGCGCTGGCGTAGAAAACTACCAAATCACCCTTGGCGGTGACGGCACCCAAGACGCGGCCATCGGCGAACGCGCCGGCCCCGGTTTCTCGGCCGATGAAATCATCCCCGCCATTGAACGTCTGGTGCGCGGCTATCTTGATCTGCGCAGCGAACCTGCGGAAACCTTCCTGCAAACCTACCGCCGCCTTGGGTTGGCCCCGTTCAAGGCCGCCCTCTATCCAGAAGCCCGTGCCAATGCCGCGTGACACAATCGTTCCAAATGGACAAAAAATCCTCCCCGAAGGGCCGGATCGCATCGCACAGCTGACCGCGCAAGTGGACGCGCTGAACGATCAGCTGCGCCATCACAGCGCGACGGACGTACTGCGCGCGGCGATCAAGCACGTGCCGAACCTTGCGCTGGTGTCCAGCTTTGGCGCGGAATCGGTGGCCTTGCTGCATCTCGCGGCGATGGTCAAACGTGATCTGCCGGTGATCTTTATTGACACGGAAATGCTGTTTGCCGAAACGCTGGTCTATCAGCACGAGCTGGCCGAACGCCTTGGCCTGCGCAACATCCAGACCATTCGGGCCGCTGATATCTCGGACAAAGACCCCGACGGCACCTTGCACCTGCGCGACACCGATGCCTGCTGCGCGCTGCGCAAAACCCTGCCCCTACAGACAGCCCTGCAAGGGTTTGATGGTTGGGTCACGGGGCGCAAACGATTCCAATCAGGTACCCGCGCATCCCTCCCTTTTTTCGAGGTCGAAACCCCACCAGATGCGCCTGCGCGGATCAAGGTGAACCCGCTGGCCCATTGGCAGGCCGCGGATGTCTCTGATTATATTGATGAAAACCGCCTGCCCCGGCATCCGCTGGTGGCCCAGGGGTATCCGAGCATCGGTTGCGCGCCCTGCACATCGCCGGTCAAACCGGGCGAAGACCCCCGCGCAGGGCGTTGGCGGAACAGTGAAAAAGAAGAATGCGGCATCCATTTTGTCGATGGTAAAATGGTGCGGATAGGAGCAGACACATGACACAATTGGTAACCGATCAGGGTTTTGTTGCAGATGACTGGGCAGCCGGTTTTACGGCGCTCGGATGCGCGAATGATGCGGCATCCCTTGATGTACCCTCGGACGCGCAGCCGGAGGATATCCAGCTCAGCTCAACCCTCCAGATGATCCGCATCGATTTCCCCAGCTCGGCCGACGGGCGCGGCTTTACCATCGCGCGCAATCTGCGCCTTCGTGGCTATACTGGGCGGCTGCGGGCCCATGGTCATGTTCTGGCCGATCAATACGCCATGGCCCGCCGTTCCGGCTTTGACGAGGTCGAGATCCCCGATGATCTGGCCGCGCGCCAGCCGCAGGATCAATGGCTGGCCCGCGCCAACTGGCAGGACCATGACTATCAGTCGCGGCTGCGCGGCTAAGACCGGCCTTTTCCCTCCCCCCCACTTGCCCCTATACAAAGGACGGCGGGCCAATTGCCTGTCGATGAAATAATGACCGAGCAGACAATCGTGCCCCAAACCGACGCCAAACCCGTACCCACCTTGCCCGACGCGCAAACCGTCACTTCTGTAAAACACTGGACGGACCGGTTGTTTTCCTTCCGCGTCTCACGCCCTGCGTCGCTGCGGTTTAGGTCGGGTGAATTTGTGATGATCGGTTTGATGGGTGACCCTGACCCCAAGACCGGCAAGCAAAAGCCGTTGCTGCGCGCCTATTCCATTGCGTCGCCGTCATGGGACGAAGAGTTGGAGTTCTATTCGATCAAGGTGCAAGACGGCCCTTTGACCTCGAAATTGCAGCATATCCAGCCCGGTGATCAGATCATCCTGCGCCCCAAACCCGTTGGCACGCTTGTGCATGACGCGCTGTTGCCCGGCAAACGTTTGTGGCTGTTTGCCACCGGCACCGGTTTCGCGCCTTTTGCTTCGCTGCTGCGCGAACCCGAAACCTATGAGAACTTTGACCAAGTCATCGTCACCCACACCGTGCGCGACGTGGCCGAGCTGGATTACAGCCGCAGCCTGATCGAAGACATCCAAAACGACGAGATGATGCACGAGCTGATCGGCAAGGATAATCTGGCCAAGATCGTTTATTATCCAACCACCACCCGTGAACAAAGCCCCAAGATGGGCCGCATCACCACCCTGCTGGAAGATGGCACCGTCTTTGCCGATCTGGGCATTGATGGGATCAACGCAGAAACCGACCGCGGCATGGTTTGCGGTAGCCTTGCCTTTAACAAGGACATCAAGGAAGTCCTCGAAGGTTTCGGTCTTGAAGAAGGGGCGAATTCGGACCCTAAGCATTACGTGGTCGAAAAGGCGTTCGTCGGCTAAACGCCCCTACCCTGCAGACATGAAAAAACCGCGCCCTCTTGCGAAGGCGCGGTTTTCTTTTGTCCGACGGGTCGGATCAGATCACATATCCAAAGCTTTGCGGATACGACCAAGGATCGATTCCAGCGCTTCGGGGTTGTCTTGTGCTGCGGTCAGGCCACGCTTGAACATGGTCTTTTGCAGCTCTGGCAAGGAAGACTGATCAACAAGCGCTTGAACCTCATCCAGATCGAACCCTGCGACTGTTGCCGCGTCTGCGCCGACGGTGGCATCGGCTGCGGGTGTCTCGACGGTTGCTTCGGCTGCTGTGTCTGCTGCGGCGTCAACCGACGCGGTTGCGTCTGTGGCTGCGGTTTCAACTGCTGTTACCGCATCGGATGCGGCCTCGGCTGCTTCGGATGCTGTATCCGCAACGGCTGCTGCGGCGTTTTCAGCGGCCTCGGCGGCTGCGTCTGTCGCCTCGGATGCTGTCTCGGATACGGCTGCTGCGGCGTCAGACGCGGCCTCAGTTGCGGCTTCTGTAGCGGCGGTTGCGGCCTCAGTTGCGGCGGTGGCTGCCTCGGATGCGGCTTCAGCTGCTGCTTCTGCGGCTGCATCAGCGGCCTCGGTTGTTGCTTCAACTGCGTCAGCGACGGCACCTTCGGTTGCATCCACGGCATCGCCAACGGCGGCTGTGGCGCTTTCCAATGCTTCGGGTGCATTGACGGCATCGGCTGCCTCTGTCGCGATCTCTTGAACCGAGCGACCGGAATACAGCATGTATCCCCCAATTGCGATCACCGCTGCGACAACGATCCAGACTAGATTTTTCATGATATATGTGTCCCTTTAGACCAACTAGCTTCGTTCTTGCGCACGCGAAATACGTGCTTATCGGCTCAAATGAGGGTTAGAGTACGCAGTTGCAACCCGATTTGCCCATTTTGCTCAAGTATAGCCCATTTTGCGTCTTGAAGAAGGGCGGTGGCACGTTTACCTTCTGACTTCGAGAATTCGGAACAATCAAAGGACGTTCATCATCGCTCGCAGACCCCATAACGCGCCGCCACAAAGAGATACCGGCCCGCGCATTAACGAAAATATCCGCTCTAACGAAATTCGCCTTATTGGTGCCGACGGTGAAAACGTCGGGGTCGTGACACCGGGCCGCGCCATGGAAATGGCCGAAGAAGCAGGACTGGACTTGGTCGAGATTTCTCCCAATGCCAACCCGCCCGTGTGCAAGATCATGGATTTCGGTAAATTCAAATACGAGACGCAAAAGCGCGAAGCCGAAGCGCGCAAAAAGCAAAAGATCATCGAGATCAAAGAGGTCAAGTTCAGACCGAACACCGATACCAATGACTACGAAGTCAAAATGCGTAACGTGTTCAAGTTTCTGGACAATGGCGACAAGGTAAAGATCACGCTGCGGTTCCGCGGTCGTGAAATGGCGCACCAAAATCTGGGCCGCGAGCTGCTTGAACGTGTTGCAGAAGACACCAAAGAAGTCGGCCGCGTCGAGAACTTTCCTAAGATGGAAGGCCGCCAGATGGTCATGCTGATCGGCCCGATGCCGAACAAGTAAGCTGTTTTAACGGTAGCTAAATACAAACGCCCCCGCGATATCCTCGCGGGGGCGTTTTTCGTTTTAAGGTTCGTTGTTAGGGGCCGACGTTACTGACGCAGCAAGCTGGTGATATTGCGGACCACCGCACGGCGGTTCGCGGGTTCAGCATCCAACGTGCGGATTTTCAGCGTGCTTTCCCCATAGCCCTGCGTAATCAGGTTGGCGGGCGGTACGTCAAAATACTCGGTCAGCGCCAGCGCCACGGTTTCAGCACGACGGTCAGACAGCGCAAGGTTATAGCCCGCATCGCCAACCGCATCGGTGTGCCCTTCGACCAAAATCACCGTGCGCGGATCGTTGCGAATGGCGTTGCTGATGGCTGTCCCGATTTTTGCCAGTGATTTCGCCTGCTCTGGCCGGATCGCAGCGGACCCGGTCGCGAAACGCACCGCATCCAGCTCGATCTCAGGGGCCAGTGCACGGACCTGCCGGATATCGCGCACCTGACGCAGCGAATAGCGTTGTGCCTGATCGCCACGCAGCTGGGTTTCCAAGGCAAGACGCAGCGCCTCTTCGTTCTGCTCGCTGGCCAGCGTGTTGCGCTGTTCAATCTGCGGCAGTTCGTTCACCACAACGCGGCGTTCTTCGCGTGTATCGTCGAACAGCACATATTCATTGCCCTGCGCGTCGATGTTGATCCGGCGCAAAACCGTGCCATCGCGGCCCAGAATTGTCACAACCTGACTGCCATCTGGTTTGGTCACAGTTGTACGTGCCGACCCGTCGTTAAACGTTTCGCGGCGCACTTCGTCACCGGCCTGACGGACCAGCGCATCGTCATCCTTCAACACGCGCAAATCGCCATATTGGTCTTCGACAACCAACCGATCACCCGAGTTGCTGACAACCTTCGACCCGTTTTTCAAAACGGCCCCCACGGCAACAGCACCAAGCCCCAACAGAAGCGCTTTTTCGAACTTGCTCATACCGTCGTCTTCTTGCGGGGCCGCTTGGACAGCGGCATTGGCAGACGCATCACCAGACGCCTCGCCCGTCACTTGGCTGTCAAACTCTTCATCTGAACTGCGGGTTTGCTCGGCGGTGACCTCCTCGGTCTCTACTTGCGCTTCTACTTCACCACTATCCGCAGCGGCAGCGGCCTCAGCAGCGGCAGACGCTTCGGCAGCGCGTTGTTCTTGGCGGGCTTCCTCGGCAGCCTGTTGCTCGGCCAACTCGGCTGCAATCTGCTCTTCTGTTTGAGGTTCCTCAGCTTCCGCTTGGACCTCAGTGGTGGCTTCCGCTTGTGGCTCCGCTGTCACCTCGGCCTGTGCTGCGGGGGCAGTCTCTGCCTCGGCGCTAGGTGCCGGCTCAGATGCGGGAACGGATTCTTGCACCGCCTCTCGCGCTGCTACCTGATCCGCTGCCTCTTGATCAGCCACAGCTTTGGCTTCTGCATCAGCCGCGATTTGCGCGGCAATGGCGTCTTCCTGCGCCGCAGCAGCATCTGCCGCCGCTTGCGCTTCTGCTTGGGCCGCGGCTTCAGCCTCTGCAGCTACAGCATCGGCCGTGGCTTGCGCATCATCGGTCGCTTCCGTTTCCGCTTCTGCTTCAACACTGGCGTCAGCCTCGGCCTCGACAGCACCGGTCCCATCCAAGATGCCAGTAACAGCGCCTTCAAGCTGATCGGTCAATTGTTCCGCATTCTGCACCTCAGTGCCATCCGCCAAAACGCAAGGGAATACTGCCTCGCCCCCTTCTGGGGCACAGCCAACAGTGGCAGATTGCGCGAACCCGCCCGAGGGTAACGCCAATGCCAAACACATCGTCAAAGAAGTCGTCGATTTTAGAACTCTAAACATTTCATGTCCTTATGAAATTAAATCCAAACGCCGTTCGGGCAGCGCTCGGTATTCAACACATGGCGGCTTGTTAGGTTCCAGAACCCCCTCATCAGACAGCGGAAAGCCGCCTTTGATCGCTCAAAGACGGCTTTGCCAGATAGAGTGCCTGGTGGTTTAGCTCAGCGCGGCAACCGCCCGCTTGGTCATCACACCCACCAGATGCGCGCGGTAATCGCCCGATCCATGCAGATCGCTGATCATGCCGCTGCCATCCACGGTCAGCCCGTCGACCGCGCTTGCAGAGAAATTCGACGACAGCGCCGCCTCGGCCTCACCCCAGCGGAAGACGCCGTTTTCCGAGGCACCCGTGACGGCGACGCGTACGCCGTCGCTGAACTTGGCGACATATACCGCGACCAGTGGGAACCGCGAGGCCGGTTGGATGAACTTCTCGTAATGGGCCTTTTCAGGGATCGGGAATTTCACCTCGGTGATGATCTCGCCCTCTTCAAGCGCCGTCGCGAACATCCCTTCAAAGAAATCATCCGCCGCGATTTCACGCGCGTTCGTCACAACCGTCGCACCACTGGCCAAGACTGCCGCCGGATAGCAGGCAGAGGGGTCATTGTTGGCAACCGATCCACCGATGGTGCCCCGGTTGCGCACGGCGGGGTCGCCAATACACGCGGCCAAGCCAGCAAGCGCGGGATAATGCGCAGCCGCCTCTTTCGCGACAACCGCGTGCAACGTGCCACCCCCGATACAAAGACGCCCCTGATCATCGGTGCAAATGCCCTGCATCTCGGCGATACCACGCAGCGACACCAAGACTGACGGCATCGCCAAACGCGCCTTGAGGGTCGGGATCAAAGTCTGCCCGCCGCTCATTGGTTGCGCCTCTTCTCGCCCCAGGGCCGCCACCGCATCCGCGATGCTGGTCGGCTTTTCTACATCAAAATTATACATCTTCCGTCCTTCCAAAAACTTGGCAGGATTTCCCTACCCTCGTCTTCATTTTGCCAAATAAACTCCGGGGGTGTGGGGGCTGGCCCCCACTCCCGTCCTATCCTCTTATCCGTTCATCGCCGCCCACACCCGCGCGGGCGTCACGGGCATGTCGATATGACCTACATCCTTGCCACCTGATCGCATCGCATCAAGCACCGCATTCACCACAGCCGGTGGCGATCCGATCGCCCCCGCCTCGCCGCAGCCCTTGACGCCCAAGGGGTTGTGCGTACAAGGCGTCTGGCAGGAATGATCGACCGTATAGAATGGCAAATCGCTAGCACGTGGCATCGCGTAATCCATATAGGACGCGCTCAGCAACTGGCCGTCGCTGTCATAGCTACAGTTCTCCATCAACGCCTGACCGATCCCTTGCGCCAACCCGCCATGCACCTGACCTGTCACAATCATCGGGTTCACGATATTGCCAAAGTCATCGGCAGCCGCGAACCGTTCGATTGTCACATGGCCGGTTTCCGGGTCCAGCTCGACCTCGCAGGCATAGGCACCCGACGGGTAGGTAAAGTTTGACGGATCGTAAAATGCCGTCTCTTCCAGACCCGGTTCGATGTCCTCCAGCGGATAGTTATGCGGCACATAGGCGGCAAGTGTCACATCGCCCCACGCCACCGATTTATCCGTGCCGGCAACGCTGAACGCGCCGTCCTTCAGCTCGATATCGCCCTCGGAGGCTTCCAGCAGGTGTGACGCGATCTTTTTCGCTTTGGCGATGATTTTTTCCGTCGCACGCACCATGGCAGACCCGCCCACGGCAAGGGAACGGGACCCGTAAGTCCCCATACCCATTGGCGTATTGGCGGTATCGCCATGCACGATCTCGATCATATCCTCGGGGATGCCGATCATTTCCGCGATGACTTGCGGGAACGCGGTCTCATGGCCTTGGCCGTGGCTGTGTGATCCGGTCATCACAACCAGACCACCGGTGGCATTCACCCGCACGGTGGCCGATTCGTACAGGCCCGCACGTGCGCCCAACTGCCCGACAAGGTTCGACGGCGCGATGCCGCAGGCCTCGATATAGCAGTTCACACCGAAGCCACGCAGCTTGCCTTTGGCCTCTGACGCGGTGCGGCGGGCGGCGAAACCGGCCAAGTCTGAAATCTCTTCCAGCTTGTCCATGGTCGCTACGTAATCGCCCGTGTCATATTCCACCGCCACAGGGGTGGCATAGGGGAATTCGGTGATAAAGTTCTGACGCCGTAGGGCAATCGGATCAACGCCCAGCTCATGCGCACATTTATCAACAAGACGTTCCAGCTGATAGGTCGCCTCGGGGCGGCCCGCGCCGCGATAGGCATCGACGGGAACGGTGTTGGTGAACACGGCCTTAACGTTCACATAGATCAGCGGCGTTTTATAATTCCCCGCCATCAAGGTGCCGTGCAGCCATGTTGGAACCGACGGCGCAAACGTCGACAGATACGCGCCCATGTTGGCGTAAGTATCTGTACGTAAAGCGGTGAAGTTATTGTCCGCATCCAGCGCCATCTCGATCTTGGTGACGTGGTCGCGGCCATGGGCGTCCGACATGAACGCCTCTGACCGGCTGGATGTCCATTTGACGGGACGGTTACAGGCCTTGGCTGCAAAGGTGCAGAACGCTTCTTCTTGGTAGTGGAAAATCTTGGTGCCGAAACCGCCGCCCACATCCGGGGCCACAACGCGCAGTTTATGTTCAGGAATGCCCAAAACGAATGCGCCCATCAGCAGCCGGATAACATGCGGGTTTTGCGAAGTGGTATAGAGCGTGTGATCGCCCGTGCCTCGGGCGTAATCGCCAACTGCAACCCGAGGCTCCATCGGGTTGGCCACCAAACGGTTGTTGACCAGCTCCAGCGTGGTGACATGGGCCGCGTCTTTGAACGCCTGATCGACCGCACCTTTGTTTTCTTCGACAAAGCCCCAGTCGTAGCACAGGTTCGACGTCAGATCGTCATGCACCTTGGGCGCGCCGTCTTTCACGGCTTCCTTCATGTCGATGACGGCGGGCAGATCGGTGATGTCCAGCACGATGGCTTCGGCGGCATCGCGGGCTTCGGCCAATGATTCCGCCACAACGGCTGCAATCGGTTCACCTACATGGCGCACTTTGCCGTGGGCCAGAACGGGGTGGCGCGGTTCTTGCATGACTTCGCCATGCTTGTCCGTCACCTGCCAACCGCAAGGGATCGATCCGACGGCTTCAAAATCCGCACCAGTGAAAATCTTGACCACGCCGGGCATGCCCTCGGCGGCCGATGTATCAACTGAGTTCAACGTACCATGCGCGATGTCCGAGCGCAGAAAGAACACATAGGCCTGACCATGCAGGTTAATATCGTCGGTATAATTACCCTCGCCGGTCAAAAACCGAATATCTTCGCGCCGCTTGCTGCTGGCACCAATTCCGCCATCCTTTGGCATAGTATTCTCCTCCCTATGGGGTGCCGCATGTGATGGGCACCATCGCGTTTGCAGGTTTTATCTGTTGGTGTGGCGCCACCCAGAACCGCAGGGATACGCCTTATTTATTGCGGATTATTGCGTCATTCCCGTGCCTCCCCGCACGGGTCAGACGCGCCGCTTTTACTCAGCCGCCAGCGCGCTGACGTCCTGGCCGGATGCGGCCATGATTGCTTTGACGATATTGTGGTAACCGGTGCAGCGGCAGATGTTGCCGTCCAGATAGTGGCGCACTTCGTCCTCGGTCGGTGTGGGGTTGTCTTTCAGCAGCGCCGAAGCAGACATGACCATGCCGGGGGTGCAAAAACCGCATTGCAGACCGTGGTGATCCTGAAACGCCTGCTGGATCACGTTCAGCGATCCATCGGCATTGGCCATGGATTCGATGGTTTTCACGTCCGCGCCTTCGGCTTCAACCGCCAGCATGGTGCAGGCTTTGACGGCCTCGCCATCCACATGCACAACGCAGGCACCACATTGGCTGGTGTCACAACCTATATGTGTGCCCGTCAGGTGCAGGTTTTCACGCAGAAACGACGCCAGCAGTGTACGGCCCTCAACCTCGCCAGACGCGGGCTTGCCGTTCACGGTCATTTTGACCTGTGTCATAGATATCCTCCCTTAAGTGTTCTTGATCTCGTTACGGCAAGTTAAGCATGCCACCCGCCAGTTGAGAACAAAAATATTTTGCAATGCATGATTTTATGGGAAATTTTCGTGCAAATAGCTGTGATTACCCGCGGCGCGGTTGGGGCCGGGTCGCAATTTCCTTGAGCAATCCACCAACGCCCATGGCGGCAATGTCACGGTCGGTCACGGCAATACCACACGCGATCCGCGCCAAGACCCAATCCGCGCCATTCAGCGCGGGCGACCGTGCGCACCCCGGCAATCCGATCACCTTTTGCGTTTCCAGCGCGCCCAGAAACAGCAGGTTGCCCGGATCAACAGGCATGCCGAAACGTTCAACCGTGCCACCAGCGGCACGCAAGGCAGAGGGGGCCACATCATCAATATCCGAGGTGGCCGATCCGGTCAGGATCAATACCAGCCCCGTGTCCGCAGATTTGATCGCCGCACTTAGGGCCGCCGTCTGATGGGGCACCATGACCACATCCTTGAGCGCGATGTTCAGCGCGGCAAGGCGGTTCGCGATGGCCTCGCGGCCCTTGTCCCCTGCCCCTTTCGCGATCTCAGTGATGATCAATGTCGCGTCTGGCAAAACCGGCGGCGCAAGGCGTATTGCCCCACGTCCCGCTGTGCAGGCCCGCGCCAGATCATCCTGATCGACGCCATATGAAATAATCTTGATCGTCGCGACCATGCCGCCATTCGCCATCTGCTGAAACGGCGGCACCGTGGCCAATGTGATCATCGGATGGACCGAATTCACAGCCTCAAGTGCAGCGACATCCAGCACGGCCACCCCCGGCCCCTTGGCCAGCAAATTAACACGGCCGGTAAAGGCGTTTGTCATCTCAAGATGCGGATGATCGGCCAGCAAGGCCTGCGCCAATTGCGCCGCAGCGGTGTTTTCATCCACGTCCCTAGCTGCCAGTTGCGCCACGGTGACCTGCGCCACCCCCGCAGCCAGCAGATCGTCGATGTGGTTTTGCTCAAGCCGCAGGCCTTTGCGCAGCCGCCCGTTGGGCAAAGCGACGGAATGCGCCAAAAGCGCGCCTGCTGCATCCTGCGTGGCGATGGCCCCGAACTTCACGGTTTTCTCAGGCTTTGCACCATCTGCGCGAGGATCGCCACGGCAATCTCGGGTGGGCCAGCCGCCCCGATATCAAGGCCAATAGGGCCCGCGATCCGTGCGATATCATCGCCGCTAAACCCCGCTGCCGTCAGCCGATCCACCCGCGATGCATGGGTGCGTTTAGACCCAAGCGCGCCGATGTAGAACGCGGGCGAGCGCAACGCGATATGCAACGCCGGATCATCCAGTTTCGGGTCATGGGTCAGCAACACGACAGCACTGCGGGTATCGACGCCGACCTCTTCCAGCGCCGCATCGGGCCAGTCGTTGATCACCCGTGCCTCGGGAAAGCGTGCTTGCGATCCGAAAGCCTCGCGCGGGTCGATCACCACCACGTCAAACCCAGCAATCTGCGCCATCGGGGCCAAAGCCTGCGCAATATGCACCGCGCCCACAATGATCAGACGCAAAGGCGGATTGTGGATCGCAACAAAGGTATCGCCATCTTCCTCGACGCCCGACCGGTCCATCCGAAAACGGTTCTCGTACCCCTCGCCCACCAGACGTGCATTGCCGCCCGACAGTGACACCGCATAGCCGACAGGTTTGCGTGCGGCACGTGCCTTGACCAGATCGGCCAGAATATCAAAGGGCATGCCCCTATCGCCAATCGGTTCCACCAGCACGCGAATTTTACCACCACAGGCCAGCCCGACCGCAAAAGCATCGCCATCACTGACACCGTATTCCAACAGGCGCGATGTGCCTTCTTCGATCGCCTCTAGCGCCTCGATCACCACGGCCCCTTCGACGCAGCCGCCTGAAACAGACCCCTGCATTTCGCCATCGCCGGAAATCGCCAGCTGCGCGCCCACCCGGCGCGGGGCCGATCCCCAGGTTTCGACAACTGTGGCCAATGCAGCACCACGGCCCGCTTGGGCCCATGCATAAGCGCGTTCTGGTGCGTCTTCAAAGATGTCCATCGGGGGTGTCTCCGGTTTTGCGGCGCGGTGCGGTTTGATATATGTAGTGCGTCATCGGCAATCGCTCAATGAGATAACTTGCACGCCGCCGCGCGCACTACTACATCTTGGCTGACACAACCGAACGGAGCCGCCCCCATGCCGATGCAAGCCAGCGATATCGAAGACCTTTTGCGCGAAACATTCCCCAACGCCAAGATCGAGGTCCAAGGCGATGATGGTGTCCACATGGCCGCGATGGTCATCGACGAAAGCTTTCGCGGGAAAAACCGCGTGCAGCAACAACGCGCCGTCTATGCCGCTCTCAAGGGCAAGATGGACGGCCCCAGCGGGGCTTTGCACGCGCTGGCCCTGACGACCAAGGCCCCCGATTAACCCCAAGGAGCACGCCCCATGGACCTGACACTTGTCGTTATACTGGCAGTTCTGGTGCTGATCGTGGCGGTGCTGCGCGGCCTGCAATCCCTGCGCCATACCCGTGATACCGACCGCGGGTCGCTGCCTGGCAAGGGCTATCACGAGATCGAAACAACCTATCACTCTGGCGGCGGCGGGGGCGGGCATCAAACCACGTACCGTATTCCCAAGGACCCGCAAGAATACGCCAAACGCTTTATACCAAAGGACAAATCGAAATGACCGATACGGCAACACAAATCAAAGAGACCATCACAGCCAACGACGTAGTGCTGTTCATGAAGGGCACAAAATCCATGCCACAATGCGGGTTTTCGTCCCGTGTGGCCGGTGTGCTGAACTATATGGAAGTCGAATATGCCGACGTGAACGTGTTGGCCGACGAAGCATTGCGCCAAGGCATCAAGGATTTTTCCGATTGGCCCACCGTGCCGCAGCTTTATGTCAAAGGTGAATTCGTCGGCGGCTGTGACATCATCACCGAAATGATGCTGTCGGGTGAGCTGGACACATTGCTGGCTGAAAACGACGTCAAATTCGACCAAGACGCCGCCGACAAGATCCGCGAAGCAAACGGCTGATTTTACGGCTGATTTTATCATGGGGGCTGGTGCGTTTGGCGTGCCAGCCCTTTTTTGTGGCGCGAATGCCCCTGAAACACCGCGAAACACCACAGTTTCGCACCGGCTGAAATTATTTTCGCCACCCCCTATTCCCCCCTTGTAGACATGCCAAGCTGATCCCCATTTGTGATCGCGGCAGGCTGATTGCCCGGAGAGTTTCATTTTGGATTACATCTATGTTGCGGCCGGGCTTTTGTGCCTGTTTTTGGGCGGCGAGGCCTTGGTGCGCGGCAGCGTTGGCATCGCGCAACGGTTGGCGATTTCCCCGCTGTTGATCGGGCTAACGGTCGTGGGGTTCGGCACATCCATGCCCGAACTGCTGGTGTCGATCGAAGCGGCGTGGCGCGGTGTGCCCGACATTGCCGTCGGCAATATTGTCGGGTCCAACATCGCCAACATCGCGTTGATTATGGGGATTACGGCGCTTGTTTGGCCGATCCGCGTTTCCGGTGCCACCCTGCGGCGCGACACGGGCGTGATGGTCTTGGCCGCCGTGGCTTTGGCACCGATTTTCTGGGGCGGAGAGATCGGCAGACCAGCGGGCGTGATGCTGTTGGCGGGCCTTATCGGATATCTGGTCTGGGCCTATTTGCGGCCCGGTGACATGGCCCAAGACGATACCCCTAGCACAGAAAAACCCAAAGCGCTCAGATCGCTCCTATGGGTCATTGCCGGTTTTGTCGCCTTGCTGTTCGGGGCGCGTTTTCTGGTGGAGGGCGCGGTGTCCATCGCCCGCGATGCGGGCCTGTCCGAGGCGTTCATTGGGCTGACAATCGTCGCGGTTGGCACGTCCCTGCCCGAATTGGCCACATCGGTGGTGGCCGCGTTCCGGCGGCAATCCGAGATCGCAATCGGCAACGTGATCGGGTCCAACATCTTTAACGTATTTGGCATCTTGGGCGTCACCGCCGTGATCCAACCCATTCCGGTCGCGGGCCGGTTCATCAGCTTCGATCTGCCCGTCATGATCGCGCTGTCGTTGGTGATCACCGAGCTTTTGCTGACGCGCCCCGTGATCGGGCGCGTTACAGGGATCGTGTTTTTAATCGGGTACGCGGCCTATGTGGTATTGGCGCAGGGGTAAGCCCCCCCCCCGCCCGCCATTTACCAAGCAGACCCGAAAACTCAGCTCGCGGCTTTATCTTCGACCTCTTGAGCCAAGGATTCGGCGCGGGCGGCCATTTCGGCCAAACCATCCGTGACCGCTTGCGGTACAACGGGCACTTCGATGCGTTCGGGTTCCACCACGGTGTCGCGCAGTTTTGCCAGTTCGGCCTCGCGTTCGGCCAGCTGTGCGCGCACTTCGCCAACCTGATCTTCGACGCTGGCGGTCTTATCGGCCAGCAACAGCCCCGCCATCAACAGCATCCGCGCCTCTGGCATCCGGCCCACTTGATCCGATAGCACCTGCGCCTCGTCATCCAGCATCTTGGCTGCGGCGTGCAGATAGCTTTCTTCGCCTTCTTGGCAGGCAACCTCGAACTGGCGACCGCCGATGGAAATGGTAACTTCGGGCATCAAGCGTACTCCTGCGCGGCTTCGACGAGGGGCGAAAGGGCAGACAAGATCGCCTCTGCCTCGGCGATTTGGGCCGTGCGGGCGGCGCGCAAGGCGTCCAGCTCGGCTTGCATGGCCTGATTGATCAGGTCCGCGTCCCCGACACCTTCTTCGTTGGCGGCGCGCAAGGCGGCGCAGGCCTCTGACAGTTTGGTATTGGCACCGCGCACCTGCTGCAATTCGACGTCCAGCTGCTCAACCCGCGACTGGGCCTCCCCCTCTTGGGCCAGCTTGGCTTCCAATTCCGCGACCTTCGCGTCAGCCGCGTCCAGCTTGGCTTGCGCCTCGGCTGTTGCGGCCTCAAGCTGGTCGTTCAGGGTTTTAACCCGCTCGGTCAATTGCGCATTGGCCAGACGTTCTTCTTCGAGGTCCTGCGACAGGTCAGGCACGTCCTCTTTGGCAGGTGCCAGTTTTTCCAGACCGCGCGCCGCGCGTTCCATGGCGGCCATAATACGGCCTTGCAATTGTTCTATGTCGCTCATGCCCTAATGCCCCTCGCAAGTTGCTTGGCCCAGTTTGCCAACCATCGAATCGATGGTCAACGTTGTTGCTATCGATCCTAACTAAACCATACGCGGATTACTGCCCCTTTAAGAACAACATCTTGGCGCCCCCTTTTCACACATCACCTGCCCGTGGGTGGTTGTGCTTGATCTTTGCGGGGTGGCTGGTATTCATCCGCCAAATGTTAATCCCCCTTATAAGGAAGCAACACCGTGGACTTGAACGCACTTGCGAAAGCAAATCCTGAGCATTGGTCCAAAGCGACCGCCATTCGCGCCCTGACGCTGGACGCCGTCGCCGCCGCCAATTCTGGCCACTCCGGGATGCCCATGGGCATGGCTGATGTTGCAACCGTGCTGTTCGAAAAGCACCTAAAATTTGATGCATCTAACCCGCTCTGGCCTGACCGCGACCGTTTCATTCTGTCGGCTGGTCACGGATCGATGCTGATCTATTCGCTGCTGCATCTTGTTGGCGACGTGCAATTCCCGATCGAAGAGCTGAAGAACTTCCGCCAAATGGGCGCACGCACGGCGGGCCACCCGGAAAACTTCCTTGCCGATGCGATTGAAACAACCACAGGCCCCTTGGGTCAGGGGATTGCGAATTCCGTGGGCTTTGCCATGGCCGAAGAAATCCAGCGCGCCCAATACGGCAAGAAAATCGTCGATCACTTTACCTATGTGATCGCAGGCGACGGTTGCCTGATGGAAGGCGTTAGCCAAGAAGCGATTGCCCTTGCCGGCCGTCACAAGCTGAGCAAGCTGGTCGTGATGTGGGACAATAACAACATCACCATCGATGGCCCCGTCACCCTGTCCGACACCGTTGATCAAGTCGCGCGCTTTAAGGCCGCCGGTTGGCATGTCGTTGAAATCGACGGTCACAACCCCGACCAGATCGACGCCGCCCTGACCGAGGCACGCAATTCCGATCTGCCCTCGATGATCGCTTGCAAGACCCACATCGCTTTGGGTCACGCCGCACAAGACACGTCAAAAGGTCACGGCGCGTTGACCGATGCCGACCAGATGGCCGCCGCCAAAGCCGCCTATGGCTGGACAACCGGCCCGTTCGAAGTACCTGCCGATGTGAAATCCGCATGGGAAGCCATTGGATCGCGCGGCGCAGACACCCGCAAAGAATGGGAAGAGCGTTTCGACGCCATGTCCCGCACCAAGCGCGAGGAGTTCAACCGCGCGCTGGCTGGCGACGCGCCCAAGAAACTGTCGGCGACCGTCAAAGCGTTCAAAAAGCAGATCTCTGAAACTGCACCGAAACTGGCCACCCGCGCCAGCAGCGAAAAGACGCTCGAGGTCTTGAACCCGCTGTATTCCGAAACCGTGGGCGGCTCGGCTGACCTGACCGGTTCGAACAACACCAAAACCGCTGATCTGGGCGTGTTCGACATCGACAACCGTGGTGGGCGTTATGTCTATTGGGGCATTCGTGAACACGGCATGGCATCCGCGATGAACGGCATGGCCCTGCACGGCGGCATGCGCCCCTATGGCGGCACATTCATGTGTTTCACCGACTATGCGCGCCCCGCCATGCGTCTGGCCGCGTTGATGCAAGTGCCAACCGTGTTCGTCATGACCCATGACAGCATCGGTCTGGGCGAAGATGGCCCAACCCACCAACCGGTCGAGCATCTGGCGATCAGCCGCGCGACACCGAACACCTATGTGTTCCGTCCCGCCGATACGATTGAAACAGCTGAGGCGTGGGAAATCGCGCTGACGTCGAAAGACACGCCATCGGTGCTGTCCCTGACCCGTCAGGGCCTGCCGACCGTGCGTCTTGAGCATAAGAACAAGAACCTCACCGAACAGGGTGCCTATGTGCTGGCCGATGCAGAGGGCAAACGTCAGGTCATCCTGATCGCCACCGGTTCCGAGGTCGAGATCGCGTTGAAAGCACGTGATATCCTGCAAGAGCAAGGCATCGGTACCCGCGTCGTGTCCATGCCTTGTATGGAGCTGTTCGCCGAACAAGACGAGGCATACCGCCGCCGGGTTCTGCCCGCAGGCCCCGTGCGCGTCGGTGTCGAAGCTGCCGTGCGTCAGGGTTGGGATCGCTGGCTGACCGGCGAGCGTGGCAAATGGAACAAGGCCGATTTCGTCGGCATGGATCGTTTCGGTGCCTCTGCCCCGGCAGACGAGTTGTTCGAGAAGTTCGGCATCACGCCACAGAACGTGGCCGACAAAGCCAAAGCGCTGCTGTAAGCTACCCGCGCGTTCAGACATAACGTACAGACATTAAAAAAGGGGGCCGCGCTGGCCCCCTTTTTCGTTTTAGATCACTGCGATATCAGACCGCCTGCGGGCCCTTCTTTTTACGGCTGAACACAGCGCGCCACAGGGGGGTGACGATCTTTTCGCCAATAGGGATCAGGATCAACCCAAGCGCCAGACCAAACACACCGTCCATCGCGGCCTTGGCGATCCATTCAACAGTCGCGGTATAGGCGGCGGGTACCATGTGGCCCATATAGGCGGCTGCGTCGTGGATCAGGTGGCCTAGGGTGCCAAAGCCCAGCTCCTCCATCCCGTGAATGATGATTGACCCACCAACCCACAGCATCGCCGCGGTGCCGATGATGGTGAGCGTCGTCAGAAACTTGGGCATGCCGCGCACAACCGCGCGGCCGATGGTGCGGGTGACGCCGAGGTTGCCGTTTTTCGCCATGTACAGCCCCACGTCGTCCGCTTTGACGATCAGCGCCACCGATCCATAGACCGCAACCGTGATCATGACCGCCGCCGCCGCCAGTGCTGCCGCTTCCATCCAGAAATTCGACACCGCAAGGTTGGACAGGATGATCGTCATGATTTCAGCAGACAGAATGAAATCGGTCTTGATCGCCCCTTGGGCCTTTTGCTCTTCCAGATGGGCGGGGTCTTCGATGATCTCTGCCTTTTCGGGATAGTCGTCATGCCCCGCGCCGCCTAACCCCAAGGCATGGGCGACTTTTTCCGCCCCTTCAAAACAAAGATATGCACCCCCCAGCATCAACAGCGGCGATATCGCCCAAGGCGCGAAATTGGAAAGCACCAAACCGGCAGGCAGCAAAAACACCAACTTGTTTCGAAGCGACCCTTTGGTGATGCGCCAGATGATCGGCAGCTCGCGCTTGGCCTCGAACCCATGCACATATTTCGGCGTTACGGCGGCATCATCAATGACGGCCCCCGCTGCTTTTGCACTGGCTTTTGCGGCTTGCCCGAACACATCATCCACACTTGCTGCTGCCACTTTGGCAATTGCGGCCACGTCATCCAACAGCGCCAGTAAACCACTCATCATGTCTCTCCAAATTTGTCAGAAATGAACCTAGCCCAGTGCCAGACGAAGGCAAAGACCCAGCAGCATTTTGATAAACATGTCAGGTTATCGCTAACATGCCAAGTTATCGCTAACATACGGAATTTACGTCATTTTCCGCTTTCCGTCCCGCGCGTGCTGCCATTATAGAGCGCCTAACGTCACCGCATTTTTCAAAGGACGCCCCATGACGATCAAAGTTGGTATTAACGGATTTGGCCGTATTGGCCGCTGCACCCTGTCACATATCGCCGCTTCTGGCCGCGATGACATCGAAGTGGTCCGCATCAATGCCACCGGCCCGCTTGAGACAGCGGCCCATCTGATCAAATACGATTCCGTCCACGGGCGCTTCCCGAACGAGGTCAAAGTCGGCAATGGCACGCTGGATCTGGGCCAAGGCCCGATCGAGGTCATGTCGACCTATGACATGAACGAGCTGAACTGGGATGGCTGCGATGTCGTTCTGGAATGCACCGGCAAATTCAACGACGGCACCAAGGCCAATGTTCACCTTGAGCGTGGCGCAAAGCGCGTGTTGCTGTCTGCACCGGGTAAAAACGTTGACCGCACAATCGTTTACGGTGTGAACGACCACGAATTGCAAGCGTCTGACACGATGATTTCCAACGGGTCCTGCACCACCAACTGTCTGGCCCCACTGGCCAAGGTTCTGCAAGAATCCTTTGGCATCGAATACGGCATCATGACCACGATCCACAGCTATACAGGCGACCAGCCCACGCTGGACCGCCGCCATGATGACCTGTACCGCGCCCGCGCCGCTGCCATGGCGTTGATCCCGACCTCGACCGGTGCAGCGGCTGCCTTGGGCGAAGTACTGCCCGCGCTGAAAGGCAAGCTGGACGGCACCGCCATGCGCGTGCCAACCCCCAATGTCAGCGCCGTTGACCTGACATTCCGTGCCTCGCGCAATGTCACCGTCGAAGAGGTTAACGCCGCCATGCGCGCCGCCGCCGAAGGCCCGATGAAGCGCGTGCTGGGCTATGACCCGGAAAAGAAAGTCTCCATCGACTTTAACCACACCGAGGAAAGCTCGATCTTTGCACCGGATCAAACCATGGTCGTCTCGGACCGGATGGTGCGCGTGCTGGCGTGGTACGATAACGAATGGGGCTTCTCTGTGCGTATGGCCGATGTTGCCGTCGCCATGGGCAAACTTGGCTAAGCCTTGCGGCACCGGCCCTGCCCTGTCATATCTGGGGTCCTGTTATAAACGGGGCCGCATGTATCTGGGCCGGGCACCGCGCAAGGAAGTTACGGAATGAACACCCCTATCGCCCTCGCTTTGGCAATTGTTCTGATTGGTGCGCTGGTTGTGGATGTGGCCTATTTCGGTACCGAAAACCTCATATTTTTAACTAAAAAGTTTATGGACCTGCTCGAGTGGGTCGCTTTCTGGCGCTGATCGGAAACATGCGGCCCTCATTTTCGGTGGTTTTCGCCAATCCTGTCCCTAATTGATGCCCCATCGGTTGACTTTTCGCCTTGGATCATCATGTTAGCGCTATCACATTCAGGAGGACGCCCCGATGGCAACCAAAATCGCAATCAATGGCTTTGGCCGCATTGGCCGCAACGTACTGCGCGCTTTGATGGAACAGGGTGGCGATGACCTTCAGGTGGTCGCGATCAATGATCTGGCCCCGCTTGAGACCAACGCCCATCTGTTCGAATTCGATTCCGTGCATGGCCGTTATGGCCGTCCGGTGACGCTGGGCGATGGCACGATGGACGTGGGCCAAGGCCCAATTCGCGTCACCGCCGAACGCGACCCCGCAGCATTGCCATGGGGCGATGTCGATATCGCGCTGGAATGCACAGGCATCTTTGTGACCCGCGACGGTGCTGCCAAGCATCTTGCGAACGGCTCCAAGCGGGTGCTGATCTCGGCCCCTGGCAAAGACGCCATGAAAACAATCGTCTACGGCGTGAACGAAGATATCATTACCGCCGATGACACGGTGATGAGCAACGCCTCCTGCACCACCAACTGCATGGCACCGCTGACCAAAACGCTGCACGACGCTTTCGGCATTGTGCACGGTCACATGACGACAATCCACGCGTTTACCGGCGATCAGCCAACCCATGACACGGCGCATAGCGATCTGTACCGCGCCCGCGCTGCATCCCTGTCGATGATCCCCACCACAACCGGTGCGGCCAAGACATTGGGCAAGGTTCTGCCAGAGCTTGACGGCATCATCGCCGGCACCGCGATCCGCGTCCCCACCCCCAATGTGTCTTGCGTTGATCTGGTGGTCGAGCTTTCCCGCAAGGTAACGGCTGAGGACGTAAACAACGTTCTACGCGCCGCGTCCGAAGGGCCGCTCAAAGGCATCATGGGTATGGTCGACAAGCCGCTTGTATCGATTGACCTGAACCACGACAGCCATTCCTGCGTCGTCGCCACCGATCAGACGTCGGTTCAAAACGGCACGCAACTGCGCGTGTTGGCGTGGTATGACAACGAATGGGGCTTCTCCAACCGCATGCTGGATACATCCCGCGTGATCGCGAAATTCCTTTAGGGGTTATGCGCCGGAAAAGCGTTTCTTAAGCTCGGCATTGACGGCGGGCGTCACAAATTTGCTGACGTCCCCGCCAAGCCGGGCAATTTCCTTGACCAGCTTGCTTGCAATCGCCTGATGTTCGGCTTCGGCCATCAGGAACACCGTTTCAATGCTGTCATCCAGCTTACGGTTCATGCCAACCATTTGATATTCATATTCAAAGTCAGCAACCGCACGCAAACCACGAATGATCATCTGCGCGCCCACATCACGGGCGCAATCAATCAGCAGATTTTCAAAGGGATGCACAACAATATTGGTGCCGGTTTCTTCTGACAGCGCCGCGCATTCCGAATTGATCAGCGCCACACGTTCTTCCAGCTCGAACAGCGGCCCCTTGTCGCGGTTGATGGCCACGCCGATCACCAATTTGTCGACCAATGTCGCAGCACGGCGAATAATATCAAGGTGGCCCAACGTGATCGGGTCAAAGGTGCCGGGATACAGGCCAACGCGCATAGGGTAATCCAGTTTTCTTGTGTCTTAAAATTTGCGGCAGGCAAACATTTACTTGCCTGGAACGCAACGGCCTATTTTGCACGTTGGCGCGCGACGTTGGGGCTAATGCCCCATGATCATCCCCTCAAGGGCATCTTTCTCCATCGACAACTCCATCAGGCGGGCCTTGACCACATCGCCCAGCGAAATCAATCCGACCAATGCACCGTCTTCTAGCACCGGCATGTGGCGGAACCGTCCCTCGGTCATTTTGTTCAGGATCGCGTCTGATGTCTCGTTTTTGGTGCAGGTCACCAGCTTGCGGGTCATCAGGCTCTCGACGGTCATGTTCAGACACGCGCCGCCCTGACGGCCCAACTCGCGCACGATATCACGCTCTGACAGGATGCCATCGGGGTTCTTGCCGTCGCTCGATATCACCAAGGTCCCGATCCGCTTTTCCGCCAGCATCTGCGCCGCATCGGCGATCAACATGCCCGGCTTGACCGTGGTCACACTGTCGTCGGCCTTGGTTTTCAGGATTTGAGATACAAGCATTCAGGAGCCCTCCGCAATAATATTGCTCTGAACCCTAGGTTCCCTTTAATGCTATTACCTGTCAAGTATTTGCCTCAAGTTTTAACACTTCTGTTCGAATACCCTGTGCGAGTTCATCTGCAAAGCGGCTCAACCGTTGATTGCGGCGATCATCCTCGTGCCGGATCAGGTAAAATGCCCGGCTCAGCGCCACCTGCGATGTCAAAACCCGCGTGACGCCGGGGGTGGCAGGCAGGCAGAAATCATGGACAATACCAACGCCCCCACCCTGCCGGATCATATTCACCTGCACGGAAACCGAATTTGATGCCAAAGGGACGCGAGTCATGCCCAATTCGGTCAGATAATCCAGCTCGCGGTCGAAAATCATATCCGGGATATAGCCGACCAAGCGATGCCCTTGCAGATCGTCAGTGCTCCGAATGGGGGCGCTGCTGTTCAGATAGGCCTCGGACGCCGCCAGATGCAGCTTATACTCAGTGACTTTTTGCACTACCAACCGCCCCGCCGTCGGCGCGCTGACGCCAATCGCCATATCTGCTTCGCGACGCGACAGGTTGAACACCCGCGGCAATGCGACGATCTGGATGTCCAGTTCGGGATTTGCCTCGATCAGCCGCGCACAGACCTGTGGCAACAGATAATTCGCACAGCCATCCGGCGCACCAATCCTGATTTGCCCCCGCAACCGATCCGACGGCTCCGCCACTTGGGCCGTGGCCACGCGCATCGCCTGCTCTGCCGCCTCAGCCCGTTCCAACAACTGCGCGCCCGCCTCGGTCAGCGCATAGCCCGTTGGCGATTTCACGAACAAAACCGCGCCCAACCCCTTTTCGACCCGCGCCATCCGCCGCCCCAAGGTCGCCGGATCAAGCCGCAAAATCTTGCCCGCCCCCGACAGGCTTTGCTCGCGCGCAACCGCCAGAAACAACCGCAGATCATCCCAATTCCCTAACACGCGCCACACCTCTCTTCATTTTGCCAAAAAAACTCCGGGGGAGTCCGCAGGACGGGGGCTGGCCCCCTACCCGCTGTGCAAACTGCACATATGTCTTGCAAAAATGCAAAACAGTTTTGACTTCATGCCCCTTTCACAATCATTTTTGCAAGCCTATCCTTCGCCCAAACTTAACCGGAGGATTCCCATGCAAGAGCTCACCCATTATCTGAACGGCGAACATGTCAAAGGCACATCGGGCCGTTTTGCCGATGTTTTCAACCCCGCCACCGGCGAAGTGCAGGCCAAATGCCCCCTCGCCAACGAGACCGAGATGGACCAGGCCGTGAAATACGCCATGGCCGCACAGCCTGCGTGGGCCGCCGTAAACCCACAACGCCGCGCGCGGGTGATGATGAAATTCGTCGACCTGCTGAACCGCGACATGGATAAACTGGCCGAGGCGCTTTCCCGCGAGCATGGTAAAACCCTTCCCGATGCGGCTGGCGACGTACAGCGCGGGCTTGAGGTCGTTGAATATTGCATCGGCGCGCCCGAACTGCTGAAGGGTGATTACACCGACAGCGCGGGCCCCGGCATCGATATGTATTCCATGCGCCAGCCCTTGGGTGTCTCCGCTGGCATCACGCCTTTCAACTTCCCCGCCATGATCCCAATGTGGATGTTCGCCCCAGCGATCGTCTGCGGCAACGCCTTCATCCTCAAACCGTCCGAGCGTGATCCCTCTGTGCCGCTGATGCTGGCCGAACTGCTGGAAGAAGCAGGCCTGCCTAAGGGCATCATCCAAGTCGTCAACGGCGACAAAGAAGCGGTCGACGCGATCCTGCACCACCCCGTCATTCAATCCGTGGGCTTTGTCGGCTCCACCCCGATCGCCGAATATATCTATGGTACGGGCTGCGCGAATGGTAAGCGCGTTCAATGCTTTGGCGGTGCCAAGAACCACATGATCATCATGCCTGATGCCGATCTGGACCAAGCAGCCGATGCGCTGATCGGTGCCGGTTACGGTGCGGCTGGCGAACGCTGCATGGCGATTTCCGTGGCCGTCCCTGTGGGCGATGAAACCGCTGATCGCTTGATCGAAAAGCTGGTCCCGCGCATCGAAAAGCTGAAAGTGGGCCCTTACACATCCGGCAAAGACGTGGATTACGGCCCCGTTGTTACCGGTGCTGCCAAGGCCAACATTGAACGGCTGGTGCAAACCGGGATCGACCAAGGGGCGACCTTGGTTGTCGATGGGCGCGACTTCAAACTGCAAGGCTATGAAGACGGTTTCTTTGTCGGCCCGCACCTGTTTGATAACGTGACAAAAGACATGGACATCTACAAGCACGAGATTTTCGGTCCCGTCCTGTCCACCGTGCGCGCCAAAACCTACGAAGAGGCGCTTGGCCTTGCCATGGATCACGAGATGGGCAACGGCACCGCGATCTTTACCCGCGACGGTGACGCCGCGCGTGACTTCGCAAACCGCGTGAACGTGGGCATGATCGGCATCAACGTGCCAATCCCTGTGCCGCTCGCCTATCACACCTTTGGCGGCTGGAAAAAATCGGTCTTTGGCGACCTTAACCAGCACGGGCCGGATGCGTTCAAATTCTACACACGCACCAAAACCGTGACCTCGCGCTGGCCGTCAGGCATCAAAGAAGGCGGCGAGTTCAACTTTAAACCGATGGAGTGATCCATGCGCTGCGGGGGTTAATCCCCCGCAGACCGCTTGCGCCTTCGGCGTATCTCTATACAATTAAACGAACGTTCAATTCGACCGATCTTGGGAGGGATCATCGCTATGGATTTCGCACTTTCCGAAGAACAATCTGCCATCTTCGACATGGCCTACGGCTTTGGCCAAGAACATATTGCCCCTTTCGCGCGGCAATGGGAAAAAGACGAAACCATCCCCAAGGAAATCTGGCCCAAGATCGCCGAGCTTGGCTTTGGCGGTTTGTATGTGTCTGAAGACGCGGGCGGATCCGGCCTGACGCGGCTTGACGCGACGCTGGTGTTCGAAGCACTCAGCATGGCCTGCCCGTCGGTTGCGGCATTCCTATCGATCCACAATATGTGCGCCAAGATGCTCGACAGTTTTGCCAGCGATGAATTGAAATCGCGGATCATGGACGATGTCTTGTCGATGAATACGGTGCTTAGCTATTGCCTGACCGAACCCGGATCAGGCTCCGACGCGGCCGCTCTCAAGACCAAATGCGACCGCACCAACGACGGCTACACCCTGAACGGGACCAAGGCGTTCATCTCGGGCGGCGGATATTCCGACGCCTATGTGGCCATGGTGCGCACCTCTGACGATGGGGCCGCGGGCGTGTCCACCGTCTATGTGGAGAGCGGCACCAAAGGCCTGTCCTTCGGCGGGCTAGAGGACAAGATGGGCTGGCGCAGCCAACCGACATCGCAAGTGCAATTCGATGATTGCACCATCCCTGCCGGCAATCTGGTGGGCGAAGAGGGCAAAGGTTTCAAATACGCCATGATGGGGCTGGATGGCGGACGTTTGAACATCGCCGCCTGTTCGCTGGGGGCTGCGCAAACCGCGCTGACCTCGACCCTGAATTACATGGGCGACCGCAAGGCATTTGGTAAATCCATCGACCAGTTCCAAGGGCTGCAATGGCGGCTCGCCGATATGGAGATCGAGCTGCAAGCCGCCCGCACCTTCCTGCGCCACGCCGCATGGAAGCTGGACAATGGCGCGCCCGACGCGACCAAGTTCTGCGCCATGGCCAAGAAATTCGTCACAGAAACGGGCAGCAAGGTCGTGGATCAATGCCTGCAACTGCACGGCGGCTATGGCTATCTGGCAGATTATGGCATCGAGAAACTGGTGCGCGATCTGCGGGTACACCAGATACTTGAGGGCACGAACGAGATTATGCGCGTGATTGTCGCCCGTGACATGCTGAAAAACAGATGAGCGATATTTCCATCCGCATTACGGGCCGCGCCGGACGGATCACCCTGACCCGCCCCCAAGCGCTGAACGCGTTAACCTATGAGATGTGTCTGGCCATCGAAGACGCATTCGATGCGTGGCGCGACAATGACGCCGTTGATCTGATCGTGCTGGATGCGGAGGGCGAACGCGCCTTTTGCTCCGGCGGAGATATTGCCGAGCTTTATGCCACTGGCACCAAAGGTGACTACGCCTATGGCCGCAAATTCTGGGCCGATGAATACCGGTTGAACGCCAAGATTTTCGCCTATCCCAAGCCGGTTGTATCCTTCCTGCAAGGCTTCACAATGGGCGGCGGCGTTGGCCTTGGCTGTCACGGATCGCACCGCATTGTGGGCGAAAACAGCCAGATCGCGATG
Organism: Sulfitobacter sp. AS59; assembly: GCF_038899995.1. Taxonomy (NCBI): domain Bacteria; kingdom Pseudomonadati; phylum Pseudomonadota; class Alphaproteobacteria; order Rhodobacterales; family Roseobacteraceae; genus Sulfitobacter; species Sulfitobacter sp. AS59. The sequence continues at coordinate 413,184 of NZ_JBBMQK010000001.1, forward strand.
CCCGAATGCGGGATCGGTCTGCTCCCTGATGTGGGCGGCACTTTGATGCTGGCGCTGGCACCGGGGCGCATGGGTGAATATCTGGGCACCACCGCCACCCGCATGGCCGCCGAAGACGCAATTTATGCAGGCTTTGCAGATAGCTACATTCCGCAGCTAAAGTGGAATGACGTAATTCTCGCGCTCGAAAATTCCGGCGATGTGGCGGCCATTGACGCCGCAAAAATCGCGCCGCCAGACTCGACTTTAGCCACGCGACAAGACCAGATAGACGAGCTGTTCGACGGTGAATCACTGAGCGATGTGCTGAACAATCTGCGCACCAAAGACAGCGATTTCGCGTCAGATACCTACAAGAAAATGTCCCGGATGAGCCCCCTTGCCATGGCCAGCACGATTGAGGCGATCCACCGTCTGCGCGGCCCTTCATTGACCATCGAAAAGGCGCTGGACCTTGAATACCGGTTCACCTTTCGCGCGATGGAGCATGGCGATTTTCTGGAAGGCATTCGCGCGGCGATCATCGACAAAGACCGCAATCCCAGCTGGAAATATGCCGATATGAATGTCCCCCTTGCGGCGGTCGCAACGATGTTGAAACCCTTGGGCCAAGACGCCCTGACACTGGAGAAAACGACATGAGCATGAAGATTGGTTTCATTGGGCTTGGCAATATGGGTGCGCCGATGGCGTCCAATCTAGCCAAGGCCGAGCATCAGGTTACGGGTTTTGACGTCGCGGGCACCACTGCCGAGGGCGTTGCCGTCGCAACCGATCTTGAGGGTGCCGTCAAGGACATGGACGTCGTGATCACCATGCTGCCGAACGGGTCAATCCTGCGCCAAGTCGCGGCGCAAGCCATTCCCCACATGAGCAAGGGCGCGCTGTTTATTGACTGCTCCACCGTGGATGTCGAAAGCGCCAAGAACACCTCAGAAGCTGCTGAAGATGCAGGGATTTTAGCCGTTGACGCCCCGGTATCGGGGGGTATCGGCGGGGCCGCTGGCGGAACGCTGACATTCATGGCTGGTGGGTCAGAGCCAGCATTTGCTAAGGCGAAACCGCTGTTCGACATCATGGGTCAAAAGGCCGTGCATTGCGGCGATGCAGGAGCGGGCCAAGCCGCGAAAATCTGTAACAACATGATCCTTGGCGTAACCATGATCGCCACCTGCGAAGCCTTTGCGCTGGCCGATAAACTGGGCCTCGACCGTCAGAAAATGTTCGACGTGGTCAGCACCTCTTCGGGCTATAGCTGGTCGATGAATGCCTATTGCCCTGCCCCCGGTGTTGGCCCCACCTCGCCCGCCGACAACGGCTATGCGCCCGGATTTGCGGCTGAATTGATGCTCAAGGATTTGGGGCTATCGCAACAGGCGGCCGAGATGGCCAATGCTGACACGCCCATGGGCGAATTGGCCCGTACGCTGTATGCGCAATTTGTCGAGGATGAAGACGGCATGGGCAAAGATTTTTCGGCCATGCTGCCCCGGTTTGAACAACGCAATCGCGGCTGAGTTTCCGGGGGCGAAGGCCGGGGGTTTCACACCCCCGGACCCCCGTGGAGTTTACTTGGCAAAATGAACGATGCAGAGCTATTCAGCGGCGACCTTACGCGGTGACAACATCGGCTTGAGGTAATGGCCCGTGTGGCTTTCCGCGACCTCGGCGACCTGTTCGGGTGTGCCTGTGGCCACCACACGCCCGCCGCCATCGCCGCCCTCGGGGCCGATATCGATGATGTGATCTGCGGTTTTGACCACATCGAGGTTATGTTCGATCACAATGACTGAATTGCCCTGATCGACCAATTCATGCAGCACTTCCAACAGCTTGCGCACGTCTTCGAAATGCAAGCCTGTGGTAGGTTCGTCCAGAATATACAGCGTGCGCCCGGTGGAGCGTTTGCTGAGTTCCTTGGACAGCTTCACGCGCTGCGCCTCGCCACCGGATAGGGTCGTTGCCTGCTGGCCGACTTTGATATAGCCAAGGCCGACGCGCATCAGAGCGTCCATTTTCTCGCGAATGCTGGGCACGGCGGCAAAGAATGTTTGCGCGTCTTCGACGGTCATATCCAGCACGTCGGCGATGGATTTGCCCTTGAATTTAACCTCAAGGGTTTCGCGGTTATACCGCTTGCCCTTGCAGGTTTCGCATTCGACGTAGACGTCGGGCAAAAAGTGCATTTCGATCTTGATCACGCCGTCGCCCTGACAGGCCTCGCAACGGCCGCCCTTGACGTTAAAGCTGAACCGCCCCGGCTTGTATCCGCGCGCTTTGGCTTCGGGCAGACCGGCGAACCAATCACGGATCGGGGTAAAGGCACCCGTGTAGGTCGCAGGGTTCGACCGGGGTGTGCGCCCGATGGGGCGCTGGTCGATATCGATCACCTTGTCCAGATGTTCGAGGCCCTTGATCGTCTCGCAGGGGGCCGGGGTTTGCCGCGCACCGTTCAGGTTCATCGACGCGGTTTTGAACAGGGTTTCAATGGTCAGGGTCGATTTGCCGCCGCCGGACACGCCGGTGACGCAGACGAACTGCCCCAAGGGGAAATCGACGGTGACGTTTTGCAGGTTGTTACCCGTCGCTTTGACGACCTTGATCTTTTTCTTGTTCCCTTTGCGCCGCTTGGCGGGCACGGAAATCTCGCGCTTGCCGGTCAGATATTGGCCGGTCAGCGAGTTGGGGTCGTTGGCGACATGTTCGGGCGTGCCGTGGCTGACCACCTGCCCGCCATGCACACCCGCACCCGGACCGATGTCGAAGACATAGTCGGCCTCGCGGATCGCTTCTTCGTCATGTTCGACGACGATCACGGTGTTGCCTTGGTCGCGCAGGTTTTTCAGCGTCTGCAACAGACGGTCATTGTCGCGCTGGTGCAACCCGATCGAAGGTTCATCGAGAACATAAAGAACCCCCGTCAGCCCCGACCCGATTTGCGAGGCCAGACGGATGCGTTGGCTTTCGCCACCACTTAACGTACCACTTGAACGTGCCAGTGTAAGGTATTCTAATCCAACGTTATTTAGAAATCCAAGACGCTCGCGAATTTCCTTGAGAATGGCGCGGGCGATCTCGTTCTTTTGCTTGGTCAGCTGGTCGGGTACGGCATTACACCAATCGAACGCCTCGCGGATCGACATCTGCACAACCTCGCCTGCGTGCAGGCGCTCTTCGGGTTTGCCATCGACCGGACCGATCTTGACGGCCAAGGCTTCGGGGCGCAGGCGGTAGCCGCCGCAGGTGCCGCACGGGCGGTTGTTCTGGTAGCGTTCGAATTCTTCGCGGATCCAGTTGCTGTCGGTCTCGCGATAGCGGCGTTCCATGTTCGGGATAACGCCCTCGAACACGCGGCTGACCTCATAAACGCGGCCACCCTCGTCATAGCGGAACTTGATCTCTTCCTTGCCGGAGCCGCGTAAAAACACCTGCTGCACATTTTCGGGCAGGTCTTTCCACTTGGTGCTTTTGTTAAAATTGTAATGCTTGGCGATGGCTTCGATGGTCTGCAAGAAATAGGGCGACTTGCCCTTGCGCCACGGGGCCAAAGCGCCGTCATAAATCTTGAGGTTTTGATCGGGCACAACAAGGCGTTCGTCAAAGAACAGTTCCTTGCCCAGACCGTCGCAGGACGGGCAGGCACCGAACGGGGCGTTGAACGAGAACAGGCGCGGCTCAATCTCGGGGATGGTGAAACCGCTCACGGGACAGGCGAATTTCTCGCTAAAGGTAAAGCGTTCAGGCTCACCTTCGGCGGGGGCGGTTTCGATGATCGCGATGCCATCGGCCAGATCAAGCGCGGTGCGCAAGCTGTCGGCCAGCCGCGTCTCAAGCCCCTCGCGGACCACGATCCGGTCAACGACAACGTCAATGTCATGGCGGAATTTCTTGTCCAGCGTCGGCGGCTCGTCCAGCTCGTAAAACTCGCCGTTAACCTTAACGCGTTGGAAACCCTGTTTGCGCAGCTCTAGGAATTCTTTGCGATATTCACCTTTGCGGTCGCGCACGATGGGGGCCAGCAGAAAGGCGCGGGTCCCCTCCTCCATCGTCATGATCCGGTCGACCATGTCTTGGACCTGCTGCGCTTCGATGGGTTTGCCGGTGGCGGGGCTGTAGGGCGTGCCGACGCGGGCGAACAGCAAGCGCATGTAGTCGTAAATCTCGGTCACGGTACCCACGGTCGAACGGGGGTTTTTCGACGTGGTTTTTTGTTCAATCGAGATCGCCGGGGACAGGCCGCTGATGTGATCCACATCAGGTTTCTGCATCATATCAAGGAATTGCCGGGCATATGCGCTTAGGCTTTCGACATAGCGGCGCTGGCCTTCGGCATAGATCGTGTCAAAGGCGAGCGAGGATTTACCCGAGCCAGACAGGCCCGTGATCACCACCAGCTGATCGCGTGGAATATCCACGTCGATGTTTTTCAGATTGTGTTCGCGCGCGCCGCGGACTTCGATGTTTTTCAGCTCAGCCATATCAGACCCCCATTACCAATTGGTACATAGGCGGACAGCACCGGTTTTCCAATAAAAAAATGAGAACGTATCAGGAACGTGACCCGCGATTGCGCAGATGCCCCAAAATCAGATGCACGCCAAGCCCCATAAGGCAGGCGACCCCGGCGACAACCGGCATTCCCGCATAGCCAAAGCCCAACAGAACGGCGGCAACAACCGGCGTGCCAAGCGTGTTGCCAAGGTTGCCCATCTGCGCCATCGCCCCGTTCGATTTCGCTTGGGTCGCGGCGTCTTCGTTCAGCTGTGGCACGGCGGCAAAACTGGCCCCCTGGATCAATCCCAAACCGGCGGCAAGGGCCAGACAGGCCAAGGGTGCACCCGGGACGGCCCACAGCCACAGCAGGCATAGCGCAGACCCGGCAAAGCCCAGCTCCACCACTTGCACCGCTTGCAGATGGCGCATCAACCAAACGCCCACCGTCATGGACACGGCGATGCTGACCAGTGGCATCGCCGCAAGGATCATGTTGCGCAATTCCGGGGCCAGATAGGGGGGCAAAACCGTGAGGATCGAGACAAAGCAGAAGGTATAAAACAGCCACCCCGCCGCAGGGGCGCTGATGCGCGGCGAGCGGTAGATGGAACCGTGATCACGTATAATCTGGCGCAGGTTCAGCACCGGCTGCGGCCCCTCGGGCGGAAGCCGTTTGAGCCGCGCGGATAAAAACATCGCGAAACCAGCCATATAGACCGCATGCGCGACGAATAGTGCCGAAATACCCCAACTGTCGACCAAGGGACGGCCCAGCAGCGACAAAATCGCAAAGGCCACACCAAAGAACGTCCCCCACAGCGATAGGGTCAGCCCGCGGTACTTGGGTGCGCTCAGCTGCGCGATCAATGTCGGGGCCGCAACGACGATGGCCAGATGTGACGCCCCTTCGATCACTCGGCTGGCCAGAAACAGCGGCAAGCTGGGCAAAAGCGCCTGAAACGCCGACATGGCAGCCCCGACCCAAAGCGCGCCGATCAATGCCCGCCGGTACCGCACCCGCGCCACGACCAGCCCGGCCACCACGCCAAAGATAATGCCGACCAGCCCGACCAAGGACACGGCAAAGCCCAGCATGGCCCCTGCCCCCGGATAGACCGCAGGCAGCGCATCGAACACCACGCTGACCTTGCCATATTGCGCGGCAGAGCCGAGACCCGCGCCCCAAAGCGCGAAGATCAAAGGAAAAGGGGTTTTCATAACTGGAACACTCGTGTGATTTTAAGTTTTTCGGGCCAAGGCCCATGCACAGATTGGCATGTCGGGGTCATTGCTGATGTCGTCGGTGGCCTTGTCATATTCGGGGGGCCATTTTTCTTCCATGTTGCGCAGGGCTGCGTGGCGGTTGCCCCATTGGCTCGATTGCACTTCGTCCTCGTCAAACCCGCATTCGACCAGCAGGTTTTTCAACCCGCGTGCCGACCAACGTGAGTTGTCCATCGGGGCCGCGTGAAACGGGACGAAAAACGGCACAGCAACCCAGAAATGCCCGCCCTTTTTCAACATCCGGCGGATATTCTTGGTGGCGGCATAAGGGCGATCCAGATGCTCCCACACTTGGTTGGCAAGGATCAGATCAAATTTGCGTGGGCGGTCCAGCTGTTTGTCCATGACCGGCCCGGCGCAGATATCATATTCAGGGTATCGGAATTGTTCATAGGATTTGAAATCGAACATCTCGCCCCATTTCCCAGAAATCTCTGCAACATCAAGCTGCTGCGGGATGAGGTTCTGGATCATCCGACGAGAAGCCGGGCCCATGACGACGCGATTAAGACTAACCATAGCCAATCTATGGCAGCGCCGCGCCACCCCGTCCAGAACGGAATGGCGCGGGGCGTTTTTTACATGTGGATGACTTGGCCGTAAGCGTCGAGCACGGCCTCGTGCATCATTTCCGACAGCGTCGGATGCGGGAAGACGGTGTTCATCAGGTCTTCCTCGGTGGTTTCCAGCTGACGGCCGATCACGTACCCTTGGATCAGTTCGGTCACTTCGGCACCGACCATATGCGCGCCCAGCAATTCACCGGTTTTCGCGTCGAACACGGTTTTGATCATCCCCTCGGGTTCGCCAAGCGCGATTGCCTTGCCATTGCCGATAAAGGGGAAGCGCCCGACTTTGACATCGAAACCCAGCTCTTTGGCCTTGGCCTCGGTATAGCCGACAGATGCGATTTGCGGGTGGCAATAAGTGCAGCCCGCGATGGATTCAGGCTTGACCGGATGCGCGTGTTTGCCCGTGATCAGCTCGGCCACCATGACGCCTTCGTGCGACGCCTTATGTGCCAGCCACGGGGCACCCGCGATATCGCCAATAGCATAGAGCCCATCAACGCCTGTGCGGCAATATTCGTCGGTCACCACATGGGTCCGGTCGATTTTCACGCCCATATCCTCAAGGCCCAGATCTTCGACATTGCCGACGATGCCCACGGCGGAAATCACCGTATCAAACTCGTGTTTCTCGACCTTACCACCCGTTTCGATATGGGCGGTGACCTTGTCAGCGGCGCGGTCCAGCTGTTTCACAACAGCCTTTTGCATGATCTTCATGCCCTGCTTTTCAAACTGCTTTTTGGCGAATTTGCTGATCTCTTCATCCTCGACCGGCAGAATGCGATCCATCACTTCGACCACGGTCGTTTCTGCGCCCAAGGTGTTGTAGAAACTGGCGAATTCGATGCCGATTGCACCCGATCCGATGACCAGCAGCTTTTTCGGCATGTGGGGCGGGTCCAGCGCGTCTTTGTACATCCAGACACGTTTTCCGTCGGCCTCAAGCCCCGGCAGGTTGCGCGCTCGGGCACCGGTGGCCACCACGATATTTTTGGCGCTCAGGTCTTCGCTGCCCTTGTCGGTTTTCACCGACACTTTGCCCTTACCGGCAAGTTTCGCCGTGCCCATGAACACGGTGACCTTGTTCTTTTTCATCAGATGGCCGATGCCGCCCGACAATTGCCCGGCAACCTTGCGCGACCGTTTGACAACAGCATCCAGATCATAGCCGATATTATCCGCTTTCAGGCCGAATTCCTTGGCCCGGTGCATTAGGTGAAACACCTCGGAGGACCGCAGCAGCGCCTTGGTCGGGATGCAGCCCCAGTTCAGGCAGATGCCCCCCAGATGTTCACGCTCAATAATCGCCACGGACAGCCCCAGCTGCGCGCCACGTATCGCGGCGACATAGCCGCCCGGCCCGGCACCGATCACGATCAGATCAAAGGATTTTTCAGCCATAGGGAAACCTCGCAGCATGGGAGAATAAATATAGTTTAACGGTAAACTATATAATTCCCCTCAGCAACCGCGAGATTACTTCAAACGATGCAGATGTCTTAGGCCGCTTCATCCTGCAAGGCGCGCATGGTGCTGCCATAGCCGCCATCCTCGATATAGGACTTTTCATGGGCCGTGCTATGCCTGTCCAGCGCCTCGTTGCGATAGGGGAAGCGGCCAAAATCACGGATCACCTGACGGTGTGCGCGGGCGTGCAGCATATTGCTGGTACTGGCGGGCATGCGCTCGCAAATCAGTCGCACGCAGCGGTCTTGGTCCATCAGGTTTTCCGAATGCATCAGCGGCAGATAAAAGAACTGCCGCGCGGGCGGATCAATGCGCATATCCCAACCTTTGTGGATCGACGACTTTGCCGCGGCCAGCGCAATCCGGTCCGACGAGAACGCACGCCCCTGCCCGCGGAACATGTTGCGGGGGAACTGATCGGTCAGGATGATATAGGCCAAGGCCCCGGTCGGATAGGTCAGCCAAAGCGAGAACTTGCCCTCGCAGGCGGCCTCCCACGTGGTTAGAAAGCGGTCGCGGATTTCCTGATCAAAAGCATCATCAACCGCGTACCATTTTTCCTCTCCGGCATCATCAAGCCAGAATTTCAGTATTTCCTCGGGGCCAATCACATCGTGTTCCTTTGCCTACCCAATACACAAATATAGCTAACGACGAATATGAAAGCTTTGGAACTCAAGTTTTGTAACAAAAGCGTCACAAAACCCACGCTTAAGCGGCATTTTCCTCGGCTTGTTCATTTTCGACGGCGTATTCATGGGCAACTTCGACTGCCAAGGCCGCCGTTGCTGCCGAAAACGGGACGTACTGGCTGGTCACATCTGTCGCGATCGACGGGCGCACCGTGGCACGGTAGAAGGCATAGACGGCCAGCGCGGCGAACAGCACCGCAGTGAACAGGTAAAAGCCCCCTGGCCCAAGCGCCGTGCCCATCATCCAACCCGTGATGATCGGACCCATGATTGCCCCTAACCCGTTGATAAATATCATACCACCCGACGCTGCGGCCATGTCTTCGAGGTCAAGAAAATCGTTGGTATGGGCGATCAGCAGCGAATAAAGCGGGTTCGACATGCCCCCCACGATAAACGCAGAGAGCAGCAAAATCGGGAACTGGTGGCCCATCATCATGCCCAGAATCGAGCCGACAAAACCGATGGCCGCTGTGATCACGATCAACAGGCGGCGGTCCATCCGGTCGGACATCCAACCGATGGGATATTGCAGCAGCATGGAGCCGACAAAAAACACCGCCACAAAGATCGAAATTTGCGCGACGCTTAGCCCCGCCTCGGCCCCGTAAACCGATGCCATGCCGAATTGCGCCGAAAAGACCCCGCCCAGCAAAAACATGCCGACGCAGCCCAAGGGGGATGCCGTCATCAGGCTGCTCAGGCTCATGGGTTTGGTGGTGTCAAAGGCCGGCGTGGGGCTGACCGCCAGCAAAATCGGCGTGACCGCAAGGCTGACAAGCACGGATGGAATAACGAACAAGACAAAGCCCGACGGATCAGCCGTCAGCAGCAAGGCTTGCGCGATCACGATGCCTGCGGTTTGCACGATCATATAAAGCGACAGCGCCTGCCCGCGGTTTTCATTGGTGGCCGCGTTGTTCAGCCAGCTTTCTGCGGTGACATAGACCACCGAAAAGCAGAACCCGATCAACACCCGGCCCAGCGACCAGACCGCAATATTGGGAAAAGTCGGGTACAGGATCATCACAGCGGAAATCAGCGATGCAACGGCGGCAAAAACCCGCACATGGCCGACACGCCGGATCATGCCGGGGGCCATGCGCGACCCGCCCAAGAAACCCGCAAAATAGGCCGACATAACAATCGACATTTGGAAGGTCGAAAAATTCTCGATGCCGCCGCGAATACCCAGCAAGGTGCCTTGCATGCCGTTGCCGATCATCAGCAAGCACATACCCAACAAAAGCGCCCATACGCTGGTGAAAACCTTAAGCATCAGTCGAATCCTATTGCAAACCTCGCCCCTCCCTGACGGGGTTCGGCGTATAAGTCATCCCTTTGAACGACACTCAGGCGGTTTTTTGCGCCCTTGGCAAAAGCAGGGACGCATCACCGTAGGAAAAGAACCGATAATTTGATTCTATCGCATGGGTATAGAGGGTTTTTATCGCCTCTTGGCCCATCAGCGCGGCCACCAGCATCATCAAGGTCGATTTGGGCAGGTGGAAATTCGTCATCAGCGCGTCGGCCACGTTGAAGGTGAACCCCGGCGTGATGAAAATATCGGTGTCGCCTTCCCACGGCTGAATTTCGCCGCTGCGTCCGGCGGTTTCGATCAGGCGCAGTGCCGTGGTGCCAACGGGGATAATGCGCCCGCCAGCGGCCTTGGTCGCCGCGATCTCGGACGCGGCTTGGGCGCTGACCTGCCCCCATTCGCTGTGCATCTTATGGTCGGATATGTCATCGACCTTGACCGGTAGAAACGTGCCTGCCCCGACATGCAGGGTGACATGGGTGAACTCCACCCCCATCCGCGCCAGTTGTGCCAACAACGCCTCGTCAAAATGCAGCGATGCGGTGGGGGCGGCGACGGCCCCTTTGTTGCGGGCGAAAACCGTCTGGTAGTCGGTCATGTCTTGGGCATCAGCGGGGCGCTTGGCGGCAATATAGGGCGGCAATGGCATAGCCCCCGCCGCATTCAACGCACGGTCAAAATCATCGCCTGCGCAATTAAACCGCAGATGTCCCTGACCGTCTTCCACCGCTTCAAGCGTGGCGCGCAGATCATCGCTGAACACGACCTCTTCGCCGATCTTCAGCTTTTTCAACGGTTTGATCAGCGCGGCCCATGTGCCATTGGCACGCGGTTCCAGCAACGTGACCTCGATCCGGGCCTGTACCGGCCCTTGGGCGCTGTCGCGGTGCCGCTGACCGCTTAGGCGCGCGGGAATAACGCGGGTGTCGTTCAGTACCAGCCTGTCGCCCGCGCGCAGCCAGTCGGGCAGATCGCTTACCTTTTTGTCGTGCAGCACAGGGCCATCTGCCACCAGCAGACGCGCCGACGTACGCGGCACCGCAGGACGGGTGGCGATCAGCCGATCGGGCAGGTCAAAATCAAAATCACTTAGTTTCATGGCTGCCGCTTACCGCCCATAATCCGGTGTCACAACCGGTTTTTGCGGTGCTGCAGGCGCGGGGGTTCCAGCCTCCCCCTCAACCGGGGGCAAGGTTGGGGCGGGTGCGCGCAGGATATCACGAAAGAACCCCGGTGCCAGCGCGGACAGCGGGTTCACCGACACGTCGGGGTTCTCCGCAGTGCCCCCCAGACTGTAGTTAAAGCCCAGCAACCCTTCGCCCTTGCGGGTCAGGAAACTGCCCAGACCGTTCAGCAAATAGACCGGAGAGATCACCCCCTGCAGCGCCATGCGCCCCGTATCGGTGGCAAACACCCCGTCCATCGAGATACCTAATGACGCGCCCGTCGCGCTGGCCTCGGACAGGGTCACGCGGTTCGGGGTCATGCGAAAATTAGCCTCGACCGTGTCGAAATAGATGCCATCGCCGTTCAGCTCGTTCACCAGACCGACCACAGACACCGCGTTCACCAGTGCTGCAATCGCGGGCGCGTCTTGGATCGTGACATCGGTAATCTGGGCGCGCCCGTCAAAGGCACCGCCGGTGCCCACAGGCATCAACGTCAGCGTCAGGTTTCCGCCGCGCACCTGTTTCAACATATTCGCAGACCGCAACACTCCGCCCGCATCCGCCGACACCAGCTGGATCGCGCTGCGGCCGCTTTGGGGGGCGACGCGACCGGACACCGGCGTGCCGCCGTTCAGATTGGCCTCGAACCGGCCATCAAGGCCCCATGCCATGTCGAACTGGCCCCGCATATTGGTCAGGGCGATCTTGTCGGTGACCTGAAGCCGGTCCAGCTGCAGCAGCATGGGCGGGCCTTTGACACCGCTGGGTTTTGAGCTGCCAAATTCGGCGTTGCGCAGATCAAGACGGCCCCCGCGCACCACGACCTGCACAGGCTTGCCCGCGCCCTGCCCCAGCAGATCGACAGGAATATCCAGCCAGTTCCCAACCGTCAGCGTGTCAAACCGGGCGCGATCCAGCCCACCGGTGGTGGCAAGTTTCACCGACCCTTTGGCCGTCAGCCCCGCGACCTTCGCCTCGATCAGATCAATTTGCGGCACGGTTCCCAGCTTGCCCGACAGCTCAAGCGATCCTTTGGTCGCTGCGGGTTTTGTCCAGCCCAATTGCGGCACGTTCAAACGCACCCCTTGCAGATCAGAGGTAAGTGCGAAGGACGGCACACGTCCCGTAGGTAAGTCCAACGCAAACCACGCGCGCCCGCTGCCCGATACGCTGCCCGGCGGCAGTTGAATGTTGAACTGGTCGAGGGTGTTCTGGCTTAGCTCGATATCGGCCCGCACCTCGCTCGGGACATTCGCAACCCCAAGCGGTTTGGACCAACCGCCGTCAAAACCCACGCCGTCAACATCGCCCTGCCCCTTGATCGTGATATTCGCATTGGAGGCTACCACCGACAGCCGATCCGCCGACAGCCTGTGATCCTTGACCAATATATCGCTTTGCACGTCCCGCAGATCACCGCTGATGTCAAAAATCGTCAGCTTGGGGTCCGACCCTTTTTTGATCGGAAAGGATAATGTCCCCGATAGGTCTGCCGTGCCCTGCGCCAACGCTACAGGCAGGTTTGCCTTGTCCATCGCCATCAGCGGCGGCAGGTTCAGCAGGGCCAGTACCGCCTCGATCGAGGCGCTGCTGTTCAGTCTGACGATCCCCGGCGGGGTATCCTTGATCGTGACGTCGGGCATGATAAAGGACGAGCTGCGGATCATCACATCGCCCCCTTGGGGGGCGGTGATCTGGCCCGTATCCACAGACGCAACAAAGCGGTTTTTCAACAGGCTGGCATGGCCGCTTGCGTGCTTAAGATGCGGCATGCTGCGCAAAAACCGCGCCTCGGCGTCATTGAAATCAAACGCAAGATAGGTGTGCGGCGGCGCGTCGGGCGCAAGGCGAAACGCAACATCCACATCCGTGAGCGTGCCCGCATAGACGTTTTCCGCCACCCATTTGCGGGTTTTGGGTTTGACGTTCTCGGGCCACAGCTCAAGCACCCGTTCGGGCAAAATCTCGTTCAGCCCCGCATCAAGAGCGACGCGCCACCCGTCCGGGCCAGCATCCAGTTCGCCGCTGACATTCAACGTCGTATCGGCGTCATGAATATCCATCCGGCCCACGGTCACGCTGAACGGGCTCAGCTTGATCTGCACATCCAGATCGGCCCCTTCGATGCTGATGGGTTGCGCGTAAACATCTGCGGGGTTTGCCACCAGATCACGCATGCGGATTTGCGCCGTCAAATCGCTCAGCTTGCCGTTCTCTAGCCCGCCGATTGTGGCGTCGCCTTCGATCCTGCCTGACACCCACTGGCTTGAGACTGCAAGTTCATCAAACTGAAGCAACTGCTGATCGGGGTGATAGCTGAAATAGCTGCGCACGCCGTCAAAGGGGATCGGCTTGGCGCTGGCATTGGGCTGCACAACGCCAGCGCCGATCTGCAACGATGCGTTTAGCGGCTCAAAGCTGCCGTCCTCGTCTATGCTGCTGCGCACGGACCCAGATATCGGGGCGCGCAGAACCTTGAGCCACGCAAAGGCCGGGCTTTGCACCGCAATATCGCCTGCATCAACTCCATCAAATGTCACGCCGAACTGGGCGGCGGTGTCGCCCAAGGTGCTGGTATAATTCGCGGCCAATGTGGCCACGCTGGCCCCGCCCCCCAAGACAGCCAAATCGGCAGAAATGCGCAAGGTGTCGTCGTCACGGTTCAGGCGCAAACGCCCGCCATCTGCGGTCCAGACCCGCTCGGACTGTAGATCAGTGTACCGCAGGGTCAGCGCACGCACATCAACCGACCGCAACCGCGAAAGCCCCGGCCGTTGCAACAACGCGTCCAACTGCCCGATCAGTTGCGGCATGGTGGCCGCGCGGCGCTCTGCCGGGGCGAGCGCGGTGCTGGCGCGCAACGCGACCCGCCCATCAGGATCACGCCGCAAATCAGCGACAATGCCCGACAGCGCCAGATCACGCAGTTGGATACGCCCCTGCAACAGACTGCGGGCCGAGAAACTGGCGCGAACTTCGCGGAAAGCGGCGAGTTCAGCGCCCTGCGGGGTCAGGATTGACACGTCTTGCAAGCGGATACGCGGCCGCCAGCCCTCGTCGACGATCAACACCATCTCGCCAAACTCGACCTTTGCGGTCGGCACGTCCTGCGCCATGCGGGCTTCGATCCGCGCTTCGATCCATTGGGGCACCACGATGGGGCTGCGGATCAGATACAGCGCTGTGCCTGCCACCGCTGCCACGCATAGCACAATGAACAGCAACGACCATTTGGTCGCCTGCCACAGACGTTTTGATTTTTTAACCGGGGTGCCGGCGGTTTCGTCTGACATGATCGTCCGTTTTAAAGGCGCTAGGGCTTTAAGTTCCGCCGCGCTGTTCTACTATGCCACTCTAAGATAACGCTTCCAATACAATAGAAAGTGCCCCATGCCAGAAATTTCCCAACCGGCCCCCGATTTTACAGCCCCCGTGACCGGCGGCGGCAGCGTGACCCTGTCAGACCTGCGTGGCAAACCCGTTGTTTTGTATTTCTACCCCCGCGACGACACGCCCGGCTGCACGAAAGAGGCCATCAGCTTTTCCGAGCATCTGCAAGCGTTCAAGGATGCGGGGGCCGAGGTATACGGCGTGTCGCGTGACACCATGGCCAAGCACGACAAATTCACCGCAAAGCACGAATTGACCGTGCCGTTGCTGGCCGATGATGACGGCACCCTGACCGAAAGCTATGACGTGTGGGGCGAGAAAAACATGTATGGCAAGAAATCCATGGGCATTGAGCGCGCCACCTATCTAATTGATGCGCAAGGCAATATTGCGCGGATCTGGCGCAAGGTAAAAGTCCCCGGCCATGTCGAAGAAGTGCTGGAAGCGGTGCAAGCGCTATGATGCCGCTGGCACAGATGGCCGAAGCGGTACTGCGCACCGCAGATGGCCGCGAGAAGACCAAGCTCTCGCACGGGTTCGCTGCCGAATGGCGCGCCGCCCGTGAGGCTGGCGAAACACCCGAAATCGGGTCAGCCAACCCGCCGATGCAACCCGCGCGGCCGGAAAAGCCGGAACTGCTGTCGCCCCGTGATGTGCCGCATCGCAAGCCCGGATCGCCCGAGGGGCGTATCGCCTTACTGCATGCCGTGGCCCATATCGAGCTGAACGCCGTGGACCTGCATTGGGACATCATCGCGCGGTTCACCGACATTAAAATGCCCATCGGGTTTTATGATGACTGGGTAAAAGCGGCGGATGAGGAATCCAAGCATTTCAATCTGATGTGTGATTGCCTTGAGGCATTGGGCAGCCATTACGGTGCCCTGCCCGCCCATGCCGGCATGTGGCGCGCGGCCGAGGATACAGCGGATGATTTCATGGGCCGTCTGGCGGTTGTACCCATGGTGCTTGAGGCACGCGGGTTGGATGTGACGCCCAACATGATCAAGATTTTCAAACAGGCCAAAGCCACCCAAGCCGTTGAAGCGCTTGAGACAATCTATGCCGAAGAGGTCGCGCATGTGGCCTATGGGTCGAAATGGTTCCACTTTCTGTGCGGCCGTCACGAGATGGACCCAAAGGATGCATTTCACGGTTTGGTGCGCAAATATTTCCACGGCGTGCTCAAGCCGCCCTTTAACGAAGAGAAACGTGCCGATGCCGGGATTCCGCCAGATTTCTACTGGCCGCTGACCGAAACTGCGTGAGGCACCCTTAATAACCCCTTGAATAGGCGGATTTTTGCCAACGCTTTTGGTAAACCATTCAAAAACCGCCCATTCAGGGGCAACAGGCTTGCCCGACCGGATGCCCTTGGCTAAGCACATCGAGTGCAAACGGTGCCGTCATCCCATGACAAGAGCGCCGACGCATAACATGGAGACGATCAAGGGATAGCGGAACGTGCGTACGAGGTTGGCGATTAAGGTCCATTCGGTGTTGGAACGGTATTTTCCGGAACGCCGCGTCTTTTTGAAATCTGATTCCGACACGCGTTTTATCCGACTTAGACCCGCCACCCAACTCTTTGCTTTTGCGGGCTGTTCCGCCCTTGTCGCCTGGGCCATTATCGCGACTGCGATCTTGCTGATGGACAGCATCGGGTCGGGCAATTTCCGCGAACAGGCCAAACGCGATCAAAGTACATACCAAGCCCGCCTTTCCGATCTGTCCGCGCAGCGCAATGGCCGCGCAGAAGAGGCCGCCGCCGCGCAAGAACGCTTTAACGCGGCGCTGAAACAAATCTCGGTCATGCAATCTGAATTGCTGGCCTCTGAGACCCACCGCCGCGAGCTGGAAACCGGGATCGAAGTGATCCAATCCACCTTGCGCGACACCATGAAAGAACGTGAAGAGGCCCGCCTTAAGCTGGCAGCCATCGAAGGCGACGCCGCCAAAAACGGCACGGCAACGGCGCAGGATGTGGAATCCTCGGCACCGATCAGCATTCTGGCGGATGCCCTTGCCCGCACGGCGCAGGAACGTGATCAGGTTGTGATTGACGCCCAAGATGCCCTGCTTGAGGCCGAAGAGCTGTCGCAGGAACTGGCGCTGATGCGCGATCAGAACGATGCCATTTTCCGCCAACTAGAAGAAGCCATGACCGTTTCCGTAGCCCCGCTCGACAAGATGTTCCGCAGTGCAGGCCTGCCCACAGACCGGATGCTGGAAACCGTGCGGCGCGGATATTCCGGTCAAGGCGGCCCGCTGATGCCGCTTAGTTTCTCCACCCGTGGCGAAGAACAATCCCCAGACACATTGCGCGCCAACCGTCTGTTGAACCAGATGGATCGGTTGAACATGTACCGCATCGCCGCGCAAAAAGCGCCCTTTGCCAACCCCGTGAAAAACGCCTTTCGCTTTACCAGCCAGTTCGGTTTTCGCCGCGATCCAAAAACCGGCGGGCGGCGTATGCATAACGGTGTCGACTTTGCCTCCGGCAATGGCACACCGCTTTATGCAACGGCTGACGGTGTTGTAGTCCACGCGGGTTGGAGCTCAGGATATGGGCGACTCGTCAAGATACAGCATGAGTTCGGCATCGAGACACGATATGCGCATATGTCAAAAATGCGCGTGAAAACTGGCCAAAGGGTATCGCGCGGACAGCGTATTGGTGATATGGGAGCCTCAGGACGGGTAACCGGTGTTCACCTTCACTACGAAGTTCGTATTGGTGGCAAGGCTGTAAATCCCATGATCTTTATTAAGGCTGCAAACGATGTTTTCTAAAAGCAAAATCAACGATCCCGCCCCAAAGTCCGACGCGCCAGCGTCCAACCCAACGGCACCTTCCTCTTCTTCGGCGTCGGCACCTGCCGCGACAAGCCCGAATGAATTCAAGGCAAGCACCCCAAAGGCCAAGCCGCCTGCGTCGGTCCTGTCGTCTGATTTGCACGTCACAGGCAACATGAAAACAACCGGCGACATTCAGGTCGAAGGCACGGTTGAAGGCGACATTCGCGCGCATCTGCTGACCATCGGTGAAACCGCCACAATCAAAGGCGAAGTGATCGCTGATGATGTGGTAATCAACGGCCGCATCGTGGGCCGTGTGCGCGGCCTGAAGGTCCGCCTGACATCGACCGCGCGGGTCGAGGGCGACATCATCCACAAAACAATCGCAATCGAAAGCGGTGCGCATTTCGAAGGCTCCGTTCAGCGTCAAGACGATCCGCTGAACCCGGGTTCAAAATCCGCACCAGTGCAAAAGCCGAACCCGGCTTCCTGATTTAAATCTCGTTTAGAGTATCGACAGGCATCGCAATGGGCGGTGCCTGTTTTGTTTTCAGCTTAGGTGTTTCTTAGGGTTCTGGTGCCACGGTCGGTCCCAAGCCATTACGGAACCGACCTATGAACCTTTACCATTGCTCAATTGATCTGCGCGACACGGCCAAAGCGGTGGGGTTTGCCGTCGCGGTCGAGGCCTGGATGACCTTGCTGCAAGATCGCGGCGTGATCCAGTCATGGCGGCTGTGTCGTCGTAAATTGGGCTTTGGAGCACCAAGGGCACGGGATTTCCTGCTTGAGATCGACGTGCGGGATCTTGCGCAACTGGATGAAGCCTTTCGTTTGACCGGCACGCAAGATGCGCAGGTCGAACGGCTTTATACCACGGTGCATCAGATGGTCGGGGAATTTGATATCGCGCTTTACCGCCCCTTCCCTGACCCCGAACGCGCAGAGCGGATGGCGTTTATCTAAAAATGCAAAAAGGGGCGTCGATACCCACGCCCCTTTCCAATTCTCTTTGGCAACGCTCTTATTCGGTGACAGTGACCGTTTTCATCATGTCAGGCGTGCCAACAACAGCGCCGTTGCCGCCAGTGCCACGCTTGATCGCGTCGAGCACGTCCAGCCCTTCGGTGACTTTGCCCACAACCGTATATTGCCCGTTCAGGAAATACCCCTGATCGAACATGATAAAGAATTGCGAGTTCGCTGAATCGGGGCTTTGGCTGCGCGCCATGCCCACAACACCGCGATCGAACGGCAGGTCCGAAAACTCGGCCGGCAGATCGGGCATATTCGACCCGCCCATGCCCGCGCGGCTGGTGCTGCCACCGGCCTTGCCGAATTGAACATCGCCGGTTTGCGCCATAAAGCCGTCGATCACGCGGTGGAACACCACGCCATCATAGGCCCCTGCCGCGGCCAGCGCCGCCAGGCGTTCAGCATGCTGGGGGGCCACGTCTTCGAGCAGGTCAATCTTGATCACGCCTTGGGCTTCGCCATCGACTGTGATCTCAAGACCGCTGGCAAACGCCGCGCTGCCCATCAAGGCCGTCGCAAGAGTAGCTGCGAAAAGCTTACGCATCTGCGGCGACTTTCATGCTGATCATGCGGTCTGGGGTCGCTGGTGGCTCGCCCCGTGTGATCGCATCAACATGTTCCATGCCGGAAATGACCTGACCGTAAACGGTGTATTGACCGTTCAGGAAATCATTGTCTTTGAAGTTGATAAAGAACTGGCTGTTGGCGCTGTCCGGGTTGGCGGAACGTGCGGCACCGATGCTGCCGCGTGCATGTGGCACCTTGGAGAATTCAGCCGGTACGTTGGGCAGGTCCGACCCGCCTGTGCCTGCTGCGCGCAGGTTAAAGTTATCTTCCATGTTGCCGTTGGCCACGTCGCCGGTTTGCGCCATGAAACCTTCGATGACGCGGTGGAAGGCCACGTTGTCATACTTGCCCGCGCGGGCCAGCTCTTTCATGCGTTCAACATGCTTGGGGGCCACGTCTGGCAACAGTTGGATGGTGACAGTACCGCCTGTAAGCTCCATCAGGATCGTGTTTTCTGGGTCTTTGATCTCGGCCATGCCGCTCTCCTATTCATAAATCATTGCAAGTTACCTAAGACGACTCGCAGCAATTGCCAAGCAGGTGCATTGACCCCGCGCGCGATAACGGCAAAACACGATACCAACTGCGGATTGGATCGGGGGAAATACGATGGGCTGGAAAACACTGGATGACATGGACCTGCGCGGCAAGCGGGTGCTGGTACGGGTCGATATCAATGTGCCTGTCGAAAACGGGCGGGTCACCGATGACACGCGCATCCAGCGCATCGTGCCAACCGTGCATGACATTCTGGACAAAGGCGGCAAACCGATCCTGCTGGCGCATTTTGGCCGCCCCCAGGGCAAACGCGTGCAAGACCTGAGCCTGTTGGTGGTCAAACCCGCGCTTGAGGCCGCCCTCTCCCGCAAGGTCGTGCTGGCCGAAACGCTGGAAGCCGCCGAAAACGGCACAGACGAGATTAACGCCGCTGATGTGGTTCTGCTGGAAAACATCCGCTTTTACCCCGGCGAAACGGACAATGACCCCGCATTCGCGCAACGCTTGGCCGGTTTGGGTGACGTCTATTGCAACGACGCCTTTTCTGCCGCACACCGTGCGCATGCCTCGACCGAAGCCTTGGCGCGGCTGCTGCCCGCCTGCGCGGGCCGTTTGATGCAGGCAGAGCTGTCCGCGCTTGAGGCCGCATTGGCCAAGCCCGAACGCCCTGTTGGCGCGGTTGTGGGCGGCGCAAAGGTATCGACCAAGATCGAATTGTTGGAAAACCTTGTGAACCGGCTGGATCTGCTGGTGATCGGGGGCGGCATGGCGAATACGTTTCTAGCTGCCATGGGCGCAAAGCTGGGCAAGTCCCTGTCGGAGCCTGATTTTTTCGAAACCGCAAAAGATATCATGACGCAGGCCGACAAAGCGGGCTGCCGTGTTTTGCTGCCTGTCGATGGCTTGGTGGCGCGCGAATTTGCCGCCGGTGCCGATCACGAGGTGATCCAGTTGGGTCCTGATACGGTGCTGGCAGACGATCAAATGGTACTGGATGCTGGCCCCAATACCGTTGAGCTGGTCAAAGACGCCTTTGCCGGGTTGAAAACACTGATTTGGAACGGCCCCATGGGCGCGTTCGAGATTGCCCCCTTTGACACCGGCACTGTCGCCGCAGCACGGGCAGCAGCACAGCTAACCCGCGACGGCGCGTTGAGTTCGGTTGCAGGCGGTGGTGATACCGTGGCGGCGCTGAACCAAGCCGGTGCCGCGGATGATTTCACCTATATCTCGACCGCAGGCGGTGCGTTTTTGGAATGGATGGAAGGCAAAACATTGCCGGGTGTGGCAGCTTTGGGCGGCTAGACGTTTTCTTTGAAAGAAAACGGCCCGGAATTTTTCAAAAATTCCGCCTGCGCATTTTGTGATCAGATTTTTGCCAAAAACGAATCACGGGGGATTCCCTTTGCGAATCACCTGTGTCATACAGGTGTTACGTCCACCAAGAGACGGCTTGAGGCAGACCCAAATGAACCGCAGCACCCGCCCCGCATTCGGCACCGTATTGTTTTTCACGATCGCATTCGGGCTGGCGATGTATTTCGCATTCGCTGCCGTGCAGGGTAATTTCGGCCTGTTCCGCCGCGCCGAGATTTTGGCCGAGGCGCAAGACCTCAAGCTGCAACTGGATCAGGTTCAAATCGATGTGGCGCGGATGGAAAATCTGACCGCGCGCCTGTCCGACGACTATCTTGATCTTGACCTGCTGGACGAACAAACTCGCAAGGTGCTGGGCATGATCCGCGCCGACGAGATCGTCATACGCTAACTTTTTGTTTAATTCTTTGACAGTAACTGCCTGTTCAACGCGCGCTTTCGCGTAAGACGGCAGTTCGCGGCAAAAGCCTCTCGCCATCATTGGTCGAATCCGGTAATAGATAGTTTAACGCTAAACTATATTGCGCGTGCGCGGGACAACTGTACGGAGGATTTGCCCCATGGCAGCCAAGAAACCGACCAAGAAAACCAATGCCAGTGCTGATGAGCTTAAGGCTTATTACAAGGACATGCTGCTGATCCGGCGGTTCGAAGAGAAAGCCGGCCAACTGTATGGCATGGGTCTGATCGGCGGCTTTTGCCATCTGTATATCGGTCAAGAAGCCGTTGTTGTCGGCCTTGAGGCAACCGCCAAAGAAGGCGACAGCCGCATTACAACTTACCGCGACCACGGCCATATGTTGGCCTGCGGCATGAACCCTGACGGGGTGATGGCCGAATTGACCGGCCGCGAAGGCGGGTATTCGCGCGGCAAGGGTGGTTCCATGCACATGTTCTCTAAGGAGAAGAAGTTTTACGGCGGCCACGGCATTGTGGGCGCGAACGTGCCGTTAGGTGCGGGCGTCGCCTTTGCTGACAAGTACAAAGGCAATGACAACGTCACCTTTACCTATTTCGGCGACGGCGCTGCGAACCAAGGCCAAGTATACGAGACATTCAACATGGCCGCCCTATGGAAGCTGCCGGTGATTTTCGTGATCGAGAACAACCAATACGCCATGGGTACCTCGCAGCAACGCTCGACCTCGAGCGCCGAGATCTGGGAACGTGGCAAGGCGTTCGGCATCCCCGGCGAAGCGGTCGATGGCATGGATGTGCTGGCGGTCAAAGACGCGGGCGAACGCGCTGTGAAGCACGCGCGCAGCGGTGACGGCCCTTATATTCTTGAGATCAAAACCTATCGCTATCGCGGCCATTCCATGTCGGACCCTGCGAAATACCGCACTCGTGAAGAAGTACAGAAAATGCGCGACGAGCGTGACCCGATCGAACAGGTCCGCAACATCCTGCTGGATCAGAAATACGCCACCGAAGACGATCTGAAGGCGATCGACAAAGACATCAAGAAAATCGTCAACGACAGCGCCGAATTCGCCAAGAAAAGCCCGGAGCCCGCCCCGGAGGAGCTTTGGACCGATATTTACGCAACCGAAGTTCCACAGGAGGCTTGAACCATGGCAACTGAAATTCTTATGCCCGCCCTAAGCCCCACCATGGAAGAAGGCACATTGGCCAAATGGCTGGTGAAGGAGGGCGATACCGTGTCCTCCGGCGACATCATGTGCGAGATCGAGACCGACAAAGCCACGATGGAATTCGAAGCCGTCGATGAAGGCGTGATGGGCAAAATCCTGATCGCCGAAGGCACCGAAGGCGTTAAGGTCAACACCGCAATCGCCGTGCTGCTGGAAGAAGGCGAAGATGCCACTGCCGCCGACAATGTATCATCTGATGCCCCAGCGGCGGCCCCTGCCCCCGCAGCAGAGAGCAAACCGGCCGAGGTTAAAGCACCCGCCGCCCCGGAAACCGACACAACACCTGATTGGCCCGAAGGCACCAAGCTGAAAAAGCAAACCGTGCGCGAAGCGTTGCGCGACGGCATGGCCGAGGAAATGCGCCGCGACGAAAACGTGTTCCTGATGGGCGAGGAAGTGGCCGAATACCAAGGCGCTTACAAAATTTCCCAAGGGTTGCTGGACGAATTCGGTGCCAAGCGGGTGATCGATACACCCATCACCGAACATGGCTTTGCCGGGATCGGCGTCGGCGCCGCATTCGGCGGTCTGCGCCCGATCGTGGAATTCATGACGTGGAACTTTGCCATGCAGGCGATTGACCACATCCTGAACTCGGCTGCCAAGACGCTCTATATGTCCGGCGGCCAGATGGGCGCACCCATGGTGTTCCGCGGCCCCAACGGTGCCGCCGCCCGCGTTGGCGCGCAGCACAGCCAGGATTACGCCGCTTGGTATATGCAGGTCCCCGGCCTCAAGGTTGCGATGCCTTATTCCGCCTCTGACGCCAAGGGTCTGATGAAATCGGCGATCCGCGATCCGAACCCGGTCGTCTTCCTTGAAAACGAGATCATGTATGGCAAGTCCTTTGATGTACCTGACGTTGAGGATTACACCGTGCCGTTTGGCAAGGCCCGCATCTGGCGCGAAGGCAGCGATGTGACCATCGTCAGCTTTGGCATCGGCATGACCTATGCCCTTGAAGCTGCTGAGAAACTGGCCGAGGATGGCATCGACGCCGAAGTGCTTGACCTGCGCACCCTGCGCCCGATGGACACGGCCAGCATCATCAAATCGGTGATGAAAACCAACCGCTGTGTCACGGTCGAAGAAGGCTGGCCGCAAGGGTCCGTTGGCAACTATATCACCAGCGTCATCATGCAAGAAGCGTTCGATTATCTGGATGCCCCAGTGATCAACTGCACCGGCAAGGATGTGCCAATGCCCTACGCGGCAAACCTTGAGAAACTGGCCCTGCTGACCACCGATGACGTGATCGCAGCGGTAAAAAAAGTCACCTATAAATAAGGAGCGGACCACATGCCCATAGAAATCCTCATGCCCGCCCTCAGCCCCACCATGGAAGAGGGCACATTGGCCAAATGGCTGGTCAAAGAGGGCGACACCGTGTCCTCTGGCGATGTGATGTGCGAGATCGAAACCGACAAGGCGACGATGGAATTCGAAGCGGTCGACGAAGGTGTCATTGGCAAGATCATGATCGCGGATGGCACCGAAGGCGTCAAAGTGAACACGCCGATTGCCGTGCTGCTGGAAGACGGCGAAAGCGCGGATGACATCGGCGCAACCCCAGCCGCTGCACCTGCTGCCGCGGTCGCAGATACCGCCCGCGCACCAGGCCCGAACACTGATGGCCCGTCCACGCCGCCAAAACCTGAACCGACCCCCACCCCCAAGCCGGACACAACGCGGGTTTTCGCGTCACCGCTGGCACGCCGTATGGCTGGGATCGAAGGGATTGATCTGTCCGCTGTGTCCGGTTCCGGCCCCCATGGCCGCATCGTCAAGGCCGATATCGCTGCCGCATTGGCCGGGGGCACCGCAAAAGCCGCGCCAAGTGCCGCCGCCGCAGCCCCGTCAACTGACGCGCCCAAAGCAGCACTAGCTGCTGGCCCGTCCGCTGAAGCCGTGATGAAAATGTACGAAGGTCGCGCGTTCGAGGAAGTCACCCTCAACGGCATGCGCAAAACCATCGCGTCGCGCCTGACCGAGGCCAAACAATCCATCCCGCATTTCTATCTGCGCCGCGATATTCAGCTGGATGCATTGATGGCGTTCCGGGCTGACCTGAACAAACAGCTTGAATCCCGTGGTGTGAAACTCTCGGTCAATGACTTCATCATCAAAGCCTGCGCTTTGGCCCTGCAAGCGGTGCCAGATGCCAATGCCGTTTGGGCCGGGGATCGCATCCTCAAGCTCAAGCCCTCCGATGTTGCCGTGGCCGTTGCTATTGATGGCGGGCTCTTCACTCCGGTGCTTCAAGACTCCGAGACGAAATCACTCTCGACCCTCTCGGCCGAGATGAAAGACCTCGCCACCCGCGCCCGCGACCGCAAACTTGCGCCGCATGAATATCAGGGCGGCAGCTTTGCGATCTCTAACCTTGGGATGTTCGGTATCGACAATTTCGACGCGGTCATCAACCCGCCCCATGGCGCGATCTTGGCTGTTGGTGCTGGCGTGAAAAAACCGGTCGTCGGCAAAGACGGTGAACTGGCAGTGGCCACCGTGATGTCGGTCACCCTCTCCGTCGATCACCGCGTCATCGACGGTGCCTTGGGTGCACAGCTATTGGCGGCCATCAAAGACAACCTGGAAAACCCCATGGCCATGCTCGCCTGACCCCCTTCCAAATGGATTAAAATCCTCGGGGGGTTTGGGGGGCAGAAAGCCCCCCATCCTAAGCATGAAATGGGGCGGAAAGCCCCCCATCCTAAGCATGAAATGGGGCGGAAAGCCCCCCATCCTAAAACGAACAAAGCCGGGATCGTCTGATCCCGGCTTTTCCATTTTCTCAGATCTATCTTGAAAACTTACTCGCCTTGCGGCCCCAGCATGTGATCCATCAAGACCGACGGCTGCTCGCAGCCCGCCTCGCCCACGACGCGGGCTGGAATGCCGGCAACTGTCTTGCAGGGCGGTACGGCCTCCAGCACGACGGAACCCGCAGCAATCCGGCTGCAATGCCCGACTGTGATATTGCCCAACACCTTGGCCCCGGCCCCGATCAACACGCCATCACCGATCTTGGGATGCCGGTCCTGCTCCTCCTTACCGGTCCCGCCAAGGGTAACGGAATGCAGCATCGACACGTTATCCCCAACCACGGCGGTTTCGCCAATCACCACCGAATGCGCGTGGTCAATCATGATCCCTTTGCCAATCTTGGCCGCAGGGTGAATGTCGACGCCGAAAATTTCGCTGACCCGCATCTGAACGAAATAGGCCAGATCATATTGCCCTTTCGTCCACAAATAATGCCCCACGCGGTACGCTTGTACCGCTTGATAGCCCTTGAAGTACAAAATCGGCTGCAACAACCGATGGCAGGCCGGGTCGCGTTCGTAAATCGCCACCAGATCAGCGCGCGCCGCTTTGATCAAAGACGCATCGTTATTATACGCCTCTTCCACCATTTCACGCACGACCATCATCGACATTTCATTCGACGCCAGTTTCGCCGCGATCCTGTAGGACAGCGCTTTTTCGATGGATTTATGGTGCAAGATACAGGCATGGACAAAGCCGCCAATCAGCGGCTCATCCAAAACAGCTTGCTGCGCTTCGGTCAGGATTTGATCCCAAACCGGGTCAACTGATGCAATATTTCTGCGGGGCTCTGCCATGACGATATCCTTCTTTGCCCCCTCAATATATCACATTGGGACAAAGTGCCAAACGCAAAGCCTTGATCCCCCGCATCAATATCCTTGATGTGGGGGATCCCATCCAACCGGTGCGCAGGTCACACCACCAAATGAGCCGCGGGCCCGACCCCGTAACTGGCCGAGGTTTGAGCGACAGACAGCAGCACCGGCCCTGTCACACCATCCGCCGCACGTGTCGCATCCGCATAGTGCCAGCTTGGAACAGTCGTCCTCATTTCGCGTAATATCTCCCCATTCCGCGACACCCGCACGAGGTACTGCTCGGCCTCTTCACCCAGCGGAACCTCCATGCCTTCCCACCCGTCCCCGTCAATTCTGGTGCGCCGGGTCCAGGTAAAGGTCGTCCCGCCCGGTGACACCGCACTACGCAGATGGCAGGGGCTCAGCGGGCGCAACCCGTTGCCGTTAAACGCCTGTTCACGGTGCACATATGACGGATCATCATAGCCGCGTTGCGCTGGTCCGATCCGGTAGTGCTGGGCAATCCGTCGCAAATTGGGGCTTAGCGCCAGTTGCGACGGCACACCGTTCAGTAAAACAAACTTTGATCCGACGGGCCATACGGGCGGCATCAAGGCATCCGTGCCCGCCTGCCCGCGCAGCCGGTTCGTCAGCCAATAGGTGTTTGGGGCCACCAACTCTGCCCCGCTGAACTGAAACACCTCCCAATTATCTGCCGTGCCGTCGCCAATCGCCGCCAGATTAGCACCGCCAAGCAAGGCCGCCTCCTCAACGCTTTCAAGCATGCCGCTGGTCAAGCGCACCTGCAAAACCCCGCCGCGATCAAACAGCCCTGGCCTTGCAGCGGCCAAATCCGTTTCGGTCACGCCCATGGTTGCACGTATTGGCAGCACTTTATTCAACAGGTAATTCTCGTCCGTGGCAGCACTGTAAACAGCCACGCTGCCCGGCCAGGGTTGTGCTGTTGTCGCAATATAGGGGGCGTGCGGTACCTCGTCCCCGCGCAACAACGGCAAGTCCATGAACACGGCAGAAACTGGCACAGGTGCCGCGAACGGTTTGAGCGTGGCCAGTTCATCATCAAAAGGCGCAGGAGCATAGACGCCGGGTTCAATCCGCACCGCATCCACCACTTGCAAATCGCCCTGCTCAACCCGATCAATCCGGTAAAGCGCGTTGCTTTCCTCCCCCTCAGCGGGCAGCTCTATCACGTCACCCGCACCGACAGACAACATCGAGGGTGGCAATGCCAGCCGCACCGTCTCGCGTGAGACGCGTGCCTCGGTCAGCCAACGTTCGATTGCTTGGCGGCCTTCGGCGCGGGTTAGGGCCATGTTGAATTCAGAGGCGGCAACAGCATGGGGGGCGTCTTGGGCCAGTACCACTTCTTCGGCGATGGTATCGAAATTCCCATCGGCTTGCACAAACCGCAGCCGCACACGGCCCGCGATTTCGGCCTGCGCTTCGCGGGTTTGCTCGATCCCTCCCCTCACGTCGCTGCTGTCCACCAGTTTTGTGGTGTCCACGAGGACAGGGTTCAGACCGTCACGCATCACAAATTGCAACACGCCGCCCCGTTCCACCGCATCAAACCCATAGCGCAACATCAACGGTTGCAAGCTGGCCCGCGCATCGCTGACCTGATCCACGGCATAGCCGCGGACGACGCCATACAGCGCCGAGGTATCAAAAGCCGTCAGCCCGGCACGGCGACATACTTGCGCAACCAGCGCCGACAAGGGCTGCGATGACGTGCGCCCGTTCAACCAGTGCCCCCGCGCATAGTTCTGGCCGTCGCTCCATAGCCCGCGATTGTTGGGGAAAAACGGATAGGGCCGCGTGTCCCACGCCCAGACGAACGCGCGCGACATATCGATCATCGGCCCCGCATACTCGGCCGAGATCGGATTATGCGCAGGGTCCGACCAATGTTCGGTAAAGGCACGCAAATACTGCATTTGAATCAGTTCGTCCCGCGCGCCCGTTGAATGGTGCGGCAAACGGCTTTCCGAGCTTTTTAGGTCCAGGAA
Organism: Sulfitobacter sp. AS59; assembly: GCF_038899995.1. Lineage (NCBI taxonomy): Bacteria > Pseudomonadati > Pseudomonadota > Alphaproteobacteria > Rhodobacterales > Roseobacteraceae > Sulfitobacter > Sulfitobacter sp. AS59. Next base: position 441,160 of record NZ_JBBMQK010000001.1, read on the forward strand.
TTTGTTCGGCTGGTTGGTCGCGCGATCAATTGCGGCGCACCCATATTCTGTAAACCAAATCGGTTTTGAGGCAGGCACCCACGCGGTTGGGTTCGGCGCACGTGTACCGCCAATGCGTTCGTGATGGGGGTTAGACCACCAATTCCGAATGTCCTTATAGCGGTAGATCCACGGTTCATTTTCCTGTCCGTCCGTGATCGGCGTGCGTATCTGCGCGGCGCGGGCCTCGTCCGAGTGATAATACCATTCAAACCCCTCGCCCCCTTCGACATTGGATTTGAGGTAATCGAGATTATAGATCGCATCCCACTGTTGCCCGTCCAGATGATCTTGACCTTCACGCCAATCCGACAACGGCATGTAGTTGTCGATACCGATAAAATCGATGTTCGGATCAGCCCAGAGCGGATCAAGGTGAAAGTACCGATCACCGCTGCCATCTTGTGGTTGATACCCAAAATATTCAGACCAATCAGCGGCATAGCTGATTTTGGTGCTTGGCCCCAGCAGGGCACGTGCCTCGGCAGCAAGGTCGCGGAAACGTTCAACGGCGGTGAACGCGCCCCCAGCCCCTCTGATCTGGGTCAGCCCGCGCATCTCGGTCCCGATGCAGAACCCTTCAACGCCACCAGCCGCCGCGCAAAGGGCTGCATAATGCAGGATGAAACGCGAAAGCGACCATTCGTCCGGCCCAGAATAGATTACCTGCCCCTCGGACACCTGAAAATGCGCCGCAGTCACCGTGCCAAAGAACGCAGCAACCTGCGCATCTGCGGTTGAGGTGCCATCCGGGCTGCCGTCTTGACCCGGCGCTTTGGACAAGGTGATCCGGCCACGCCAAGGTAGAACAGGCTGGCTTTGCGCATCGCTATAGGGGTCCGGCAACGTATTTTCAGCCAGTTGATCCATCAAGATGAACGGATAAAACAACACCGCCTTGCCGGCCGCATTCATCGCCTGAATGGCCTCGATCACCGACAGATCAGAAGGCGTGCCACCATAGACCGGCCTGCCTTCTTCCTGCACGATAACCTGCGCCGCCGGCCGCGTCAGCGACGACACAGCCCAAGGCATATTCTCGCCCTCGATCATCGCGCTTTCCACCTTGGGCCGGACAGCGCATTCGCCGCACCGCAGATCGTCGCCAAACCACGAGACCACCAGCGAAGCGGCCTCAAGCTTGGGCAAATCGGTGTTCAAATTATCCAAGGACGTCAAAAAATCGGTCTTGCCTGACGGGGTCGAGACATTTGCGCTCCACCGCGCGCCGGAGCCGTCCGTGTAATGCACCGCTGTTGTCGCCAGCGCATATTCACCTGTACCCGAGATCAAGGCGACGCCACTCACATTATGTGTGACGCTTTGCGCCCCTTCGGGTGATCCGGATTCTTCGGGGCGTGTGACCTCAAAGGAAAACTGCGGCACGCGATTGCCAAACTGACCCAGCGGCAGATTTTCCAGCACCACATAGGCCGTGCCACGATAGGCGGGAACGCGGTCAGCCCCCTCAACGGCAGCGATCGTCGGGTCGGGCAATTGATCAGACGTACCGCGATAAATACTGATGTTCAAATCGCTTGGCGAAACTTCCTCCCCGTCCGCCCAGATACGGTGGATTCCGGTAATCTCTCCTTCGCACAGGGCCACGGCAAGGCTCACCGTATAGCTGTAGTCGGTCGTTTTCGGTGTCGAAGGTGCGCCTTTGCCCCCGCCACTGACCATGGTGGTTTCAGCGAAATCCGACGCCCAGATGATCTGCCCGCCGATCCGCATGCGGCCGTACAGCTCGGTGACGGCGGCCCCCTCTCCGGCGCGGGTTAAACGAAACCGATCAACCTTGCCCGTCTCGACCGCTTGCGCGCCCTCGCCCAGCAACCGCTGGTCAATAACGCGTCCCAAAGTCGCGCCAACAGCCCGGCCAACCGCGACCGAGGATAACCCCGCAAGGGTGCCCCCGACCGAGCCGCCAATCGCCGCACCTGCTGCAGAAAGTAATATCGTCGCCATCAGATCGCCTCCGTCGGAAATGCAAATCGTGCCACAATCCTGCGCTGCCACGGTGCGCTCAGCGAGCTTTCGGTCACGCCATGACCGCTATAGGCGTGAATAAACGAGGCATCCGGCCCCACCCGCGCAGCCAGCCCAAGATGCTTGGCAACCGCCCCGCTGCGCATCCGAAACAACAGTACGTCACCGGCCGCTTCGTCCCCCAGTTTTTTCGGCTCAAGATGCCGAAGCGCCGCCCGCCACAATCGTTCATCGCCCTGCGGTTCTGACCAGTCCATCGAGTAGGCAGGCACGGCTTCGGGTTCTGGCCCCAACACCTCGCGCCACACGCCACGCAACAAACCCAGGCAATCGCAGCCTGCGTTTTTGACTGCGCTTTGATGCACATACGGTGTTCCAATCCAGCCACGCGCGGCGGTCACGATCTGATCCTGAAACTCTGTCATCGCAAGGATCCACCCGTATTCGCACCCGAGGGCTTGGGCACAGCCATCACCCAATCCTCGTTCGGAATGTCTGGGAAACCTTGGAAATTGAGTAGGTTGTTGAACTTCAAACGGCATGTCTCCATCCGCTTGTCACAGCCAGCGATCAACCGCACCTGCGTGCCGCTGGCCATCTCACCACGGATAGGCTCCCACAGCTCAACTTCGCGGTGATCCGCCAGCTTGCGGTCGTGCTTGATCATCCCCCACAGACCGGCGGCAGGCCCGTCCAGAACCTCCAGCCGCCCCCGAGCGAACCAGCCATCATCATAACCGGGCAAGCTGTCCCAACGAAATATCCGGCCCTCTTCGCAAAATTCGACATCTGCTGACGCGGCGTATCCCGGCGCATTCAGATCAAACGCACAGTGCGCATCCCCCAAAACAGCGCTGCACGGCTTTTGGTAGATCCGGCCCAAGGGACGGTTCAATGCCTCGGTTAGTCCGCGCAACTCCGCTTGAAACGCGCCGCCGGCACGTTGCATTTCGCCGATGCTGCCACGAAACAATACGGTGCGCTGTGTGACATCGGCCCAGTTCACCCGCCAGCAGGTCACCTCGGCCCCGTCGTAACGGCCCTGCTCAATCTCGTCCTCGCGGATCGCCCAATGGCTCAGCGCGCCCATGGCCTCGGTGTTGTCGACGGATAGACCCGTGCTTTGCGACAATGCCCGCGCGGTTAGGCCACTGTCAGCGCTGAAAGTCGCTCCGTCAAAAGCCAGCGGCCGGTCGTGATCCGTAAAAGCCAGCACAACCCCATCAAGCCTCCGGATCACCCAAGCATGACATAGCGACGTCATGCCGGTTTTCAGATGTGCATCCAGCTCTTTGTTAAATTCAACCATTACACACGCACCTCGATCACGGGGACATTAGGCACTTGTCCAGCCTGAAAACTGGCCACGCTGACCAGAATGCGGTCGGTGTCAAAACGCACAGGCACGTCAAATTCAAAGCCAGCTGAGACGACCAAGTCGCTGTCCGGTGCGCTGGCGAAACGGATGATGCCGGTCGTGGTATCGATTTCGTAATCAACCCCCTCTTGCAGCTCGTCCTGCTCAATCCCCACACGCACCGTGCCCTGCACCGGCTTGGCGATGGGCCGCAGATAGCTGTGATCGCCCGATTTATAGACCTTAACCAGCTGGAAATCCTTACGAACCCCGTCGCCAAGCCCGAGAACCTGATCGTCAAACGCCACCCCAAGGGCCGACCGGCACGATCTGAAGTCCGACCAATCCTTCCAGCGAAAGCCGTACATCTGGCCAAAACGCGCCTCGAAAAACGCCGTGAGCGCCTGAACGTCGTCAAGCGACCGCATGCCTAGACCCGCATCATACACCCTGCGCGAATGTGCCCACGGCGTGTTGCGTTCCTCGAACCCGTTCGCCAGCGTGACAACATCCGTGCGCCGCTGCGGGCCACCAACGGACCCAAAGCTGAGCGATGGCGGAAATTGAACATCATGGAAATTCATATCGGCGCTCCTTTACCGGTTGCGGTTGCCACTGCTCAGCGCCCGCGACATCTGTGCTGCGATCTGGCTTTGGCTGCGTTGGAACCCCTGCACATCCGGAGTCGTGATATTCATGACCACGGTCGTGCCGCCCCCGCCGCTGCCTTTGACCCCCAACTTTCCGTCTGGGCCGCGTGCCAGCGGCATAATCGCCTCTGGCCCTGCCTCGCCCATCACGCCCATCCCACCGCGCATTCCGAACGCTGTCGCGCTGCTCACGATGCCGCCTTGGGCAAAAGGCATGACCTTGCCTTGGGAAAACGGCGCGCCATTGGCAAAGGGCAAGATGCCTTGCACCAGCGACCCGACGCCCTGGCTGATCATCCCGCCCACGTGATCGGAGACCGGTTTGATCGCCGCGTTATAAGTCGTGTTGACCATGGACCGCGCGACGGTCGACAGCGCATCCGACAGCTTCATCCCGTCAAACGCGACCCCATCAAAGGCGCGGCGTAGGCCCTTGCTCAACCCTTTCTCCAAGGTCGCCACATCCCTGCCAGTTCCGGCAATTGCGGTGCGCATGCGCCGCAGCTCACTGTCAAAGCCGGACACCAAGCTGCTGGTTTCCGACAATGTGCTGTTCAGTCGCTCGGCCCCGTCCTCAAGACCGTCAAACCCATTCTCTGTCATTTCTTGCTCCCTTCCGATGTGTCGGGATAGGCGGCCATCAGCGCCGACAATCCATCGTTTAGTAACGGTGCTTGCGCCCCTGTCGTGCCCAGCATCAGCTGTAGCTCAGCTGGGGTCAGCGCCCAGAAATCTGCAGGCGTCAGCCCCAACCCCTTAAGGCCCGCACGCATCATCGCGGGCCAATCAAGCCCCTTTTGCGCTGTCACGCAGGCACCACAAACGCACGGGCCAGCAGCTCCGCAGCGGCTTTGGCGGCCCCCATGGGGCCACCGTCGATTTGTGCCTGACCCAAGGCGTCTTCCGACGTCTCGACCCCGCCGCCGCGCAGGCCCGCAACCAGCAACCGCAATACGTCACGGCTGGAGAAACGGTTGCTCTCGAACCGCTCGACCAGCGCCATCAAGGAAGGCTCTTCCAGCGTCTCCTCCAGCTCGGCCAAGGCACCCAGTGTCAGGCGCGCCACATGGCGTTGCCCGTCGACGACCAGCGCCACATCACCCCTCCACGGATTTGCCATGCGCCTAGGCCCCGGTGCCCGGGTCAACGACCACATCCGGCGTAAAGACCAGCTCCCCCGCCGACTGCATGCTCAGCTCATAGGTGGCCTCGCCATTCAGCGACCCGCCATATTCAATCGCGGCCACCTGAAACGGGCCTTCGATGATACCAAAGCTGGGGATGACAATCTGAAAGTCCGGCGTCAGCCCGTCGAAAAACAACTGACGTGCACGCTCGTCCGTACCGGCATCACGAAACACACCCGACCCGCTGATCGCCGCCGACCGCACACCGGCACCGGCCAGCAATTCACGCCACCCACCATTGCTGTCCAGTGACGTGACCTCGACCGGCTCCGCATTGAAACTGATGCGCGTGGCGCGCAGGCCCGCGATGGTTTCGAATTGTCCGTCGCTTGTCATGTCCACTTTGACCAAAAGGTCCTTACCCGCTTGAATTGTCATGTCGGTTCTCCTTGAAAATGAATGTCAGTGTGCGCCTTAGGTGTCCTGCACCCGTGCGCGAAATTGCATGTTGATCTGGCGAACTTGCGCCGCCGCGACGTATTTGGCGGTCGCTCGGGTGAATTGCAGGCTCACCAGATGCCCCTTGCTCAGCGCAAGATCGGCGTCGTGCAAAACGTCACTGATTGCGCCCGCAACCTGTTTGGCATCCGCAAACCCCGGTGCCGCACTCACAATGGCAATGCCAAACTGGTGCAACGCACCTGCACCGCTGCCGTCCGACGCATCGCGCACGTCTTCATCACCCAGCCGTACGTAAAGCGGCGGCACATCCCCCACAGGTCCCGCATCAAAGATCGCGGCCCCCACCAGTTCGGTCAAAGCCGTGTCTGCGGAAAGCGCCGCGAACACAGCCTGCTGCAATGGCCCTGACATGGCATAGCTCATACGATCAGCTCCTCTTGAGTGAGGCAAAGCAGGTAGCGCCCTTGCGGGTCACGCTCCGCCACTGTTTCAATGCTGTAGACCCGCGCGCCGTCGCGAAACCGCTGCTGCGGCTGGGGCCGCTCGACGCTGCCCATCGGTGCCGCGCGCACGCAAATCGCGTATCCCATGCGGCTCACGGGCACGCCGGCTTGGCTTACTTCGCGCCCGCTACGTGCCTTAACGTCTGCCCATAGCGCCCCCAAGGGTGCCCAGACCACACGGTATCCCCCCGCCCCATCGCTCTCGCGCGTGGGGGCCTCAAGCACCAGTCGACGGTTCAAATGCAACGGCTTCATTTGCCTGCCCCGAACCCAAGACGCATGGTCTTGTACCGCTCGATCAGACTGCTGACGCCAAACGGCATACACCCTTCGCTCAGGCTGGTTTCGTTGCGGAATTCATAATAATGGGCGGCCAGCAAAAACACCGCCTGCCGCAAGTCCGGCGGAACCTGATCCCATGTCGCGCCAAAGCCCGCGTCTATCACAATCGATACCGACCCACCCCTCGGGATCGCTGGCAACACGGCCTCTGCCGGGCGCAGAACCGGGCGCTGCGCGTCCTGCTCCAGCCAATAGCGTTCAGGCGCAATGGCCGTCTCGACCCCGCCTCTCGCAATCAATGTGACGCTGCTTACGGCATGCACAGGGGCAAACGGCAGCACTTGTCCTGCGGGGTCGCGCCATGCGTTCAGCGACCACGTAAAACCACGCCGCATCAACACCTTACCAGTCCGAACCTCAATCGCGGCCAAGGCGGCGCGCAGAAAGCTGACCAATACCTCGTCTTGCAAGCTGTCGGTGCCAAATCCACTCCCCAGCCGCAGATGGCCCTTGAACGCATCAACCGGCAATGCGGTGTCCGGCACGCTTGTCTCTTCGATCAACATCATGGAAGTCTCCAATTATTCCGTTCTTCCCTGTCCCCTGAAATGGAACCCGGACGCGTACCAGGCTGCATTGCTCGGTCGGAGGGAGCAGCTAGACAATGCACCCAAACCTTGCGGCACGCGCCCGGACCGGGGCCAAGTCGCCCCGGCCCCGTGTTCGACGCCGCTTTACGCGATGCCGAATTTCAAAAGCTTGATGGCTGCAAAATCGCTGACGTCGCCGCCCACCCGTTTGGTGGCGTAGAACAGCACATGCGGCTTGGCGCTGAACGGATCGCGCAGAATGCGCAGATCGGGGCGCTCAGCTACGGTATAGCCCGCCGCAAAGTCACCGAACGCGACCGAGAATGAATCCGTCGCCACATCCGGCATGTCCTCGGCCACCAGCACGGGATACCCCATCAGACGTGCAGGTTCGCCCTGCGCCAGACCATCCGACCACAAGAAACGGCCATCCAGATCCTTGAGCTTGCGCACCCGGCCCGCGGTTTTCGAGCTCATGACAAAGCTTGCATTCGCGCGGTATTGCGCGCCCAAGGCATAGACCAGATCGACAACAGCATCCGCCGTCACCTCGCCATCGACACCGGTGGGCACATAGCCCAGATTGCCCCAGGTCCAGACGTCATTATCAACTGTGGCATGCGCCAACAGACCTTTGGGTTTGTCGATACCATCGCCGCTGATAAACGCCGCCGCCTCAGCCCGCGAGAACTTGTCCGCAATCCGTCCAGCCAGCCAGCCTTCGATGTCAAAGGCGGAATCATCCAGCAGCCGCTGCGATGCTTTTGGCAGCGCGCTCAGCTCGTGCAGTTGCACCGTGATACGGTCAATCTGCGGCGTGTCTGTTTCGCCGACCGTGCCCGCCTCTGTGGCCCACCCGGCGCTCACATCCGCGTGGTCTACTAACACGTCGTAAGACGTCGCCTCGACCTGCACGACCGACGCAATCGCCCGGATTGACGCAGTGGCATTCAAAACCGACTTCACCCGATCCGACGTTTGCGGATCAACCAGATAGCCGCCATCGGAATTCACCGCCGACGACATGGATTTGCTCTCCATCTCAAGGCCGCGCAACCCGTCATCATCGCCATTGCGGATATAGGCGTTCATTGCTTTTTGATGGGGCGCACCCGCATCCACAGCACCGCCCAAAGGTGTACGCGCAGGCAAAGTCATTTTTCGATCCAACATAGTCATTCGCTCTTCTGTTTGTTGCAACTTGGTCGTCATTTCGGCCTGAAAGCCTTTGAAATCCTGCACAAAGCCGGTGACGGCTTCACGGACTTCCTCAGCGGCTGACGCAGATGCGCCGCGTGTTTTCGTGTTCATCTGATCCATTCACATACCCTTGGTTAAAGTTGGTATTCGGGCCGCGCCTCTAAGGCTGCAGCTGTGCCCGCGCGTCTTTGAACGCGTCCGCCATCTCGCGCAGCACATCCCCCACCGCGACGAAATCACTCTTTGCGGCAACCCGCGCCGTGGGCAGCATCGGAAACGTCACCAGTGACACCTCCCATAAATCCAGCTCTGTCAGCATGCGCTGACCGGCGTCATTCTTGGCGGCCCGCACCGTGCGATAGCCGATGCTAAGCCCGTCAATGGCCCCCGCCGCGATCAAGGCTGCGGCCTCGCGCCCCCGTGCCACACTGTCCAGAATGCGCCCCTTGACCCAAAGGCCCATGGCGTCTTCGCGCACCTCATCCCACACGCCGATCGGCTGGCTTGGGTCGTGCTGCCACAGCATCTTTATCCGGTGCCCCGACGTCGTGGCCGCCGCCAGCGACGCAGCATAGGCCCCCTTGCGCACCACATCCCCGCCTTGATCCGCCGCACCAAACAGGCTGGCATAACCGCTGATTTCGGTGCCGTCCTCCACGGTAATCCCATCCCCGAAACGGGCGAACTTGTGTTCCAGACCACCGCCGGCCGCAGACAAAACTCTCTCGTTCCCCGACACGGGGTCGGGGTTCAACATGTCATTTTCCATGACCGTCTCCTTTGAATTTCAAATCCCTAGGGCTGCACCACCAAGAACGATTGCACCCCTTGCGCCAGAATGACCGCCACGACACCGTAAACCGTCAGCCACAAACGCCGCTCCAGCCGCTCCATCATCTCCTCCAGCCGGTCCAACCGCTGCAAAAGGTTCTCATGGTGGATCGCACTCACGCGCTCATGCGCTTGCAACCGCAGCCCCGGTGCGCATTCGAACTGATCAAGCCGGACACCCTCATGCATCAGCGGCCACCGCAGGCAGACCCAACAAGCTGCGCTTCTCCGCTTCAGTCAGAAAATCCGCACCGGCCACACGCGCCCATTGCGCATCGCGCTCCTGTGCCAACGCTGACACCTGATCCAGATCCGGCTTCAGCGTGACAGTTTCCCCCGAAAAGCCGGACAACCAATGGGCCAAGGCCGCAGTCACACGGGTGGCCAGAGGCAACACCGTCAGCCGGTAAAACGCCCGATGCGCCTCTTGATAATTGGCATAGGTCGCATCCCCCGCGATCCCGATCAGCATCGGCGGCACCCCAAAGGCCAAGGCAATCTCGCGCGCCGCCGCCTCCTTCGTCTTGTGAAACTCCATATCAGAGGGCGAGAACCCCATCGGTTTCCAATCAAGCCCCCCCTCCAGCAACATCGGCCGACCCGCATTGCGCGCGCCCTGATGGTTGCTCTCCATCTCAGAAACAAGACGGTCGTACTGGTCGTCGCTCAACTTGCCCTGCCCCTCGGCACCACGGTAAATAATCGCGCCTGACGGACGGGCCGCATTATCCAGCAACGCCTTGCTCCACCGCGAGGCTGAATTATGCACATCCATCGCCATCGCCGCCGCCTGCATGGGACTAAACCCATAGTGATCGTCCTGCGGGTGGAAATTCTTGATGTGACAGACCGGCGTAACAGGCCCGCTCGCATCAAACCGGTGCTTGCGCCCACCGACCGCATATTCATAGGCCACGGGCCACCCATCCGCGCCGGGCACCACCGACATCCGGTCCGACCGCAATACATGCAGCTCCACCGGCACACCGGCCTCGCCCCCCACAGCCTCGACATAGCCATTCCCAGACAGCAGCAACTGCCCGTAAAGCGCCTCCAGCAACTCCGCCCGGCCCTGCCCCCCATTGGGTCGGCTGACCAACCCCATCAAAGGGTGCGTGTCATAGCGGCGTTCGGCATCCTGCAACACCAATGGCAAGGCCGCTGCCGCTTCCGCAATCAACTTGACCGACCGGAACCCCACCGGGTTTCCACAAAACCCGACCCGCGTCAGACTAACGGCATCACGCGGGCTCCATGCCACACGCCCTCCGGTTTGATACGCCACAGTGGGGCCAATCGCCGATGCCTTCTGCTCGGGCACATCAACCACTGCCCCGCGCCGTAGAAAATCAAAAACCATATCGCCCCACTCCTGTGCCCGCTTCGCTTTACCGCTGTGCATCGTCCGCAAAATCAAAATGCCAATAAAAGTTTAACGCCTCCGAAACCGACCGTACGTTGCCCCAAAAACGCCACCCCCTATTTCATTTTGCCAAATAAACTCTCCCCGAAGGGCCGGCCAACCACACACGCCCCTCGTCACAGCAATCGCACCCCCGGTGCCCGCCAATGCGCCGCAGGCTCGATCAGCAGCTCGTGCAAGGCCCAGACCAGCGCATCCACCCGGTCGGGCGATCCCGCCCCCTCATAGCCACGCGCGGTCATCCGGCACATCTGATCCTCCAGCGCATCCATCCCCGCCACATGGGCAACCCGCCCCTGCTCATAAAGTGCGGCCACAGGCTCGGCCCGGGCCACCTTGCCCCGCGACGCATGAACCGATTTCAACGGCACCAAAGGATCGATCTGGCGCAACACCTCGCCGACCATCAGCCCGCCTTGATTGGTCTCCACCACCAACCGGTCCGCGCCATGTTGCTCCATCGCCGAAATCGCAGCGCGCGCCCATCCCGATGGCGTGGCCCCTTGCACCGTGCAATCTGCCAAAACAACGGCCCGCCAGTTCTGCGGCGGCCCCTTGGTCTGCGCGCCCACCACAACAATCCCGCATTCATCCGACGCTGATCCGGCCGTCGTCGCCGGATCAACGCCCACCACAATCCTGTCAAACGTCGGCAATTCGCCCACACGCCCGCCTTCGAGCATCTGCGATGTCCAAAGCGCACCATCAGCATCGGCCAGCAACACGCCGTCCAGCTCTTGCCGCCCCAACCGGGTCCCGCGATAGCGCGCCATCACTTCCTCCAGAAAAGACCCCGCCAAATTCGCGGCATTCGCCTCGGTCGGCGCATGCGTTCGTACCGTCGAGGGCGACGCCAGCAACTTCTTCAACACCCCCACATTGCGCGGCGTCGTCGTCACACAAACGCGCGGGTCATCCCCAAGACGCAGGGCAAATTGCAGCTGGTCCCATGTCTCCTCGGCCTTCTTCCACTTGGCGAGCTCATCGACCCAGGCCGCATCGAATTGTGGCCCGCGCAACCCTTCGGGGTCATGGGCCGTGTGCACCGACGCCACCGCCCCGTTGGGCCAGACCAGACGCTTGCGGGTCGCCTCCCAATCGGGCCGCCTGTCTGCTGGCGAACAGGCCAGAATGCCACTGTCGCCAAAGATCATCACCTCGCGGACCTGTTCAATCGTCTCGCCCACCAGCGCCACGCGGCGGCAGCGCCCCGCATCCAAGGGCCGCGCCCCTTCGACCTGCGACCGGACCCATTCCGCACCTGCACGGGTTTTACCAGCTCCGCGCCCGCCCAAAATCACCCACGACCGCCAATTGCCTTCGGGCGGCAATTGATGGGGCATCGCCCAAAACTCGAACAAAAAAGGGAGAGCCAAAAGCTCTCCCTCATCCAGTTCATTCAGAAACTGGTCTTGCAGCGCCGCATCGGCGGAGCCTATCCAGCTTGCACCCGATCTCAGCCCGTGCCCGCCCAAGGTCAAGGGCATACCCCCCTCGCGCAATGCCCGCTTGTCTGTTTCTACAGTCATTAAGATAGGTCTCCACTTTGACGCAGGTCGCCACCATGCCACTGGCTTTACACAGTGCCTTGGACGCCTCAGTTTCATTTAATTCCTCCCCGGAAATGGCCTGTTCTTTCAGGCTCTGGATTTCGCGACGCAGGTCGCGGATTGCTGCTTGAAGCGCTCTGAAATGCTCTTCACTTTCAGCAATCTCTTGCTCCGGGGTAATCATAGTCATTGTTGCTCAAGCCTCTCGTTTGGAACCTCCAAATCCGAGCGAACACGAAAAAACGGCCACCGGAAATCAATCCGGGGCCGTCTGCCCATTTCGTCTAGCATGCCTAGATATCTACGTCAGAGCGGTCGCAAAGTCAAGGAAAACAAAGTTACCAAAACCTTCCAAGCCCTTACGATGGTTAAGGAATTCTTAAAATTCCGGCCCCAATCGCAAGATCAATCGCCCCCCGTTGACGCATTGCCCGCCGCCGCTGCACCACGCTCGGCCTCAATCACACGCCAAGCGGCCACATTGCGGTTATGCTCTTCCAGCGTCTGTGCAAAGGCATGCCCGCCCGTGCCATCTGCAACAAAGAAAACATAGTCTTCTTCAGCAGGTTGCGCGGCGGCCATCAGGCTTGCGCGGCCCGGATTGGCAATCGGTGTCGGTGGCAACGCGTCAATGACATAGGTGTTATAGGGCGTCGCTGCGCGCAGTTCACTGCGGCGCAATCCACGCCCCAGAACGCCTTCGCCCTTGGTGATGCCATAGATCACCGTGGGGTCAGTCTGCAGACGCATGCCTTGGTTCAGACGGTTGATGAACACGCTGGCCACCTGGCGGCGCTCTTCTGGCACACCGGTTTCCTTTTCGATGATCGACGCGAGGATCAGCATCTCTTGTGGTGTCTCGATCGGCAGGCCCGGATCACGTGCTTCCCATGCTTCCGCGAGCCGCTGTTCTTGCACGGCCTGCATCAACGCCAGAATGGTATTGCGATCTTGGCCTTTGGTCGCTTCATAGCTGTCGGGGGCCAATGTGCCCTCGGCTGGCACAGCGGCAACAGTCCCTTCCAGCAGATCAATCGATTTCAACGCTTCAACAATCTGCCAGCTGGTCACACCCTCGGCGACAGCAATGCGATACCGCGTGTCGGCGTTGGCTGTCGTCTGGGTATAAATCTCGGGAGCCTCATCCACACCGGGGGTGAATTCAGCCCGTTCAACATAACTACTGGTTGCGGGATCAAGCTCGCGCACCTGTGTGCTGATCTGGTTGATGCCGATCCGGTACACAACTTCGGTGCCGCAGGTGCTTGCGCCACCCCGTGTGACCGTGTCCACGATCTCTTTCATGCTGGCTTCCGGCTGGATCAGAAAGCTGCCTGCCTTCAGCGCTTGGGTCTTTTCCTCGTACTCGGCCCCCAAACGGAAAACCATCGCCGACGTCACTGCATCCTGCCCGGCAAGGTTATCGCCGACGGCACGCATGTTTGATCCACGCTCGACCTGCAGGCAAATCGCCTCGGCCAGCGGGCCGGGCGCATCATATTGCCCCCGCCCCCAAAGAATGACGCCGCCCAAAAGGAACAGCCCCAAGATCAGGAACGTCACCGCGTTAGACGCAATATGTCTCCACATTAGGAAATCTTTCCGAACAGCACGCTCGCGTTGGTGCCGCCAAACCCGAAAGAGTTGCTAAGCGCGACATCGATCTTACGCTCGACCTTTTTGTTCGGGGCCAGATCGATCTTTGTCTCAACAGCCGGATTATCCAGGTTGATCGTCGGCGGTGCCACCTGATCGCGGATCGCCAGGATCGAGAATATGGCCTCAATCGCGCCCGCAGCACCCAAAAGGTGACCGGTGGCCGATTTGGTCGACGACATGGTGACCGTTTCGACAGCATCCCCCAGCATACGCTCAACCGCGCCCAGCTCAATCACGTCGGCCATTGTCGATGTGCCATGGGCGTTGATGTAATCGACGTCTTTCGGCTCAAGCCCCGCCCCGCGCAACGCGTTGCGCATGGACCGTTCAGCCCCGTCGCCGTCTTCGGCAGGTGCGGTGATGTGATAGGCGTCACCCGACAGGCCATAGCCCAGAACTTCGGCATAGATTTTCGCACCGCGCGCCTTGGCGTGCTCGTATTCTTCCAGAACAACAATGCCTGCACCCTCGCCCATGACGAAACCGTCGCGGTCCGCATCATAGGGGCGGCTGGCCTTGGTCGGGTCATCGCCACGCTTGGTCGACAGTGCCTTGCACGCGTTAAAACCGGCCATACCGATTTCACAAATCGCGGCCTCGGCCCCGCCCGCAATCATCACATCGGCATCACCGTGAATGATCAGACGGCTTGCATCGCCAATGGCATGCGCACCAGTGGAACAGGCAGTGACCACCGAATGGTTCGGACCACGGAAACCATAGCGAATCGAAACCTGACCCGAGATCAGGTTGATCAACGCACCCGGCACAAAGAACGGGCTGACGCGGCGTGGGCCTTTTTCATGCATCATCACGGCGGTGTTCGCGATGGAGTTCAAGCCACCGATACCCGAACCGATCAAAACGCCCGTGCGGTCCAGATCTTCGCGATCGGTTGGCGTCCAACCGGAATCCTCGATCGCCTGTTGTGCAGCGGCCATGCCGAACAAAATGAACGTATCCACTTTGCGCTGTTCTTTAGGCTCCATATAGGTGTCGGCATTGAACGTGCCGTCGGTGCCATCGCCAAGGGGAACTTCGCACGCGTATTGCGTCACCAACCGGCTTGGATCAAACCCAGTGATCTGGCCCGCCCCCGATTGACCGTCCAAAATTCTCGCCCAGCTGGCCTCGACCCCATCGGCCAAAGGCGTCACCAGCCCCAAACCCGTCACAACTACTCTGCGCATATCAAAGCCCCTTGGTGTATTTCTACGTTGGACGGCTATACCTTGGTGACGTGCCGAATTTCAAGACGCGATACACCAGTTCTGTTTCAGCTCGGCGGGCCTTTGCGTGTCATCAGGCAAACACGATTGCCCTCAACTTCCTCATCTCGCATCGCCACATAACCCAATGTATCCGCCAAATGCAGCGACACATCGTTTTGCGCGTCAATCATACAGACGGTACGGCCGGTGACAACGCGATCAAACCAATCATGCGCCGCGGTTGCGGCCTCAAGGCCCAACCCCATGCCCTGCGCGTCGGGCGACAAGACCCAACCCGCCTCGGGATAAGGGTCAAAATCATCGCCAAATCCACGCGCCCCAAAGAAAAATCCAGTCTGCCCCGCCATTTCAAGGGTACTACGCGGCTGGATCGCCCATTGGCCAAAACCTGCGACCTGCCAATGACCTGCATTGCGCAAAAACGCATCCCAAGAACGCGCCTTGGGCCATGGTTTTCCGCTAATATGGGTAACAACCTCGGGCGTGGCCCAGATTTCGGCGAAACGCGGGAAATCATCGGAACGCATCGACCTCAAGGTCAGCCGGGCGGTGTTGATCGTTGGTACAGCTCGAGACATATGGTGAAGTACTTTCACGCTAAACTTATTATGCCACCACTGTCGCCCAACCCACGGTGGAAAAACAAGTAAAATCGCCAAAACAAAAGAAAAAACGGCGTCCCTTCGATGTGAAAGAACGCCGTTTTCTGTAATTTTTGCCGATCAACCCGCGCTGCGGGCCATCGCAAGAAGGCTTAGGAAGCTTCTTTGATGAATTTGACCGCGTCGCCGAAAGTTTGGATGTTTTCAGCTGCGTCATCTGGGATTTCGATGCCGAATTCTTCTTCGAACGCCATCACCAGCTCAACAGTGTCTAGGCTGTCTGCGCCAAGATCGTCGATGAACGAAGCGTTCTCAACAACTTTGTCTTCTTCAACACCCAAGTGCTCTACTACGATTTTCTTTACGCGTTCTGCGACGTCGCTCATAATCTGTCCTCATACATTCGGGCAACTCTTGCCCTCTTCTGGTTCCGCCCAAAGCCTGTAGGCCCGTTTGGATCGTGCCCCGAGGGGCGGCTATGGTTCTTGTTGACACAAGACATGGGGGGCGATCAAGCCTTCCCAAATTCGTTTCTGCGCCTCCTTTAGCATAAGACGCAAGTTTGGCAAACGCTTTGCGGCGCGCCGCTATAACATGGCCATACCGCCGTTCACATGCAAGGTGGTCCCTGTAACATAAGCGGCTTCCGCGCTGGCCAGATAAACAACGGCAGCAGCGATTTCAGCAGGTTCGCCCATGCGTGCGGCAGGAATCTGCGACATGATTCCCGATTTCTGGTCATCGGTCAGTTTTTCGGTCATCGCCGTGGTGATGAACCCCGGTGCAATCGCGTTCACCGTGATACCGCGGTTGGCCACTTCATAGGCCAATGACTTTGACATGCCGACCATTCCGGCCTTGGACGCGGCATAGTTTGCCTGCCCGGGGTTGCCCGTCGCACCCACGATGCTCGAGATATTCACGATCCGGCCCCAGCGGGATTTCATCATGCCGCGCATCACGCCTTTGCACAGTTTGAACGTCGCGGTGAGGTTCACGTTGATCACCGAATTCCATTCGTCATCCGACATGCGCATGAACAGGTTATCGCGGGTGATACCGGCGTTATTTACTAAGATATCAACCGATCCCATTGCCTCGATCGCTTGTTTGGGCAGGGCTTCGACCGCGTCCATATCGCTTAGGTTACAGGGCAACACATGGGCGCGTTCGCCCAGTTCGGCCTTCAGCGCCTCAAGCGGTTCTGTGCGGGTACCAGACAGCCCCACGGTTGCGCCCTGCGCATGCAAGCTGCGCGCAATATCTGCACCAATACCACCGGATGCACCGGTGATCAGCGCGTTTTTACCAGTTAAATCAAACATATAAATATCCTCTACTCGCGGCTTGCGCCCCTATTTATCGCGTTGGTTTATGCCGTGTTCATCGCGGCTGCGTCTGCTGCTGTGCCGATATTCACACAAGTGATTTCCTTGTTGATGCGGCGGATCATGCCGGACAAGGCTTTGCCCGCGCCAATTTCCCAAATCTCGGTCACGCCTTGCGCGCCCATCCATTCGACCGAAGACAACCAGCGCACTTGGCCCGTTACCTGTTCGATCAGCAGCTTGCGGATCACATCGGGGTCGCTGACGGCCTCGGCCACAACATTTGCCACGACGGGCACTACGGGCGCGTTCATTGTCACACCGGCCAACGCCTCGGCCATTTCTTCGGCTGCGGGGGCCATCAGCGCGCAATGGAACGGTGCGGACACCGGCAGTAACAAGGCGCGTTTTGCACCCGCCGTCTTGGCCAGATCAAGCGCGCGTTCAACGGCGGCTTTGCTGCCCGACACAACATTCTGCGCCGGGTCGTTCTGGTTGGCGACCTGACACACGTCGCCTTGGGCGGCATCTGCAGCAACCTGTTCGGCCTGTTCAAAGGTCAGCCCTAGCAGGGCGGCCATTGCGCCCTCCCCAACCGGTACGGCCGCTTGCATGGCCCGGCCGCGAATGCGCAACAAACGCGCAGTATCGGCCAGCGAAAACGTGCCAGCCGCGCAAAGTGCTGCATATTCACCCAAGGAATGGCCCGCAACGAATGCGGCCTTTTCAACGGTGATCCCTTCGGCGTTCAACGCGGCCATGGCGGCCATCGACGTGGCCATCAACGCAGGCTGCGCGTTCTGGGTCAGGGTCAACGCCTCGGCCTCGCCTTCCCAGATCAATGTAGACAGTTTTTCGCCCAAAGCCTCGTCGACCTCGTCAAACACGGCCTTGGCCGCTGGATAGGCATCCGCCAGATCACGGCCCATGCCGATGGTTTGCGCGCCTTGGCCCGGATATACAAATGCAATGCTCATAAGGTCCCCCCGTTTCTGATTAAAACGGCTTTATCCTGTGGGGTCAGCGCAAACAAGCCTGCACCGACCCTGTGCGCATATCCGTAATTGCCGCCGCGCACCGCTTTGACGTAAACTATACCCCCATAACCCGGAGACCCAAATGGCCATTAGCAACACCGCAATCCGCTACGGCGGCGTCACAAAGTTTTTTCACTGGCTGACGGCTTTACTGATTATCGCTTTGATCGGGTCTGGCATGTTCGCCGAAGGTCTGCCCTATGAGACCCAAGACCAGTTGACGCAAAAAGCGTGGTTCTTCTCGATCCATAAAACCATGGGTGTTTCGGTGTTTTTTGTGGCGCTGGCACGGATTATCTGGGCCATAAGCCAACCCAAACCGGGGCTGCTGAACGCAGATAAAAAGCTGGAAAGCTGGCTGGCAGAAACTGTGCATTGGGTGCTTTACGCGTCGCTCGTGATTGTGCCACTGGCAGGCTGGATCAGCCACGCTGCCGCATCGGGTTTTGCCCCGATCTGGTGGCCTTTCGGCCAAAACCTTCCACTGGTCCCCAAAAGCACGCAGATCGAACACCTGTTTGGCTCCGTTCACGTGATTTCTGGCAAAGTGCTTATTATCGCGTTGCTTTTGCACGTCGCTGGCGCGCTGAAGCACCACTTTATTGATCGCGATTCGACCCTGCGGCGGATGTTGCCGGGCGAACCACCCATCGGCCCCATGCCTGCCCAACACCACAGCAGCGCACCGGTGCTGACCGCCGCGGCGGTCTGGCTGGTCACTGTGGCCCTCGGTGCTGGCTTGGGCCTCTCTGGCGGGAATGGCGGCGGCGAAGCGGCCCCTGCCCCCGCTTTGGAGCAGGTGGCATCCGAATGGACGGTACAGGATGGCACAATCGGCATCACCGTCAGCCAATTCGGTTCGGCAGTCGAGGGCAGCTTTAGCGATTGGACCTCCGCCATTTCCTTTGACGAAATGGTAACCGAGGGCAAAGCGGGCAACGTCACCACGACAATCTCGATCCCGTCGCTCACCCTCGGATCGGTCACGGATCAGGCAATGGGTGCTGACTTTTTCAATGCTGAAAATTTCCCCACCGCCACATTTGCTGCCGATATCACGGTGGCCAATGGCGATTATCTGGCCGACGGTGCGCTGACCATCAAAGACCAGTCTGTACCTGTGTCCCTGCCCTTTACCCTAACGGTAGATGGCGACACCGCGACAATGCAAGGCACGACAACCTTGGACAGACGCGCCTTTGCCATCGGTCAAAGCGTAACCGATGCCTCCACACTGGCGTTTGATGTCACCATTGATATCAACCTCACGGCGACCCGCCCCGCGCAATAAGCCGCCAGCCACCAAACACAAAAACGCCGGGGCGCTAACCCCGGCGTTTTCATTTCTACCACTTGGCTGGAAAGCTTAGTCTGCTTTCATTGCCTCGATGGAAATGTTGATGCTGACTTCGTCGCTTACGAAAGGCGCGAATTTACCAAGGTTGTAGTCCGAACGCAGAACCGTTGTTGTTGCGTCGAAACCGGCCCAAGGCTTGCCCGCCATCGGGTGATCACCCATTTGGTTCAGCGTGGCATCCAGAACAACTGATTTCGTCACGCCGTTCATGGTCAGATCGCCGGTGATCAGGCCGGTTTTCTCGCCCGTCACTTCGATACCTGTCGACGTGAATGTCACCATGTCACCTTCGGCTGCGCCGAAAAAGTCAGGGGACATAAAGTGATCGGTGCGCGGCTGCCAGCCGGTGATCATGTCCATAACCGGAAAGGACACGGTGACAGAAGAATTCGCAGGCTCTGCCTCGTCCAGCATGATTTCGCCGTCAAAACCGCTGTACATGCCGGTCGTTGTGGAAAAACCAAGGTGGTTATAGGTGAAAACGATCTGACTGTGGCTGGCGTCCAGAACATATTTCTCGGCGGCAAAGGCGGATGTGGCACCCAATGTCAGGGCCGTGGCAAGCAGGATGGATTTGAAGGTCATAATAAATACTCCGGTTGGATTGTCATAAGGACTAAATGGCGCAATTACGGCGGTAGGCAACCCAGCAAGGGCAAACACTGTCTGCGCAAGAATGAACAGTTGCGCGCACAAAGGGCATAGCACAGTGGTTTTTGATCCGTCATAGTGACAGCGGTCAATCACACCCTTTTGACACAGCGCATTGCCCCTTGCCCTATACGCCAAACCGTGTATATCGACCCTTCGTTTTGCATCATCTTTTGAACCGCGCAGACTCTCGTGGTGGGGCCGCAAAACGCTCATGCCCTACCTATGAAATGCGCCTTGATATAAATAGGAGTGCACATGCCGCTTTATGAGCATGTTATGATTGCGCGTCAGGACTTGTCCAACACGCAAGCAGAAGGCCTTATCGAACATTTTGGCACAGTTTTGGCTGACAACGACGGCAAGCTCGTCGACAGCGAATACTGGGGCGTCAAAACGATGGCCTATAAGATCAACAAAAACCGCAAGGGCCACTATGCCTTCCTGCGTTCGGATGCACCTGCAACCGCCGTTCAGGAGATGGAACGTCTGATGCGTTTGCACGATGACGTTATGCGCGTTCTGACCATCAAAGTTGATGAGCATAAAGAACTGCCATCCGTTCAAATGCAAAAACGTGACGAACGCCCCGAGCGCGGCGAACGCCGCGAGCGCCGTTGATCATCAGCTTGAAAGAAAGGACATAAACCATGGCCGCAAAACCATTTTTCCGCCGTCGTAAAGTCTGCCCCTTCTCGGGCGACAACGCACCGGCAATCGATTACAAAGACACACGTCTTCTGCAGCGCTACATCTCTGAGCGTGGCAAAATCGTTCCATCCCGTATCACAGCAGTTTCTGCGAAAAAGCAGCGTGAATTGGCCCGTGCCATCAAACGCGCCCGCTTCCTCGCCTTGCTGCCCTACGCCGTTAAGTAAGGAGAAAGCACATGCAAGTTATCCTTCTGGAACGTGTGGCCAAGCTTGGCCAAATGGGCGAAGTCGTGGACGTAAAGCCCGGCTACGCACGCAACTATCTGCTGCCACAAGGCAAAGCGCTGTCGGCCTCCAAAGCCAACATCGAAGCCTTTGAAGGCCAGAAAGCACAGCTTGAGGCGCAAAACCTCGAGACCAAAAAAGAAGCCGAAGCAATGTCGGACAAGCTGAACGGTCAGCAGTTCGTTGTTATTCGTTCCGCTTCCGATTCGGGTGCTTTGTACGGTTCCGTTACAACACGTGACGCAGCCGATGTTGCAACCGCCGAGGGCTTCACAGTCGACCGCAAGCAGGTCGTTCTGCGCAACCCGATCAAAGATCTGGGCCTGCACGACGTAACAGTCGTTCTGCACCCCGAAGTCGAAGCCACCATTCAGCTGAACGTTGCACGTTCCCCTGAAGAGGCCGAGCTTCAGGCGGCAGGCAAGTCGATCCAAGAACTGGCAGCGGAAGAAGAAGCCGCAGCCGAGTTCGAGATTTCCGAATTGTTCGACGATATCGGCTCTGCCGCGAACGACGACGAAGATCTGGCCGAAGCTGTTGAAGCGCAAGACGACGACGAAGCGAAAGCTTAAGTCTCTTAACGCCTTAGACGATTTAACGCCGTCCCCGCATTGCCGGGGGCGGCGTTTTCATTTGGTAGGGTCGGTTCAGGCCCTACGTCGGCCTTTGCCAGAATCGCCCCTCAAAAAAGCAAATTCTGCAGGCCACCGCCCCCACATCTGAGCTTCTACGCCTATATCAAGCCGTTTCGGCGCCCCTCTGCCCATGCAAGACCGTCAAGGTTGCGAGACACCTCAACCATTGTAGTGTTTCCCAAGCAAAAACCAGAGTTCCCAGATGACAGTCCTATCACGCCGCCTTTTGTGCCAGATGCTTTTGTGCAGCGCCGGCCTTGCTGCCTGTTCAAGCAACTCCGCGACGGTATCCCCCGACGCCCCCAGAATGCAGCTCCATCCGAACGAGACACCGGAACTGCGCGGTCTCATCAATAAATGGGCCGATTTTTACGACGTACCCCGCCCTCTGGTGCACCGCCTTGCGATCAGGGAAAGCACACACCGCCCAGAGGCCCGCAATGGCCCCTACTACGGCCTGTTGCAGATCTTGCCCGCCACAGCGCGCGGCATGGGGTTTCAGGGCAGCTCTGGCGACTTGCTGAACCCTGATGTGAACCTAAAATATGGTGTGAAATATCTGCGTGGGGCATGGCTGCTGGCAGACGGCGATCACGACACCGCAATCAAATGGTACGCCCGCGGGTATTACTTTGAGGCGAAAAAACGCGGCATGTTGACCGAGACCGGCCTGCGGTCCTAGCACCAGAGTGTCACGGCGACGGTCGAACCTGAGTTCATATCCAATCGAGGTTAACCTGCCGGGCAGGATACTTCTCCGCAAACTTTTCTCGCAGCGCGCGGAACCTCGGCCTCAGATCGGCGAATTTACGTTCATGGGTTTCGACGACCAGACATCGGATCCCCTCGATCAAGTTAGCGGCATCCATTGCCTCAAGAAGGTCAAGCTCGGCCCCTTCGATGTCCATCTTCACAAACGCGATCTCGCCGCGCTTCTCGATTTCAGCCGCGATAATCTTTAGGAAATCCAGCAGCGCGACATCAATATAATTGTCCGAGTCGATCATACGTCCGCCATCAACAATCGTACTCTTAACCGATGCCCCTTTCATATTCTCGTCGAAGTTTTCAGCGCGCATCAGCCGGACGGTGCCCGACGTCGCACCCACTGCCGCGTTTACAAGCTGCACGTTGCTGCGGTCCTTCATCGCTGTTGTCAGCTGTTCAAAGGCGTAAGGGTCGGGTTCATAGCTGATCACATCGGCACCGGTGTCGGCCAGCAAAGCGGACACAACCCCCACATTGGCACCGCAATCCATCGCCAGATCCCCAGGTTTCAACATCGCAGTCACCCCCTTGAGAAAACCCATGGCCTCGGCATGGCGCAAATTCCGTTTTGCGCGCCGGCGAGCCTTGCGTTCTTCATCGCTCAAAGGGTGTTGGTTTTTTGCTGCGCGGCGCGCTTTGTTGTTCGTTTCATCCGACACGTTCTCAACCGCCCCCTTATGGCTGCAACCGCTGCGATTGGGCGCAGTAAAGCAGATCAAACGCCTGCATTCTAACGAAAAAGGCCGCCCCAAGCGGGACGGCCTTATTCTTCACCTAGCTTGAAAGGACGACTTATTCGTCTTCCAGCGCTTCAACAGCTTTTTGAAGGTCTTCTTTGGACACTTCTTTTTCGTTCAATGTCGCCTGTTCGAACACATAATCAACGACTTTGTCTTCAAACAATGGCGCGCGCAGCTGCTGCTGCATTTGCTGGTTTTGCTGAACGAATTCAAAGAACTGACGCTCTTGGCCCGGGTACTGACGTGCCTGGTTCATGATCGCTTGTGTCATCTCGGCGTCAGATACCTGAACTTCGGCTTTCTGACCCAGTTCTGCCAGCAGCAGGCCCAGACGAACGCGGCGTGCGGCCAATGTCTTGTGCTCTTCTGTGGTTTCGATCTCTGGGTGGTCATGGCCCTGAACATCAGGGTTATCTTCGTGCCACAGCTGGTGCGCGATCTGACCTGCTTCGGCGTCCAGCAAGGACGGTGGCAGGTCAAAGCTGACCAGTTTGTCCAGCTCGTCCAACAGGCCGCGCTTCATGACGGCGCGCGATGCGCCCATGTATTCGGCTTCCAGACGTTCGGCGATTTGTGTTTTCAAACCGGCCAGGTCTTCTGCGCCAAATTTGGTTGCCAGCTCGTCGTCGATCTTGGCGGCAACAGGCTTTTTAACGTCTTTGACTTTGCACTCAAACACGGCTTCTTTGCCCGCAAGGTTCGGCGCTTGGTAATCATCAGGGAAAGAAACGGTAACGTCTTTTTCTTCACCAGCAACAACACCAACCAGCTGCTCTTCAAAGCCGGGGATGAAGGAATTCGACCCCAGTACCAAAGGATAATCCTCGGCGGCACCGCCGTCGAACGCTTCGCCGTCAACTTTGCCCAGGAAATCAAACACGATCTGGTCGCCGTCTTTGGCTTTTGTGCCCGCTTTGCGCGATTCAAAATCTTGTGCAGTCTCGGCGAGGTTTGCCAGCGCTTCTTCAACGGCGGCATCGTCGGCTTTAACGACCATTTTATCCAGCTTGATGGATGTCAGATCAACGTCAGGAATCTCTGGCAGCGCTTCATAGGTCATGGTGACCTCGACGTCGTCGCCTTCTTTCCAGTCTTCGTTGGACATTTTCACATCTGGCTGCATCGCGGGGCGATCGCCGGACTTTTCAAAATGCTCTTGCATGGCACCATCGATGGCTTCTTGCATCGCTTCGCCCATGACCTTTTGGCCGAACTGCTTTTTCAGCAGCGCCATAGGTACTTTACCTTTGCGAAAGCCCTTCATTTCGACTTCGGGCTGTGCTTCGGCCAGCTTTTCGTTGACCTTGGCCTCCAGCTCAGCTGCTGTCACAGTGATGGC
Organism: Sulfitobacter sp. AS59; assembly: GCF_038899995.1. Classification (NCBI taxonomy): domain Bacteria; kingdom Pseudomonadati; phylum Pseudomonadota; class Alphaproteobacteria; order Rhodobacterales; family Roseobacteraceae; genus Sulfitobacter; species Sulfitobacter sp. AS59. The sequence goes on from NZ_JBBMQK010000001.1 coordinate 465,449, forward strand.
ATAGCCGCGTTTCAGACCTTCGTTCAGCGTCTCGTTGACCTGCATGTTTGCTCCATAGGGTAAGGCCGCGCGATAATCGGCGCGGGCGGAAAAATTTCCGCTCTTCTATTTGGGCCTGCGCTTGGGCGCAAGCGGATTTGGGTTGGGCCCGGACTGGCAGGGAATAAAACCCGCCAAACCAAGCCCCGATTACATTCCGAGCGCTTCTTTGTACATTTCAAGAACCGCCTCTTCTTCGGCGATGTCGTCTTTGTCGCGTTTACGCAAGGAGATCACTTTGCGCAGCACTTTGGTGTCGTAGCCGCGCGATTTTGCTTCGGCCATCACCTCTTTTTGTTGCTCGGCCAGATCTTTCTTTTCGGAATCAAGGCGTTCGATCCGCTCCACAAACTGACGAAGCTCGTTTGCGGTCACGCGGTAGGTTGCATCGCCAACGACGTCGGCGGATTCGGGGTTGGTTGCACTGTCGCTCATTGCGGGGTCCTGTGTCTGGAATGGGTCAGCGCCCTGACTAACGCCGCACCTGCCCTGCCGCAAGCCACACTTGCGATACCTTGCCAATTGAGATAGCCCGCGCCGCATGGAAAACGCATCAACATCTTTGTTCGACATTCTGATCTGGTCCGGCGCTGTGATCTCGCTGGTGGGATTCTTTGGCCTTGTCTGGTGTATCGTCACCGTGATGCGCGCAAAACGCGCCAACCTGCCCGAGGACGACATGCGCGCCGTTTTGCAAAAAGCGCTGCCGCTGAACCTTGGCGCGCTGTTTCTGTCGGTCATCGGTCTGATGATGGTCGTGATCGGTATCATGCTGGGCTAATGACGCGACGCGCGCATTAGAGCTTGAAACATATTCAATAATCCTTATGTATTCTGTTAACACGGGTCGCCGACGCGGCCCCTCCTTATGTGTGAACGGGAATGACATGATTGAAATCGAATGGATTTGGGGGCTGGTTGGCGGCCTGATTATTGGATGCGCGGGCGCTGTTTACCTATTGGGCAACGGGCGCATCATGGGGGCCAGCGGTATCATCGGCGGGCTTGTTGATGGCTCTGGCCGCAATACTTGGGTCGAACGGCTCAGCTTTATCGCGGCGCTTATCCTTGCACCGGCGCTGTTGATCTATTTTTCCGGCCGCCCCGCAACGACAAACCTGACCGATAACTGGCTGCTCATCGTCGTGGCCGGGCTGCTGGTTGGCATCGGAACACGGGTCGGCAACGGCTGTACGTCAGGCCACGGGGTTTGCGGCATCTCGCGGCTGTCACCGCGCGGAATTGTGGCCACTTTGATCTATATTTTTGCGGGTGCGGTAATGGTTGTTGCCCTGCGCTCCATGATGGGGGGACTGTAAGATGCGGAATATGATTGCTGTTTTGTCCGGTGCGCTGTTTGGCATTGGTCTTTATATCGCTGACATGACCAACACCGTTAAGGTGCAGGGGTTTCTTGATTTCTTTGGCAGTTGGGACCCGACACTGGCCTTTGTTATGGGCGGTGCGATTATACCGATGGCCATCGCATGGGCGATGACGCGCGACCGTAAACCGCTGATTGGCGGCGAATTCCCTGCCCGCCCCGAGGCCAAGTTTGACCGCCGTCTGATTCTCGGTGCTGTCCTGTTCGGTATGGGTTGGGGGCTGGTCGGTCTTTGCCCGGGTCCGGCGCTTGCATCGCTTAGCTTTGGCGGCATTGGTGGCTTGGTCTTTTTCGCAGCAATGCTGGTGGGCATGTTAATCGCGCCCAAAGTCTCGGCATTGCTGGACAGCAAACCCGCAGCTGGTTAAATCAAGCCATGGATATGCGCCAAATCACCCCCCGCTTCTTTGCTTCCCCTCAGATTGATCCGTCCGACATGGCCGCGATCCGCGAGGCAGGCATTACCTTGATCCTATGCAACCGCCCCGATGCCGAGGTCCCGCCAAGCCATCAGCACGAGGCGATCAAGGCGGCCGCCGAAGCCGCCGGGATCAAGTTTGCGTTCCAGCCGCTGACCCACCAGACGATGACGCCAGATGTTATTGCCAACAACCGCGCAATCGGCGCGGGGGCTGAGGACGAAACCGTTCTGGCCTATTGCGCGTCGGGTACACGGTCGACAATCGCTTGGGCCCTTGGTCAGGCGGGAGAGGTTCCTGCTGATGATCTGATCGAAGCGGCCAGTAAGGGCGGCTATGATCTGTCCCATATGCGCGGCGTCCTAAGCACCAACTACGCGTAAGCAGCCAGATGGGCCCGTATTACTGGCCCATCGCGTCCGGTGTACTTTCGGCGTCATCCTCGAACCCCGGTAAATCCGACAGATCGGGCATGGGTGCGGTGGCAAAATCCATACCTGTATCGGGCTTGGCAGGGTGATCCCCGCCTTGGCCCGCCACAGCAGGCAGGTCCTGCACGCTATAAAAGTCGTCAAATTGGGCATCCTGCGCCGCTTCGGCCCGCAAGGCCCCGGCATCAGATGATCGCCGCAGCGGAGTCTCTCGGCTTTTTGCCCGATGCTTGACCCGCAAGGCGCGCATGCCATCGCGCTGGCCCAGCATGCCATGCCCCACAATCCGCCCTTCCGTTGTTCTGACCTGGGCATCCCCAAAGCTGACGCGCCCCAACTCAAGGACCTGACCCACCTGCAAAGCCCCAGCCACCCGAATGGGCAGTTGAAGCTGGGTCAGCGAGACGATCAGGTTGGCTTTCAGTGACAGCACATTCTCGCACAGGGTTTTGCTGCCTTCGTCAACGGCCTCATCCTCTTCTGCCGCATCCGGATCGGCGATCTTTGGCGGCGGTTTAGGCACAGGCAAACACAGCAGCAGTTCCCCCTGCCGTGCGCCTTGGGCCAGATCAAGGGTCAGGCGCAGGATGTGATACGCGTCGTCCTCTAGCGCCAGCATCAGCAAACGCAGGTTTTGCGCCTTTGCCCCGAATTTGAACCCGGCCATTAACTGCCGTTCCTCTTCGATTTGGGGCAAGGGGGCCGCCCGTTCCAAAAGCGTGTTGATAAAGGGTTCGATCAAAGACGCATCCGTGGTCGTCATGATACGGGGCGGGCCGTCGGCATTGAACGGCTGCACCGTCCCCATCGTCTGCTGTTGGATCAGCCCCCCGACAAAGGCCGCATCGACCATCGCCGCACCGCGCGCGCCCGCAGGCCCATCCAGCAACACCATCAACTGGTCTTCGTCAAACACCTTTGCACAGGCGTCATTGCCCACGACGTCTTGGGTGGCCCCCAACACGGCCAATGGTAATTCAAATAGATCCTGGCCGACCTTTGACATGCTCAGCCGCAGCGCCCGAAGCACAGAAACAGTGCGCGACTGGTGCATAGCCCGTCCCGCCTGCGTCTTTCGCCGCATCGCTGATTGTTGCTGCTCTGTCACTGCATACTCCGCCGTACTCAGACCCCTTTAGCGAAGGTGTAAACGGTTAATCGTAAAGATGACCTTTATGCAGACGCGGCAACTTCATTATTATCAGGGGCATCGTTGTGCGATCCAATGGGCAACGTCACGCGAAAACCAGTGCCGGGACCATCAGCGAGATAGACTATATCCCCTTGCAAACGCGTGATAATTTCGCGGCAAATAGCAAGGCCAAGCCCGGCCCCTTCACCACCCTGCCCCGGCACACGGCTGAATTTCTCAAATATCAACGCGCGCGAGGCCGGATCAATGCCGGCACCATTATCGACAAAATCTATCGCGACATACCCCTCAAGGCGCGTGACGCTGATCCGCAGTTCGGGCATCTCCGCGACACAATATTTTTGCGCGTTGGTAATGAGGTTAATAAACACCTGCGCCAACCGGTCGAGGTCGGTCTCAAGCATCACATCTTCGCTGTCTGCGTCACGGATGATCTCTATCGCGCCAGAATTCGCCGCGTTGCCCGTGGTTACCGCAAGGTCCAGCACGTCGCGCAACGACCCGCGTTGCCGGTTCAACGTGACCGCGCCATTCTCGAGCACCGACAGCCCCAACAGATCGTCCAGCAGCCGCGTCAGCCTGATGGTTTCGGAATGGATAATCGACGCATAGCGGGTCTTTTCCTCCGCGCTTAATGCCTGCGCATCGCGAAGGATTTCGGAAAACGACCGGATCGACGTCATGGGCGTGCGCAATTCGTGGCTGATCTGGCTGAGAAAGCTGTCTTTTTGGTGCGAAAGCTGGGTCAGCTTGTCATTGGCGCTGCGCAGTTTTTCTGCCGTATCAGACAGTTCGCGCGACTTGATCTCGAGCTGGCTGGAATATTCCAGCATTTGCGCAGATTCGTCGGCCACCGCCAGCAGATCACGCACGGACACGGACGCGCCGCCCACCAGCTGGGCCACCATTGCATGGGCAGTCGCAGCCCCCACCGATGCTGCAAGCTCCCGCTCCAACGCCTGGACAAAGCGCGGTGTCGGTTCTGGCAATCCTTCGGCTTTTTCCTGCAATCGGGCCTGCGCGCGAAAGAACGCCTGCGCCTCGCTCGGACCAAGGATTCGCTGCGCCATGATCATCAGGTCTTCAGTCCCGGCCTCGGATGCCGTCCAGCCGCGCGCGGGGCTTGAGTGGTCAAAAATGTTGACGAATTGCGCGCCCTGAAGGCGTTCCATCGGGGTGGGGAAGCTGACCAGCGACCCTAGGATAAAGGCCAGCGTGTTCAACGACAGGCTCCAGATCACGGCATGCACGGTGGGGTCCAACCCTCTTAGCCCGAACAGCGCCTCTGGCCGCAGCCACGACAGGCCCAGCAACCCTTGCTCAAAAGTTTGGGCGGACAGGACAGCGCCCGGGCCAAAGCTGGGCAAAAGCATGGTAAATATCCACACGGCAAAGCCGATGCACAGCCCGAACACCGCCCCTGTGCGCGTCGCCCCGCGCCAGAACACACCGCCCAGCAGAACCGGCAGGAACTGCGCGACCCCGCCAAAGGAAATCGTGCCAATCGCGGCCAACGCACCGCTGCCGCCCGAGGCGCGGTAATATGAATATCCAAGGGCGATAATGAACAGAATCGACAGCCGCCGCGACAGGATCACCACATGGCGCACATCACCCGATTGCTGCACGGTCCCCTGCCCGAACGCCAACCAGATCGGCATAACGATATGGTTGCTGACCATAGTTGACAGGGCGAGCGTCGCCACGATCACCATCGAGGTGGCCGATGAAAACCCGCCCAAGAATGCCAGCATCGCCAGATTGTTCTGCCCCTGACTAAGCGGCAAGCTTAGCACGAACAGATCGGGGTTCGACCCCTCTGGCAACAGGTCAAGGCCCACAACAGCGATGGGCACGACGAACAGGCTCATCATCATCAGGTACAGCGGAAATGCCCAACTGGCGATTTGCAGATGACGCTCATCATCGTTTTCGACCACCAGCACCTGAAACATCCGCGGCAGGCAAATCAACGCCGCCGCGGCCAGCAAGGTTAGCGTCGCCCAACGGCCGCCGTCCACCTGCCATACGCCAATGTCCGACCGGTCGATCTGGGCCATCGCCTCGGTCAGGCCGCCCGCTAGGCCCCAGACCACAAAGATGCCGACCGCAATCAGGGCCAACAGCTTTACAATCGCCTCGACCGCGATGGCGATGACCACGCCGTGGTGGCGTTCATTGACGTTCAGGTTTCGTGTGCCGAACAATACCGTAAACAGCGCCAGCCCCACGGCCACCCAAAACGCCGCCTGCGCCGTGTTGATCGGATCAGTCGCGCCGCCAGCCAGATTTGAAGGGGCGGCAAAAATCGACAAGGACAGCGTAACCGATTGCAATTGAAGCGCAATATAGGGGGTCACGCCAATAACAGCCATGACCGTCACCAAAATGGCCAGCAGGTTGGATTTCCCATAACGCGAGGAAATCAGATCGGCGACCGATGTCACGCGGTGCGAGCGCCCGATGCGCACCAAGCGGCGCAGCAACCACCACCAGCCGATCAGAACCAGACTGGGGCCAAGATAGATCGTCACATATTCCAGCCCCGATCGTGCGGCATATCCAACCGCGCCATAGAACGTCCAACCGGTGCAATAAATCGACAGGGACAGCGTATAAACCAGCGGCGAACGCAGCAGCCAATCGCCCCGCCCCTTGATCGCCGCCCGCTCCGCCGCAAAGGCGACGGCAAACAGGCCCACCACATACAACAGGCACACCGCAATCAGTTGGTTCAGCGACACCATCAGCTTTGGTTTTCTTGCGCGATCTTGCGCGCGGTGCGACGCCACAGAAACAGGGCCAACAAGATCATGCCCAGCCAGACGCCAAAGATATAGCGCAGCGCGTGTGACGTCGTAATCACCGGGTCAGCGGCCCCATCAGGTACCGGCCATAACAGCGGCACCATCCAGAATGCGAGGGCAAGCACCGGCAGCAATCGCACCGCGTCCATCAGCCGACGAAACCGATAGCTGCGCCGGGCCAGAAACAGGGGCGATCCGGGCCGGTTGCTCATGACGCGGTTGGGGTTGTCGCTGTCAAAGAATGTACCGCCTCAAGCATTTCGGCATTCGAAAACGGCTTTGTCATAAAGCGGCTAACGCCTGCGTCTTTGGCCATCTCGCGGTCGCGGGCCTGCCCACGTGCGGTCAGCATCAGGATCGGCAGGTCAACAAAAGCCGGATCGGCCCGCAATTCTTTGAGGATTTCGAACCCGCTTTTCCCGGGCAACATCACATCAAGCATCACCAGATCAGGGCAGACATTGCGGATCACATCCACGGCGGATGACCCGTTGGCCAATGTCTCGACGCGCCAGCCTTCGCGGCCCAGCAGAAAGCGGATTGCCTCTGCGATATTTGTCTCATCCTCGACGAGCACGACGTGCTTTGTCATCGGTAATTTCCCTCCCGTGGTGGTGCCCGTCGCCTTTGAAAAGCAATCTTTGCCACCGGATCAGAGGATGCACCTTATTGATGGCACTGTCAAAACCAGTTTGATGCCAAACTGCCGCATCACATGCCGTCATTCAGAATTGATGGTTCACGGCGTGCGGGGCAATTGTTGCGCGGGCAGACGCGGCAGGTCGCCCCCACCTCAAGCCGTGGTCCGGTTGCCAGCCCTTGTGCGGGCAAAATCAACATCACCGATTGCACCAAAGGCTGCGCATTATAGCTGTGTACCGATTGAACCTCGCAGGCGGCGATACAGTCGAATTCGGCATTGCCGCGGCCCAACTGCTCTACCCTTTCCTTGACCACCACGCCGGGGTTTCCTAGCACCGAAAACAGCGGCCACAACGGGCAACCCGCGCCGAAACGCGGCACCATGAAACCTTCGATGGATTTGCGGAAAATCACGGTACCAGACCTGTCACACACCAACAGGCCAGCCCCAAGCTCAGGCATCGCCGCCATCCGCCGCAGCACGCGCCCGACCGGTTGATGCAAATGCTGGGCCAAGGCCATGGGATCACGGCCGACGGTTCGGATCACTTCCCTGATCCGCTCAATCGGCAGGGCACTTGCATCCGCCGCCACCTGCTGCAGCACGGTGCGGGCAATATGTCGCGCGGCGATGCTTTTCAGCTCGGGTGCGGCGTTGGCAAGGTTCTGAATGGCGTTCTCGTCCTGACCGGCCTGTTCAAGAACCGCAAACTGGAACCGGTGCGCAGCCAGAAACGCCTCGACTTCTTCTTGGGGGGAACTTGCGGCGGGCGTGGTTTCGGGGTCAGCCTCAAGATATCCGACCAAAGATTGCGCACTGTCCGCCAGCCGTCTGCTGTCTTGGTCGATATTAATGTGAAAACGATCCCGCCATTCGGGTTCCAGCGTCTTGGTATCCGCCAAAATAGATGCCGTAGACCGGATGGCCGCTGCCGTGGTCAGCAGTTCGTGCATGGATGCCGCCAAGTGCGGATCATGGGCCAATCGGTCGGTCAGTGCCTCGATCGTGCGTTCCAATGTTGCGATGCGGCGTTGCGCATTGGCCAGGACATCAGCCCAGCCGGGGAACCGCCCGGCGAACTCATCCGCACGCCCCACCTCTGGCCCGCTCAGCCCTGTATCATCCGCCGCCTCGCGCAGTGCTGCAATCAACGCGGCTTCAGCCCCTTCGGTCAACGTAGTAGGCTCAACCCCAAGCGCAGAGGCGATGTTCAGAAGCAATTTTCCGCCGATTCTACGGCGATTATGCTCGATTAAATTAAGGTAACTCGCCGAGATACCAACAATAGCGGCAAGGTCAGCTTGCTTCTGCCCCGCCATGATACGCCGCTCTCGGATGCGACTGCCCGTCAAACCCTCACGAGACACGATTATGCGCTCCTATTTTACCGCACGATTCCAACGACTTTCTGCGATGCAACATCATAAACTTTACAAACCCACTAGTTACTTTGCGAATATATTTACAGAATAATTGTTTTTATCAAGGGGCTTATTGATCGGTTTTCAATATTCCCCTCATATCGTCTTTGCACCTTTGTGCATCGTGTACATGAAAAAATATTCATGGCGCGGTTTCAACAATTGGGAGGAATTAAATGTCATTTTCTAATTTGACACGTCGTGGTCTGATCAAGACCAGTGCCGCAGCCGGCGCTGGCCTTGCACTGCCGACGTATCTTAGCGCGGCATCACATGCCGGATATACCAACGCCCCAGAGGGCGACACGGTCACGCTTGGCTTTAACGTACCGCAATCTGGCCCCTACGCTGACGAAGGTGCCGACGAACTGCGCGCATTCGAGCTGGCAGTCGAGCACCTGAACGGTGGCGGCGACGGCGGCATGATGCAAACCTTCAGCTCCAAGGCGCTGAACGGCACGGGCATCCTGGGCAAGAAGGTCCAGTATGTAACCGGCGATACACAGACAAAATCTGACGCGGCGCGCGCTTCTGCCAAGTCGATGATCGAAAAAGACGGCGCTGTCATGATCTCCGGTGGTTCGTCCTCCGGTGTGGCTGTGGCCGTACAAGCGCTGTGCCAAGAGGCCGGTGTTATCTTTATGGCGGGTCTGACCCACGCCAACGACACGACGGGTAAAGACAAGCGGGCCAACGGCTTCCGCCACTTCTTTAACTCCTACATGTCCGGTGCCGCCCTCGCGCCGATCCTTGCCAATGAATACGGCAAAGACCGCAAGGCCTATCACCTGACCGCTGACTACAACTGGGGTTACACCACAGAAGAAGCTGTTCGTTCCTCGACCGAAGCCTTGGGTTGGGAAACTGTGAACGCGGTTAAAACACCACTGACACAAACCGACTTCTCGGCGTATATCGCGCCTGTTCTGCAATCCGGTGCCGACGTTCTGGTTCTGAACCACTACGGCGGGAACATGGTGAACTCGCTGACCAACGCGGTTCAGTTCGGCCTGCGCGACAAGATGGTCAACGGCAAGAAGTTCGAAATCGTTGTGCCGCTCTACTCCGAGCTGATGGCCCGCGGTGCGGGTGCCAACATCAAAGGCATTCTTGGCTCGCAAAACTGGGACTGGAAGCTCGAAGACCAATTGGGTTCGCGCTACTCTGGTACAAACGCCTTTGTTCAGTCCTTTGGCACCAAATACGGCTTCCCACCATCGCAGGCCGCGCACACATGCTATGTGCAGACCATGCTTTATGCTGACGCGGTTACACGCGCCGGTTCGTTCAACCCATGTGCGGTTGTCGAAGCGCTGGAAGGCTTTGAATTCGACGGTATGGGCAACGGTCCAACATTGTACCGCGCGGATGACCACCAGTGCTTTAAGGACGTTGTCGTTGTGAAGGGTAAAGAAAACCCAGAAAACGAATACGATCTGGTGGAAATCGTCGAAGTTACACCAGCCGATCAAGTGACATATGCACCTGATCACGAACAGTTCGCAGGCGGTAGCCTGGGTTCATGTAACGCTGGCGCATAATCGCACCATAAATTTGCGGGGCGGGCCACGCCGCCTGCCCCGCAGCACCACTTAATACAACAGTACCAACCGACAGCGACCTCGCCCGATTTCGGGCGCGCAATACGTGTGACAGATGGGATAGACCATGGACGCAATTCTTCTTCAAATATTGAACGGTCTAGACAAGGGGTCCGCCTATGCGCTGATTGCCTTGGGGCTGACCCTGATTTTCGGCACCTTGGGCGTGGTCAACTTTGCCCACGGTGCGTTGTTCATGATCGGGTCATTCTGTGCAGTGACCTTTAGCAAATTTCTAACCCTCAGCCACACCATCATTGATGACACCCGCAAGGATTTTCTGGGCAATCCGATGAAGGTCGACGTGCCCTATATCCATGAAATCGTTGGGCAAACGGCAGGTGATACGATCATCGACTGGGCCGTGCCGCTGTCGATCCTCTTTGCGATCCCGGTGATGATTGCCATTGGTTTCATCATGGAACGCGGGCTGATCAAGCATTTCTACAAGCGCCCCCATGCGGACCAAATTCTGGTGACATTCGGCCTTGCGATCGTGTTGCAAGAGGTCATCAAGTTCTTCTACGGTGCCAACCCGATCCCGACCCCTGCCCCCGCAGTGTTCGCCGGATCGTTTGATTTTGGCGCGATGCTTGGCTTTGATCCCAACACCATCATCTATCCCTACTGGCGCTTGGTCTACTTTGGCTTTGCCGCTGTGATCATCAGCGCTGTGTTTGCGTTCTTGCAATTCACCACCTTCGGGATGGTTGTGCGCGCTGGTATGGCAGACCGCGAAACTGTTGGCCTGCTGGGCATCAACATCGATAAACGGTTCACCATCATGTTCGGTATCGCTGCGGCCGTGGCCGGTTTGGCAGGTGTGATGTACGCGCCGATCAATTCGCCCAATTATCATATGGGTATGGATTTTCTGGTGCTTAGCTTTGTTGTGGTTGTTGTCGGCGGCATGGGCTCTCTGCCCGGTGCTGTGCTGGCGGGCTTCTTGCTGGGTATCTTGGAAAGCTTTGCCTCGATGTCAGCCGTGCTAGAGCTGATCCCCGGCATCAACCAGATCATCATCTACCTTGTTGCAATCATCATTTTGCTTACGCGTCCCCGTGGTCTGATGGGCCGCAAAGGCGTGATGGAGGAATAAACCATGTTTGGACTATCAAAAAGAGACGCGGGCCTCCTCTTTGTTGTGGCATTGCTTTGCCTCTTTGCCCCCTTCATCCTGAACCCCTTCCCCGAAGGTTCTGCCATGGCGCAGTTCAACGGGGGTTATCCTGACCTGATGCAACGTCTGGTGATCTTTGGGATCTTTGCCATCGGCTTTAACATTCTGTTCGGCCTGACTGGCTATCTCAGCTTTGGTCACGCGGCCTTTCTGGGTGTGGGATCTTATGCCGCCATCTGGATGATGAAGCTGCTGACGATGAATGTGATCCCTGCGATCATGGTCTCGGTCTTGGTGGCGGGCTTGTTCTCGTTGCTGGTGGGGTGGATTTCGCTGCGCCGCTCGGGCATCTATTTCTCGATCCTGACCTTGGCCTTTGCACAAATGTCTTATGCGCTGGCATATTCGGTTCTGACGCCGATCACGGGTGGCGAAACCGGATTGCAACCAAAATACACCGATCCGCGCATTCTGGACGGGGCATTGCCCGCTGGCCAATCGCCGCGCGCCAATCTGTTCGGTCTGGACATGAAGGCCAGCACACAGCTGCAACTGGGCGACTGGGTCTTTACCTTTAACGCGGGCTATTACATCGCCGCTGCCATCATGCTGGTCGCCTTTTACCTGTCGATCCGCATCTTCCGGTCGCCGCTTGGCATGATGCTGCGGGCCGTGAAATCGAACCAGCAGCGGATGAACTATACCGGTCTCAACTCCAAACCCTATACGCTGGCGGCCTTTGTGATCTCGGGCATGTATGCCGGTCTTGCGGGTGGCTTGTTGGTGGCGATGGACACCCAAGTAGGCGCGGAACGCATGTTCTGGACAGCCTCGGGCGAGGTCGTGTTGATGACGATCCTTGGCGGTGCAGGTACGCTTATCGGGCCGATCCTGGGCGCTGGTTTCATCAAGTACATGGAAAACATCGTCTCCAAGATCAACGACAACGTTCTGCATGGCTGGTTTTCCTTCATGCCCGACGGCATCGAAAACTTTATGGTCACGATCATCCACCCCTTTGTGGGCAAAGGTTGGCACCTGACATTGGGCCTGCTGTTCATGCTGGTCGTGATCTTCCTGCCCGGCGGGCTGGTCGAAGGCGGTCAACGCATCGGCAACTTGTTTAGACGCAAGAAAGCCGACCCTAAATCGCCTGACGGCACCACAACAACACCTGCAGAATAAGGAGCGGACGCGATGAATATTCTTGAAATCAAAAACGTCAACAAGCGCTTTGGCGGTCTGCAAGCCCTCGGGAATGTGAACCTGAATGTCGCTGAAAATTCGGTTCATGCCATCATCGGGCCGAACGGTGCGGGCAAATCCACCCTGCTGAACGTTCTGGTGGGAAAACTGATCCCCGATACCGGGTCGGTCATGTTTGACGGGCAATCGGTGCTGGGGCGCAAACCCTATGAAATCAACCAGATGGGCATTTCACGCGTGTTTCAGACGCCCGAAATTTTCGGCGATCTGAGCGTGCAGGAAAACATGCTGATCCCCTGCTTTGCCAAACGCGACGGGGCCTTTGCGATGAACGGCTATAACGCCATCGGCAGCCACCGCGACGTGTTGGACAAGGCCGAGGAAATGCTGGTCGAGATGAAACTGGCGGATAAACGTCACATGCATGCGGCGTCCATGTCGCGCGGTGACAAACGTCGGCTTGAGATCGCGATGTGTCTGGCCCAAGATCCCCGGCTTTTGCTGCTGGATGAACCGACAGCAGGCATGGCGCGCGCCGACACCAACAACACCATTGATCTGCTCAAACAGATCAAAGAGGAGCGCGACATCACCATCGCGATCATCGAACATGACATGCATGTGGTGTTCTCACTGGCCGAACGGATCACGGTGCTGGCCCAAGGTACACCTTTGGTCGAAGACACCCCCGATAACATCAAAGGCCACCCCAAGGTCCGCGAAGCGTATTTGGGCGAAACCCAAGTCGCCGCATGATGCAGGGCGGGGTCTGCCCCGCACCTCTCGTAAGGATAATGCTATGAACACGACCCCCGATTTTTCCAAAAACGCCAACCACGCGGCGACCGCCCCTGCCTATCTATCGGTGTGGGATATCCACGCCTATTACGGCGAAAGCTATATCGTGCAAGGCGTCAGCTTTAACGTGCACGAGGGCGAAATCCTCGCCCTGCTGGGCCGTAACGGTGCAGGAAAAACCTCTACCCTGCGGACACTTGCACAGATCGGCGATCCGGAACTGCGCAAGGGCGAAGTGTGGCTAGACCACCAACCCTTGCACAAGATGGCCAGCCACGAGGCATCGGCCTGTGGCATGGCTTTGGTGCCAGAAGACCGCCGTATCATTGCCGGTTTGACGGTCGAGGAAAACCTGCAACTTGCCCAAATCGCCCCGCCTATCGGCTGGTCGCTGGAGCGCATTTACGAATTGTTTCCCCGCCTGAAAGAGCGCCGCAAACAAGAAGGTGTGACGCTGTCGGGCGGCGAACAGCAAATGCTGGCCATCGCCCGTGCCTTGGCCCGCGACATCAAGGTGTTGCTGCTGGATGAACCTTACGAGGGTCTGGCCCCGGTGATCGTGGACGAGATTGAAAAGACGCTGACGTTGATCAAATCCCAAGGCATCACGACCATTCTGGTGGAACAAAACGCCGTGCGTGCGCTGAAGCTGGCGGATCGTGCGGTGATCATGGACACGGGCAGCGTCGTATTTGACGGCACCGCCGAAGAGGTTCTGAACAACGCCGAACTGCGCGCGGAATACCTCGCCATCTAAAACCAACAGCAGCGGGGGGCGCGGAATTTTTCAAAAATTCCGGTCCGGAAAATTTGAAATTTTCCGCCCCCGCTGCGGCTTTACGGCTTTAACAGCGCCCGCAGTTCCGTCTTGAGGACCTTACCGTAGTTATTCTTCGGCAAGCTCTCGACCCTGATATAGGTCTTGGGCCGTTTGAACCGCGCAATCCGGTTTAGGCACAGCGCATCCAGTTCCGCCTCCGGCACCTGCCCGACGATGAACGCCACCACTTCCTCTCCCCACTCCGCATGGGCGCGCCCGATGACTGACGCTTCGATTATGCCCGCATGTTCCAACAAGACTTCCTCGACCTCGCGGGGATACACGTTTGATCCGCCGGTGATAATCACATCCTTGCTGCGGTCTTGCAGGGTGACAAACCCTTCGTCATCCATCATCCCCACGTCCCCCGTCATCAGCCAGCCGTCCTTCAACGTCGCCTCGGTCGCGCCCCGATTGTTCCAATAGCCCGGCATCACGGTCTGCCCACGCACCATAATCTCGCCCGCCACACCATCCGCAACGGGCCTGCCGTCAGCATCGCCAATCCGTACCTCAACCGCTGCCTGCGCGCGCCCGACCGACCCCAATCTCCCCCGCCAATTGGGATGTTCACGATCCGCGACACAGACACGGTGCAATGCCGTGATCCCCATCGGGCATTCGCCCTGTCCGTATATCTGCGCGAACACCGGGCCAAAGTGATCGACCGCGTCGATGATATCGGTGGTGTACATCGGGCCGCCCGCGTAGACGATCGTGCGCAGCCCATCGCCGCTGCGCCCCACTGCCCGCGCGCCATCGGTCAGCCGTTTCACCATCGTGGGGGCCGCGAACATATGCACCCGGCCAAAATGTTCTGCCAGATCCAGAATTTCGGGCACATCAAACCCGCCAGATGCGGGGCAAACATGGCGCGCACCCGCCTGCACATGCATCAGATTATACAGCCCCGCACCGTGGCTTAGCGGCGCGGCATAAAGCGCTGTATCCTCGCCCGACACCTGATCCACATCGACCCCGTAACAAAGCGCCATTGAAAGCCCCATGCCATGGGTGATGATCACGGCCTTGGGCTTGCCCGTGGTGCCCGATGTATAGAACAGCCACGCCAGATCATCAGCCCCACGGTCAGCCACCGCATCCACCGGCACCGCGGCCAGAATCGCGCGATACGCGTCGGAGGGGGCGACCAGCACGCGGTGATCTTGGCGCAGCCCGTGGGCCAGATCGGGGCTGGCGAAAACCAGCTTTGCACCGGAATCGTCCAGGATAAAATCAGCCTCGCGACCGTGCAGCTTGGCATTGATCGGCACCACAGCAGCGCCCGCATACCAAATGCCGTAGAACAGGATCAGGTATTCGGGCGTGTTCTTCATAAAGATCGCCACGCGGTCGCCGGGTTTTATCCCTTTGGCCTGCAACCACCCCGCCACAGCCCGTGCGCCCGCGTCAAATTCGGCATAGTTTGCAACCTGCGTTTCGCCCAAAAACAAGGCGGGCCGTTCCCCACCCGCCTGCGCGCTGCGCGCCAGCCAATGTGCTAGATTCATGGTGAATGCCCCTTTGTTTAACGCAGTTTGGCAAGGCGCTGCCCTATCGGCAACTGGTTGCTTTCCATAACCGCGCCCATGTCCTATAAGACAGCAGCTTTGGGGCTGAGGCATTCGCGCCCCGCGTTATATACTGGCTGAGGAACAAAATGACAAAAAACACCCATGACGCAGATGTGGCATTTATCCGTGCGCTTGCCGAATTGTTGAATGAAAACGACCTGACCGAGCTTCAGGTCAAGCGTGATTATGCCGAAGACGACAGCCTGAATGTGCGGGTCAGCCGCAAGCCCCCTCAGCAGATCGTCGCACCACAGCAGATGCAGGCCGCACCCGCGCCAATGGCGTCTCCGGCCCCTGCGAACATGGCGGCCCCTGCCCCATCCCCAGCAGAAAATGCCGATCCGGCGTCTGACCCCGGCGCGGTTGTATCGCCCATGGTTGGCACGATCTATATGCAGGCCGAACCCGGCGCACCCGCCTTTATCAGCGTTGGTACCACCGTCGCCGAGGGTGACACATTGCTGATCGTTGAAGCCATGAAAACGATGAACCACATCCCCGCCCCGCGTGCAGGCACGGTCAAGCGTATCTTGGTCGAAGATGGCGCAGCCGTCGAATTCGGCGCACCTTTGGTGATCCTGGAATAAGGCGTAAACCAATGTTCAAGAAAATCCTTATCGCCAACCGGGGCGAGATCGCGTTACGCGTGATCCGCGCCGCACGCGAAATGGGCATCGAATCTGTCGCGGTACATTCCACCGCGGACAGCGATGCAATGCATGTGCGCATGGCCGACGAATCTGTCTGCATCGGCCCGCCGTCATCCCAGCAATCCTATCTGTCGATCCCGTCGATCATCGCAGCTTGCGAGATTACAGGCGCCGAAGCGATCCACCCCGGATACGGCTTTCTGTCTGAAAACGCGGGCTTTGTGCAGATCATCGAAGACCACGGTCTGACCTTTATTGGCCCCACAGCTGCGCATATCCGCATCATGGGTGACAAGATCACCGCCAAAGACACGATGAAGGAACTGGGCGTGCCCTGTGTTCCCGGTTCGGACGGCGGGGTTGCAACGCTGGAAGACGCCAAGCGTATCGGCGAAGAAGTTGGCTATCCCGTGATCATCAAAGCCACGGCTGGCGGCGGCGGCAAGGGCATGAAAGTCGCGCAAACCGCGGCTGACATGGAACGCGCCTTTATGACGGCCCGTGCCGAGGGTAAATCGAACTTTGGCAATGACGAAGTCTACATCGAGAAATATCTGACCACGCCGCGCCACATTGAAATTCAGGTGTTTGGTGATGGCAAAGGCCGCGCTGTGCATTTGGGCGAACGCGATTGTTCGCTGCAACGGCGTCACCAAAAGGTATTCGAGGAAGCCCCCGGCCCGTCGATCACGGAATCCGAGCGTGCGCGCATCGGTAAAGTCTGTGCCGACGCGATGGCCAACATCAACTACATCGGTGCTGGCACAATCGAATTCCTGTACGAGAACGGCGAATTCTATTTCATCGAGATGAACACACGCTTGCAGGTCGAACATCCGGTGACAGAAGGCATCTTTGACGTTGATCTGGTGCGCGAACAAATCCGCGTGGCGTCGGGCATGGACATGTCCTTCACCCAAGAAAACCTCAAGATTAACGGTCACGCGATTGAAGTACGGATTAACGCGGAAAAGCTGCCTAACTTCTCGCCCTGCCCCGGTAAAATCACGCAGTACCATGCGCCCGGTGGCCTTGGCGTGCGGATGGACAGCGCGCTTTATGATGGCTATTCGATCCCGCCCTATTACGACAGCTTGATCGGCAAGCTGATCGTGCATGGCCGTGATCGCCCCGAAGCCTTGGCGCGGTTGAAACGTGCCTTGGGCGAGCTGATCGTGGACGGTGTCGATACGACGATCCCGCTGTTTCACGCGCTGTTGGAAGAAAAAGATGTGCTGACAGGGGATTACAACATCCACTGGTTGGAACATTGGCTCGAAACCAACTTGGGCGATGCCTGACCTAACGCCCGAGCTTTTATTGCAAGGCTATGCCATGGGGATTTTCCCCATGGCCGAACACCGCGACGATCCGGATATTTTCTGGGTCGATCCGCGTTTGCGGGGCGTCTTTCCCATCGACGGGTTCCACATCTCGCGCAGTCTGGCGCGGGCCATGCGTCGCACCCCCTTTACCGTGTCGATCAACACCGCGTTTTCTGACGTGGTGACAGGCTGTGCCGACCGCGAAGACACGTGGATCAACGCCGAAATCTTTGCGCTCTACCAAGCGCTTCATGACCGTGGTGCCGCCCATTCGATCGAGGTATGGGACGGCGATGATCTGGTCGGGGGTGTTTACGGTGTCACGCTGGGGGCTGCATTTTTCGGGGAAAGCATGTTTTCGCGCCGCGATAACGCGTCAAAAATCGCCTTGGCCTGCCTGATTGACCGGCTCAAACGGGGCGGGTTCACGTTGTTTGATACGCAATTCCTCACACCGCATCTGGCATCGCTGGGCGCGGTCGAGATTACCCGGGACGCCTATCACAAACGTCTAGAAGAGGCATTGGAGCTGACAGCTGATTTCGAGGGGCCTGCCCCGTCGACACCTCAGGAGGTTGTGCAGCGGATGACCCAGATGTCATAGCGCGGATGCTCGAGCGCCGACAAAGCCGGGGAAGAGGCGATCATCCAGCCGGAAAACAAGCGGTTTTCATTTCCGAATTCAACGATCTCAAGCTCGGCAAAGGCATCACCTGCGGGGTTACCGGCAGGGAAACGGCAATCGTTCATCTGAATGGCCAAGCTGCCGGCGCGCACAATCTGGCCGCGCTTGATCTCGAAATCTTTGGCTTCGCCAGATATCTTATCCAAGGCACGCAGCACCGCGCCATCGGCGCTGGTCACCTGTTGCGCCTGTACGGGGGCCGCAAGTAACGCCAGCAAGATCAACATCTTACGCATCAGTCATTTCCTTGGCCTGAAACGAATTTCATCAAAAGCGATATCAGGCTGATCGCCCCTTGAGTGTCGCTGATCACATCCCCGTCGGATAAGTAAAACGGTGACCCGCCCGGCACGATTTCCATGTAATTACCGCCCAATAGCCCCTCGGAGGACACCACAAGCGCGCTGTCGTCCGGGATTTCGATGCCATGGGCCACCGATACAACCGTGTCCGCACGGTAGGTTTCGGCGTTCAGCGTCAGGTCTGTGACCTTGCCGATATTGACCCCGGCCAGCCGCAGGTCAGTGCCCACATCAATACCTTCGATACTACGAAAGCTGGCTTTTAGGGCGTAGCTGTCTGACGACCGCCCGATGCCAGCCGCCTGCCCCGCATAAATGATAAAGCCCAATGCAGCGGCCAAAACGACACCGCCCACCATGATTTCTGGCAGGTCATCACGCATGGGTTATTCCGGGCTCCAAGCCTCGTAATCGCCACGGTCTGCCGGGTGTTCGCGGCGAATGGACCCCGCAGGTGCATAGGCGAGCGCCGTGCCTGTCAGGTTTTCCTGATGCGGCTTTTCCCAGTGTTTGTGCGTCAAAGGGCGGTCTTGTGGCGTTTCATCCCAGGTGTGGTGCAGCCAGCCGTGCCAATCGGGGTTCACCCGCGAGGCTTCAATCTCTCCGTTAAAGATCACCCAGCGTTTGCTGTCGTCAACGTTGCGATAGTAGATATTGCCCTCGGCATCTTCGCCCACCTTGGTGCCCTTGCGCCAAGTAAACAGCTGCGTGTTCAGGGTCTGGCCGTTCCACCATGTGACGGCGCGCAAGAAAGAAGATAGAATGCCCATTTAGGTCTCCTGAAGCTTTGGTTTGTCTATGCCCGATTGGTGGGGCAACGTCTAGTCATCGCTGGCGGCGCGGCCCCTGAATTTAACCGCCTAACCCTGCTTTGACCCTGATTTTGCTGCGAAAAGCCGCCCCAAGCGCAGATGTATCAATTTTTTGCAATTTTGAGTCCCTTACCCTATATTAAGGTCTACAGGCATAAAAGGATCTGTATCCGCCGGAAGAACTGGCTTGCGGTCCTTTTGTATGATACGAGAAACGCATACCAATTGAGGGGTAGAGCAATGACAACTGACGGTTTCGGCAACGGCCTTCCCCGTGATGGCTTTGGCAACGGATAAGGCTAAGCTGCTTTAGACGATGATTGCGCGCGCATTCCTCTTTATATTTGGCGCGTTACTAGTCCTTTGTACCCTTTGCATATTCCTGTTGATCCTGCTGCCCTTGGCATCGGCCAGCTTATCCAGCGTTTATGCATTATTTCCTAACAAGCCCAGTCCGCAATACACGGCATTCCTGACCGCGACCGGCACCATCGTCGCCGCGATTTCGGTGGTTGCCGCGATCCTGACCTTTTGGTTCAGCACCCGCGCCGCACGCCATGCGCAGCGCAAGCAGCATACGATCACGGTCTTGCTGGAAACGCGGCTAAGTTCTGAATTCCAAGGCACTATCGAAAAACGGCGCGCCTATTTCCCTGAATATACCGATGTGGCCTTTGATGACTGGAACGCCGCGCGCAATGCCATGCCGCCCCCCGGCGCGTCCTTAGATGTTATTGCGGAACATAAGGTTAGACGGGACAGCGCCCTCGCCCTGACGACGCTGCTCAATTATTACGAATTCCTTGCGGTTGGCATCACCGAGGGGGATCTGGACGAGGACATGCTGAAAAAGACGCTCAGGTCCATCATGTGCAATCTGGTGGATGATTCCAGACATCTGATTGCCGGCATGCAACAGATTAACCCCAACACATACGAGCATCTGACGGCCCTTTATGGTCAATGGCGCAAGCATAATGCCCGCGACATTAACGGCAGCCCGAACGAGCGCCCCATCCCGCGCCAGCGTTAGGCAGTGGGGACCAGTGCTGTGACTTCAATCTCGATGCGGTATTTATCGTCGATCAATCCGCATTCAATCATCGTCGCAGCAGGTGGGTTTTCGCCAAAGGCTGCTGACAAGATCGGCCAGCAGGGTTCAAATTCGGCCCGGTCCGGCAGATAATAGTTTACGCGCACCACGTCGGCCATCATGCAGCCGGCTTTTTCCAACGCGTTCTCAATCGTGGTTAACGCGGCACGGCATTGATCGGTGACGGTGTCACCCTGCCCCACGGTGCCCGCCACATGGGCGAAACCGCCTGCAACGACCGCACGGCAATAACCGATCTTGGCCTCGAACTCTCCGCCGGAAAATATACGCTGTATCATGGTTTGTCCTTTGTGAAACATCTGCGGCACAGTCAGACCCAATACCCGATCTGCCGTCAAGATGTGAAAATATCAAATCACCTAAAGCCCTGCCATTAAACGAAAAAAGCGCGCCCATCAGGGCGCGCTTTGATCAATGAATATGGAAAAAGCTTAGCCTGCGGTTGCGGGCTCTTTCTCGGCTTCGGCGTGGATCATCAGCGGCGCTGCGTCCGACATCACGGCCTCTTCGTTCACCACAACCTCGGTCACGGTATCCATGCCAGGCAGATCGAACATGGTATCCAGCAAGATGTCCTCAAGAATGGACCGCAGGCCACGGGCACCGGTTTTACGTTCAATCGCACGTTTCGCGATGGCAGACAGCGCATCCTCTGTAAAGGTCAGCTGCGTGTCTTCAATCTCGAACAGGCGTTGGTATTGCTTGACCAGCGCGTTTTTGGGCTGGGTCAAAATGGTCACAAGCGCGTCTTCGTCCAAGTCTTCCAGCGTCGCCAAAACAGGCAGACGGCCGACGAATTCAGGGATCAAACCGAACTTCAGCAGGTCTTCAGGCTCCAGATCTGTGAAAATCTCACCGATGCCGCGGGCATCTTTGTCGCGGACATCCGCACCAAAGCCCATGGCAGACCCTTTGCCGCGTGCGGCAATGATCCGGTCAAGACCCGCAAAGGCCCCGCCACAGATGAACAGGATGTTGGTCGTATCCACTTGCAGGAATTCCTGCTGCGGGTGCTTGCGGCCCCCTTGTGGTGGAACAGATGCAACCGTGCCTTCCATCAGCTTCAGCAACGCTTGCTGAACGCCCTCGCCCGACACATCGCGTGTGATCGACGGGTTTTCGGACTTGCGCGTGATTTTATCAACTTCGTCGATATAAACGATGCCGCGCTGCGCACGTTCAACGTTGTATTCGGACGATTGCAGCAGCTTTAGGATAATGTTTTCAACGTCTTCGCCGACATAACCCGCTTCGGTCAATGTGGTGGCGTCAGCCATGGTAAACGGCACATCCAGAATGCGCGCCAGCGTTTGCGCCAGCAGCGTTTTACCGCAACCGGTTGGGCCGATCAGCAGGATGTTGGATTTCGCCAGTTCGATATCACCGCCCTTTTGGGCATGGTTCAAACGTTTGTAGTGGTTGTGCACAGCAACGGACAAAACGCGTTTGGCCATTGCCTGACCGATCACATAATCGTCCAGCACATCACAAATATCTTTTGGTGTGGGCACGCCATCGGTGGCTTTCAGGCCGGATGCCTTGGTCTCTTCGCGGATGATATCCATGCACAGCTCGACGCATTCATCACAGATGAACACAGTCGGCCCCGCAATCAGCTTGCGCACCTCGTGCTGGCTTTTACCACAAAAGCTGCAGTAGAGAGTGTTTTTGCTATCGCCGCTGGTCGTATTCGCCATTTCAACCCTTTCAGGTCTGTCTTGTGATCTTGCCCACCTTGCGGCAGTGCAGTTTTGTTTTTTGCTCCGGAACAGCTTAGGCTAGCGGTGCGCGGTCCACAATCGCAAAATCATGAACCACGCACGCCTTATTTACTTGCCTTTTTTATCGGCGTCCGGGTCGTCCATTTTACCGCGGTTTTCCACGATTTCGTCGATCAGACCCCAGTCTTTTGCTTCTGCCGGGGACATAAAGTTATCACGCTCCAGCGCCGCTTCGACTTTCTCAAGCGACTGGCCGGTGTGTTTTACATAGATCTCGTTCAGGCGCGTTTTCAGCTTTTGCGTTTCTTGCGCGTGGATCATGATATCGGTCGCCTGACCTTGATACCCGCCAGAGGGCTGGTGCACCATCACACGGCTGTTGGGCAGCGAGAAACGCATGCCGGGTTCACCCGCTTGCAACAGCAGCGACCCCATCGATGCGGCCTGACCGATGACCAGCGTCGATACCTTGGGTTTGATGTATTGCATGGTGTCGTAGATCGACAAACCCGATGTCACAACGCCGCCGGGGCTGTTGATATACATCGAAATTTCTTTCGACGGGTTCTCGGCCTCGAGGTGCAGCAACTGCGCGACGATCAGTGACGACATGCCATCATGCACAGGACCGGAGAGGAAAATAATCCGCTCTTTCAGCAGACGCGAGAAAATGTCGTAAGCGCGTTCGCCCCGGCTGGTTTGTTCAACCACCATGGGGACAAGCGTGTTCATATAGGTATCGTGTGGATCGTTCATAAGCCTGCCTGATTGTGCCGTCCGCAGGACCATACCCGCGAAACCCTTACTCACAGATTAGTCTCGCCATACTTGGGGTTCAAGGGGTGCTGGCCCATCCATTGGGTGACTGGGGGCCGTTGTCCGCAGGTTTCAGTCCAAGGCGCTGCCCGTTGCGCGCTAATATACCGCCGCTCGGGACACGAAATGCGCCATGTTGCCAAACAGAAAAATATCGAAAAATTTATCAATGTCGCGGCCCCTGCCGGCCACGTGTCACAAAACCTTCATTCCATTTGCACAGCATTGTGACATATTAAAACGATGTTTCGCGGCATCACAGCAAACATGCAGGAGCTGCCATGACCCGCCATGATATCCTTAACGATCCGTCTATCGGCAATAAGGCCGAGGCCTATGAGGCCTTTGACGATATCCCCACCAACCCCAACCTTGAGCGTACGATTGGCGATGTCATCAATGCGCGCTACGGCCGCCGCGACATCTTGCGCGGGATGTTGGGTGTCACCGCGACAACCACGCTGTTTGGCACCTCGGCCATGGTGGCACCGCATCAAGCGAACGCCGCCGCGCCCACCAGCCGCTATGCCTTTGATGAATTGACGTGGGGGAACGACGAAACCCACCACGTGGCCGATGGCTATGACGCGCAGGTTTTGCTGCGGTGGGGCGATCCGATCACTGCCGATGCGCCCGAATTTGACGTGATGAACCAGACCGCCGCCGCGCAGCTGCAACAATTCGGCTATAACAACGACTATGTCGGGTTCGTGCCGCTGAACGATGATGGCACGCGCGGGCTGCTTTGTGTGAACCACGAATACACCAACGAAGAGGTGATGTTCCCCGGTCTTGGCCGTCAGGACCGCGCCGGGTTTTCCGGCATGACGCCTGAACTTATCGACATTGAAATGGCTGCCCATGGTGGATCGGTTGTCGAGATCGCCAAGGATGCAAACGGTGCATGGCAGGTTGTGCGCGACGGCAAAATGAACCGCCGCATCAGCCCGCTGGACACGGCGATGACGCTGGATGGCCCTGCCGCCGGTCACGCACGTCTGAAAACCAACGACGACCCCAGCGGGACCAAGGTGATCGGCACGTTGAACAATTGCGCCGGTGGCCTGACCCCGTGGGGCACTTGGTTGATGGCCGAGGAAAACTTTCACGGGTATTATTGGACCGACAATCTGGATGCCGACGGCAAGCCGGTGATTGACCCCACCAGCCGCGAAGCTGCTTCGCAGAAACGCTATGGCGTGCCGGGGATGTGGTATGCATGGGGTCAGAAATACGACCGCTTCAACATCGACAAAGAACCACACGCGCCCAATAAATTCGGCTGGGTGGTCGAGGTTGACCCGATGGACCCGACCTCTACCCCAATCAAGCATACTGCTTTGGGCCGTTTCCGCCACGAAGGGGCCGAAACAACGGTCAGCAGCGATGGCCGTTTGGTGGTCTACATGGGCGACGACAACCGCTTTGATTATCAGTATAAATACGTGTCTGGTGGCAAGGTATCCGACGACCGTGCCGCCAATTCCAAACTGCTCAGCGATGGCACGCTTTATGTCGCGCGCTTTGACGAAGATGGCACTGTGGCGTGGCTGCCGCTGATCCATGGCACCGGTCCCCTAACGGCCGAAAACGGGTTCAATGACCAAGGCGACGTGATGATCGACACGCGCATGGCGGCTGATCTGCTGGGGGCGACCCCGATGGACCGTCCCGAAGACGCGCAACCGCGTGGCGATGGCACGGCGTACATCATGCTGACCAATAACACCAAGCGCGGCGCAGATGACGTCAACGCCGCAAACCCCCGCCCGGAAAGCAGTTTTGGCCACATCATCGAGATCAAAGAACATGGCGGCAACCACGCCGCGACCACGGGTACATGGTCGATCTTGGTGAAATGCGGCGATCCATCGTTGGCCGAGGTCGGCGCGCAATGGAACCCCGACACGTCTGAAAACGGGTGGTTCGGCAGCCCGGACAATTGCGCCATCGACGCCGATGGCCGGCTGTGGGTCAGCACCGATCAGGGCGGCAGCTGGGCCAAGACGGGCAAGTCAGACGGGCTTTATGCGGTTGAGACCGAAGGCGATGCACGTGGCACGTCCAAGCTGTTCTTCCGCTGTCCCGTCGGCGGGGAAATGTGCGGCCCCTACTTTACCGATGACGGCGAAACCTTGTTTGTCGCGGTTCAGCATCCGGGCACGGATGGCACAAAAAATCTGGCCGGGTTCGAGCGTAACAGCACATTTGAGGACCCCGCCACCCGTTGGCCTGACTTTGATCCCGCCATGCCACCGCGCCCGGCGGTGGTGGTGATCACCAAACAAGGCGGCGGCAAAATCGCCGTATAACAACCACTTAAGAATTATGCATTACGCCCGGAGTGACCGCTCCGGGCGTTTTCATGCGAGGGGTGTTTGACCAAGCGCATCGAATCATCTTTACAAAACTAGTTTTATAGTTTTGACTGAACCCATGACAGATCACATCAAAACCGCCCGCTCCCTCGCCGCCCTTGGTCACGACACCCGTCTGGCCGTCTTTCGCCTGCTTGTTCGCGCCGGCCATGACGGTCTGAACGTCGGCGAGATTGGCCAACATCTGGGGGCAGCGCCGTCGACCCTTGCCCACCACCTTAGCACCTTGGTGGATGCCGGGCTGGTCCTTCAGTCGCGTCAGGGGCGGCAAATCGTTAACCGCGTGGATTTCGACGCGATGCAAGAAACAGTGGCCTTTTTGACGTCAGAATGCTGCGTCGGGGTCACATTAAACAAGGAAGACGCCGCATGACCGATATCACCCTCCCCCCGCGTAACCGTGGCGTCGATCTGCTGCGCCACATCTGGACGAATGAACGTGTTTGGCTGTTTTGCGCCGCCCTGCTGGCGGTGCTTTTCATCATCAACCCGCCCCAAGCCATCACCAGCGCGCAGTTCGCCGCCACCAACCTTTTGAATGTCGCGCCGTTTCTGATCCTGTCGATCGGGATCGCCGCCTATGCCGGGGCGACCGGCGCGGATGGGCTAATCGCGCGGGCCTTTACCGGATCGCCTGCCATCATGATCGTGATTGCAGCACTTGCTGGCGGGCTGTCACCGTTTTGCTCTTGCGGGGTGATCCCGCTGATCGCGGCCTTGCTGGCCATGGGCGTGCCTTTGTCGGCGGTCATGGCCTTCTGGCTCGCCTCGCCCGTCATGGACCCGTCCATGTTCATCCTGACCACGGGCGTCGTGGGCTTTGAATTTGCGGTGGCCAAAACCCTCGCCGCCGTCGGCCTCGGTGTCTTTGGCGGCGTTGTCGTACATGTCATGGGCAAAGCTGGCGGTTTGGCCGATCCACTGCGCGAAGGCGTGGGCAATGGCGGTTGTGGTGCCTCAAAGGTGCGCAGCGTACAGCCGGTGGTGTGGGAATTCTGGCAGGACGATGCCCGCGTGACCAAATTCTGGCGCGAGGCCGTGAAAACCACCTTTTTCCTCGCCAAATGGCTGACGCTGGCGTTTTTGCTGGAAAGCCTGATGCTGGCGTGGATCCCGGCCGAAACAATCACAAGCGTCTTGGGCGGCTCGGGTTTTGCACCCATCGGATTGGCCACATTGGTCGGCGTGCCGGCCTATCTGAACGGCTATGCGGCGCTGCCTTTGGTGGGTGGCTTGCTGGGCCAAGGCATGGCACCGGGCGCAGGTCTTGCGTTCTTGGTCGCGGGCGGTGTGACGTCCCTGCCCGCCGCCATCGCTGTCTGGGCCTTGGTCAAAAAGCCGGTGTTTTTCCTGTATATCGCCATCGCGTTGGTCGGGTCACTCACCTCTGGGATCTTGTTCCAGCTGTGGGTGACCCTGTGAACGCGTTACTCTGACAGACACTCGGTAAAGGATGTTGCGAGCCCCTGGATCACCGCGCCATAAAGCGCGGGACCGGGGGTTAGCGTTGCGCCCAAGGGATCAAGCGGCGCTGATTTCATACTGCTCCCTTCGGTCAGGGCGGCGACCAGACCGGGGTTGAACTGTGGTTCGGTAAAGACACAGACGGCGTTAACCGACTGCACGACTTCGCGCACCTCGGCCAGACGCGCCGCACTGGGTGCGCTGCCGTCGCTTAGAGAAAGCGCGGCGCTGGCCTCCACCCCGAAACGCGCCTCGAAATAGTGATAGGCATCATGGAACACCGCAAACGGCCGGCCCTGCAGCGGGGTAAGCTCTGCCTGAATGCTGGCCTGAAGATCGGATAGATCGGCCTGCGCTTTGGACGCATTGGCGGCGTATAGGGCCGAGTTTTCCGGATCGATCTGGCCAAGCACATCCGAGATTGCGTTCAACCATAGCGACGCATTGACCGGATCAAGCCACAGATGCGGATCGACCGCCCCCGCCGCGTGGTTATGTTCATCATGATCAGCGTGGTCATCATGGTCGTCGTGATCATCATGCTCGTCGGCGTGCTCATCATGGTCGTCCTCATGGTCCTCATGACCCTCGTGATCATCCTCGTCGTCATGGCCGACATGTTCGTCATGATCTTCACCGTGCTCATGAGGCTCAAACGCCACACCTGCTCGGTTCTTCAACACAAGGGTGCCGACGACGTCTTCAAGCTCTAGATGCAGTGCATCGCCCGCCAATGCTTTGATAGGCTCGCCCATCCAAGGGGTCAGCGCAGGGCCGACCCACACCACCAGATCAGCCGCCGCCAGCGCGCGCGCCTCGGACGGGCGCATGGCATAGCTGTGCGGCGACGCACCCGGCGGGATCGTCAGATCAGGCGTGCCGACCCCCGCCATCACCTGCGACACAAGCGAATGCACAGGCGCGATATCCGTCGCCACGCGCGGAACGTCAGCCCATGCAGCGGTGGACAAAAGCAGGTAAGAGGCAGGCAATAAATAGCGCATGGGGATGCTCCGAATTGTTATAATGTAACGCTTGATAGATCAGATGTTATAACATATCAATACCCTAACTTGTAGCGGAGGCAGAAATGACCACCATCGGATTCGAAACCCACGATCACCACGCCTGTGTCAGTGATACCATGGCCAAGGCCGAACTCCGCTGTGCAGCTCTTGATCTGCGGCTGACGCCTGTGCGCCGCCGGGTGTTGGAACTGTTGCTGGCCGAACATCGCGCGCTTGGGGCCTATGATATCTTGGGGCATCTGGCGGCCGAAGGTCTGGGCACCCAGCCCCCTGTCGCCTATCGCGCGCTTGATTTTCTGGTCAAAGCCGGATGCGCCCACCGGATTGAGGCGCTGAATGCCTATATCGCCTGCGCCCATTTGGGTCAGGACCACACGCCCGCCTTTCTGATCTGTCGCAGCTGTCAATCGGTGGCCGAAAGCGACACGACCCTGACCCAAGGGCGTCTTGGCAAAGCGGCCCGCGCCGCTGGATTTCAAATCGAACATGCCGTCGTCGAGGCCCAAGGCCTGTGCCCCGCGTGCCAATCGCAGGATGCCGTATGAGCCTGATTTCGACAAAAAACCTGACCCTCGTTCTGGATGGTCAAACCGTTCTAAAGAACGTGAACATCACTATTAACCGGGGCGAGATCGTGACCATCGTCGGTCCGAACGGGTCGGGAAAATCGAGCCTGCTGCGCGCGCTGATCGGGGCGCTAAAACCCGCCAGTGGAACCGTCACCCGCGCCGAAGGCCTGCGCATCGGATATGTGCCACAAAAGCTGCAGATCGATGCCACCTTGCCGCTGACGGTGCGCGGATTTTTGAACCTGCCACACCGCCATCCGCGCGCCGTTGTGGAAAACGCCTTGAAAAAGGCCGGGGTTGGCGATTTGGCCAAACGGCAGATGGTTGATCTGTCGGGTGGTCAGTTTCAGCGGGTTCTGTTGGCGCGCGCCTTGCTGAACACTCCTGACATTTTGATTTTGGACGAAGCAACACAAGGGCTGGACCAACCCGGTGCCGCCGCGTTCTATCGCCAGATCGAGGACGTGCGCCGCGAAATGGGCTGTGCTGTGCTGATGGTCAGCCATGATTTGCACGTGGTCATGGCCGCGTCAGACCGAGTGGTGTGCCTGAACGGGCATGTCTGCTGCGAAGGCACCCCCGAGATTGTCGCCGATGCCCCCGAATACCGCGCCCTCTTCGGGACGGGTACACAAGGGGCCTTTGCGCTCTATCGGCACGAACACACCCATTCACATGATCACCACCCGGATCACGATCATGACCACACGAACTGCGACGGGGTTCACTGATGCTGGACGATTTTTTACTGCGCGCGGCCCTTGCGGGGGTTGGCGTCGCACTGGCTGCCGCCCCGTTGGGCTGTTTCGTCGTATGGCGGCGCATGGCGTATTTCGGCGACGCAACATCCCACGCGGCCCTTCTGGGTGTCGCGCTGGCCCTGTCGCTGGATTTGCCGATCTTTGGCGGGGTCTTGGTCGTCGCGCTGGCCATGGCGGTCATTGTCGCCGGGCTGAACGGGCGCAATGTCAGCACCGACGCATTGCTCGGCGTGTTGGCACATGGGGCGTTGGCCATTGGTTTGGTCGCCGTGTCGCTGCTGCCCAACCAACGGGTTGATCTAAGCGCCTATCTGTTTGGGGAAATTCTCGCCGTGACCAAAGGCGACCTTGCCGTGATCTGGGGCGGCGCTGCTACATCCATCGCCTTGCTGGTCTGGCGTTGGCAGGCGTTACTGTCATCAACTTTGAACCCTGATCTGGCCACTGCGAGCGGGCTGAACCCCAAACGCGAACAGTTGATTCTGACGCTGGCCCTCGCCGTCACCGTCGCGGTTGCGTTGAAGGTCGTGGGCGCCTTGCTGATTGCGGCAATGTTGATCATCCCCGCCGCCACCGCACGCCCGTTTTCGCGCAGCCCTGAAACGATGGCGCTCATTGCCGCCGTGATTGGCATGATCTCGGCCTTGGGCGGGCTGGCGGCATCCTTTGCCCTCGACACGCCCACAGGGCCCAGCATCGTCAGCGTCGCGGCGGTTCTTTTCGCCACGTCGACCGGCTTGGCAGCCGTATTCCGGCGCTAGGCCTTTGAAATAACGGCAGTTGCTTCGATCTCCACGCGGGCTTCATCCTCAATCAGGCCCGCGACGACGACCATCGCCATCGCCGGGAAATGCCGCCCCATCACCTCGCGGTAGGCGCGGCCCACCTCGGCTTGGGCGGCCAGATATTCAGCCTTATCCGTCACATACCACGTCAGGCGCATGATATCTTCGGGCACGCCACCGGCCGCTTCGACCACATCGCGGATATTGCGCAACGCCTGTTTCATCTGACCGATGAAATCATGTGCCTCGAATTTCTGATCTGCTGTCCAGCCGATTTGGCCGCCGACAAACAGATGCCCGTCCGCGCTAAGCATCCCATTGGCATAGCCCTTGGCCGGTGCCCATCCTTCGGGCTGGATCACTTGATGAGACATTTGTTTTCCTTTTCAGTCAGGCGCTTAAACGCCAAGATATTGATCGACCACGGTGGCATCTAGGGCATCCATGCGCCCCGACCACACGGATGCGCCGCGTTCCAGAATGACAGCGCGGTCTGCGACCTGTCGCAATTCGGCCAGTGACTTATCTACGACCAGCAATGCCAGCCCGGACTCGCGCTTGAGCGTTGCCACCGCGGCCCAGATTTCCTGACGCACGACCGGGGCCAGCCCTTCGGTCGCCTCGTCCAGCATCAGCAGCGTCGGGTTTGTCATCAACGCGCGGCCAATCGCCAGCATTTGCTGTTCGCCCCCCGACAGTGACACCGCAACCTGATCGACGCGCTCGCCCAAGCGGGGAAACAGTGTGCAGACCCGTTCAAAATCCCACGGGCCGGGGCGCGCCGCCGCGATCAGGTTTTCATAAACGGTCAGCGGGCCGAAACACCGCCGCCCCTCGGGGACCAACCCCAGACCCGCCTGCGCCGCCTTGTAACTGGGCAACGGGCCCAGATCGCGACCATCGAAATGCACGGTGCCAGCGGACTGTTTCAGCATCCGGCAGATCACTTTGATCGTGGTGGATTTGCCCATGCCGTTGCGGCCCATCAACGCGCAAACCTCGCCGGCCTCAAGCGTCAGATCGACGCCGAACAACGCTTGGGACGGGCCGTAAGACGCTGTAATCCCTTTAAGTTCGAGTAAGCTCATGCCGCATCCTCCGCACCTAGATACGCCTCGCGGACGGTGGGGTCGCGCTTGATCTCATCAGCGGTGCCCGTGGCGATCACCCGGCCGTAGACCAAAACGCTGATCCGATCCGCAAGGGCAAAAACCGCGTCCATATCATGTTCAACCAGCAAGATCGGGGCCTGCGCACGCAACGTGTCCAAGAACCCGGTCAGCCGTTTTGAGCTTGACGCACCCAGCCCGGCCATAGGCTCATCCATCAAGAACACCTTGGGTTCTAGTGTCAGGGCCACGGCGACCTCAAGCAGGCGGCGTTGGCCGTGGGATAGATCGGCGGTACGCTTGGCGGCCTGATCGGCCAGCCCGACGCGTTCCAGCGCGGCCATCCCGCGATCCACCAGCGCCCGGTCCTTCATCACCGGACGGAAAAACCGCATGACGCCGCCATCATGACCCAAGGCGCCCAGCACAGTATTTTGCAGCACGGTATATTCCATCGCCAGCGACGAAATTTGGAAGGTACGCCCCAACCCGGCCCGCGCGAGCGGCACGGTGCCCAAGGGGGTCACATCACGGCCCGCGAATTCAACCGTCCCGCTATCAGAGCGTAAGCCGCCAGCGATCTGTTTGATCAGCGTCGATTTGCCTGCGCCGTTGGGCCCGATCAGCGCGTGGATTTCCCCAGGCACCAGCGTCAGCGACACATCATCGGTCGCCTTGAGCGCGCCAAAGCTTTTGTTCAGATGCGAGAGTTTCAACAATGGTTCAGTCATGTGCCACCTCGCGCCCTGCGATCGTGCCAATCAGGCCGCCGCGCGCAAACAACACCACCAGCAACAAAAGCAGACCCAGATAAACGTGCCAGAATTCGCTAAGCCCGCCCAATGTATGCTCAAGCAGAATATACAGCGCCGCACCGGCCACAGGGCCAAACAGCCGCCCGACCCCGCCTAAGATGACGAACACCATGATCTCGCCGCTGGTGTGCCAGCTGAACATCGTGGGGCTGACAAAACGGTTAAGATCGGCAAACAGCGCACCTGCCAGTCCGGTAACGGCCCCCGAGATCACAAAGGCCACCAGACGTAACCGAAACGGGGTCAGGCCCACGGTTTCAACCCGCTCGGCGTTTTGCCGTGCCGCCGACAGCGCAAGGCCAAAGCGGGCTTTGGCCAGACGTCCCGCGCCAAACAAAACGATGGCCAAGATGCCAAAAGCGATGGCGAAAAACTGGATCGGATCAAGGGTGTTGAGCCCAGGAAAATCGTTGCGAACATAGATAGATAGCCCATCCTCGCCCCCATAGGCAGGCCATGAAATCGCGAAATAATAGAGCATCTGACCAAAGGCGAGCGTGATCATGATAAAGTAAACGCCGGTCGTTCGCAGGCTTAGCGCGCCGATGGCAAGGGCGGCCAGCGCCGAGGTGACAATCGCCACGCCCCAGATGACCAGCATTGATTTGGTGCCCTCGATCAGAATCGGCGTTTCCATCAGCGGCGTATAGCTTTGGGCGTGGCTGGCAAGGATACCCATGGCATAGCCGCCCAGCCCGAAAAACGCCGCATGGCCAAGGCTGACCAACCCACCAAGCCCCAGTGCGATGTTCAACCCCACCCCCGCCAGTGCAAGGATCGCCGCCTTGGTCGCAAGCGTGATGATAAACGGCTCGTCCAGCAGTAACGCGACCAGCGCCGTGGCGGGCAGGATCGCGAATAATACAATGTTCAAAAGGGTTTCGCGGGTCATGTTACTTCCCTCCAAACAGGCCAGAGGGTTTGAACAGCAACACCCCGACCATCAAGATATAGATCGACATCGATGCGACCGCTGACCCAACCGAATTGGCCGAAGACGCCTGCATGAATGTCCCGAAAAGCGGCGGCAGCAGCACGCCGCCCAATGTGTCGGTAAGCCCCACAAGGATCGACCCGACCAGCGCACCCTTGATCGATCCGATGCCGCCGATCACGATCACCACAAAGGCAAGGATCAAAACCGGCTCGCCCATCCCGACCTGCACCGATTGGATTGCCCCGACCAGCGCGCCAGCTAGCCCGGCAAGCGCCGCCCCAAGGGCAAAGACCATCGTATAAAGCTTTGAAATATCAATGCCCAAGGCGGCGATCATCTCGCGATCAGCCTCGCCCGCGCGGATCTGTATACCGATGCGCGTTTTCGCGATCAGCCAGAAAACCCCGGCGGCGACCAGCAGACCAACGCCGATGATCACCAAGCGATAGAGCGGATATAAAATGCCACCGGGCAGCATGATCGGGCCAGCCAGCGCTGCAGGGACATCCAAAAACAACGGGAACGAGCCAAACAGCCAACGCGTCCCTTCGGAGAAAATGAGAATAAGTGCAAAGGTGGCAAGCACTTGATCCAGATGATCGCGGTCGTAGAGACGGCGGATCACCAGCAATTCAACCAGCGCACCAGCCGCAGCGGATGCCGCCAGTGCAGCAACCAGCGCCAAGGCAAAAGACCCCGTCCATCCCGCGACCGCAGCGGCGGCAAAGGCACCGACCATATAGAGCGATCCATGGGCCAGATTGATCAGGCCCATCACGCCGAAAATCAGGGTCAGGCCAGCAGCCATCAGGAATAGCATGACACCGAACTGAAGCCCGTTCAGGACCTGTTCGATCAATAATATCATCGACATAAGGGGGCGTTCCTTAGGTAGGTCTTGCAGGTGTCGACCTGCCTGAACACGCTGCGCCAGTGACCACCGGCGCAGCGTATGAGGTTACATTTTGCAGTCAGCACCATAGACGTCTTGGTGACCGCGTGATGCCACGCCGACGATCTTGTTTGTCACGACATCACCCTCTTTGATGACCTCGCGCATGTAGATGTCTTGGATCGGGTGGTGGTTTGGCGCGAACGCGAAATCACCCCGGACGGACGCAAAATCGGCCTCTTCCAGTGCCGCCTGGAACGCGGCTGCATCTGCGACATCCGCCTTGCCCATTGCGCTAAGCAACAACAGCGCGGTGTCATATCCTTGCGCCGCATAGAGCGACGGCAGGCGGCCATACTCGGCTTGGAAGTCCGCGACGAATTTCTTGTTCGCGGCGTTGTCGATGTCCTTGGACCAGTGCGATGTGTTCTTGACGCCCAGTGCCGCATCGCCGATTGCGCCCAAGATTCCTTGGTCAAAGCTGAACGCTGGACCCATCACATTCTTATCGACCCCGGAACCGGCAAATTGTTTCATAAATGAAATTCCCATTCCGCCTGGCAGGAAGAAGTACACCGTATCGGCGTTCGATGCGCGGATTTGTGCAATTTCTGCCGCATAGTCGGTTTGACCCAATTTGGTGTAAACCTCGCCCACGACCTCTCCGTTAAAGGTGCGTTTGAAGCCGGTCATGCCATCTGTGCCCGCTGGATAGTTCGGGGCCATCAGGAAAACTTTTTCGATGCCATTCTCGCTGGCCCACAGACCACCGGCCTCATAGAAGGCGTCATTTTGCCAAGCGACGTTAAAGTACAGCGGGCTGCACCCCTTGCCTGCCAATGCGGATGGACCGGCGTTCGGGGACAGATAGAATTTGCCCTGTGCGGTCGCGGCGGGCACCACGGCCATGGCAAGGTTCGACCAGATGATACCGGTCAAAACATCGACCTTTTCGGACTGGATCAGCTTGTCGGTCAATTGCACCGCGACGTCCGGCTTGCGCTGGTCGTCTTCGATCACCATTTTCAGATTTTCGTTGCCCTTGGCCGCCAGCACAAAGCCGTCGCGCATGTCGATGCCAAGACCGGCACCACCACCAGACAGCGTGGTGATCATACCGACCTTAACCTTGCCGCCATCGGCATAGGCCATGCCCGCGCCAAGCGCCGCGATCGAGGCCGCAGTAATTAGTGTTCTTAGTTTCATTGTAGTCTCCCTTGGTGTGTGGACCTCTTTTTTGGGCCCGTTTGATAATTCTACAGTGACCTTTGTGTCGGGTCGGTCAAGCAGCGCCTTATGTGACCCGTGATTTCACCTTGTAAGCATTGGTGTCCCAAAGATTATTGTTCATTACGTCAGCGATAATCTTGACTGCAGCAGACACATCGGCGCTGTCGATATACAGCGGCGTAAAGCCAAAGCGCATGATGTCGGGCGCACGGAAATCACCGATCACCCCGCGATCAATCACCGCCTGCATCGCGGCATAGCCATGTTCAAATCGCCACGACACCTGCGAGCCGCGTATCGCCGCATCGCGCGGGCTGGCCAGCGTCAGCGATGGCACATCACGTTCAATTTCTTCGATGAACTGTTCCTGCAATGCGATGGACGCGGCGCGCAGATCGTTCATATCCACATCGGCCCACAATTCCATCGCGACCTCAAGCGCGGTCAGCTGGATCACCGGGGGTGTGCCCACCCGCATCCGTTCAATACCGTTGCCAGGGGCATAGTTGAGATCAAATTCAAACGGTTGGCGGTGTCCCAGCCAGCCAGCCAAGGCAGGTTCAACCGTGTCCGCCAGATCAGGGCGCACATAGATAAAGCCCGGCGCGCCCGGCCCCCCGTTCAGATATTTATAGGTACAGCCCACGGCGAATTCGGCATTTGACGCCGTCATGTCGACGGGCAGCGCGCCAGCGGAATGCGCCAGATCCCAGACCATCACGGCACCCTTGGCATGGGCCAATTCCGTCACCGTTTTCATGTCGTGCTTACGGCCCGTGCGGTAATCGACCTCGGTCAACATCACCACGGCGATGTCTTCGCTGATCGCATCCATGACCTCTTCGGGGGCAACCGTGCGCAGCTCGTATCCCTGCTCCAGCAGCTTCACCAGCCCTTCCGCCATATAGAGGTCAGACGGAAAATTCCCGTTATCACTAAGGATTACACGACGATCGTTGCGCAGTTTCAGCCCGGATGACAGCGCCTGAAACACCTTGATCGACAGGGTATCGCCCATCACAACCGATCCGTCAGGCGCACCAATGATACGGGCGACCATATTGCCGACGCGGCTGGGCTGCGCCATCCAATCGGCCTTGTTCCAGCCTCGGATCAGCATTTCGCCCCATTCATCCGCCATCATCGCCTGCACCCGCGCAGGCACGGCACGCGGCAATGGGCCCAGCGAATTACCATCAAGATAAATCACACCTTCGGGCAGAAAGAACGCCTCTTTATTCAAAATATCAGCCACTTACAGGGCTCCTCTCACGTGCCAGAGTTCTGGGAAAAGTTCGACTTCAAGCATTTTACGAAGATAGGCGACGCCGTTTGTACCACCCGTACCGCGCTTGAACCCGATAATCCGCTCGACGGTGGTCACGTGGTTAAAGCGCCAGCGGCGAAAGTAATCTTCGAGATCAACCAGCTTTTCCGCCAGCTCGTACAATGCCCAGTATTTTGACGGGTCTTCATAGACCTTCTGCCACAGGTCCTGCACCTGAGGTTGCGCGTCCCAATTGGTTTTGCCCGGCTCCCCTGCCAGGTTGTCATGCCCGAACCCCTTGCACAGATGGGTGATTGCCACCTGATACAGACTGGGTTGGGCCAGTTCATCTTGCAGCGCCTTCAATGCGTCTGGCTTATGTTTGTGGACCTGTATCAACGCACCATTGCGATTGCCCAGTAGGTATTCGACCAGACGATATTGATGCGACTGAAACCCGCTGGAATTCCCCAAAGACGGGCGAAAAGCGGTGTATTCGCTGGGGGTCATGGTGCGCAGCACATCCCACGCGCTGTTAAGCTGTTCAAAAATCCGCGCCACCCGTGACAGCATCTTGAACGCCGAGGCCAGATCATCCGTCAGCATCACCTGCCGCGCGGCTTGCAGCTCGTGAATGGCCAATCGCATCCACAGCTCTGACGTCTGATGCTGCACGATAAACAGCATCTCGTCATGGGCCTCGCTTAGCGGGTGTTGCGACGACAGGATCGCGTCCAGCCCCAGATAATCGCCATAGGACATGTCCTTGGCAAAATCCATTTTCGCCCCTTCAGAGGCTTCGTCAAAATTAGTCACTGTTTTTCCCTTAGCGCAAAACGCTGTATTTTGCCTGTGGCGGTTTTTGGTAAAGCATCAATAAACTGAATGTCTCGCGGATACTTGAATGGCGCAATGGTCTGTTTAACATGGTCTTGCAACATTTTGATTGTGCTACCATTTCTTGGTACATCTTCGGTCAGAACAATATGCGCCTGAACGATTGACCCACGGCGTTCATCGGGCTTTCCCACGACCGCGCATTCCAACACAGACGGGTGCGCCAGCAGCGCCGCTTCGACCTCGGGACCCGCGATGTTGTACCCGGACGAGATAATCATATCATCGTTGCGGGCGGCAAAATGCAGGTATCCATCGTCGTCCATGCTAAAGCTGTCGCCGGTGATGTTCCAACCGTCTTTGACATAAACCGCTTGCCGCTCATCCGCCAGATAGCGGCAGCCGGTCGGGCCCTGTACCGCCAAACGCCCCACATCCCCGCGGGGCAATTCGCGGCCTTCGCCATCCACCACCCTGACGCGATACCCCGTGACAGGCTTGCCCGTGCAGGCGGCGCGATGATCATCAAAGCGGTTCGAAATAAAGATGTGCAACATCTCGGTCGCGCCGATTCCGTCCAGCATCGGCTTGCCGGTTTTTTCCTGCCACTCGTGATACACGGGCGCGGGCAAGGTTTCCCCGGCACTGACAGCGGCACGCAGGCTGGACAAGTCCGCACCGTCGTCCATCGCGACCAGCATCGCACGGTATGCTGTAGGCGCCGTGAAACACACAGTCGCTTTGTATTTCTCAATGATTTCAATCATATTTGGCGGTGACGCGGTTTCCAGCAAGGTGGCTGCTGCACCAAAGCGCAACGGGAAAATCGCCAGCCCGCCCAAGCCGAAGGTAAACGCCAAGGGGGGCGATCCGACGAAAACATCGTCAGGCGTGACGTTCAGAACCTCGCGGGCATAGCCGTCTGCGATAATCAGCAAATCCCGGTGAAAATGCATCGTCGCCTTGGGGCTGCCCGTCGTGCCCGAGGTAAAGCCAAGCAGCGCCACATCATCAACAGCCGTATCAACGGATTGAAACTGCACGGGTTTTTCCAACGCAAGCCGGTCAAGTTCGGCATCATGATTGCTGGTCCCGTCGAACCCCACCACAGATTTCAAAAATCGGGAGGTCTTGGCACAGGCCGTCATTTCATCCATCAACCGCGTGTCGCAAATGGCGTGGCTGATCTCGGCTTTGTCAACGATCGCCGTTAACTCTCCCGCGCGCAGCATCGGCATCGTGTTCACCACCACGGCCCCGGCTTTGGTTGCAGCCAACCAACAGGCCACCATCGCGGGGTTATTCGCCGACCGGATCAACACGCGGTTTCCGGGCTTCACCCCAAGGTTTTCGACCATCGCGCGCGCCAGCTTGTTGGTCCAGTCTGCCATCTCTTTATAGCTGCGCCTGCGGCCATTTCCAATCAGCGCCGTGTAATCTCCAAACCCTTTTTCCACCATCTTATCAGTCAGTTCTACGGCAACGTTCAACCGATCAGAATATTCGAACCCATCCAACAAAAGATCAGGCCAGCTTTCCGTTGGCGGCAAATTATCCCGTGAAAAGCTATCGACATGTCCTGACGGTTGCATACCCAAATCCCCTTACATCGCACCAATGGTTTGCCGCGCAATCACGACCCGCTGCACGTCTGACGCGCCTTCATAAATGCGCAGCGCCCTGATTTCACGGTACAGGCTTTCCACCATCATACCGTGGCGCACCCCGTCGCCGCCGAACAGCTGCACGGCCTTGTCGATCACGATCTGCGCATGGTCTGTGGCAAATAACTTGGCCATCGCAGCCTCGCGGGTGACCCGCGGCGCGCCTTGATCCTTGAGCCATGCCGCGCGGTAAATCAGCAGGGCGGACGCATCCACATCGACCGCCATATCCGCGATATGGCCCTGCACCATCTGCAAATCCGCCAGTGGCTTGCCTTGCACCTCGCGCGCGGTCACACGCTGCAACGCCTCATCCAGCGCACGGCGGGCAAAGCCCAAAGCAGCCGCCGCGACGGTCGAGCGGAACACATCCAGCACCGACATTGCAATGGCAAACCCCTGTCCCGGCGCGCCCAAGATTGAGGACGCAGGCACCCGACAATCGGTAAACCGCAATGTCGCCAAGGGGTGCGGTGCAATCACCTGCAACCGCTCGGCAACCTCGAACCCCGGCAAACCTGCGGGCAAGATAAACGCCGACAGGCCGCGCGCACCCGGCGCTTCGCCCGTTCTGGCAAACAAGGTGTAAACATCAGCGATGCCACCGTTGGAGATCCAGGTCTTCTCACCATTCAGGATATAATCATCGCCGTCACGCTCGGCCGTCATGGTCGAATTCGCAACGTC
Organism: Sulfitobacter sp. AS59; assembly: GCF_038899995.1. Taxonomy (NCBI): domain Bacteria; kingdom Pseudomonadati; phylum Pseudomonadota; class Alphaproteobacteria; order Rhodobacterales; family Roseobacteraceae; genus Sulfitobacter; species Sulfitobacter sp. AS59. The sequence goes on from NZ_JBBMQK010000001.1 coordinate 504,713, forward strand.
AGACCCCGACTGCGGTTCTGTCAAGGCAAAGGCCGATATCGCCGCACCCGTGCGGGTCTTTGGCAGCCATTCGACTTGCTGCTCTGCCGTGCCGAACAGACTAATGGCCCCCGTCCCAAGCCCCTGCATGGCAAAGGAAAAGTCGGCCAACCCATCATGGCGCGCCAATGTTTCGCGGATCAGACACAAGCTGCGCACATCCAACGCTTCGCCTGCTTGCGCGCCCGAATACTGCAACCAACCGCCCGCGCCCAACATCCCGACCAGCGACCGGCATGCCTCATCCGTGTCGCTGTGGTCCACACCAGCCAAAGCCCCGGCAGCCCAAGCGTCCAAATCATCCGCCAAGGCCCGATGCCGGTCCTCAAAAAACGGCCAGTCCAGAAAACTCCGGTCAGACATGACACCACACCCTCTTATTCATTTTGCCCGATAAACCCCCGCCGGAGGCTCCCGCACTCACATCACGCACCATCGTTCAGTTCCCCTCAAACACGGGCCGCTGCTTGGCGACAAAAGCGTTGTAGGCGCGTTCAAAATCACCGGTTTGCATGCAGATCGCCTGCGCTTGGGCCTCCGCCTCGATCGCCTGTTCAATCGACATGGACCATTCTTGCGCCAGCATCGTTTTGGTCATCATATGGGCAAAGTTCGGACCCGACTGGATTTGCTGGGCCAGCTTCAGCGCCTCAGCCTCCAACGCGTCGCCCGCCACCAGACGGTTGAAAAAGCCCCAGCGTTCGCCCTCATCCGCAGACATCGACCGCCCTGTATACAACAGCTCAGCCGCGCGGGTTTGGCCGATCACACGGGGCAAAATCGCACAGGCCCCCATGTCGCATCCGGCAAGGCCGACACGGGTGAACAAAAACGCCGTCTTGGCCTCGGGCGTGGCAAGCCGCAGGTCCGATGCCATGGCGATGATCGCGCCCGCGCCGACACAGATCCCGTCAACCGCCGCGATCACCGGTTTGCCGCAGTTCACGATGGCCTTGACCAGATCACCGGTCATGCGGGTAAAGCGCAGCAGTTCCTTCATATTCATGAGGGTCAACGGCCCGATGATGTCATGCACATCCCCGCCCGAGCTGAAATTCCCGCCATTTGATCCGAATATCACGACGTCGACATCATCTGCATAGACCAGATCGCGGAACCAGTCGCGCAGCTCGGCATAGCTGTCAAAGGTCAGCGGGTTTTTGCGATCAGGCCGGTCCAAACGCACCGTGGCAATGCCGTCTTTGATCTCGCAAAGAAAGTGCTTTACGTCGCTACGCATGGCTTGGGTCATCTATTTTTTCCTTGTTCTCAGCAGCTTGCGCCACCGCTATCAGTTGGGCGGCCATCAGACGGGCATCCGCCGCGCTGATGCCGTGCAGGATATCGTTGATCCACGCCTCATGGGCCGCGGCTTGTTGTGCAAATTCGGCGTTCCCTGCGGGTGTCAGCCGCAAGATCATTGCGCGGCGGTCCCCAGGAACGGGCACGCGTTCAACCAACCCTTCTTCGGCCAGCCGGTCGGCAATGCCCGTGACATTGCCGTTGGACACGCGCAACACGCCGGACAATTGGCTCATTTTCAGGCCTTCGGGGTGGCGCGACAGGGCGGCCATCACGTCGAAACGTGGCAAGGTGGTTTTGAACTCAACCCGCAGCTTATCACGCAGGTGCCCATCCACGTGACGGGTCAGGCCCAACAGGCGGAGCCAGAGCCGCAGGCGGTCTTTCGACGCGGTGGTCATATCTCGCCGCCCGACACCGACAGCGCATGGCCATTAACCATCGACGCGCCGGGCGAGGCTAGGAATGCCACCGCAGCCACCACTTCGTCGGTGGTGATCATGCGCCGCATCGGGTTGCCGCCGACCACCATTTTTTCCGCCTTTTCGCGCGGGATATCAAAGCGCGTCATCACATTGGTGACCGCCGTTTGCCCCATATCGGTATCCACAAACCCCGGGCAGACCGCGTTGCAGGTAATGCCGTCACGGGCGACTTCCTTGGCAAGTGCGCGGACCAGCCCCAGCACACCGTGCTTTGCCGCCACATAGGCCGAGATGTTGGGCCCACCCTGCAACCCGGCGGTCGAGGCGATAGCAATCAACCGCCCGCCTGCCTGCATCCCGGCCAGCGCGGCGCGGAAGGTCAGGAATGTGCCGGTCAGGTTCACGTCCAGTGTCGATTGCCAGTCGGCCAGCGTCATATCGCGCAGTTTGGACGGTTTTCCCGCGCCCGCGTTGGCGATTACGATATCATAGGGCGCGTCGAATAACGCCTGAACCGAAACCTCGTTCGTCACATCCAAAGCGCGGCATGTCATTCCGCGGCCCGCATCGGTTTCCTCCAGCGCGTCCATCCGGCGGCCCGCAATGGTGACATCGGCACCGTCCTGCGCAAAATGCCGTGCGATTGCGCGCCCGATGCCCGAACCGCCCCCTGTGACTAGTACTCTAACCATTAAACACGCCCTTCCATTTCTGCGATCCGGTCGGCATTGCGCCACGCCTGATCCCGCCCCGCCTCATACGGTTTCGGCCAGACCGCCTGACGGTCGCCGATGGCGGCCCCCTCGTGTAATGTCCAATAGGGGTCAGCCAAATGCGCCCGCGCAAGGCAGACCAGATCGGCGCGGCCCGCCATAAGGATCGAATTCACATGATCGGCCTCGAATATATTACCCACCGCCATCGTCTTGATCCCGCCATCGTTGCGTATCCGGTCCGAGAACGGCGTTTGGAACATGCGGCCATAGACTGGTTTCCCTTGGGTCGAGGTTTGTCCGGCTGACACGTCGATAATATCGGCACCGGCCTTGTCAAACATCGCTGCGATTTCAACGGCTTCTTCGGGGGTGACGCCATCATCACCCGCCCAGTCATTGGCCGAAATACGCACCGCCATCGGCTTGTCGTCAGGCCAGACCGCGCGCATTGCGGCAAACACCTCCAAAGGATAGCGCATCCGATTTTCCAGCGACCCGCCGTATTCATCATCGCGTGTATTCGACAGCGGAGAGATAAAGGACGAGATCAGATAGCCATGGGCGGCGTGCAGTTCGATCATGTCGAACCCGGAACGGTCGGCCATTTCTGTGGCCGCTACAAACTCGGCCTTGACCGCATCCATATCGTCGCGGGTCATCGCCTTGGGCGTCTGGTTTTCGTCGGACCACGGGATCGCTGAGGCGGACAGCAGAGGCCAATTGCCCGATGGCAACGGCGCATCCATCGTTTCCCAGCCAACTTGCGTCGACCCCTTGCGGCCCGCGTGGCCAATCTGGCAGCAGATTTTTGCAGGTGTTTCCGCGTGCACGAAATCCGTCAACCGCTTCCACGCGGCCTCATGCTCTGGCGCGTAAAGCCCCGGACAGCCCGGCGTGATCCGCCCCTCAGCCGAAACGCAGGTCATCTCGGTATAGACCAGCCCCGCCCCGCCCTTGGCGCGTTCGCCATAATGGATCAAATGCCAGTCGGTTGGCGTGCCTTCGACCGCCTTGTACTGCGCCATCGGCGACACCACGATACGGTTTTCCAGCGTCATATCACGCAATTGGAACGGTGCGAACATCGGCGCACGCGCGGGCAGATTGCTGTCTGCGCCCGCTTGTTCCATGAACCACGCCTCGGCCCCGCCCAACCATTGCGGATCACGCGCGCGCAGGTTTTCGTGGCTGATACGTTGGCTGCGGGTCAACATGGAATAGTTCAACTGCACCGGATCAAGGTCAAGATAGCGTTCAACATCCTCGAACCACTCGACCGAATTGCGGGCCGCCGATTGCAGGCGCAACACCTCAAGCCGGCGCGCATCTTCGTATTTCTCGAACGCCGTCTTCAAATCAGCATCATCGGTCACATGTTTGGCCAGCGAGATGGCGGACTCCAACGCCAGTTTGGTCCCCGACCCGATGGAAAAATGCGCCGTGGCCGAGGCGTCGCCCAGCAGAACCACGTTCTCGTGGCTCCATTTTTCACACAGAACACGGGGAAATTTGATCCATGCAGAGCCACGGATGTGGCCCGCGTTGGTCATCAACTTATGCCCACCCAAGTGATCTTTGAAAATCTCCTCGCAGACAGCGATGCTTTCTTCTTGGCTCATCTCGCCAAAGCCGAACGCGTCATAGGTTTTTTGCGAGCATTCCACGATGAATGTCGCCGTGTCGGGGTCAAATTGATAGGCATGCACCCACACCCAGCCCTTGTCGGTTTTTTCAAAGATAAAGGTAAAGGCATCATCGAATTTCTGATGCGTGCCCATCCAGACAAACGGGCAACGGCGCACATCAATGTCGGGCTTGAATGTGTCCTGAAACTCTAGCCGGGTTTTCGAATTCAACCCGTCACAAGCCACCACCAGATCATAGTCGTCCATATAGGCCGACGCCGATTTCACCTCGGTCTCGAACTGCAGGTTAACGCCAAGGGCGCGCGCGCGTTCCTGCAAGATCAGCAGCAGTTTCTTGCGCCCGATCCCGCAAAACCCGTGTCCCGACGACGTGATCACCTGCCCCTTGTGGTGCAGCGCGATATCATCCCAATAGGCAAAATGGCTGCGGATCTCAGCCGCGCTAACGGGATCATTTTGTTCAAGATTATCAAGAGTTTCGTCGGAAAGAACCACGCCCCAACCAAAGGTATCATCGGGCTTGTTGCGTTCAACAACGGTCACATCAGCATCGGGCTGACGCAGCTTGAGAGAGATAGCGAAATACAGCCCCGCGGGCCCACCACCCAAACATATCGCCCGCATAACGCCACTCCTCATCCTGCCAATACCTACGACGCTAGAGTGAGTCGTTTATTATTTCAAGTATAGATATTTTAATCTTAAAGTAATTAACTGAAGGGGAACGAAGTGGGCCGCTAGACGCGTAAAAAGCCGTCACTTCGCTTTTAAAACGGGCCAAGTAAAATCGATGCTATTCTGTTTCGCTGCGCTGCTTTTCACCGCCTTTTTGACTTCAGCTATACCGTCACATTCACCGTCCGTGCCAGATGGCAAAAGCGAATGGCATTAATCGACGCAAAGCGTAGCCCCCTTCCCTCACCCATTGACTCTCTTAAATTTATAGGAAGACCGGTCTACCTATTCTTAGCGAGGTCAGAATGCCCCCACAGCCCAAGCATCAAGGCAACAGCGCCCGTGACCGGTTGCTCACCGCAGCGGCGGTGTTATTTTATAATGATGGCATCGCCGCCACAGGGATCGACGCGATCACCGCCCGTGCGGGCGTTGCAAAGCAAAGCCTTTACAATAACTTCGCGTCCAAATCTGATCTGGTGGCGGCTTATATCGATCAACGCCATGGTGAATGGCTCGCCCTTTATGCGGCCCGCGAGGCGACGGCGCATCACCCCAAGGACAAAATCCTCGCGGTTTTTGACGCCTATGATGATCACGCCACTTTCGCCTATGAGCGCGGTTTTCGCGGCTGCGGGTTATTGAACGCGGCGGCCGAACTGGATGCTGATGACGCGGGCCGCACAGCGGTGCGCCGGCACAAAGAACAGGTAGAGGCGATTTTGCACACCGAGCTTGCGCAGCTTTTGCCAGATGACACAGCCCGCGCCGAAACGTTGGCGGCGCATCTGGCCTTTTTGCTTGAGGGAGCCATGACCCGCGCCGGGCTTGAGGGCGACGCAAACCGACTGCGCAGCGCCCGTGCGATGGCCCAAGACATGTTGGCGCGTCTATGACCAACACCCCTTCCAACGCCCCCGCCCCATCGAACGCCCCCGCCCCATCGAACGCCCCCGCCCAGCAGACCATTGGTGCCCTCTTTTGCCTGTTCGCTGCGATTGCTTGGGGCACGACCGGGACAGCCGCCACATTCGCCCCCGGGGTCAGCCCGCTTGCGATCGGCGCGGCCGCCATGGGGATCGGCGGCGCGCTTCAGGCTTTGATCGCATACAAGGGCATCTGGGCCCATCGCGCAGCGCTGCGGCGCGAGCGGATGGCATTGCTGGTGGGGGCCGTCTCTGTGGCGATCTATCCCTTGGCTTTCTACGCCTCCATGCGCCTTGCGGGCGTGACGGTGGGTACGGTGATCTCAATCGGGTCCGCGCCGCTGATTTCGGCGCTGATCGAATACGCGCTTGATGGCCGCCGCCTGACCGTTCGCTGGGCCATCGGTGCTGCCATCGGTCTTGGCGGCATCGCGCTGCTCAGCTTGTCCGAGGGCGGCCATGGCACGGCAAGCAACGTCCCCTTGGGCGCATTCCTCGGCCTTGTGGCCGGGGGCACATATGCGCTGTATTCGTGGACGGCCCAACGAATGATGCGCCGCGATTTACCGCCGCGCGTCGCGATGGGCGCGACCTTCGGCCTTGGAGGATTGCTGCTTTTGCCCGTCCTGCTGATCACCGGCGCATCCTTTCTGGACAGCGCGGGCAATCTGGTGGTCGGGCTTTACATGGCACTGGTCCCGATGTTTTTGGGCTACCTCGCCTTTGGCGCAGGCCTAGCCCGCGTGCCCGCCAGCATGGCCACAACCATCACCCTGTTCGAGCCGGTGGTCGCCGCCGTCCTCGCCGTTTACGTGGACGGAGAAACGCTGCCAGCGCTGGGATGGCTGGGCGTCGCGCTGATCGTCATCTGCCTGCTGTGGACAACGCTACCCTTGCCGCGCAGGAGGGTTTTGGCGGCGTGATGGTTTGGGAAAGTGTCTGTGTGGATGGGAAATTTGGGGTTTCGAAACGCCGAACTGGAATATTTCTGGCCCGAGAGGTGTTTCGCTGCCACGCTTAAGGGCATTTCCACCCGGCTGGTATGTCAAAAAAATACTTGAGCAGCATGCACACGGCCATGACTTGCGTATATCTTGAATTCTTGCTGAAATGGTGCCCCCACACGGACTCGAACCGCGGACCTATTGATTACAAATCAATTGCTCTACCAGCTGAGCTATAGGGGCACTGGGCGTTCGTTTAGAAGATTGCTCGGGGGGGCGCAAGAGGGGAAATAGCAGATATTTTGCAGTTTTACAGATCGGGCAAGAACGGCTATTGCCTTGGTCACACGATAGAAGTTGAGCTGGATATCCATGCAGTTGGTTTTACACGCAGGTGCCCATTACACCGAAGAAGAGCGTTTACTGAAAAGCCTGCTGGCTAACACCGACCGGCTGGCCAAAGACGGGACCGTTGTACCGGGGCCAAGCACCTATCGCGGGCTGTTTCGCGACACGTTGAATGCGATGTATAAATCCACCGTGGCCGAGGGCGCGCGTGACGTTTTGCTGGAAGCGATTCTGGATGATGCCGACGCGAAACGCGTGGTTTTGTCGGACCCCAATTTTTTCCGCACACCTGCCACGGCGATGGTCGAGGGGATGCTTTATCCGGCGGCACCGGTGCGCATGATGCGTATTGTGCAGCTGTTTCCCGATGACGAGATCGAGCTGTTCTTGGGTATCCGCAATCCGGCGACCTTGCTGCCGATATTGCATGGCGTGTCAGCGGATAATTCCGACGCGCATTTCTGGGGCAACAAGGATCAGGCCGACGTGTGCTGGTCGGAAACCTTGGAATTGTTGCACGATTCTGCGCCAGAAATTGCGGTCACCGTCTGGTGCAACGAGGACGCGCCGCTGATCTGGGGCACAATCATGCGCGAGATCGCAGGCCTGCCCAAGAACGCAAAGCTGAAGAACGAATTTGACCTACTGGAAACGATCATGACCGTCGAAGGCATGAAACGCTTTCGCACCTATATCGCCGCCCACCCCGAGATTTCAGGGTCGCAGGAGCAAAAGGTGATTGCAGCATTCCTGAGCAAATTCGCCATGGAAGACGCAATCGAAGAAGAGCTGGACATGCCGGGCTGGACCGATGAGCTGGTCGAAGAAATGACAGAGAATTACGACCAAGACGTATTGCGCATCCAGCAGATCCCCAACGTGCGGATGATCATGCCGTAAGGCGGCATTTTTGCCAGAACGCAGACAAAACGAACGGGTCGCCAGATGAGCCGCAGATATCTGTACATGCAGCCCTGTTGCGCGGGCGTTTTAACCACACGTAGTCCGAGTATCCCAGATTATGACACCACCCTATAGGCAGGTAGGTTAATACTTGCTAGGCTTTGCTCACTTTCTTGATGAATATTATAAGAAGCGGGTAGACCTATGAAATTTAACCTTTTTTCCATCAGGCAGATTGTCCTCTCTTCTGCCTTTGCGGCATTGTCCGGCGCGGCTCTGGCATCAGATCACCGCGATTCCCCCTATACGCAGCAGCACCCAAGGGCAGACATCGGTGATGTGTTCCTGTTCCACGGAACCCAGACTGGGGGGCTGGCGATGGCGATGACTTTGAACCCGCTGTCCGGCTCCGGCGCGCCGGGTACGCAGCCCTCTGACAAGATCACCCTGTCGCCTGATCTGGTGTATATCTTTAACTTTGACACCGACAATGATGCCAGGCCCGACATCGCCTATAAAATCAAAGCGGGCAAAGCCATGGATGGCCAGCAACAACCTGTTGAGCTGCGCAGGGCCATCGGTGCCGAGGCGCGCGACGCCAAATGGACGGGCATCATGCATGGCGAAGGCAAGACCAACGCGCTGAACCACGAATTGCAGATCGTACAAGGCAAGATGGAAGAACTGCTGTTCGTCGGCCCCCGCCGCGACCCGTTTTTCTTTGATTTCCTTACCGTGGACGCACCCGTGGCGTTGGCGATCACGCAAGCGCTGGCTGGCGGCGACCACCTGCCCGCTGCGGGTTCGTCTGAACTGGCGTTCGGGCGCACGGACATGACGTTGATCGTGCTCGAGGTGCCGGACATGGGCAAAGAGCGGCTGAATTTCTGGGTAACAGTGGCGGACGGTGCCGGCAAAACCGTGGATAGGATGGGACGCGCGGGCATTCAGGGCATCTATCTGGTTGATGCGCCAAGCGGTTATAATCCGGAATATTACACCCCACGAAATGCCGCGAAATACCCCACCGTTGGCGACCTGAACAACGCCTACAACGCATCAGCCCCACACGAGGACCGACCCAACTACTTGGAGCAATTTACTTACCGTTTTCAACAGCTTGAGGTCAGCCAAGCCAAGGTGGCCGAGAAAGTTGATTTCTATCTGCCCGACATGATCCACTGGGACCCAAAGGCAAAGCCCGGATACCCCAACGGGCGCAATCTGCGTGAGGATGCGATTTTCTGGACGCTGAAAGACCTTAATCCCTTTATGCAGCCCGGCCCGGATGCCGACCTGCCCAGTATCGGAACACAACGGATGAGCGACCGGTTTCCCTATGTCGCTCCCTCCATCAACCAAAAATTCAAGCCGGGCAGCCAGCTGGAACCGGTTCATCCGATCTTTATGGAGTAAGTAAACGGTACACTTGCAAGGTGCCTTTGCCCTTTGCCTCGATATCGCCGCGCTCGACCACCCTATCGCGGGGTTTGACCAGCGCGGCGGTGTCTGCCGACAGCAAAACGGTATTCTCGTCGCAGGCGCTGACCATCCGTGCGGCGGTATTGACCGTATCGCCCCAGATATCAAAGCTTAGCGTTTTGGTTCCGACCACACCGCTTGAGATCGGGCCGGTGTGAATGCCGATCCGCAAGCCCCAGCCCGCGACCTCGTCTTGGGCCGTGTAATCAAGGTTGTGTTGAACATAAGCCATAATCTCGGTCGCGGCGGCGCAGGTGGCGGCAACATGGTCTAGATGCCCTGCCCCGTTCAAGTCACCTGCGACCGTCATATAAGCGTCGCCGATAGTCTTAACCTTTTCGACGCCGTGCTTGGCCACAATTTCATCGAACGCGCCATAATAACGGTCCAACATACGCACCAGATCAATGGGGTTCATCTGTTCGGTGCTTTTGGTGAAATCAACGAAATCCGTGAACATCACCGTCGCCGAAGAGATATGGCGCGGGCGCACCTTGCCGTTGGCCTTAAGCTCTTCGGCGATGGCTTCGGGCATGATTGAACGCAACAATTGTTCTGTGCGGTCTTTTTCAGCCTCAAGCGATTTATACAGCTGTTCGATCTGGGATTTCTGGTCTTCGATATCCGCGATCACACGACGCTGGAACGCGTGCGAGGCGTCCATCAGATCCTCAAGCTCGACCCGGCGCAGATCGGATTTTTCAAGCCGCTTTTCCAATCGCCGCAGCTGTTTATCCAGGTCAGACCCTTTCCGAGGTGGCTTCTCCAATGTCATAAATGTTGATCAAACCGCGGGCGCGGCCCCCAACAAAACAGCAAGAAACGCATTCGTGTGTTGTTCTGCCTTGCCTTGACTGCCTGCTGGCCCAATCTCGCCGTAGGTATAGAAACCTGCAGTTGGGAATGCCCCGCCAATGATGGCTTCAAAGCTTTCGTATTCCTCTTTGGTGCGCGTGCCCAAAGCGGCCCGTCGCCCCGCACAAGAGAAGAAAAGCGCAGCATCCGGGCTTTGCTTGGGGAACCCCTGAAACGCGTTCTCGACCGCGGTCCGGGACGCGGCGATGATTTCATCGCGCGAGGCCGTGGCAAGCTGCACCTCTTTATTCACCTCGATAGGGTTCACAAAGGTCACAGCGCCTGTGTCCTCGTGAAACGCCTGGGGCGAGGACAGCAGAAAATCGTCACGCTCGGAACTGTAAACGGCCAAGGGGAAATGCACCGACTGCCCCTCGACATAATCGCGATAAAGATTGATCGCCGGGTTACCATCAATTTCATGGATGGTTGACCCTTCGGCCTTGGTGACCTTGTGCCGGTTGCCAAGGGGCACATAGCCCGTTGCAACGCCGCAGGAGTAAATCAGCGGTCCCGACATGATCAGCACCACGACTGAATCTGACGCCACTTCGGTGTTGCAAAGCTGTCTGGTGCCTTGGAACCGCATCTGATCGCCCGACGCCCCGCCAACCACGGGGAAATCTTGGCCCAAAGCGTCGCGCAGACCGCCCACAATATCGCTGATGTTTGGGCCGATGCCTTCGGGCATGGCCACGCACAGCGCGGGTTCCTTGTCGGTTTTGGATTTCGCATCGGCCACCGCATCCGCAGTCGCCTTTTTCGGATCGGCAGACGCACCGTGGCCAATGCCAACCGTGAAATCAATCGTTTCCGCCCCGAACAGGGTAATCACGACGCTGTCTTCTAGGAACCCACCAGGGCCGGCGACTTCGCCGTCGGTGGTGCAGCCCGCCAGTTCAACCCCAGGCAAAGCCTTGGCAAAGGCATCAACCAACGCCTGCGCGTCTACGTCGATACCAACGAAAGCAAGAGCAGCCTTTGGGGCCACCCCGTCCATCCCGTCCAATGCGATTTGAAGCGCCTCGTTAACGGCCTCAACGGTATCGCTCTCCTCGCTTGCGCCAGTTGCAATCTTCAACATATTCATTCTCTCCCCAGATGAATTGTTATGATTTATGTGATCGCTAGTTACTCAGATGTTTACCCTTTATTAGCCTTTTCTTGTGCAAGACAACGCGCCGGACTGAAACCCATAATCGTACAGCAGGACGAAAGTTCTACCGTAAGCAGGCCAATTATAGGGATTTTTGCCGCCCTCACCAGCCTGCTGGCCGCCAAACTTATTCGTCCGGATACGGCACACTCGTCTAAATGCCGGCTCCGCCACGTTAGCGCCCCTTGATTTTATTCACCCCTCCCAAGGACGTAAGCCATTGTCTTTGACAATCTTCTTGGTCTGATCAATCGCCGTTTGCTTGAATGCCTCAAGAACGATCGGCAGCCAGTTGCCTTTTTCTGTGGCCGTGACCCACGGGTCTTGGGTCGTGGAAATTAGAAAATTGATCGCCTGACCTTCGGTTGGTGGCAGGGACAACCGCGCGCCAAACGCATCCACAAATTCCTGCCCATAGTCGGCCACACCAAAAGCAGACGACGTCACAAACATCGGCTGCTTGGGGACAACGCCGCCATCATATGTCCCGATGCTTAACGCCTGAAACATCGCCGTGTTGAAATCGTTCGCCAGCGCGATGTCGGTGTTCCAGCCATCCGCCGTGCGGAAATTCAGCGCATAGGTGACGATGTTCTGATCCGACCCCATTTCGCGGAACACCTCTTGGGCGTCGGGGTGGGCGGCCAGATATTTCACCAGATCATCATTCTCGCGCGGCACGATCTCGGTACGGATCAGCTCAAGCTGCTTTGCGATTTCGGCTTTGGATTTGCCCTGTTTTTCGGCGGGCAACCGTTGGAACGGCACCACTTTGAAACATTCGTCAGACCCTGCGAGGGCAAGCAGCTGTGCGTAAAACCGTTTGGAGTTGAAGATACATTTGCCCAGCAGTTTGCCATAGCCCGATTGATCGGGGCGGATGATCGCGTGGGACAGATAGACACCTGCCGCCGCCGCACCGGGCTTGGACCCTTCGATCCCGTAAACGCCCACGGACGGGTCGACCCCGCCGTGGTAGACCACCGGCGCGGTAAAGGCGATTAGATCGCGCATCGCGCCATTGCGATAGCACAACGACCCCGCAGGATAGGGAATGAACCCCGCCTTGTGCGGATCAACGGTTTGCGTGTCAGCATGGGGCAGCGCCTCGTATTGGCGCGTGACATAGTCGCTCATCACCATCGACGGCGTGTGTTCCTGCGCACCCTGTTGACCGTCCGGCTGCGGAAAACGCGGTTTGCGCAGGATAGATGCGAAATACCCCCCCCACGCACCATCAACATGGATCGTAAACTCCATCCCCTTTTTGCGGTATTCCTCGCGCAGGGCCACAATATCGGCCAGCGGATCGACCGAGCTTTCTTCGGTTGTGCCCAGAACGGCAACCACTTCAAGGATCGGACGGCGGTTCTGGTAACAGTCCTCAATCTTTTTGCGCAGGTCATCAATCTTCATGCGGCCATCCAGATTGACGTGGGTGTCCAACACGTAATTCGCACCGATGCCCAACAACGCCGCCCCCTTGGGCCAAGAATAATGCCGTGTGCTGGGGGCCATGATGACAGGCAGCTGAGTCACATCCTTGATATAGGTGCGGTGCATCTCGGTCAGGCCGATGTTCTGAACCGAGTATTTGTCCAGCATTTCTTTGAGGGTCTCGGACGAGATTTTACACTCTTTCTGAAGGCGCGGCGACATGTCGATAACGGTGTCCACACCAAGGTTCATCAGCGTCCAATTGTCCAACTCGATCAGCTTGGCATGGCCGCCCTGAACCAGCGGAACTTTGAAATTCTTGGCCGCGGCCATGGATGGCTCAAGCTTGATCGCGTTGGCCAGCGACACCGGCAGATAGGTCAGATTGCGCGCGGCCCACATGCTTTCTGCGTTCGCGACGGACCCATCGCAGGTGATATGCGCCCAAGGAACGATCGCACCGTCCGGCGGCGGCGTGGTTTCCGGCACGGTATATCCCAACATCCGCGCCAGATCTTTGCCCACCTCGATTTCCAACAAGGTTGTGACGGGGGACGCTTCGGCGGCGACGTTGTTTTGATTATACAGCATCGCCGCAAAATAGCCGACGAAACCCGGCATCGTGCAATCCCAATACATGTGGGACTGGTTGCGATAGCTGGACAGCGGGATAGACCCGTGCAGCGCGTGCAGCATGTGATCCAGCTGCTTTTCAAGCGCATCAATGGTTTCTTTGTATTCCTTGGACGCCTTGATTTCCTCGGTCACGTAGACCGGATCATGAAACTGGTCGCCATATTCGCGGCGCGCGTTCGCATTGGCACTCACCGCTTTTTTGGCCATCTTGTGCATGACGGCTTCGTTCTCGCCCATCGGGCCAAAGAACCAGCCCGCCAAAGACGGAGTCCCTTTTTCATTCAACAGGTCTAAACGATTGTTGCTTTGCGCCTGCGCGTGATACGCGGCGGCAACATTGGCGAAATGTGTTTTGCTATCGGATGTGGTCATAAAGCATCGGCCTTTTTTGAAAAAATGAAACAACAACGGGCCGCGTAAACTGCGGCACATAAAATAAACAAACCAAGGAAACAGTAATCGTATAACGTGTATTCTGGCAAGTTTTTGGTGCCCGTGTTCAAAAAAGAACACGGGGTTTCATAATTTCCTACAAAGGAGAGGTCGCGCTAAACCGCGCGCTGACCGATCTGCTGGTAGATCAGCGTGTTTGCAGTCTTTCGATGATGCTTGCCGCCGTCACGGTCCCAATGGTTTCACCGTTTTCCTCGACCGCGATTTCACCGACCTTGTCGTCCAGCTGGTGGATCAGATCATCCACGGGCGTTTCAGCGGCCACCGAGGTGGCATCATCCCCGACCACTGGCCCCATCACATCGCGCGCCGTCAGCACGCCCAGCGGGTTCATATTGGCAACGAATTCAGCCACATAGGGCGATGCGGGGTTCGAAAAAATCTCGCGCGGGGTGCCGCATTGCACGATACGTCCGCCTTCCATGATCGCGATGCGGCCGCCCAGCTTGAACGCCTCGTCCAGATCGTGGCTGACAAAGATGATGGTGCGTTTCAACTCGCGTTGCAGGTCCAGCAGCTCGTCCTGCAGCCTCGTGCGGATCAGCGGATCAAGCGCCGAGAACGGCTCGTCCATCAGCAGGATCGGTGCCTCGGTCGCAAAGGCGCGGGCAAGGCCCACGCGCTGTTGCATACCACCCGACAGATCACCAACCTTGCGATCCGCCCAATCGGCAAGCCCCACAAGCGCCAGTTGTTTGTCTGCCCGTTCCAGCCGTTCGGCCTTGGGCACGTCGGCCAGTTCCAGCCCCAACGCCACGTTGTCACGCACAGAACGCCATGGCAGCAGCCCGAATTGCTGAAACACCATCGACACGCATTCGCGGCGCACGCGGCGCAATTCGGCGGCGGTGCTTTCTGCAATATCACAGGACCAGTCGCCATCGTTGACCCGCACCGTGCCGCGCGCCATCGGGTTTAACCCGTTCACCGCACGCAGCAGCGTTGATTTGCCGGAACCGGAAAGCCCCATCAACACCAGAATTTCGCCCGCTTTCACGTCCAACGAACAGTTGTGAACGCCCAGCACTTGGCCGGTGGCGACCTCGATCTCGGCGCGGTCCTGACCTGCGTCCATCAGCGGCAATGCCTTTTCAGGACGGTCGCCAAACACGATGGATACATTGTCGAATTCGACAGCATTTTGAGGGGTGGTTTTCATATCAGCGCTCATTTCCGTGTCACCCGCAGCATACGGTCCAGCATAATTGCCACGACCACGATAATCAGGCCGGATTCAAACCCAAGCCCTGTGTTGACCGAATTCAGCGCCCGCACAACCGGCACGCCCAAGCCATCGGCACCCACGAGGGCCGCGATCACGACCATGGACAAGGACAGCATGATGGTCTGGTTCAGCCCCGTCATGATCTGCGGCAACGCATAGGGCAATTCGATTTTGAACAATGTCTGGCTGGGCTTCGCCCCAAAAGCCTGCGCCGCCTCAAGCAGCGGTTTGGGCGTGGATGCTATACCCAATTGGGTCAAGCGGATAGGCGCGGGCAGCACGAAAATCACCGTCGCAATCAGGCCCGGCACCATGCCGATCCCGAAAAATACAATCGCGGGGATGAGGTAAACAAAGGTCGGCAGGGTTTGCATCAGGTCCAGCACAGGGGCCATATAACGATATAATTTGGGGCGATGCGCAGCGGCGATACCAATTGGCACACCCACGCCCATACAGACCACACAAGCCGACAAAACCAAGGTCAGGCTTTCTGTAGTTTCCTCCCAATAATCTTGGTTGAGGATAAACAAGAACCCCAAAACGATCATCAGCGGCGTTTTCCAATTGCGTTGGATCGCCCAGGTCAGCGCCGCGA
This sequence comes from Sulfitobacter sp. AS59, assembly GCF_038899995.1. NCBI lineage: Bacteria > Pseudomonadati > Pseudomonadota > Alphaproteobacteria > Rhodobacterales > Roseobacteraceae > Sulfitobacter > Sulfitobacter sp. AS59. Next base: position 520,479 of record NZ_JBBMQK010000001.1, read on the forward strand.
ATGCCGCGATAATGATCAACGGATGCGGCGTTTGCAGCACCCACAGAATGGCGTCAATCAACCACTCCATCGCGACAGACAGCCCGTCGAACAACCACCCTGCGTGGACCAGCAGCCAGTCAAATACCGCCTCGGCGGCGTCATCGATGGGGATTTTATTGTCGGTGAGCCAGTTCATTGGGGTCTCCGCGAAAGGGTTGTTTTAATGTAGAAAAGGGCCCGCCCGATGGCAGGCCCTTTGATCGTTAAGGGTTCATTACTCGACGATTGTCTTTGCAGCCGCCATCGCATCGCCACCGTCTTGGGTGGTCACGCCTGCCAGCCACGTGTCCAACACGCCCGGGTTTGCCTTGATCCAAGCGGTCGCCGCATCTGCGGGCTCTTCGCCGTCATCCAGAATGGCACCCATGATTTCGTTTTCCATGGCCAGAGTAAATTCCATGTTGTTCAGCAGTTTGCCAACATTCGGGCATTCCTCGACATAGCCCGCGCGGGTGTTGGTAAAGACCGACGCACCGCCCAAGTTCGGGCCAAAGAAATCATCGCCGCCTTCAAGATAGGTCAGATCGAAATTCGCGTTCATGGGGTGTGGTTCCCAACCCAAGAATACAACCGGCTCACCTTTGCCTGTCGCACGCTTGACCTGCGCCAACATACCCTGCTCGGACGATTCCTTGACCTCAAAGTCTTTGAGATCAAAAGCGTTGTCGTCGATCATCGACTGGATCAAACGGTTGCCGTCATTGCCCGGCTCAATGCCATAGATCGTCGCATCCAGCGCGTCGGCGTTCGCTGCGATATCGGCAAATGTCGTGATGCCCATGTCAGCGGCGGCCTTATTGACGGCCAACGTATATTTCGCACCGTTCAGGTTGGCACGCACGGTGTCCACGGTGCCCGCTTCGCGGTAGGGCGCGATGTCGGCCTCCATCGTCGGCATCCAGTTGCCCAGGAATACGTCAACATCCCCGGCGGCCATCGCGGTGTATGTCACCGGAACCGAAAGAATTTTGATGTCGGTTTCATAGCCCAGCGCCTGCAAGACAACCGTGGTTGCCGCAGTCGTGGCTGTAATGTCTGTCCAACCTACATCGGAAAACGTAACCTCATCACAGCCAGCAGCGGACAGGCTGGTGGCAAGGCTAAGCGTAAGAGCGGTCGTGGTGGCGAGAATTTTCATTTCGGGTAGCTCCCTGTGTTGTTATAATTGATGGCGCATTAGAGCGCTAACATGCCCAATGATGCAACCCGATTTCTGGCCCACGGGTTTCTATTGGGCCAAAGGCAGCACGCCCGGGCTTGCGGGACCGCCGTTCGATTGCTAGCCACGCGCAAACCTACGCCCAAGCCCCTCGAAAAAGGTATTCCAAGATGCGCAGTACAGAATGGATCGGCCTCACATGGGGGGCAGAATATCCGGTTGTTACGGTGATCGGCGCGGTTGGCGAAGTGATCGCCAAACATGCAGCGCCCACGGACCTGTCGCCCGACGGCTTGGCCGATTTTCTATCGCCCTATTTGACGACACGCGCACCGGCCCCTGTGTTATGCGCAGGGTTGCCCAGAATGCCCGCCGACATGTACCGCGCAGTGCCTGCCGCGCCAATGGCGGGCAGCTTGTTGATGGAGACGCCTGACCCTCGGGTGGTGTTGCACGTCGTGCCCGGATTACGTCAGGCCAAGCCTGCGGATCTGATGTTGGGTTGCGAGACGGCAATCGGCGGGATGCTTGCCCAAGAACCTGATTTTGACGGGGTCATCTGCACGGTCGCATCACAATCACATTGGTCGCATATCAGCGCAGGCGAGGTCGTGAGCTTCCAAAGCTATCTGACGCCTGTTCTTGCCAATACGCTTACATTCAACCCACCCCTGTCTGATTGCGCGGGCCAAGGGCCACTGGACGAGGCTGCGTTTGCCCAAGCCGTCGATGACGTGATGGCAAGGCCGCAAACCTTTGCCGCCACATTGGCGCAAATCTCGGCTGATGCGGCGATAAGCGGGGTACCCGAAAACCTCGGCTGGTCGCGCCTGATGGGATCACTGATCGGGTTGGAGCTGTCAGGGGCCCGCCCCTATTGGCTGGGCCAGAATGTGGTGATCGTGGGCGACGGCGTCTTGCCCACGCTTTATAAATCCGCCCTCGCCACCCAAGCTGTACAGGCGCGGTTGTTATCGCGCGAGGAGTTGTCGCTTGCGGGTCTACGACAGGTGTGGGCGCAATTGAGCAAGGGTTAGACTGCCGGACGCCGACAGGGGTTAATGCTGGTGGGGCTACAAGACATCATAGCATAGATCGCGGGATTGCCGGAGTGCGGCCTGCACTGACTACCCCGCTGTGCTAAACCCAATCTCGAATGCCGCCCCCTTAACCCTAGGGTCTGCTACCGCACGCAAGGTACCGCCCCAGCTTTCGACACGGCGACGCGCAAGGGTTAGGCCCATCCCGCTCCCCTCAACCACGTCACGTGGTTTCAGCGTTATGAACGGGTCAAAAACACTTTCGCGATATTCCTCGGCGATGCCTGCCCCGTCATCCCCAACCAACAGCGCGGCGTTCGTATTGATGTTGGTGATGAATATCGTCCCGCCTCGCCCCCCATGATGTTTGACCGCGTTGTCCAATAGCGCCGTCATAACCTTGTCAAAGCTGACTTGCGGCAAGGCGCATTGCTGTTCGGCCATGTTCAGTTCAATGTCAAACCCATCGGGAAGGTTATAGCGGTCCAACAATGATCTAACCGCCGCGCTCAGCTCCACCTTCTCAATTGGATCGGCCCCCGCACCCAACTCGCAAAGCTCCCGCACATCGGCAAGCAAACGATCAGCGCGCCGTGCACTCACTTGGATGCTGGTCAGATACTGATACACCTCCTCGGGCACGTTTTCCGAATTTTCTTCCAGATCCTCTTTTATCCAGTCAGGCAGCGTTTCAACCGCCCGTAAACACGCCCGCAGATCGTGCACGAAATGGGATACAAACGCCTCCTGCGATATCCGCAGCCCCTCTACCTGAGACATCACATTCAGCACAAAGCGCTCTCCAAATCTGGCCACGACAGGTCGACGCTAGCAGACCGAGCCTTCTGAATTCTTAACGTGCCAGATCAGAAATTCCGTAATAGTCGATCCATCTACTTGGGCGAAAACCGTATTCTGGTCATTTACTATTAACAAACATCGTCCAACTTCGCGGGTGCAAGCAAAGCAAACGGATGGCCCAAATGCATGATGGTCAAGGCAGCAGTGATGACGGCACAGAAATCCTAGCCCCCGAAAACAAAGAACTAATGGTTCTAATCGTCGACGATTCTTCGTTTGATTGTAAAAACATCATGCGGCAGTTTCGCCGCACCAGCCTGCGCCTATCCGTCGACACCGCCTGTGACCTGAACCAAATGCGCGCCGCTCTCGACCGGCGCAGATATGACGTTATCTTTGTGGATTATCACCTGACCCACGAAACCGGCCTACAGGCGATACAGATTATCAGCCAACACCCTAAGAATGCGCAGGCGGCAACCATCATGATCACCGGCGAAGCGTCGCACGAAGTTGCCGTTTCAGCGATCAAGAACGGCTGCAAAGATTACGTGGACAAAGCCGATCTAGACGCAATATCGCTGGAAATGATGATGAAATCAGCGACAAAGCGGCTAGAAAAGCACGCCTCTCGGGTATTGCAAAGCGAAATGGACGCCATCCACGACCGGACAATCGCCGCCATGTCCCAACTGGTGCAAAATGAGCTGAGCGATGACCGTATCGTGTCACTGATCCTCCGCGCGCTGCAACAGGTGACCTATGTAGACGGCTTTCCGGTCTTACAGCATAGCCCTGACTTCACCACCTCCCTCGAAAACGAAAAACTCGACTATTTCGATTTTGGCGAACTGGCCGATCAAAATACTTAACTTGGTGTTTTGCTGCATACTGGGATGGCTGCAAGGCAGGTCAATGGCGGAGGAGGTGGGATTCGAACCCACGGTACGCTCTCACGCACGCTGGTTTTCAAGACCAGTGCATTCGACCACTCTGCCACTCCTCCGCAGCACAGACCGCATAGAGGGGCGAAGGCGATTCTGCAAACCTCGAAATGCAGATAACTGCCCCGTAATCTGAGGGGAATTTTGCCGATGATGCAGGCTCAGCCTTTTCAGCGCGGGTTTCAAAGGCTACTGTGCGCCAAAGACCCCGGCAATGGGGCATGAAACATGCCGTTTTCACGGCGCGAATGGACAACGGCGAAAACGCCGGTCAGCAGGCAAGGACGGCAAAAATGGACAGGCACGAGGTTTCATTATTTTCTAAGGCGCGGCCGCTTTTGATGGCCACCGCTGCGGGCATCGTTTTGACCGCACTTTCGGGCTGTGATGCGGTTGATGGATTGGGGTTCGGGCAGAAAAGCCCGTCAGCGGAAGCGACCTCTACCTCGACCAAGCTGATCGAGCGTGACGTCGAAGCGCCCGATGTATTTTCGGTGACAGATCAAGGGCTTTGGGATGGCCGGCCCAGCCTTGGTGGCGTCTGGGTCGCACATCCGGATGTCAGCGATCCTGAACGCGTCATTATCCGCAACGAGGCCAACGGCAAATTTGTGATTGGCGCATTATTCCGTCGTGAACGCGATCTGCCCGGCCCAAATCTGCAAATGTCGTCCGACGCGGCGGCAGCCTTGGGTGTCCTGGCGGGTGCCCCCGCCCCGTTGAATGTCACGGCCCTGCGCCGCGAGGAAGTCGGCACGCCGGCCGAGGATTCCGCGCCCGACACAACCGTCGAAGCGCCAGCATCGGTGACCGAGACGACCCTTGCGCCGGTGGAGGCGATTGCCACTGCCGCACTTGAGACAACAGCGGTCGAAGCACCTGCCCCCGCGCCAGCACCCGCGCCCGCCAAAGCATCGAGCCTGTCGAAACCCTATGTGCAAATCGGGATTTTCAGTGTTGAGGCAAATGCCAACCGGTCGGCGAACCAGATGCGCAGCGCGGGCATGCTGCCCACCGTCAAGCGCAGCGAGATTAACGGCAAGGCATTCTGGCGTGTGGTCGTCGGCCCCGCGTCAAGCAAGACAGAGCTGACCGCCTTGATGAAATCGATCAAAGCCGAAGGGTTTTCCGACGCCTATGCGGTGTCGAACTGACCACAAGCCAAAGGAGCTTTAACATGATCCGCATTTTCGCCGCCACGCTTGCTTTGGTTCTTTGGTCCTTGCCTGCGCAGGCCTTTGAGACCAGTGCTACCGCCGCCTACGTGATCGATCAGACGACCGGCACGGTGTTGCTGGCCAAAAACGCAGATGAACCTTTGCCGCCCGCGTCGATGTCCAAGCTGATGACGCTTTACATGGCGTTCGAGGCCATCGAGCGCGGTAAAAGCAATGGCGGGCTGGACCTGACCGAAAAACTGCCGGTGTCGCAGCATGCGATGTCTTATGGCGGCTCGACCATGTTTCTGGATACGACCGACCGCGTCACCGTCGAAGATTTGCTGCGCGGGATCATCGTTTTATCGGGCAATGACGCCTGCGCGGTGATTGCAGAGGCCCTAAGCCCCGATGGTACAGAGGCCGGTTTTGCCCGGCTGATGACCCGCCGCGCACAACAATTGGGCATGACCAGCTCGACATTCGCCAATGCAAACGGCTGGCCTGCTGCAGGGCAACGCATGTCGATGCGCGATCTGGGGTTGCTTGCCATGCGCCTGATCACGGATTACCCGCAATACTATCCGATGTTTGCACAGCGCGAATTCCTGTTCGATGGCCGCGCGCCGCAGAATAAATATAACCGCAACCCGCTGCTGGGCCTTGGTATTGGCGCAGATGGTCTGAAAACCGGCCACACCGAAGAGGCGGGATATGGTTTGGTCGGCTCCGCCAAGCAGGGGGATCGCCGGGTGATCTTCGTCATCTCAGGGCTGGATTCAGCCGCTGCACGGGCGCAGGAATCCGAGGCGATCGTAAATTGGGCCTTCCGCCAGTTTGCACAACGGTCCATGGGCGCGGCTGGTACGCAAATCGCGCAGGCCCCCGTGGCAATCGGATCGGCAAATACAGTCGGCATGGAGTTGGCCGATGATTTGTCGGTCTTGGTTCCTGTCTCTGGCGGTACCGATTTCAAGGCAGAGGTGGTCTATACGGGCCCCTTACGCGCCCCCATTGCAAAGGGCGACCCAGTGGGCGAGCTGGTCTTGACCCGCGGCGACCTGCCTGAAGTACGCGCGCCACTGGTCGCATCCGAAGCAATCGCGCCGGGTGGTTTTTTCGTCAAACTGACTGCCGCAGCACAACATCTTTTGACCCGCCTCAACGAAGGTCCCGAGGACGCTTCGTGAGCACTAAGGGCGTCTTTATCAGCTTTGAAGGCATCGATGGGTCGGGCAAGTCCACGCAGACCAAGCTGCTGAAACAAGCGCTTGAGGACGCCGGTCACGACGTGATCCTGACGCGCGAACCCGGCGGTTCCCCCGGTGCCGAAGAAATACGCGCGCTTGTGTTGCAAGGCGATCCTGATCGCTGGTCCGCCCATACTGAAATCCTGCTGTTTACCGCCGCCCGTCGCGACCATCTGGAACGGACAATCCAACCCGCGCTTGACGCGGGCAAGGTCGTAATATGCGACCGCTTTGCCGACAGCACGCGGATGTATCAGGGGCTTAGCCGGGGCGATCTGCGCGCCACCGTTGACCAATTGCATGACCTGATGATCGGTATTGAGCCTGATCTGACGCTATTGATCGACATGGACCCCGCCGAAGGGCTGTCTCGGGCGCTATCGCGTAACACCGTCGAAGAACGGTTCGAGGATTTCGGCGAAAGCCTGCAAGCTGCAATGCGCAAGGGGTTTCTATCCTTGGCAAAGGAATTCAGCGACCGATTTGTTGTCATCGATGGCGCGCGACCGATCCTCTCTGTCGCCCAAGATATTCTGGCCGCCACGCAAAAGCGGATCGGCTAAGTGCACCCGGTCGCACATCTGCACGCCTACGCCGATGCCGGTAATTGCGCGCTGCCCCTCTTCCAACGCCCTCATTCCATGGTAAACGCACTTCATGAGCGATGACGCCCCCCAACCAGACCGCATTGACGGCACGCGCCACCCGCGCGACACACCGCGCCTGTTCGGGCAAGCGGATGCAGAAGCCGCATTTCTGGACGCGTTCAATTCTGGCAAACTGCATCACGGCTGGTTGCTGACCGGCCCCCGTGGCGTGGGCAAGGCGACATTGGCTTGGCGCTTGGCCAAGTTTCTGCTAGCCACACCTGACCCTGATGATGGTGGCATGTTCGCCCCCGAACCGCCCACCAACCTTGATATCGACCCCAATCATCCCGTGGCCCACCGCATTGCTGCGGGCGGCGAAGGGGCGCTTAAATCCGTGACCCGGTCGGTGGACGAGAAAACCAAACGTCTGCGCAAACAGATCGTCGTCGATGATATCCGCAAGCTGAACGGCTTTTTCCAGATGTCTGCGGCAGATGGCGGTCGCCGCGTCGTGATCATCGATGACGCTGATCTGATGAACCCCAACGCCGCCAACGCGCTCCTGAAAATGCTCGAGGAACCCCCCGCCCGCGCGATTATCCTGCTGATCAGCCACCGCCCATCGGGCCTGCTGCCCACCATCCGGTCGCGCTGCCGCACCTTGCGCCTTGGCACCTTGTCGCCCGAGAATATGGCGTTGGCGCTCGCCCAATCCGATGTGGATATCCAAGGGGATCCTGCGGCCCTCGCGGCGCTGTCCGGCGGGTCTGTCGGCGGCGCGCTTGGCCTGTCCTTGATGGGCGGCCTCAAGATGTATGCCGAGCTCGTTGGCATTCTGGGCACCCTGCCCCAGCTCGACCGGTCGCGCGCCCTAGCCCTGGCCGAGGCCGCCGCCGCCCGCGGTGCCGAAGAAAAACTGTCGTTGCTATTCACGTTGATTGATCTGCTGATGCTGCGCCTGGCCCGCACTGGTGCCACAGGCCAGCCCCCCGAAACCGAGGCCGCGCCTAATGAACACGCCGTGTTGACCCGGCTGTCGGCCACCCCCGCCCAAGGCCGCGCATGGGCCGAAGCCGCCCACGAGATCAGCACCCGCGCGCGTCACGGGATGGCCGTCAACCTTGACCCTGCTGCACTGGTCCTAGATACCCTGTTCAAGATGGGTCAAACCGCACCCAGATGATAAACAAACGGGACCGGCATGAGCGACATTTACCCCATCACCGACAGCCATTGTCACCTTGATTTCCCCGATTTTCAGGATGAATTACCCGATGTGATCGACCGCGCCGTACAGGCTGGCGTCACGCGTATGGTCACCATCTGCACCAAGCTGCAAAATGAACCCTCCGTGCGTGCCATCGCCGAAAAATACGCACCGGTTTTCTATGCCGCCGGCACCCACCCGATGAGCGTCGCTTCCGAGCCAATGGCCAGCTACGATGATCTGATGGCCCTGACGCAGCACCCCAAGATGGTGGGCATTGGCGAAACCGGCCTTGATTACCACTACACCGCTGACTCTGCCGATATTCAGCAAACCTCCCTGCGCACCCATATTGCCGTGGCCCGCGACACAGGTTTGCCCCTGATCATCCATTCACGCGACGCAGATGACGACATGGCCCGCATCCTGCGCGAGGAATACAGCAACGGCGCGTATCCATGCGTGATGCATTGTTTCTCCAGCACCGCCGAACTGGGCCGCGCCGCCCTTGATCTGGGCTTCTATCTGTCGATGTCCGGCATCACCGCTTTCCCCAAAAGCAGCGATTTGCGTGACATCTTTGCGGCGGCACCGCTTGACCGGATCTTGGTCGAAACCGACAGCCCCTATCTCGCCCCGCCGCCCCATCGCGGCAGACGGAATGAACCGGCCTATACCGCGCATACGGCGCGGCGCGGTGCGGAAACTTTCGGCATCGACTACGCGACATTCGCGGCCCAAACCCAAGCCAACTTTGACCGGCTCTTTACCAAGGTCGCGGCCTTCTCCGAGGCGGCATAATGGCAACGATGAAGATCACCATTTTGGGATGCGGGTCTTCTGGCGGGGTGCCACGCCTTGGTGGGCAATGGGGGGCCTGCGATCCGACCAATCCCAAAAACGCACGCCGCCGCTGTTCCATCCTCGTGGAACGTATCACCGATGCGGGCACCACATCCGTGCTCATCGATACCTCCCCCGACATGCGCAGCCAGCTTTTGGATGCCAATGTCGGGCGGCTTGATGCGGTGATCTATACGCATTCGCACGCCGACCATGTGCACGGTGTGGATGACCTGCGCATGATCGTGATCAATATGCGCAAACGCCTGCCCGTCTGGGCCGACATCCCCACCCGCGAGGCGCTGCTTGACCGCTTCGGCTATGTGTTCATCCAGCCCGAAGGGTCGTCATACCCGCCCATCCTCGACATGAACCTGATCGACGGCGACGTGACAATTGACGGCCCCGGTGGCCCCCTGAATTTCACACCGTTTCTGGTCAACCACGGTGGCATCGACGCGCTCGGCTTTCGGATGAACGATGTCGCCTATCTGCCGGACGTGGCCCGCATCCCCGATGCCGCTTGGCCGCATCTGGAAAACCTGACCTGCTGGATCGTTGACGCCCTGCGCCGCGACCCGCACCCGACCCACAGCCACCTTGAACAAACCCTCGGCTGGGTCGAAAAGATGGCCCCGCAAACCGCCGTGCTGACCAACATGCACAACGATCTCGACTATGACACCCTCGCTGCCGAAACCCCCGACCATATTCAACCGGCCTTTGATGGCATGACACTGACCTTTCCCGCCTAATTCATTTTGCCAAATAAACTCCACGGGGGTCTGGGGGTGTGAACCCCCCAGCGATCCGCGAAAAATCTCAAGGCTTCTTTCGTGCAGACACTTCTTGATGTCATTCTTCCCGTCTTCTTGGTCATCGGCTTTGGCTATGTCTCGGTCTGGCGCGGCGTCTTTCCGACCGCTGGTATCGACGGGATCATGCGCTTCGCCCAAAGCTTTGCGATCCCCTGTCTACTGTTCCAATCCATCGCGACCCTCGATCTGTCGGCCTCTTTCGATCCCCGGCTTTTGATCAGCTTTTACACCGGTGCCACGCTATGCTTTGCACTTGGCATTTGTGGCGCGCGGCTGATTTTTAAGCGCGACTGGGAGGATTGCGTCGCCATCGGATTTTGCTGTCTGTTCTCGAACTCGGTCCTGCTGGGCCTGCCGATCACGGAACGGGCGTATGGCGCGGATGCGCTGACCGGCAATATCGCGATCATCGCGATGCATTCGCCTTTCTGCTATGGCTTGGGCATTACCGTGATGGAATTTGTCCGCAATCGCGGCCAGTCGGGCGCTGCACTGGCCCGCAATGTTGGCAACGCCATGTTCCACAACCCCCTCGTGATCGGGATTATTGCGGGCTTTATCGTGAACTTCAGCGGTATCGCCATTCCGCAAGTTGTTGATGACGCGCTGTCGCTGGTGATACGCGCCGCCTTGCCAACGGCTCTCTTCGCGCTTGGGGCGGTGTTGTTCCAGTACAAGCCAGAGGGCGATTTGAAAGCCATCGTAATGGTCTGCGCCATTGCCTTGCTTATTCATCCGGCGATTGTCTGGCTGATGGGGTCCAGCTTTGGTCTGCCGCAGGATTTGTTCCGCTCGGGCGTTCTGACGGCGGCGATGGCACCCGGGTTCAACGCCTATATCTTTGCCAATATGTATGGCCGCGCCCGGCGCGTGGCGGCCAGTTCGGTGCTGATTGCCACAGGTGCCTCCGTGCTGACCGCGTGGATGTGGCTGTCCATCTTGCCATGACACCGGTGCTCTATTCCTTTCGCCGCTGCCCCTATGCGATGCGCGCCCGACTGGCGATCTTGGCCGCAGATGTAGAGGTGGAGTTGAGAGAAGTCGTGCTGCGTGACAAGCCACAGGCGTTTTTAGATACGTCCCCAAGCGGCACGGTGCCTTGCCTTGAATTGCCAGACCTGGTGATCGATGAAAGCCTCGACATTATGATCTGGGCGCTTTCGCAGTCTGACCCGCAGGGATTGCTGAATATGCCACAGGCAGGCTGGGACCTGATCGCGCACTCTGACGGGCCATTCAAACACGCATTGGACCGCACCAAATACACGACCCGCTATCCCGATGATGATCCAACCCATCACCGCGCCGAGGCATCGGGTTTTCTGGCTGATCTCAACGCGCAAATCGACGTTCACCTGTTTGACCACCCCAGCTTGGCGGACATCGCCATCGCGCCCTTTGTTCGTCAGTTCGCCTTTATCGACAAGCCGTGGTTCGATGCGCAGCCATGGCCACAGCTGCAAGGCTGGCTGGCACGGTTCTTGGCCTCGGACGCGTTCGCTCAGGTGATGGTCAAATACCCCCAATGGCGGCCGGGCGATGCGCCCACAGTTTTCCCGTCGCGGGCTGCACAAGAATGACCCTTTGCAACATCGCGCCAGCGCGCTACTCCCATAACCGTGAATACTGAAACACATTCCACACTGTCACTGGCCGATCTGGGCTGGTCCGACTTTTTCCAAGATCAGCTGGAGGAAGGCGACGCCGCCCTGCGCCCTGCCCGCATTGCCACCGTGCACCGGTCGCGCATGTCGGCAGAAACCCTTGACGGGCCAGCAAGGCTGCTTTTGCCGCCCAAGACAAACACCACTGACTTTGCGGTGGGTGACTGGGTGCTGCTGGAACCGGATGAACCCATGTTGGTGCGCAGGTTGGACCGGCGGTCGCTGCTGAACCGGCAGGCCAAGGGCGGGCGCGTGCCGCAGTTGATCGCGGCCAACGTGGATACCTTGTTTATCGTGACCTCGTGCAACGATGATTTCAATCCGGCGCGCCTGGAACGCTATCTTGCCCTAGCCAACGAGGCGGGGACCGAACCGGTGATCGTGCTTACCAAAGCAGACAAAATCGACGATGCGACGCAGTACAAAGATCAGGCCCTCGCGCTGCAGCGGGATCTTGATGTGGTCACTGTAAACGCCAAGACGCCCGATGCCGCCGAAGTATTGAGGCCATGGTGCGGCGATGGCCAGACGGTCGCCTTGGTGGGGTCCTCTGGCGTAGGGAAATCGACGCTGCTGAATACGCTTGCCGATAAAGCACCGGAAGACGCCCAACAGACAGGCGGCATTCGCGAAGATGATGCAAAGGGGCGGCACACGACCACCTCGCGATCCCTGCATGCGATCAAGGGCGGCGGCTGGCTGATTGATACGCCGGGGATGCGCACGCTGCATGTCGCCGATGTGTCGGTGGGTCTGGACGTCCTCTTTGCCGAGATTACCGAGCTGGCCCCAAACTGCCGGTTCCGCGATTGCACCCATTCGCATGAGCCCGGATGCGCCGTGCAAGCGGCAGTTACGGCGGGGGATTTGGACCCGACCAGACTGGACCGCTGGCGCAAGTTGCAAGACGAAAACCGTGATAATACGACAGCGTCTTCACAAACCCGTGGGAAACGGCGGTAGTTCATTTAAGGTTCAGCGCGGAATATAAACAAATATTCTCAATGCCTTAACCAAAATCCATAGCAAGAAAACCCTACCATAGCTTTCCATCTGCCCAAACCGCAGGCAGGAACCATTCCCCAATGCCCGTGTTGCCCCTTTGAATTCAAAAAGGAGCGAGCATGTCCAAGATCACCACGGTAAACCCCGCCACCGAAGAAGAAATCCAAACATATGACATGATGTCAGAGGATGAAGCCACGGCGCGGCTAGAGGCCTGCCATGCCGCATTTCTGGAATGGCGCGAGTTGACGCATGAAGAACGTGCGCCCTATCTCTCCAAGATCGCAACCAAGCTGCGCGACAATGCGGATGAACTTGCGGCGCTTATGACGCAAGAGACCGGTAAGCTGCTCAAGGATGGCCAAAGCGAGGTCGAGATTTGCGCCGCGATTTTCGATTACACCGCCAAGAACGGCCCCGACGCCCTTGCCGATGAAGAGCGCACCCATGGCGCAGAGGGCAAGCGCGGCGTCGTTAGCTATCAGCCCATTGGCGTGATCTATTCGATCCAGCCATGGAATTTTCCGCTGTACCAACCCGTCCGCGTGCTGGCTGCCAATTTGATGGCTGGCAATGGCTGCGTCTTGAAACACGCCAGCATTTGTACCGGATCCGGCCTGCGCCTGCGCGAATTGTGCATCGAGGCCGGTCTGCCCGAAGACCTGTTCCAAGTGATCCTGATCGACCATGACACCAGCGACAAACTGATCGAACACCCCAAAGTGCGCGGCGTGACCATGACGGGCAGCGATGGTGCCGGCCGCCACATCGGTTCGGTTGCCGCCAAAGCGCTGAAAAAGACAGTCCTCGAACTGGGGTCCAACGACGCCTATCTGGTGCTTGAGGACGCGGATATTGACGTGGCGGTCAAGTATTCTGTCATGGGACGGCTTTATAACAACGGCGAAACCTGCGTTTCAGCAAAGCGGTTCATCGTGACGGACAAGGTCTATGACGCTTTTGTCGAGGCGTTTGCCAAGCAAATGGGCGAGATCACCATGGGCGACCCAACGGACAAGGCCAGCCAGCTTGGCCCGCTGTCCAGCCAGGATCAATTTGACACCGTCAAAGATCAGGTCGAAAAAAGCGTCGCCAAAGGGGCCAAGGCCCTGTGCGGCGGCGAAGCGCCTGATCGCAAAGGGGCCTATTACCCCGCAACGGTGTTGGCAGATGTCACACCCGGCATGCCCGCCTATGACGATGAGATTTTTGGCCCCGTGGCCGCCGTCATCCGCGCCAAGGATGATGCCGACGCCATGCGCATCGCGAACGACAGCCGCTACGGTCTTGGCGGGGGCATCTTCTCGCGCGACGAAGAGCGCGCGTTGAAACTGGCCCGCAATCATTTTGACACCGGCATGGTGCGCATCAATTCATTTGGCGCGGCTGATCCGAATATGCCGTTCGGCGGGGTCAAGGATTCTGGCTATGGGCGCGAACATGGCGGCTTTGGCATGAAGGAATTCGTGAACGTCAAAGCGATCTTTCTGCCCTGATCAAACAGGCCGCACACCAAAATCAAACACAGTAACACGTTGAAGGAGTACAAAAGATGAGCATGAATATTCTAGTCGCAGGTGCCACTGGCAAAACCGGGTCGCATGTGGTGAAAAACCTTATTGATCAAGGGCATGAGGCAACCGCATTGGTGCGCGAAAGCTCTGACACCAGTGATCTGCCCGAGGGCACGCATTTGCGCCACGGCGACCTGACCGATTTGTCGGATGATGTGTGCCAAGGCATGGATATCGTGGTGTTTGCCGCGGGTTCAGGCGGCGACACGGATGCCGAAATGACCGATAAGGTTGACCGCGACGGCGCGCAGCGTCTGACTGATCTGGCCGCAGCGGCGGGCGTAAAACGTTTTGTCATGCTCAGCTCTGTCGGGGCGGATCAGGAAAACCCGTCCGGCGATTTGGCACACTACCTCAAGGCCAAGCACGCTGCCGATGAACACCTGAAAGCATCCGGCTTAACCTATGCCATTCTGCGCCCCGTTGCCCTGACTGATGATGCGCGCAGCGATAACGTGATCTTGGGCGACGACGTGGACACCTCAGCCGAGGCGTCGCGCCGCGATGTTGCCGATGTGTTGGCCGATGCCGCAATCAGCGGGCAATACGACGGGATGGCTCTGAACATGCAATCGGCCTGATCCGCTGATTGAACCATCCCCACTTTAGAGATGCGCGGGCACCCAACGGTGTCCGCGTTTTTGTGTTTGCCCCTAGACCTGTGACAACCGGAATATTTATTGCCTCGCGCCCGTCACATGCTATTTCAAAACACCAACAATAGATGGATCACATTGTGGCAACAGAAACGCTTGGCGCGCTGAACCCCGTAACGGCAATCGCATTGGTCGGTGCCATTGGCGTTGGATCGCAATGGATCGCGTGGCGTCTTCGGATGCCTGCAATCGTGTTGATGTTGGTCGCCGGTATTCTGATCGGGCCGGTGTTTGGCATCTTTGATCCCGCCCGCGATATTGGGCCGCTGATGGCCCCGATGATCTCCATCGCCGTCGCAATTATTCTGTTTGAGGGTGGACTGTCGTTGAACTTTCACACGCTGCAAGACGCGGTTGGCGGGGTCCGACGGCTGGTCTACATCGGCGCGCCGTTGGGGTGGCTGATGGCCGCGCTGTCGCTGCATTATGTGGCAGGGCTTAGCTGGTCCAGCTCTGCCGTGTTTGGTGGCATCATGATCGTCACCGGACCCACCGTGATCGCGCCGCTGCTGCGCACCGCGCGGCTGTCGCGCCGCCCTGCAACCCTGCTGCAATGGGAAGCCATCATTAACGATCCCATCGGGGCCTTGGCCGCTGTCCTCGCGTTCGAGGTCGTGCTGGCGCTGAACACGGCCACCACGGCGTCCGAGGCGATGATCGAACTGCTGCTGGGTGCTGCCGTGGCAACCGCAGCCGGCGTGGCCGCTGGGGTTGGTCTGTCGCGCGGGTTCAAGCGCGGCTGGGTCCCGGAATATATGAAAGTGCCGGTGCTTTTCGCCTTGTTGCTGGGGGTGTTTGCGGCATCTGACGCGGTGCTGCATGAAAGCGGGCTGCTGGCGGTGACGATCATGGGGATCGTGATCGCGAACTCAAAACTGCCCAGCTACGAAGAGCTGCGCCGCTTCAAGGAACATGCAACCGTGCTGTTGGTGTCGGGTGTGTTCATTCTGCTTGCTGCGGGTCTGGATGTGGACGCGCTTGGCAATCTTGATTGGCGCGCGGCGGCGTTTGTAGCAGTGGTCGTGCTGGTCGCGCGCCCCCTGACGGTGTTCATCTCGCTTATCGGGTCTGGCATTCCGTTTCGCGAAAAGCTGCTGGTCGCGCTGACCGGACCACGAGGTGTGGTTCTGGTCGCGGTGGCGGGGTTATTTGGTGAAAGATTGCTCAGCCTTGGGTTTGAAGACGCCGCTTTGATCGCACCGCTGGCCTTTGCCCTAGTGGCGGTGACGGTCGTGGTTAACGGCTTTACCCTCGCGCCATTCGCGCGGCTGTTGGGGCTGGCCGGTGCAGATGTGCCGGGCGTCGTGATCATTGGCGGGGCCGATTGGACAACCGCGCTGGCCGAGGTGCTGCGCAAGGCCGAAGTACCCGTGCTGATGACCGATCCAAACTTTATCCGCCTGCGCAAAGCCCGCGCTGCGGGCATCGATACATTCTCGGGTGATATTCTGTCAGAGGCCGCAGAGCAGCGGGTCGAACTGGTCAGCTATGCCACCTTGATCGCGGCCACGGACAACGACGCCTATAACACGCTGGTGACCACCGACCTTGCCCCGGAATTCGGGCGTGAAAACGTGTTTCAGGTGATGCGCGAACGCGCCGACAGCAGCCGCCACCAATTGCCCCGCACCTTGGGGGGCCGCCCGCTAGGCCTTGAGGCAACCCACGCCGAGCTTGAGAAATTGATGGCCGCCGGATGGACCTTCCGCATCACAAAACTGTCCGAGGAATTTACGCTCGCCGATTGGCGCAACGAGACGCCGGACGGCAAATTGCTGGCCCGGATTACGGCGAACGGGACCATCCGCTTTATCCGCAAGAACGAAGACTTCAAAGGCGCGCCGGGCCTGCGCATCATCGCCTTGCGCCCACCCGAGGAGTGATGCATATCGGCGGGGGCTTGGCATTGCTCAAGGGTAAATCCCGGCCGCTACGGTCTGATCACAGAAAAATTTACCCGATCCCAACAACAGCATATTGACACCAAACAGCATTGCACCCCAATATGTAGTTGCTTTGGTTCCTGTGGCGCGAGTCGCGGGCTAAGAGGGAAACCGGTGAGAAACCGGCGCTGCCCCCGCAACTGTAAGCGGCAAGTGTTGGCCTATGACCCACTGATGCACCCGCATCGGGAAGGAGGCCCCCACATCCGAGCCGTGAGCCAGGAGACCTGCCTTGGCACGATACGAACCACCGCGAGCGGAGGGCTTGAGGACGTGTTGAAGGTTGTGGCCATGTTGGCCTAAGCCCCGCGCGCCCCCGTCCCTTTGCACCAAAACAGATAGGGATATGGGCATGACCATCACAGTTTATTCGAAACCCGCTTGCGTGCAATGCACCGCCACCACCCGCGCGCTGGATATGCGCGGTTTGGAATACCGTGTGATCGACCTGACACAAGATGCCGAAGCCATGCAAAGCGTGACCGAAATGGGCTACCGTCAGGTGCCTGTCGTGGTCGCGGGCGACGCACATTGGGCGGGTTTCCGGCCCGATATGATCGGTCAGTTGGCCTGAGCGGCAATGGGCGGGCTGGTCTATTATTCGTCGGCAACGGGCAATACCGCGCGGCTGGTTGCAGCGCTTGGGATTGATGCCATGCGCATCCCCATTCGCCCGTCCGATCCGATGCCAGCCCCTGACCGCCCCTTTGTGCTGGTCTGTCCGACATTCGCCGATGGCGCAGGGCGCGGCGCTGTGCCCAAACAGGTGATCCGCTTTTTGAATGAACCGACACGCCGCGCGCTGCTGCGCGGTGTGATCGGTGCGGGAAACCGTAACTTTGGCGCGACCTTTGCGCTGTCGGGCGACGTGATCGCCAAGAAATGCAACGTGCCCGTGCTCACCCGGTTTGAGCTGGCAGGCACGGACCTAGACATCGCCCGCATTCGCGACGGGCTGGACAAATTTTGGAGAACTGAATGCTTGATGACGGTATGACCGCTGGGCTGGACTATCACGCGCTGAACGCGATGTTGAACCTATATGACGAGGCGGGGCACATCCGTTTTGACGCCGACCGCAAGGCCGCGCGCGAATACTTTTTGCAGCATGTGAACCAGAACACCGTGTTCTTCCACTCGCTTGAGGAAAAGCTCGGGTATCTGGTCGACGAAGGATATTACGAGGCCGCGGTGCTGGAGGCCTATCCAGCCGAATTCCTGCGCGAGATTTGGGACACGGCATTCAAGCAAAAGTTCCGGTTTCCAACCTTTCTGGGCGCGTTCAAATATTACACGTCTTACACGCTGAAAACCCGTGACGGGAAACGGTTCCTGGAACGTTACGAGGACCGCGTTGTGATGACTGCGCTGACGCTGGCGCAGGGCGATCAGACCCAAGCGATGGCGTTCATGCATGAAATTCTGTCGGGCCGTTTCCAACCCGCCACACCGACGTTTTTGAACGCGGGCAAGCAAAGCCGGGGCGAGCTGATTTCGTGTTTCCTGCTGCGTCTTGAAGACAACATGGAAAGCATCGGGCGCGGTATCAACTCTGCCCTGCAGCTTAGCAAACGCGGCGGCGGCGTGGCCTTGATGCTAACCAACGTGCGCGAACATGGGGCCCCGATCAAGGGGATCGAAAACCAGTCCTCGGGCGTCATCCCCGTGATGAAACTGCTCGAAGATTCATTCTCATACGCCAACCAGCTTGGCGCGCGGCAAGGTGCCGGTGCCGTGTACCTGAATGCGCATCACCCTGATATCTTTCAGTTCTTGGACACCAAGCGTGAAAACGCGGACGAGAAAATTCGCATCAAGACGCTCAGTCTTGGCGTGGTTATCCCCGACATCACCTTTGAGTTGGCCAAGAAAAACGAGGACATGTATCTGTTCTCGCCCCACGACGTGGAGCGGGTGTATGGCGTACCGTTCTCGGATATTTCGGTCACCGAGAAATACGCCGAGATGGTCGACAACAAACGCATCCGCAAGAAAAAGATCAACGCGCGCGAGTTCTTTCAGACCTTGGCGGAAATCCAGTTCGAAAGCGGCTATCCCTATATCATGTTCGAAGACACGGTGAACCGCGCCAACCCCATCGCCGGGCGCATTACCATGTCGAACCTGTGTTCGGAAATCCTGCAAGTGAACGAGGCCAGCACGTTCCACGACGATCTGGGCTATGATCACCTTGGCACCGATATTTCGTGCAACTTGGGGTCGCTGAACATCGCCAAAACGATGGACGGCCCTGATCTTGGCGCGACGGTGGAAACATCGATCCGCGTGCTGACGGCCGTGTCCGAGATGTCTGCGATTAATTCCGTGCCCTCGGTTCGGCGCGGCAATGACGAAAGCCACGCAATCGGCTTGGGTCAGATGAACCTGCACGGCTATCTGGCGCGCGAACGCATCCATTATGGCAGTGCCGAGGGGATCGAATTTACCTCTGTGTATTTCGCCGCCGTCGCCTATCACGCCATCCGCGCGTCGAACCTTTTGGCGCAGGAGAAGGGCGAAAGCTTTGCCGGGTTTGCCGACAGCGCCTATGCCAGCGGCACTTTCTTTGACACATACACCACCCGCGACTGGCTGCCCGAAAGCGACGCGGTAAAGGCGCTGTTTGACGGCAAAGACCTGCCCACCCGCGACGATTGGGCCAAACTGCGCGAACTGGTCATGAAACACGGGCTGTATAACCGCAACTTGCAGGCCGTCCCGCCCACGGGGTCGATCAGCTATATCAATAACTCAACCTCGTCGATCCACCCGATCGTCAGCAAGATCGAGATCCGCAAAGAGGGCAAGATCGGGCGCGTGTATTACCCTGCCCCTTTCATGAACAATGACAACCTTGAATTCTACCGTGACGCCTATGAGATCGGGCCAGAGGCGATCATTGACACCTATGCTGCCGCGACGACGCATGTGGATCAGGGCCTGTCGCTGACCCTGTTCTTTCCCGCCGATGCATCGACCCGCGACATCAACCGCGCGCAAATCTATGCGTGGAAAAAAGGCATCAAAACCATTTATTACGTCCGCCTGCGCCAGACCGCCCTTGAGGGGACGGAAGTCGACGGCTGCGTTTCCTGCACATTGTGAGAGCCGATATGAAAGATTTCAACCACACGCCCGCCGTGCCCCGCGCCATTAACTGGAACCGCGTCCAAGACGACAAAGACCTTGAGGTCTGGAACCGCCTGACCGTCAATTTCTGGCTGCCCGAAAAGGTGCCATTGTCGAATGACGTGCAAAGCTGGGCCACCCTGACCCCCCAAGAGCGCACGCTGACGATCCGCGTGCTGACGGGCCTAACCCTGCTGGATACGATCCAGAACACGTTGGGCGCACCGGCCTTGATGCCAGACGCGCAAACGCCCCACGAAGAAGCCGTGCTCAGCAACATCGCCTTTATGGAGGCGGTGCATGCGCGGTCCTATTCGTCTATCTTTTCAACGCTCTGCTCGACCAAGGACGTTGACGAGGCGTTCCGCTGGTCCGAGGAAAACCCGCATCTTCAGGCGAAATCACGTCTGATCCTGCAGGAATACAACGCCACCGCTGACCCCTATAAACGCAAGATCGCATCGGTATTTTTGGAAAGCTTCCTGTTCTATTCAGGCTTTTACCTGCCGATGTATTGGTCCAGCCGGGCCAAGCTGACCAACACCGCCGATCTGATCCGCCTGATCATCCGCGACGAGGCGATCCACGGTTACTACATCGGCTATAAATTCCAACGCGCGACCGAACAGCTGCCCGCCGAAAAACGCGATGAGCTGAAGGATTTTGCCTTCTCCTTGATGTTCGACCTTTACGAGATCGAGTCGCATTACACCGCCGAGCTGTATGATGATCTGGGTCTGACCGAAGACGTCAAAGCGTTCCTGCATTACAACGCCAACAAGGCCCTGCAAAATCTGGGCTACGAGGCGCTGTTCCCTGCACAGGCCTGCGAGGTGAACCCCGCGATCCTTGCCGCCCTGTCAACAGACGGCGAGAACCACGACTTTTTCTCGGGCAGCGGATCGACCTATGTGATCGGCAAGGCCGTCGCGACAGAAGACGAAGACTGGGATTTCTGATCCCTATCAAACAAATAGCGCCGCCCCAAACATTCGGGGCGGCGTTAACCTAGGGCCTTTTGATCAGGCCGCAGGCGACAGAATGTGGATCTTGCGATCGGCCAGCATGTCTTTGGTCTGCGCGCCATATTCCTTCATATGGGCCGATCGGGCATGCGCGCCAAGCGCGTCCATGCTGGCCCATTTTTCCACCACCACAAACGTATCCTCACCAAAGGCGCTTTGCATCGGGCCCGCGTTTTCGGTGTCGATTGTCGCCTCATAGGCGATACAGCCGTCTTCGGCCAATACAGCCGGAACATTGGCGTTGAACAGCTTCAACACGGCGGCACGCTGGCCCGGTTTGGTGGTGATAACGGCGACTACGTGAACGAATGACATATGTGGTTCCTTATTTGCGGTGTTGGGGCGCGCCCACGGGGGGCACAGCCATTCAAATCTATGCAGCCACCTGCGCGGTTTTCTTATTGTCCCACCAGATCAGGGCAACCATCGCCGCCGATGCCAGCCCGCCGATCAGGGTCGTCATCAACCCCGGAAAGCTGAACGCAAACCCCGCGACGGCAAGCGGCAACCGCATCCAAGGGCGCACCAGACCAAAGCCGAGCAGATACCCTTCGAGACCGCCAGACAGCAGCATAATCCCGATGATGATCGACGGCAAAACATAAATCAGCGGGGTCAGATCACCTTGCAGCACCAGCGCCGGTTGGAACAGAAAGAACAGCGGCACAAAATAGATCACAACCCCAAGGCGCATCGCCGTAAAGGAGGTTTGCATCGGTTTCGCCCCTGCAATTGTCGCCGCAAGGAAAGCGGCAGCCCCGACAGGCGGCGTGATCACGGACAGCATCGCGTAGTACACGATAAAGAAATGCACCGCGACGACGTTCAGCCCGCCGATTTCAACGATAGCCGGGGCCAACGTCACAGCGAGGAAAATATAGGCAACAATCGCCAGCCCCGCCATGCCCATGATGAAACAGGCGAGCACCCCAAGCGCAATAATGAGGTACACGTTATCCCCACCCAAAGCGACAAGCCCCGATGTCATGGAGCCGGTCACGCCCGTAATGGTCAAGGCGCTGACAACAAAGGCAATCGGCAAGATGATCGCGGCGGTCTGCGTCACCAAGACACCAACCTGACGAAGCGTTGCAAACAGGCGCGTCGGCGTCATCATCGTTTCGCGTTGTAGAAAGCTGAGCGCGATCATCATCGCACTGGCATACCACGGCGCATAGTATTCCCAACGCATGTACAGCAAGCCCCAGACCAGAAACACCATGACCGACAGGAACGGCCAGCCGCGTTTCATGACCTCGCGCGCGGATGGCAGTTT
The DNA here is from genome assembly GCF_038899995.1 of Sulfitobacter sp. AS59. Classification (NCBI taxonomy): domain Bacteria; kingdom Pseudomonadati; phylum Pseudomonadota; class Alphaproteobacteria; order Rhodobacterales; family Roseobacteraceae; genus Sulfitobacter; species Sulfitobacter sp. AS59. The sequence goes on from NZ_JBBMQK010000001.1 coordinate 542,602, forward strand.
GTCTTGGGTCATGCCCACCAGCCCTTTGCGCGCCGCATAGGCGTCAACTTGCAAAAGCAGGCCGAAATAAAACAGCAGTGACGGCAGGATCGCCGCCACCATGATGGTCGCGTAATCCACACCAATGGTGATCGCCATCACGAATGCAATCGCCCCCATCACGGGTGGCATCACCACCCCACCGGTCGAGGCACACGCCTCGATCGCGGCGGCGTAATGTGGGGGATAGCCGACCTTTTTCATGGTCGGAATGGTGATCGACCCCGTCCCCGCAATGTTGGAAAAGATCGAACCAGACAGCGACCCGAAAAACGCGCTGGCCACGATGGAAACCTTGGCCGGTCCGCCACGGTATTTGCCAAAACCCGCATTGGCCAGATCGATAAAGAACTGCCCCGCCCCCGTCGCAATCAGAACCCCTGCAAACACAAGGAAACCAAGGACAATTTCGGCAACGATCTTGGTCGTGATGCCCATCAACCCTTCGGTGCGGAAAACATGCGCCTCGATCATACGCTCAAACGTATAGGGGATGCCCATCAGCAGCCCCGGGAAGAAGTCAGCGACCAGCGGATAAAGCCCCAGCAGGAACACCACCAGCAAGAATGGTAGGCCACCCGATCTGCGGGCGACCTCAAGCATCAGCACCCACAAGACGACGCCAGCGGGGTAATTGGTCCAGCCCGCTTGCACGATGTCCCACGCGTGGGTGGAAAACCACATGCAGATGCCAAAGGCGATGACAGCCGCGGCAATGTCATAAATCGGCACGCTGCGTTGGCTTTGTCGGCCGGGCAACGCGATAAAGGCTGCGGCCAGAAAAATACCGATGAAAAACCAGTAATATTGCCCCTCAAGCAGACGTTTACCGCCAATGGGCACCCCAAACGCATAGGCAAGCCCCATACCCAAACCGCAGGTGCAAAGGGCGACAAAGGCGATGCTGGTCCAGGAAAACAATGCCCCCAGACGCGTCGTTTCCGAGCCGGGTTCGGCATCAATATCCGGTGCTACATGGGGTTGAGTGTCTGACATCTGACGATCCCGAAGAATGAGGTGAATGAAACTGCAAATATTAGGATGACGGAGCGGGTGACCGCTCCGTCAGTTTCAGGTTCGAGTGTCCGCTTACAGACGCGAGCGGAACCTGCTCAGGCCTTCGGTGTGCTTGGCCATGATTTCAAGGAACGCTTCGTTCTCGAAATTGACCTCAACACCTTGTTCCATGGCATCTTTCAGGCCCGCTTGGCGTGCCGTCATCCACTGGTCCATTTGCTCAATCGCTGCGTTGTTCCACGCATCATCCGCATCGGTCCATTGGCCGATTTCACGCAGGTATTTCACCGTGCCTTCGTGAACCGGGATCGGGTTGCTGTTCAGATAGCCACGGAACAGATCAACAGACATCCGTGCGGCCAAGGCATGCGTTCCTTTATAGGCATCATGCGACTGGTGCATCCATTTCGCCATGTTATAGGCAAAATCAACATCCGCTGTGGCTGGCACAGCATAGACAAAGTTCGACGTCATCGAATTGACGCCCTGCGCCGTCTTCACACCCAAGGAAACCTTGGTCGGGATCGTCATGGGGCGATAGTTCAGATAGCCGTTCCAGCCGTCTTTGTTTTCAGGGTCCATGGCCAGCCAACGGATGCTGCCGGGGGCACCTTCCATTTCAGACAGCACCGATGAGATCGGCGAACAATATGCGACGTCCGATTTACCTTCGACCACCGAACGGCAGTTTTCGCCGTAGCTGGATGCCGGAACAAAGGTGATTTTCTCGGCCGCTTCTTCTGGCGTCAGGCCAACAAAGGCTGGCAACGCCTGTGTAACGGCGCGGACAATCGCGGGGGAAAACACACCCGATGTGACGCGCACGCCGCCCTTGGCAATGTCTTCAAGGTTTTGCAGATCGGAATCGCCTGCCACAACAAAACCCCACGGCGTGTCATTGTGGTGCCACAGAATACGTTGCGCCAGTGGCTTGACCGCAGCATAGCCGCCAACGCCCTCGGTTTGCGATGCCATTTCAGAGGCGGACACAGACGAAATCGCGATATCTTCACGATCTGTCAGGCGCTTATAGCGCATCGGCTCGCTGTCTTCGGGAACGATACGCACGGTGGTACCGGTCTCTTTTTGCAAGGTCGGACCCCAACCGTTTGTCGAGGCAAAGCTGCCCGTTGACGTGCCCGGCGTGCCGATCACCAACAAACGTGGCCATTCGTAATCTTGCGCGATTGCAGCGCTTGAAAGACCCAGCGTGACGGCAAGCGCCCCCAGACCCAGCTTTGCAGTATTATTCAGTTTCTTCATCGTTAATCCTCCCGATTTTTCGAATTATTTATGGCTTTCGGGGAATGGTCTGCTGGCGCAGAGGTCCAATAACCGCCCGAAAAGCATGTGATTTGGCGATAGCTCACTATCGGCAAACGTCCTGATTTCTCAGAATAGACCCGGCCCCTCCCCTTGCCGGCTATACGTGTCGCGCCAAGATGCGATATCTTGCGCCGGTCACGATAAATCTCGCGTTCGGTATCCGTCTCCCAAGGATACACGACTGATTCACTCGGAAAGACTAGGAGCAAATTTACCTTGCGGCAATACCGCAAAGCGGAACGTGGTTCCACAATACGCGAAGTTGTTCTAGGGGGCACTCGACTCCCGCTTTACGGGCGCGACCGCGTACTATCCCCTTATTTTATGGACGATGGCAGCGCCGATATTTTCCCAGAAACCTGCGGAGCAGCCTGCCCAGACAGCCATTTCCCCAGATTTCTGGCAAGTGACGTTACGTACCAAGTTTTCGCGAGCGCGGAAACAACACCGGACAGCCTGCATTGCCGCGCAATGGGCTACGCCGCCCCGCCACCGCGAATTTTGCGGCGCATGGCGAACTGGTACAGACCGGGCGACGCGCGCATCAGTAGGGCCGCAATACGCGCCACGCGGCCCACGGGGATGAATTCACGCCCCTTTTCCACCCCACGCAAAATGATTTTGGCGGCGGCTTCGGGGCTCAGGTGATCGATCCCATCCGCAGCAGAACCGGGGCGCACGATCCCGTCCTCGGACTGTTGCGCATTGCCCGTATTGGTCGCGACAAAGCTGGGCGCGGCGATCAGACATCGCACGCCAAAGGGGGCTTCCTCGGACCTGAGCGATGCGAAAAACCCCTGCATCGCGTGTTTGGACGCGGCATAGGCGGTGCGGTTATGCAGCGGAGCGAACCCCGCGACCGATGAAATGGCCAGATGCGTGCCATGGCTTTCGCGGATCGGTACCACAAACGCACGGGCCATCTCGACCGCAGCGAAATAGTTGATCTCGAACACCCGCCGGTGACTGGCCGCATCGGACCGCGCGAAGGGGCCAATTTGCGACACGCCCGCGTTATAGATTACCAGATCGATTGAGGGACGCATCGCGATAATCCGCGATGCAGCATTCGCCAAGTCGGCCCCATCCGTCAGATCGACCGCCACCGGGGTTCTGGTCTCTGACGCCTCTAGCCCCACAATGCTGATGTCCATCAGCACGCAATGCCAGCCCTGCGCTTCAAGTTGATCGGCCAGCGCCCGGCCCAAGCCGCCGTTTCCGCCGGAAATAACCGCTGTTTTCATAGCCCTGCCTCGCGCCGCCATAGATCAAAAACTTCGGCTGACGTCAGTTCAGGCGTGTAGCCGAACACCTGTTTCAGCCGGTCGTTGGCCAGCACCGGACGATATTGCAAAAACCGCACCTGTTCAGGCCCATATTGCGACAGACCCAGCGGATGCAGCACCGCCAGCACGGCCTTTACGCCCCAAGCTGGCAACCGCAGCACCGGTTTGCCCATGGCCCGCGCCAGATCATCCATAGACAGCCAGCCGTCCCCCGCCACATTGAAAATGCCCGCCGGACCATCGGTCGCCGCGTGTTTGACAATCCGCGCAAGGTCTTGCGTCCAGATGAACACAAACGGGCTGTCGCTGCCCCGGATCGACAGCAGACGTTTACGGCGAAACAGGGCGGTGATTTGATTGTCGACACCCGCGCCAAGAACCGTCCCGACACGCAGGATGACCTGCTCAAGCGCGGGGGTGGTTTCGCGTGCCGTGGCCAACATCTCTTCGACTTGGCGCTTGTGATCGGCATAGGCAAACTCAGGGTTGCCCCGACACGGCGCGTCCTCGGTCAGGGGGACGGGGTTGTCGGCGTGATAGCCGTAGGCCGCACCGGAACTGGTCACGACCAAGCGTTTCACACCATGCGCCGCGCATGCGTCCAGCACATTCCGCGTCCCCGTCACATCCACCGCGAACGCCTGTTCACGGCTCATGCCCGGCGGCGGGGTCACGATGGACGCAAGGTGCACAACGACGTCGGGGCGTTCCTGTCCGATCACCTTATCCGGGTCCGCGCCCGTCACATCCATTCGCCGGAACCGCAAATGGCCGGGCAGACCGGTGTCGGCAAGATCGGTCACCACAAGGTTTTCAGACGGCAAGACAGCGGCCAAGGCGCGGCCCACCATCCCAGCCCCCCCAGTAATCAAAATACGGGTCATCGCGCGGCCACCGTACGTGACATGAACCTCGCCAAGGCAAGGCCGGAAATCGCATGCCAAACGCCCCAGAACGCGGCGACAATCGCCATGCCGCCCAGCCCGCCGAAGAAACCAAAGATCAACACCAGCCCAAGGCCCGAGTTCTGGATGCCCGTTTCAATCGTCACGGCCCGACGGTCAAAAGGGGAAAGCCCCGCAAGGGTCGCCAGCGCATAGCCGCCCCCAAGGCCAAGCGCATTATGCACGATTACCAGCCCCGCGATGCCACCGGCAAACGCAAGGAACAGCCCCCAATTGGCGGCAAGGGCGATCACGATAAAGCCAAGGAAAATCCCCATCGACAACCATTGTAGCGGCATGCGCAGTTTGCGGGTGATATCAGGGCGTTTGGCATTCAGCACCAGCCCAAGGACAAGCGGCAGCACCAGCATCAACCCCACCGTGATTGCAATGCTGACAGGGTCAATCACCGTCGCGCGCAGGATCTCGGCCGAGGGGGGGTACAGGCTGCCCCAAAACGCGATATTTAGCGGCGTTAGAACAATCGCGGCAATGGTGGCAAAGGCCGTCATCGACACCGACAATGCAGCATTCCCACCCGCCCGATGCGTAATAAAGTTAGAGATATTGCCCCCCGGACAGGCCGCAACCAAGATTAACCCAAGGGCAACCGAAGCCTGCGGTTGCGTCACCAGAACAAGCAGGAAGGTCAGCGCAGGCAGCAGCAGAAATTGCGACATCAGGCCGACGATCAGAGGTTTAGGCGCATTCGCCAATATCTTGAAATCACGCGGTTTTAGGTCAATCGCGATTGAGAACATGACAACCGCCAGAATGGCATTCAGCACCATCAACGACCCGGCAGAGAACGCGAGCACAGCTTCGTCAATCATGTCCGGCCTCCTGACAGCTTGGCAATCCACTGGCCCACCGCTTTGCGGTAGGTTGCCTTGTCGACGTAATATGCCATACGCGGCAGGTCGATATAGCTCATGCCGCCCGTCGCCCGCTCGAACCCGCGCGCTTTGGTCTTTTTCAGCTCTCGCGCTTCGGGCGCTCCATCGCGCAGCCCTTTGATATAGCGGATCACCATTTCGGCCTGTTCGTGCCGCCCTTGCCAGCCCAGACCTGATGCCTCGACCATGCCCAGCACGAAAATATCGTCGCGTTCGGGGTGCATGCAATTGAGGTACAAATGCGGTGCCGCACCTTGCCAATTCAGATGTGCATAATCGACAAAGGGGTAATCCAGCTTGTAGCCCGTCGCGGCGAGGATCATGTCATATTCAGCGCTGGTGCCGTCTTTGAAATGTACCGTCTTGCCATCGAAATGGTCGATATCCGGGCGGATCGCAATGTCGCCATGGCCCGCATGGTACAGCACCAGCGAATTCACCACCGGATGGCTTTCGTACAGCTTGTAATCCGGTTTCGGGAACCCGTATTTCTGCGGATCGCCCACGAACCATTTCAAGATCGCCCCGTCCACAATCCGCTTGAGCGCCATGGGCAGCTTGATCGCGCCGCCCATCGTATCGGCGGGTTTGCCAAAGACGTATTTTGGCACAAAGTAATACCCGCGCCGCATCGACAGATCGCAGGACACCCCGTGATGGATCGCATCGACCGCGATATCGCAGCCGGAATTGCCTGCGCCAATGATCAGTACGCGCTTGCCATCAAACTGGCTGGGATGGCGATATTGCGATGAATGGATCAGCTCGCCTGTAAATTCGCCCTTAAAGCTGGGCATGTTCGGTGTGCTCAGCGTGCCGTTGGCGATCAGCAGCCCCGCGAATTCCTCGACATGATCGCCCGCGTCATCACGCCATGTGATGCGCCAACCGTCATTGGGGCCGCCCAGCGGGGTACAGTCCAACACCTTGGCCCCAAAGTGGTAGTGTTTGTGCAGGTCGAAATGCGCCGCGAATTCCTCGAAATACCGTTTCATCTCGCGGTGCGAGGGGTATTCGGCAACCTCTTCGCGCATCGGAAAATCGGTGAATTCTGTCATTTTCTTGGACGAGATCAGGTGCGCTGTCTCGTACATGGTCGATTGCGGGGCATCGATGTCCCACAGCCCCCCCACGCCTGAATTCAGCTCGAACCCCTGAAATTCGATGTCATTTTCCGCCAGCAGCTTTGCCGCTGCCAACCCCATCGGCCCTGCCCCTATCAGAGCAAGCCGTTTATCCGCGTCTCCCATCGCGTCCTCCCCTTGTTGATCCTTAGCTTGAACAAATGTTCAATTTAAGGCAAGGTGTTTTCATGACAAACGTGCAACCCCTTGAGACCAAGCGGAAAAGAGCCCCCTCGAAACGGGCGCTTGAGACGAAAGCCCGTGTTTTCGATGCAGCGGAAAAGATTTTCGCCATCAGCGGATATGATGGTGCCACGATCCGCGACATCGCGGCGCAGGCAGGCGAGCCTGTTGGCACGATCCACCATCATGGGGGCGGCAAGAAAGCGTTGTTTCATCAGACCGTCGCGCGCCGGTCTGATACATTGTCGCGTGTCAGGCTTGCGGCCCTCGATCAGGCGAAATCTGCAGATATGTGGGGGATTGAGGCTGTCATCGCCGCCTTTATGCGCCCCTTCTTTGATCTGTTGGCACAAGATCCCGCATGGCGCGATTACGCCCGATTGGTGGCTTTTGTGTCCTCGGATGACCGTTGGCGCGAAATTTCAGCGGAGTGTTTTGACCCGACGGCCCAGATATTTCTGGCCGAGTTTCAAACGCTTCTGCCACATGCATCCAAACAACAGGTGGCAGAGGGGTTCGCGTTCTCCGTCGCCGCCATGCTTGCGCTGCTGACATCGAAAGAACGTATCGGCGCGTTGGGTGCGGGGCATTCAACAGAAGACGCGCAAATCGACCGCCTTATTGGTTTTTGCGCGGCGGGTATGGTTGTCTGAAAATCCTCTTGCGGCATGGTGATAGCTGCGGCCACCACCATGCCTTATCGTTGTTAGTCCAGGTCAAAGTGATCCACCATCGCTTCAACGATCATGTTCAATACCTGCGCACGGTCCGTGCCTTCGGGATCGGTACAGACCGGATCATCCTTTTCATCAAGCAAGATCGCCTCGCCCGCCGGTTTACACAGCCCTAGCGCGCTAAAGTGCATGGCGGGGGCGATATCCAGAACCCTCGCTTGCGGCACCAAAGCTTCAAAATTGCTGCCCCCTGCACTTGTGTCGGTCGCGGCAAGGCGGTCGTCCCCCTCACCCAATCCGATCAGCAAAAGCGGGGTGTCAAACTCCTGCATATCTGCGGATGTCAGGCTCCATGTCAGGCCGGGGTCAATCGCCGCAACCCGGCTTATCCGGTGATCCTTATAGGATGCGTCATATTTCCGTGCGTCCAGCGTTGCCGGGTCATGTGCGGCCGTGGCCAGTTCGACGCAGAACTGCGACTGGGGGCCCGCGGCCTCGCAATAGGCGAACAGGCCGTCGCGCTTGGCCTGCACACCGCCCAAGGAAAGCGCGGTCCACCCGCCATAGGAAAAGCCAGCGGCGTAAATGCGCGTTTCATCAATGAGGTCCGCAAAGGTCGTATCCCGCACCACGTTGTCCAACGCGGCCGACAAATCCTGCGCACGGGTCCAATGGTTAAATGCGCCGTCCAGATCCAGATCAAAAGTCGTGCTGTTCGGGTGATTGACCGCAATCACGATTGCCCCCCGCGCTGCCAGCCCTGCGCCAAGCCACGCCATCCGGGCATAGTTTCCGCCCCACCCATGTGACATCAGAACGACCGGATATTGCCCAGCCACGGGTTCTGCGTTCTCAAGGACAGGCGCGCCGTAAAACACCGCGTTTTCGCCAAAGATAACTTTGTCCTGCCCGGTGGCCGGAAACATGACAGACATTTCCATCCCGTGACTATGATGCTGAACCGCGATGGTCTGCTCAATCAGCCCCACCTCTGATGCGAATGCGCCGGTCGCGACAGGTACCAGCAAAGCTGCGGCAAAAACTGTATGTTTCATAGGATAACCTTTCGAATAATTGGTTTGAATGTTGACACCCCCATTCAGCCGCTCGCATGGTTTCAGACGACCGATATCCGGTTTCAGGTCGTGCAGATCGGGATTTAGGACCTTTGAGGATTAGAAAAGCGGACGTTTCCTGATGCCAGTTTTACCCGTTCCCATGATTGTCGCTTTACTGCTGCTCGGCTTTGTTCTGCACCGCGTGCTGACCCGAAAAACACATATCACGCTGTTGGTTCTGATCACCGTTTGCGCGGTGCAAAGCGCAATCATCGCGTTGGTCCAATATTATGGCGTCTCTAGCCTACGGATCGTTCAGGCACTTGTTGCCAGCATCATCCCCGCAATCGCCTGGCTGGCCTTTCGACAGGCATCGGCGGGTCATCTGCGCAATCAAAACATTTATGTTCATCTGATAATCGGGCCTGTCCTTGTGGTGATCGGTCTGATCATTCACCCCGACTGGCTGGACGTGGTGATCCCCTCTCTTTTTGCGGGATATGGCCTCGCCATCTTGATTGTTCTGCGCGAAGGCGAAGACAGCCTGCCCCACAGCCGGTTGGAAAACGGCTATCTTATCGTTTTGGTCTGGCGCGTTCTGGCGCTTGCCTTGATCGGGTCTGCGGCCACCGATATTTTCATCGCGGTCCGTCTTGCATCAGGGCATTCGGATATGTTGCTTTGGCTGCCCAGTCTATTGTCGTCGATCACGTTGCTGGTACTTGGTGCACTTGGCCTGTCGCACGCGATAGAAAGCCAGAACGACCCCCAAGCAAAACGCAGCCATGATACAGAGCAAGACAAGGACCGCGATGCTGCGATTATCGAAAAGCTCGAAACCTATATCGCCACGCACAAGCCCTATCTTGATCCTGACCTGTCGCTGTCACGCTTGTCGCGAAAACTACTGGTACCGGAAAAGCAGCTTTCACGCGCAATCAACAAATACAAAGGCGAAAACGTATCGCGCTATATCAATGCCCATCGCGTGCACCATGCCTGTGCTTTGATGCAAAACGACACATCGGTGACCGAAGCGATGTTCGCCAGCGGGTTTAACACCAAGTCGAATTTCAACCGCGAATTCCTAAGGGTCATTGGTGCCAGCCCCCGCGATTGGCTGAAATCACGCGCGTGAACTCCTTAACGGCAAATCGGCGCGCAACCGGAAGCGCCATTAAATTCACCCGATCCCGTAGGTCCGATCTGACACGCCAATGGCAGACAGTTCCGCTTCAATCTCGGCCAGGAATATCGTTTCCGCTTCTGAGTGCCGGCGCGCTGGATTGCTCAGCAGATAAATGCTGACCAGCGGCAGGTCCTCATAGGGGGGCAGCTGGCGGATATGTCCGGCGGCAACATCCTGCTTTGCTACGTGAAGCGGCAGCGCGCCGATCCCGACATTCGCCATGATCATGCGCCGGATTTCGTTCAAGCTGGACGAAACACCGCGCCAGTTACGTGCCAGGTTCAAACGGGCGCGCAGCATCGACACGGCCTCAAGCGGGCCGCCCTCAGCTTCGGTTTGGAAGGCCACAAAGGGCTCCCCTTCCAAATCCTGCGGAGAGATGTCTTTTACATTGAACAAGCGATGCCGCGCCCCGCAAAACAGCCCGAAATATTCATTGTACAGCACCATGGTGTCCAGCTTTTTGGGAATGCGCGGCAGCAGGCAAATACCGAAGCTCGACCGGTTCAAGGTCACCATTTTCTCGACCTCGTCGCTTTCATAGACGGAAAAGGAATAGGTCACGTTGGGGTGGTTTTTCGAAAACCGGTTCAGGAATTCGTCGAAATGCTCTGATATCACGGAGCTGGTAATCGCGATGGACAGATGGCCGCGCAATTCGGCGTTCCCCTCGTCCATGATGGCGGGCAGTTGCGACACGGTGCCAAAGATAGCCGCACATTCAGCGTATAAAACCTGACCCGCGCGGGTGATCGAAAATTCGTTGGGTTTGCGGATCACAAGGGTTTTGCCGAACGCTTGCTCCAGCCGCTTTAGCGCCGCCGACACCGTTGGCTGTTTAAGCCCTAGATAAGTCGCCGCCTTGGATATACCGCGTTGCTCTGCGACCACCATAAAAGTGCGCAGTAAGTTCCAATCGAGGTTCCATGGAAACCGGTTTTGATGCGGTAGTATCATAGTTAAAATCTATACTCATGATGCTTATTATTTATTTGCATGATACAATTCCTCTGTGCAAGTCTTTTTGCAGAGCGGGCCAACCGCCTTTTGTATCACAGGTGACTTAATCACCAAAAACCAGCATGGAGACCAAAATGACTTCTCGTCGTACGATCCTGAAAACTGCCGTTGTTGCAGCAGGCTTTGCCGTCGCGGGCCTAAGCGCAGCCGTGGCCGAAGAGCTTAATACCCTTAAGGAAAAAGGTGTTATTCGCATCGCAATGTCCGGTGCCTACCCTCCCTTTAACTTTGTGAACGATCAAAACGAAGTCGTCGGTTTTGACCCCGCCGTGGGCACCGAAATCGCCAAGCGTATGGGCCTGGAGGCCGAGATCGTGACAACCGCGTGGGATGGAATCATCGGCGGCTTGCTGGCCAATAAATACGATGCAATCGTCGGCTCCATGACCATCACGGACGAACGCGACGAAGTTGTCGACTTTGTCGGCCCTTACTATTCCGACAAGCGCGCAATTTTTACGCAACCCGGATCAGACATCAAAAGCCTTGCCGATCTTGAGGGCAAGAAAGTCGGTTTGACCTTGGGCGAAACCCACGAAGATTGGGCCCGCGCAAAAGGCTATGACATCAACACATACAAAGGCCTGCCCGAGCTGCTGCTTGAGCTGGAAAATGGCCGTGTCGATGCGATTGTGAACGATTCAATCGCGGCCATCCTTGCGATGACAGCGAAAGAGCAAGAATTCGCAATGTTCGACGATCCGGACACGAAACCGTTCGGTGCTGGCATCGCCATCCGCGAAGGTAGCCCCGAGCTGGCAGCGGAAATGCAAAAAGCGTTGGATTCCATGATGGAAGACGGCACCTATGTCGCTTTGGCTGAAAAGTGGATTGGCGCAGACATCCGCTAAGCCTGTTGCCTCTCGCCTGTTCTCGCGGCGAGAGGCACTTTGCCGTGCTGCGCCGTCCGAGCCATGCAGCTAAGCACCACAATAACTGAAAAAGGAGGGGCGACATGGATATTGACCTGATGCTCAAAGTCTATCCGTTCTTTCTTGAGGCGGCAGGACTGACCATATTACTGTCGGTCCTCACCGCGATCCTTGGGCTTTTCTGCGGGATATTGGGCGTCGCCGCCCGCTTGTCACGCTTTGCCTTTATACGATTTCTGGGCGCGGCCTACGTCAGCGTATTTCGTGGCACGCCCGCGCTGATCCAGCTTTTCATCCTGTATTTTGGCGGCCCGCAGATCGGCATCCAGCTTGACGCGTTCGAGGCTGGGGTGATCGGTCTGGGCATCAACGCCGGCGCCTATATGACCGAGACAATCCGCGGCGCGATTATTTCAATCGACAAAGGCCAGCGCGAGGCCGCCCGCACCTTGGGGCTTAGCAATTGGCAGGCCATGTACCAAATCATCCTTCCGCAGGCTGCGCGTCTGATGGTCCGCCCGCTTGGCGTGAACCTGAACATGCTGATCAAGGCGACAGCGCTGGTCGCCGCAATCTCGGTGATTGAGCTTACGTATACGGCCCAACGCTATATCGGATCGACCTACAAGCCCTTTGAAATGTTCCTGCTCGCAGGGGTTCTTTACATGATCATCATCTATGTCGTCGGCCGGGGCGTGACCTGGCTGGACCGCAAAGTACAGATCACCTGATTCGAATAGGAAAAACAGATGGGCCTAGATTTTTCGATTATTCCCAAGCACCTGGACATCATCCTGCTGGGGTGTGCCTGGACAATCGGCATCACCGTTGTCGCCGCGATCATCAGCTTTTTCGGGGGCATCGTCTTTGCGGTGATCGCGCTCTACGCGCCATGGATCATCCGGCAACCGTTTCGCTTGGTTGCGTGGGTGTTCATGGGGACACCGCTGCTGCTGCAACTGTTCCTGATCTATTTCGGCTTGGTGCAAATCGGCATCGACCTGCCCGCCTTTGTGGCCGGGGTCATCGGGCTGGGCCTGCACTTTGCCGTCTATAATTCCGAGCTGATCCAAACCGCGATCCTGTCCGTCGACAAGGGCCAGATGGAGGCCGCACGCACCGTCGGCCTTAGCCGTGGCCAAGCCTTGCGTAAGATCGTGATCCCGCAAGCGGTACGTGCCGTTATCCCGCCCATTGGCAACAACATGATCGCCTTGCTCAAGGACAGCGCCCTTGTGTCGGTGATCGGGGTAAGCGAGCTGACGCTGTCGGCGCAGCGCGTCATCGGGAAAACCTACCGCCCCTTCGAATTCTACATTCTTGCCGCGGCATTCTACTATGTCATCAATCTTTGCATGGAATGGGTGCAGCGTAAAATTGAACGCCGCATTTCGCTTTCCCGCTGATCCACAAGGCCAAAACAATGACCGATAAACAAGACTTCGTAGACGTCCGTCATGCGCAGAAATCCTATGGCAACCTTGAGGTTCTCAAAGACATCAGCCTAACGGTAGAACGCGGGCAGATCGTTGCCATCATCGGGCCATCGGGTTCGGGAAAATCCACGCTTTTGCGCGCCATCAACGACCTTGATCCACTGACCAAGGGCGAGGTTTGGCTGGACGGCGTTCAGGTCAACAAAAAGCTGCCGCATAGGCAATATGAGAAACACATCAATGAGATGCGCCAGCAGATCGGCATGGTGTTTCAACACTTTAACCTGTTCCCACATATGACCGCCCGCGAAAACGTCGCCATGGCCCCCAAGATGCTCAAGGGGTTGTCCAAGGAAGCCGCTGATAAACTGGCCGAAGAGCAGCTTGATAAGGTGGGTATGCTTGAGCGGATCGATTACTACCCCTCGCAGCTGTCTGGCGGTCAAAAACAGCGCGTCGCGATTGCCCGCGCGCTGGCGATGCACCCCAAACTGATGCTGTTTGACGAGGCGACATCGGCGCTGGACCCAGAGCTGGTGGATGAGGTGAACCAGGTCATGAAAAAGCTGGCTGAAGAGGACATGACGATGATCATCGTCACCCATGAGATGGATTTCGCGGCCTCTGTCTGTGATCGCGTGTTGTTCATGGATCAAGGTGTGGTTGTCGAAGAAGGCCCGCCCGAGGTTCTGTTCAAAAACCCCACCAAGGCGCGCACCCGTGAATTCTTGGGCAAACACCTTGGGGCTAACAAATGACCGACGCGGCGTCTTATCTGTTTTACCAGTCCCGCAACCCCCGCCCGTTTCTGGATTACGGCGAGGGGATTTATCTCTTCGACGAAGACGGCAATCGGTATATCGACGGATCGTCCGGCGCGATGGTGTCAAACATCGGCCATTCCAACCCCCGCGTGCTGGCAAAGATCAAAGCGCAGATGGACAAGGCGACCTTTGGCTACCGTCTGCATTTTCGCACCCACCCGTCCGAGGATCTGGCCGCCAAAACTGTCGCGATGACCCCTGACGGGCTGGACCGCGTGTTCTTTGTTTCCGGTGGATCAGAGGCGGTGGAAAGCGCCGTGAAACTGGCCCGTCAATATGCCCTCACCCAAGGGCAACCCAACCGGCACAGGGTCATTTCGCGGTTTCCATCCTATCACGGCTGCACCCTTGGGGCCTTGGATTTGACCGGCTACGATCCCCTGCGCGCGCCCTTTGCCCCGATGATGGAAGGCATGCCCAAGATCGACGCGCCTGCCACCTATCTGGACCGCGATAACCTGACCGAAGAACAACGCGGTCTGAAATATGCCGAATTGCTGCGCGACAGGATATTAGAGGAAGGGCCGGAGAATGTACTGGCCTTTGTGATGGAACCCGTTGGCGGTGCGTCGACCGGGGCCTTGGTCGCACCAGACAGCTATTACGGGCGCATCCGCGAGATTTGCGACGAATATGGCGTGCTGCTGATCTATGACGAGGTCATGACCGGCGCGGGCCGTACCGGCAAATTCCTAGCTGCCGAACATTGGGGCATCACACCGGATATCGTCGCCATGTCCAAGGGGTTTGGCGCAGGCTATGCCCCGCTGGGCGCGATCATCGCGGGCGCGCGTATCGTTGAACCGGTGCTGGATGCGGGCGGGTTCCAACACGGGTTCACCTATGCGGGCAATCCTTTGGCCTGCTCTGCCGGTTTGGCCGTGCTTGAGGAAATGGAAGATCAGGGCCTGATCGAAAACGCCGCCAAGATGGGCGAGGTTTTGATGGCCGAGTTGCGCGCCTTGATGGACCGCTATCCCTTTATCGGCGACGTGCGTGGCAAGGGCTTGCTGACCGCATTCGAATTTGTGTCGGACCGTACCACCATGGAGCCGCTCGACCCCGCGCTGAACGCCTATGACCGGCTGGTTGAACTGGCCTATGCCCGCGGTCTGATCATCTATTCGCGCCGCACGCGCGGCGGCACGGCGGGAGATCATTTCCTGTTGGCACCGCCACTGATCATCACCGAGGCTCAAATCGGCGAAATGATGGTGATTCTGCGCGACGCGCTGGATGCCTTCGCTGCCGAGATCGGCCAACCGGTGGAGCAAGCCGCATGAGGTTCCCCGACAAAACATGCGCGATGGATGCGGCGATTGGCCGGATCAAGGATGGTGATACGGTCATGATCGGTGGCTTTGGTGTGCCCGGCACCCCGATGACGCTGATCCACGCCTTGGTCGCGCATGGCGCAAGCAATCTGACCGTGATCAAGAATGACGCAAACGAACCCGGCATGGGCATCGACCACCTGTTGCAAAGCGGTCAGGTTAAACGTCTCATCACGACCCATCTGGGGCTGAACATCCATGCGATCGAACTGATGAACACAGGCGAGATTGAGGTCGAGTTTACCGCACAGGGCATTCTAGCCGAACGTATTCGCGCGGGCGGGGCCGGGATCGGCGCGATACTTAGCGACATCGGGATCGGCACCGAACTTGCCGCTGGCAAACAGGTCGTTGAAATGGCGGGGGTTTCCTATCTCGTCGAACCTGCTTTGCGCGCCGATGTGGCACTGATCCACGCGGACCGGGCCGATACCTTTGGCAACCTCGCCTTTGCCGCCACTGCGCGGAATTTCAACCCGCTGATGGCCATGGCAGCAGATTGCGTGATCGCCGAGGCGGAAAGCATTGTGCCCCTAGGCGCGATTGCCCCTGATGATGTGCACACGGCTGGTGTCTTTGTCGATCACGTAACCCCGCTTGCCGAGCTGTCAAAGGAATACGCCGTTGTCCAACGCTAGGGAACGTATGGTTGCCCGCGCCGCGCGCGAGATTGCCCCCGGTACGGTGGTGAATTTGGGGATCGGTTTGCCAACAAAGGTGGTGAACCATCTGCCCGCTGATTTCCCCGTGTGCCTGCATACTGAAAACGGATTGACGGGCATTGGCCCGGCCCTGTCACCAGAAGATGCTGACAGAAACCTGATTGATGCGGGCGGGGCCTATGTCTCCACCCTGCCCGGTTCGGCGTTTATGCACAGCGCGGACAGCTTTGCCATCGTACGCTCCGGACGACTTGATCTGACGATGCTTGGCGCGTTCGAGGTCAGCGCCACAGGCGATCTGGCCAACTGGAAAATCCCCGGCAAGTTCAGCCCCGGTGTCGGCGGCGGGATTGAGCTGGCTCAGAAAGCACGGCGCGTGATCGTCCTGACCACCCATACGGACCGCGCGGGAAACCCCAAGCTGAAACAAACATGCACCCTGCCCCTAACGGCGCATCGCTGCGTGTCGCGCATATTCACAGATATGGCCGTGATCGACGTCAGCGCCGATGGCTTTCATCTGGTTGAAACCGCCCAAGGGGTCACCGCCGCTGAAATCGCCGAGGCCACCGACGCGCCGCTGATCCTGCCCGACACCCCGATCCCCACATTCTGAGGCACCTCAATGCAAGACGATCTGAACACCCGCATCTGCGCCGCCGTCGACGACGCCTTTGACCGTCAGCTGGCTTTTCTCTCCGACCTCACGGCGCACCCCTCGACGCGTGGCAACGAACAATCTGCGCAGAATTTCATGGCGGATGAACTGACGCAGCGCGGATACGCGCTTGACCGTTGGCAGATTGATATCGCTGAAATCCAGCATTTGCCGGGGTTCTCGCCCGTGCTTGGCCCCTATGAGGACGCGGTAAATGTGGTTGGCACTCATCGGTCAAAAACGCAGCAAGGCCGGTCGCTGATTTTGAACGGGCATATCGATGTGGTTCCCGCCGGACCGCTGGACATGTGGGACAGCCCGCCCTTTGAACCGCGTATCGAAGGCGGGTGGCTATATGGGCGCGGCGGCGGTGATATGAAGGCCGGGTTGGCCTCCAACCTGTTCGCGCTTGATGCGCTTGCCGCTTGTGGGTTTGCCCCCGGCGCGGACGTTTATTTTCAATCCGTGGTCGAGGAAGAATGCACCGGCAATGGCGCGCTGGCCTGTCTGGCGCGCGGCTATACTGCAGACGCCGCCCTGATCCCCGAGCCGTTCTCCGAACATCTGGCCATCGCGCAGCTTGGGGTGATCTGGTTTCAGGTCCACCTGAAAGGTCTGCCCACGCATGTCGCCTATGCCGGCCAAGGGGCCAACGCGATCGAGGCGGCCTTTCCCCTGATCCGCGCCCTGCACGAGATGGAACACCGCTGGAACGCGGCGGAAAACCGGCCTGATGACTATGCCCATATGGATCATGCGCTGAACCTGAATATCGGTAAGATCGAAGGCGGCGATTGGACCAGTTCGGTTCCGGCGTGGAGCGTGTTTGACGTGCGCATGGCAATCTTTCCGGGCCAATCCATCGACGCCGCAAAAGCCGAGATCGAAAAGGTGATCCTGGATGCCGCCCGTGAAAACGCGTTCCTCAGCAACTCCTTGCCCGACATCGTCTATCACGGCTTTCACGCCGAAGGGTACGCCCTGTCCCAAGACAGCTCGGCCAATGCGCTTTCTGCCATCGCAGCGTTGGAAACCGCGCACCACGACGTCACCGGAGAGGCACTGGTCCGCGAGGCGATCACCGCAACCACCGATGCACGTTTCTTTGGGCTGTATGCAGACACCCCCGCGCTGGTGTACGGCCCCCGCGCCGAAGCGATCCACGGCTTTAACGAACGGGTCGAGATTGAAAGCATCCGCCGTGTCACCAAGGCAACCGCCCTGTTCATCGCCGACTGGTGCGGCACGGAAGAACGATAGGGATCAATGATGCAGGCGCTTTCCCCGACCCAAATCGATTATCTGACGCAGCTGCGCCATGATCTGCACCGCGCGCCAGAGCTGTCAGGCGAAGAGGCCGCGACCGCGCAGCGCATGATCACCGAGCTTACGGCACTGAACCCCGACCGCATTTGGTCCGATTTAGGCGGGCACGGTGTTGCGGCAGAGTTTAAGGGGCACGCCCCCGGCCCCACCGTTCTGCTGCGCTGCGAGCTGGACGGGCTGCCCATTCACGAGCAATCCGATCTGCCCTATAAATCGCAGGTCGACGGCAAAGGGCATCTGTGTGGGCATGACGGCCATATGGTCAGCATGCTGGGTGTGGCCATGGCGTTGGCAACGCGCCCTGCGTCGGGGCGGGTTATCTTGCTGTTTCAACCAGCCGAGGAAACCGGCGCAGGTGCAAAAGCGGTGATCGAAGACACACGCTGGCCTGAGATCCGGCCCGACTATGCCTTTGCCTATCACAATGTGCCGGGCCGTCCCTTGGGGGAAATTGGCCTGCGTCCGGGGCCGGGAAACTGCGCGTCGCGTGGCATGCAAATCCTGCTCACGGGGAAAAGCTCTCACGCGGCTGCGCCAGAGGATGGCCTATCGCCCGCTGGCACCATGGCGCGGCTGATGACCTCGCTGGGTGCGCTTGGCCATGGGACCATTGACGCAGATGATTTTGCGCTGTCGACGCTGACCTATGCAAAACTTGGCGAACCCAGCTTTGGCATTGCCCCTGCGGATGGTGAACTGCGCGTGACCCTGCGCACCATGACGAACGACCGTATGGACAGCCTGATCGCCGACGCGCTGTCGCATATCGAGCAGGAAAAAGGCCCGCTAAAGGTCGAGGTCCAGTGGCATGACGTATTCCGGTCGGTGGTCAATGACCCCGAGGCGACAAGTATCGCGCGCGACGTGGCGGCGGATTTGGGTTTTGCGATCAACGACATGGCCACCCCCATGCGCTGGTCCGAGGATTTTGGACGCATCGGGGATGACGGGGCCAAGGCCGCAATGCTTTATATCGGGTCTGGTGAAAACCAGCCGCAATTGCACAACCCTGATTACGATTTCCCCGATGCCCTGCTGCCGATTGTCACCGATCAGTTCTGTGGCATCCTTGCGCGGCTGCTTGGCCCGCCCAAGCCATGACACAGGAACGATGCCCTGGCTCGTGGTGCGAAATTCACCGCGATAGGATATCCAACAACCTCAAACTTGCGCTTGGGCTGGTCCCAAAAGGGCGCAGGTTTTGTGCAGTGCTCAAGGCCGACGCCTATGGCCACGGTATTCAACAGGTCGTGCCCCTGATCCAAGCGCAAGGCGTGACCTGTATTGGCATCACATCAAACGCCGAAGGCTACGCCGTGCGCGGCGCAGGCTTTACGGGAACCTTGATCCGCGTACGCGCCGCCACCCCGCCCGAGATTGAGGACGCGTTGGATGCGCAGGTCGAGGAGCAGGTCGGCTCGCTTGAGGTCGCTCAAACGCTGCTGGCCCTTAAAAATGCGGGCCACCCCGTCCCTTGCCATCTGGCGCTGAACGCATTGGGCATGTCCCGCGACGGGCTTGAGATTTCAACGGATCAAGGCCGCGCAACCTGCCTTTCCATTCTGGAGATGCTGGCCGAGGACATCGTGGGCATCTGCACGCATTTCCCCTGCAACACCCCGCAAAACCTGCGCCTGGCATCAAAGCTGTTTCAGCAACAGGTAGCTTGGATCATCGACAACAGCACGCTCGATAGGTCTGACATTCTGGTGCATGCCGGAAGCTCGCTCACCTTAGTGGCCGATGAACCTGTTGAGACGGATATGTACCGCTGCGGCGCGATCCTTTACGGGATATTAAAGCCCGAACTGGGGTTCCAGACCACGATGGACCTGAAGGCGCGGGTGGTCAGCCTTGGCGACTATCCCAAGGGTGCCACTGTCGGCTATGACGGGGCGCATCGGCTGCGCAGCGACCGGCAACTGGCCTGCGTGTCGATCGGATATGCCAACGGGTTCCGGCGCGACTTGCAAGACGATGCTGCCGTGGCCATTGGCTCCCAGATCGCCCCGGTGTTGGGCAAGGTTTCCATGAACACCGTTGTTGTGGACGCCACCGACCTAGACGGCGTTCAGGTCGGGGACGAGGCGACAGTCTTTGGCGAAACCGGCGGCGCGCACACCTCGTTGGGTGCGACGGAACAACAATTCCGCACCATCATGGCTGATCTCTATTCAGACTGGGGTCTGCGCAATCCACGGGTGTTTCGCTAAGGCCGGCAGGTTTTACCGTCGTCCCGCATAGAAATAATGCGCACATAGAACAACGATGGCCAAACCGATACCGACCCACATCACCATGGCGGTTTTCCACAGGATAAGGACCGCAATCACCAGCCGTGCGCTCATTTCAAACCCACCTATCGGCCCGCGGTCATAGCGGCTGAGCGCGGATGCCAGCAGATACAGCGCCAAAACAAGCCGCGCGCCTAGAAAGGCCATCCACGCCCAGTCGGTTTCGCCGGTGTAGCCGTCGATCAAAACGCTTTGGCCTGCATCATTGGTGACGGTCACGGCCTCTTCGATCAACAACAGCTCGGGGTACCACGCGAATATAAAGGGGATGGCGAACATAACGATCCCCACCCGCACAGCGGAAAACCCGGTGCGCATCGGTTCAGTGTTTGAGATCGACGCGGCGGCAAAGGCGGCGATGGCAACGGGCGGCGTAATGGCCGAGGCCACGGCGAAGTAAAACACAAACATATGCGCGGTAAAAAAGCTGACGCCAAGGTTGCTGAGCAGCGGCCCCAGCAACAAGGCGACGTTCACATAGGCGGGCACCGTCGGCATCCCCATACCCAGTAAAATCGCGCAGAACATGGCGCAGAACAACGCCAGCATCAGATAGACGCCGCCCACAATCGGAATCTCGAACCCGAAAAGGCGCAACATCTGCGCGTGTTCAAGCCATGCGGTAACGGCGCGCGTCAACTCTCCGGTCAGGCCGCTTTCGTTCAGGAAAGACGAGATGATCGACACCGCGAACAACAGCAGGAACAAGCGCGACAGCAACACGCCACCATCGGCCAGCGAGCGTAGTATTCGGCTGGGTTTCGCGCGAATTTCGGGATCAAGCAGCAACAGCGGCAGCAGCGCAATCACAGCCCACCAGCCCGCAGACACGGCATCACCGGTGGCGTTCGTGATCGTTTGTATCGCGCCATCCCACAAGATCCAGCTCAGCGGGCCACTCGCGACCGCATCCTTACTGCCAAGCAGCAGAAACAAGATGACCATGATCGGGGCAAAGATCATCACGACGTTCAAGCGGTCTTGAGGGACCATGACCAGATCATCGGGTACTTCGCCCATGGCTTCGACGCCGTCACGGCGTGCTTGAAACATCACGGTCAGAAAGATCGAGAAAAAGAAGGCCATCGCAGGCAAAAACGCCGCCACGATAACCTTGGTATAGGGCACGGCGGTCAGCGCCACGAGGACAAAGGCCGCCACCCCCATCACCGGTGGCATGATTTGCCCGCCCGAAGACGCAGCCGCCTCTACCCCGCCGGCAAAACGCGGATTAAACCCGTTGCGGATCATCATCGGGATCGTCAGGCGGCCGGTCGACAAAACGTTGGTGACAGGGCCGCCGGTGATGGTGCCAAACATAGCCGAGGAAATGATTGCCGCATGTGCAGGGCCGCCACGCAAACGGCGTGTCAGCTTAACAGCCAGTTTGATCAATGATTTGCCGCCCGCCGAGGTGCCAAACAAGGACCCCAGAATGACATAGGGAAACACCTGATTGACCACGATATCCATAAACCGCCCCATGATGCCATCGGGTGAAATAAAGACGTTGGTGGCTTTTTGGATCGCCGCCGCCATGGGATCACCACCATCCGCGCCCAGTTTTGTCAGCAAGAAATTGTTGTCCGACAGATCGAACACCCAAAACAGGGCCGTTGTCACCGTATAGAGCACCACAATACTGGCAACGATCGCCAAAGGTGCACCCCAAACCCTCACGTTATAAAGGAAAAACAACGTGATAATCGTAAGCAGCAGCGGCAGTATCCAGATGCCAAACCGCGCCTGACAGGACGGGACTTCGGCCTCGAGCGTCATGCCGGGAATAACGCCGACAGATCGTTCTGCGGCCTCTTGGATCAGACGGGCGCGTTCTCCGCTGATTTGATCGAACAGGCACACGCTGTCGATCTCGACCAGATAGCCAAGCGCGCCAAGAAACGCCCCCAGCACCAGCCCAAGGTCCAGCAGCAAGCCAAGCCACGCCAGATGCGGTTTGTTTTCCTTCCAGTCCCGATAAACGCTGGAACGCAGCGCGACGATCACCATCATCAAAAGAAACACGGGCGGGTAAAAATATTCGGTCGCAAAGCCCGAGACGCGAAAATAGGGACGGCCCGTGATCTCGCGCGCCCAGTCCTGCAAGCCAGCAATCTCGGGCATGGTGTTGATCATCCCCACCAACACCAAAACCAGCGACAGCACAAAAGCGATCTTATGGCCCAAGGGCATTTTTTGGAATGTCAGCTCGGTCATGCGGGTAAGCCTTTTGTGGCAAGCCCGGCGTTAAACCGGGCCTGCGAGGTCATTGAAATGTATGGAAAAGCGGCGGCCAACAGGTTGGCGCGCCGCAAGGTTTTAAGGGTGCAAACACTCGGCGACGGTAAAACCGGCCTCTTGATAGGCGCGGATGGCACCGGGATGCATTTTGATCTGCACCGCACCACAAGCACCTTGGCTGACGCCATCAATATCGCCAAAGGTCATGTTCAGGTTGGGGCCAATGGGCGATCCCTTTTCGAACCGGTCCTGAGCCTCAAGAACCACTGTGACAATGTCGAACACCAGTTGTTCATCCATCTCAGCCGGAACGATTTCGCCAAAGGCGGTGGAATAGCTGTCAAAGGTGTCGTCGTCGGTCACGATGGTGATGTCATTGCCCGCATAGGCCGCGCGGTATTCATCGACCGGCATCGAAAACGGCGCATGTCCGGGTGCGGCGGTAATCTGTTTGCCCAACTCGCTATTGTACAGCGCCGACGGGATGTCATGAATGGTCGTGGCACCCGCTGCGGCGATACGAATTTGACGCCCAGATGGCAGACCATCAGGCGAGGTCCAAGCATCAACGCTGCCGCCGGTAATGGTCGACACCGCGTCGGGCCAAGGCGTTTGCACGCCCTCATATCCTTCGCCGTCTTTCAACCCTGACAGCAATTGCACGGTCGCACGACCAGAGGTAAGCGCCGCGCCGCGGGGCGGGCCGTTCCAGATGCGCGTACCGTCCAGCTTGGTGATGTCTTCGATGGGTTTGCTGTCGTAATAGGCAAAAATCTGATGCGATCCCGCGTGAAAGAAAATAGCCCGGATATTATCTGCCAGTTCCTTGCCTTTTTCAGCACCAACACCGCTGTAAGGGCCAATCCCGCGCGACAAAAGGAACGGAAGAATCAGCGGAGCCGCTGCAATATCCAGCCGGCCTTCAGCGACCGCTTTGACCGAATTGGTCAGCGTTGCCCCTTCGGTGATTTGCAAGGTTGCGACCCCCGCGCTTTCCAATGCGGCGGCAAAGGTTGTGTCGATATAATGCGGCGAAGACCCTGCGCTGGTAGTCTCTGCCGTCAATGTTTGCTGCGCTGTTGCAGCAAGCGGGGCCAGCACCACGGCTGCCCCGAGAATGGTTGATTTGATCATGTGTTCCCTCCCTATATGCGGTGCGTTCCTCCACAGATGCACCCCCGACTTACATCGGGTTGTGCCTTACGGTGGCAAAAAATATATGACTTGTCACGCATAATTTTTTCAGGCTTTATCCAATCTCGGAGGAGCCGATGTCAAAAACGCCCAAAACCCGGTCTGAAAAGATCAGCGCAAGGCGCGCCCGCGAAGAGGTAAACATCTTTGCGCGCATGCCCGCCGCCTATGCTGCATCGCGCAGTCAAAGCCAGAAGCTGCTGCACAGCGCAGGCGGGCTTTCTGTTCTGGAATGGCGAGTGCTGTGGGATCTTGCAGAAACCGGGCCGCTGTCGATCCGTGAAATGGCCGAAATCCAACGCGTGGATCACTCACAGCTTAGCCGGGGCCTGCCACAGATGCAGCGCAAGGGATTGGTGACCATGCAACGCGACGAGACAGACGGTCGCCAGCTGAGCGTCGCCTTGACCGACAAAGGCCGCGCCGCCTATGACAAGGCAGCGCCCATTATGAAACGACGCCGCGACGCGTTGCGACGCAGCTTTACCCCCCAAGAGATTAAGCAATTTACCAGCTACTTTGACAGGCTCGAAGAATTCCTGCGCCAGCCGATAGATGATCTGTTAACCGAGGACCCAAAATCATGACCAAACGCCCCAATGTACTTTGGATTATGGCAGATCAACTGCGCTTTGATTACCTAAGCTGCTATGGCCACCCGCATCTGCATACGCCCCATATTGATGCCCTCGCCAAACGCGGCGTTCAGTTCAACAAGGCCTATATCCAATCGCCTGTCTGCGGCCCGTCGCGGATGTCGGCCTATACCGGGCGCTATGTGCGCAGCCACGGATCAACGTGGAACGGCACCCCCCTGCGGGTTGGGGAACCCACCTTGGGCGATCACCTGCGCGAGGCCGGAGCCCGCGCCGTTCTGGTCGGCAAAACCCATATGACCGCCGATGTTGAAGGCATGGCCTGGCTGGGGATTGATCCCAAAAGCACAATCGGGGTGAGCCGGTCGGAATGCGGGTTCGAACCCTATGAGCGTGACGACGGCTTGCACCCTGACAGCCCGCGCCAGCGCTGGTCTGCCTATGATGATTATCTGGTCGAAAACGGATACGAATCTGACAACCCTTGGGGGGATTTTGCCAATTCCGGTCTGGATGAAAACGGTGACAGGCTTTCGGCTTGGCTGCTCAAGAACTCTCGCCTGCCCGCCGATGTGCCAGAAGAGCATTCCGAGACCGCTTATATGACCGACCGCGCCATCGATTTTATGACCGAGGCGCAAGAGGACGGCCGCCCGTGGATGTGCCATCTGTCCTATATCAAACCGCATTGGCCCTATATCGTCCCTGCCCCCTACCACGACATGTACGGGGCCGAGCATGTCATTGACCCGATCCGGTCAGAGGCTGAACTGTCGACCGATCATCCGCTTATGGCGGCCTATCTGAACGCGCGGGTCTGCCGCAGTTTTGCCCGCGATCATGTGCGCGAACATGTGATCCCCGCCTATATGGGCCTGATCAAACAGCTTGATGACAATCTTGGCCGGTTGTTTGCGTGGATGGATGAAACCGGCATCAGCGAAAACACCATCATCGCCTTCACCTCGGATCACGGCGATTATATGGGCGATCACTGGATGGGCGACAAAGACTTCTACCACGACGTCGCCGCCAAAGTGCCCCTGATTATCGCCGATCCCCGCCCCGAGGCGGACGCCTCACGCGGGTCAATCTGCGAAGAGCTGGTCGAGATGATCGACCTTGCGCCGACATTTATGAACGCGCTTGGTTGCGTGGCCAAACCGCACATCATCGAGGGCCGCGATCTGACGCCGATCCTGAACGGCACCAAAGGGTTCTCGCGCCGCTATGCGATCAGCGAACATGATTATCACTGGTCTGAGATGGCGCGTGAATTGGACGTGGCGCAGGAACATGCCCATACGGTGATGATCTTTGACGGGCGCTGGAAATACATCCGCTGCGAAGGGTTTCGCCCGGTGATGTTCGACCTTGAAACCGACCCGCAAGAGCTGCGCGACATTGGCGCGTCAAAATCCGCTGCGCATGTGGCCGTCCGCGCACGCATGGAAGCGGCCCTGCTGGATTGGTCAAGACGCCACCACACCCGCATCACCGCCACCCCCGCCGTTCTGGAACGCCAAAAGCACGCCGCATCGGGCGGTATCCTGATCGGGTTCTGGGATGAGCAGGAATATGAGCAAGCCACAGGCAAGCCGTTTAGCAGCCTTGTTCCTGTTGGACGCCCTGACTGACGGGTTTTGCACGAGCGGCCAGTGCCTCAAGTATCGAATGCTTTAACGTGGTCGAAGAAGGGAGCTTGGCGTCTGGTCGAATGCCTTTTTGAAAGCCCGGCTGAAATGAGAAACGTCGGTAAAGCCGGTATCGTAGGCGATGTTCGTGATCGAATGGACGCCCCCTCGCATTATCCGGCGATAAGCCTCTTCCAGCCTCGTCTGCCATAACCAACGCATAGGCGTGGTGCCCTCTGTGCTGAACAATCGGTTGAGGGAGCGCGGCGATATGGCCTGAGCGGCACAAATCTTATCGACGCTTAAATCGGTATCAGCCAAGTTTCCGACAAGGTAATCTTTGATTTTAAGCAGCTGCTCTTGCCGGTGCCCCTGTGAAAGCGGCACGGGATCTTGAAAATAATGTTCGATACTACCGAAAATCAAATCGAGCGCGGAGGCTTCCATTTTTGGCGATATGTCTAGTACGTCGCCATCTATGGAAGGCTGGAACTGCGACATGATCGATTGCGTGAATTTTGCGGCCTGGGTTTGGCGCGGAATACTACACGCTGTGAGATCTGTCAGATTCCCAAGCCTCGTCGTGGCATGGGCCCGCGGAATTGCCATAACCAAGCCACGCGCGTCCTCGACAAACTCGATCCGGAACGGTTTGGCCTGATCATAAAGAACCACATCCCCGTTCTGTACAAAAACCGAACGCCCTGACTGCACCAGTCCGATTTTACCCTTGGTGACGACATATAGCATGATGTGGTCACGCGGGTCTTTACGGATGTCAGTCTGACGTCTGATCAAGGGCATATTCGACCCTTTGGATTTTGCCGCGACATCGCCAAAACCCAACGAACCCGACCGCCACGATTTGACCGACCCAGAGAATACAGCGTCCGTCGGAATCTCGCATTCGGTGGTTGAAAAGTCTCGACAGGTGGATTGGTGCCAGCTTTCAAAGCCGGGGCCGACCTTATCAATTCCAGTATTTCGCAAGTGCAGCATGGTGTTCTCCTAAGTCGCGCAGATATCCTCGTGCAGCTTCAAGAGTGGCCCCAATCGTCAATATCGCAAGATTTTTGATGATCTGTGCGAAAAGCGGACATTCAGCACAAATTGGCAGAATGAGCACATAAACTGGCAGGCTCAGACAAGCGAAAGTCATTTGTATTCCCATGATCATACCAATCAGGGCAAGGCTTTGGCCGGCTTTTCAGAGTTCGCATTAATTGGTTCCGGAGAAAACATGTCGTTCACCTGCCTAAAAAATCATCACAGGAAGCGCAATTTAAGCCACTTGGAAAACAACGGCCCCGACCGCGTTTTCGAGATTTTCAACCCTTGCGAGCTGATTCCTGCGACTGACCGCATTTCGCTAAAATATTCTGTTTTCTGGCCCCTGACCAAAAGTTACGCAGTTCACCCGGTCTCGTGAGACCAGTTGAAAAATGGCCTCTCCTCACGTCCCGCAAAACACCAAAAACAGTCTCAGCAAAACGAGACGTCCAACAGAAAGGTAATCTTAAATGTCACTCTCTCGCCGTAGTTTTTTAAGAAATTCAGCCGCTGGGGGCGTCGCTTTGGCGGCACCCTCCTTGATCGGCAGCGTCGCGCGGGCCGCCGATGGGCCAATCAAAATCGGCAGCCTGCATGACCTTGCTGGGCCGCTCGCCGCAACGGGCGAACCAATGGTTTATGCGATCCAACTGGCCGTGGAGGAGCTGAACGCAGCTGGCGGTCTTTTGGGTCGCGAGATCGAGTTGATCAACTATGATACCCAGTCGAACATCCAGCTTTATTCCCAGTTTGCCCAACAACTGGCTGTGCGCGACAAAGTCGATGTTGTGCATGGTGGGATCACGTCCGCATCACGCGAAGCGATCCGGCCGATCTTTGACCGGTTCAAAACGCTCTATTTCTACAACACGCTTTATGAGGGCGGCGTATGCGACCGGAATACCTTCAATCTAGGTACCACACCGGCCCAGACAGTTGAAAAGCTTGTTCCCTATGCGATGAATCTTTGGGGCAAGAAGGTCTACATCATCGCGGCCGATTATAACTATGGTCAGATCACCGCAAAGTGGATGAAAAAATATGTCCAAGACAACGGTGGTGAAGTTCTCTCGATCGACTTTTTCCCGCTGGATGTGACAAACTTCGGCCCTTCGATCTCGCGGATCCAAGCCGCAGAGCCCGATTTGGTGCTGTCAGCAATGGTGGGCGGCAACCACACCGCATTCTATCGTCAGTGGGCGGCGGCGGGTTTGAAGGATGAAATCCCGATTGCATCCACGACATTTGGTCTGGTCAACGAACCAGCAACGCTGGAAGATTCCGAAAGCAAAGGCGTCTTGGGCAGCTATGGCTATTTCGAAGAGCTTCAGACGCCAGCCAGCCTAGCTTTTGTAAAGGCGATCAAAGACAAGCACGGGGCGCAAACGCCATACATCAGTGAACTTGCCGCGGCGAGCTATGAGGGTATCCACCTTTGGGCCGAAGCCGTGAAATTGGCTGGCACACCCGAGCGTATGCCCGTGATCGAAGCGCTGGAGACCGGGCTGTCCTTTGAGGGGCCAAGCGGCACAGTGGTGATCGATCCCAAGACCCACCACGTGACGCGCAATGCCTTCCTTGCAGAAGTAGAAAACAAGTCTTGGAAAGTGCTCGAAACATTCCCGGCACAACCGCCGCTGGATACCGCTGCGGTCTGTGATCTTGCCGCCAATCCCAACGACACGACCCAGTACGAAATCGACATTTAAGGAGATCAGAAATGGACATCGCGATTATCGTAGGTCTGGACATCATCAGTGGCATTGCGTCGCTCTTGCTTATTAGCGCCGGACTTGCGGTGATCTTTGGTATGATGAAAATCATCAACCTCGCGCATGGGGAATTCCTCATGCTCGGGGCATATGCCACGGTACTGTCGGTTTCGGCGGGGGTGAATATCTGGTTTGCAATGCTGGTTATTGCCCCCGTCTTTGTCGGGCTTGTCGGGGTCATCGTCGAACGATGCCTGATCCAGTTTTTATACGGTCGCCTCGTGGACACCATGTTGGCGACCTGGGGTCTAAGCCTTGTTATTGTAGGGGGCACCACGATGATGTTCGGCAATACGATTGTCGGCGTGGCCTCTCCTTTGGGTGGTTTCAAAGTCGGGCAATACCAATCGAGCCTCTACACTCCCTTTCTGGCGGTTATGGCAATCTTGCTGATGGTTTTGGTTTGGGCCGTGATGCGTTTTACCCGCGCAGGGCTGATCGCCCGCGCGGTTATGCAAAACCCAGATATGGCCGCGACACTGGGTGTGAACCCCGCGCGTGTATATATGGCCACCTTCGGTGCAGGTGCCGCAATGTCGGGGTTGGCTGGCGGTCTTTTGGCCCCCGTCGCCGGGATCGTTCCAACCATGGGTGCTGCCTATATAGCAAAGGCGTTCATCACCGTTGTTGGCGGTGGAACCTCAATCCTTTGGGGGCTGATCACTGCATCCGGCCTTTTTGGGTTCATCAATCAGATCGCTGCTTTCTTTACCACTCCGGTCTTTGGCGAAGTCATCTTGTTTGTCGCAGCCGTGGTTCTGATCCGCATGTTGCCAACAGGCATCTCTGGCAAATTTTTCAAAGGACGTCTGTAATGCAAAACCTAAACGGAATGACTGGCGCGCTTGTAGGTTCAGCCATTGCTGCGGTGCTTGTCATCATCGCCCCATTTTACATTGACCTGTTCCAGATCATGCAGCTGACCGTGTTTGCCGCGATGGCCGTGCTTGCCCTAAGCCTTGGATTCATCTGGGGGTATGGCGGCATCCTATGCTTTGGCCAAACCTCGTTTTTCGGATTGGGTGCTTACGCCTATGCGGTATCGGCCATCAACTTTGGCGACAGCACCCCCGCGATCGTGCTGGCCATTGTGGTCCCGGTTATCTTTGCTGCCCTGCTGGGGTATTTCATGATCTACGGCGGGATCAGCGATGTTTATCTGGGTGTGATTACCCTGACAGTGTCGCTGATACTGTTCAACCTCGTGAATTCCACCGCCGGCGATTTCTATAAGATCGGCACCGCGCGGATTGGCGGGTTCAATGGGATACCGGGGATACCAACATTCAATATACCCGGAAACACCAACTATATCCTAAGTCCCGAACAAGCATGGACCGTCACTGGGCTGGCATTGATCGCAGTGTACATCGGGCTGCGCGTTCTGATTGCCAGCACCTTTGGGCGTATCATCATTGCAATACGCGAAAACGAAACCCGTGCGGCTTTGCTGGGCTATGATCCCCGGCTTTATAAACTGCTGACCTTCATGATCGGCGGGGCTGTTGCGGGGTTCGCTGGGGCGCTCTACGTCAACTGGGGGGCCTTTGTTAGCCCGACGATATTTGCCTTGGGCCTATCGGCGCAAATCATCATCTGGGTGATTATCGGTGGACGCGGCACCTTGATTGGTCCGATCATCGGCTGTCTTCTGGTGCAATGGTTGGTGACCGAAATTGGCGGCCAACAAACGTTAGATGCCAATTTCATCCTCGGGGCCATCTTGATCATTTTCGTCCTGCTCGTGCCAAAAGGCATTGCGCCAACTTTCCGCGACTTTGTGATGTCGCGCCTGCCCCGGACCGGATCGAAACCCTCCGCGGCCACGTCAAAGGTAAAGCTATGAACACCACACCGCTTGTACAAACCGAAAATCTGACGATCCGCTTCGGGGGTGTGACCGCTGTAGACAAAGTAAACTTCAGCCTGAAGGAACTTGAACTGCGCTGTCTCATCGGGCCAAACGGCGCGGGGAAATCGACATTTTTCAAACTGCTGACCGGGCAACTTACCCCAACTGAGGGCACCGTGCACCTGCGGGGGGGCAACATTTCTGGCGCGTTGCCCCACCAGATCGCGCGACAGGGCGTCGGAATCAAGACGCAAGTGCCGAACGTTTTCAACGCGATGACGGTCGAGGAAAACCTGTGGATCGCCGCGCGCAAAAAGCACACGCCCAACTTTGCCACGGACCTTGCCGAAGCGATCCTGACCCAGTTGCGCCTGACCGGCATTGCCAAGCGCGAAGTGGGTCAACTGGCACATGGCCAGCGCCAGTGGGTTGAAATCGGAACCGTTCTGGCCGGTGAACCCGAACTGATCCTATTAGACGAACCCGCTGCAGGAATGACCCACGACGAGGTCGAACGCACGGCCGAGTTGATCATCGAGATCAACAAGAAAAGAGCCCTAATTGTGGTGGAGCATGACATGCAGTTTATCAAAATGATTGCCCGAACGGTAACCGTATTGCACCAAGGCGCGGTATTGATCGAAGACGACGTCAGCGTGGTCCTTGCGGATCCGCGCGTACGCGATGTTTACCTCGGCAAAGGATTGGCAGCATGATCCTTGAAGTCGATTCATTACATTCTGGATACGGCCGCATCCCAATCTTGATGGGCGCAACCCTGAACGTGGCAGAGGGCGAGTTCCTTGGCATTCTGGGGCACAACGGCATGGGCAAGACCACGCTGATGAGCACGTTGATGGGGCACCTCCCGGCAACGGGCGGCCGCGTTATTTTCGATGGCCAAGACATCACCAAACTGCCGCCGCACAAACGGTCCCGCGCAGGTTTGGGTCTGGTGCCTCAAGGGCGGCAGATTTTTCCCGATCTCACGGTCTATGAAAATCTCCGTATGGGAATGGCCGGGCAATCTGACGAGGACGCGGGTTTCATTGACGAAATCCTCTCACTTTTCCCGCGCCTGCAACGCTTGCTTGACCGTCGGGGCGGCGCGCTGTCCGGTGGAGAGCAACAATTGCTTGCCCTTGCGCGGTGTCTTTGTTCACGCCCTAAACTGATGCTTTTGGATGAGCCCACCGAAGGCATCCAGCCGTCAATTCTGGAAGAAATCGTCGAAACTTTGAAGGTGCTCAGGGGGCGTGGCCTTTCTTTGGTTCTCGTCGAACAGAACCTTGAATTCATAGCCGCACTGTCGACCCGCGTTTTGACCATCCAGAAAGGCGTCATCACCGGAGAGATGTCGCCAAAAGACCTGCAAAACCCTGAAACCGTTTCCCAATTCGTCGGTATGAGCGCGGCCTGACCTCGTCGGGCACAGCTGCAAACAGCCACCAAGCAAGACATCTGAGAAGGAGAACAACCATGACTATCACAAGACCCACCCTAGAACAGGTTATTGAGATCGGTGAAAACCTCGGCATGTCCCTGACCCATGCCGAAGCCGAAGAGTATATGAGCCTGATGCAGGGCAACTTTGACGCCTATGATGTTGTCGATGCCGAACCGGACTATACCCCGCCCGTTACCTACCCGCGCACAACCGGACACACCCCCGAACTTGCCGACAATCCGTTCGGCGCATGGGCGCGCAAGGTAGAGGTAAAAGGCGCGGGCGAGGGCAAGCTCAAAGGCAAGACCATTGCCCTTAAAGATAACGTGGCCTTGGCCGGTGTGCCTATGACCAACGGTGCCTCCACACTTGCCGGATTCATTCCGGTATCTGATGCGACAATCGTAACGCGCATGTTGGACGAAGGTGCCACCATCGAAGGCAAGGCCGTGTGCGAATATTTCTGCCTGTCTGGCGGCAGCCACACCTCAAAGCCCGGCATGGTCCACAACCCGCGCAAGGCGGGCTATTCCGCAGGCGGGTCATCCTCTGGATCGGCGGCGCTGGTTGGTGGCGGCATCGTTGATATGGCCATCGGCGGCGATCAAGGCGGGTCCATCCGCATGCCCGCGTCTTTCTGCGGTATCGCTGGGATGAAGGCGACCCACGGACTGGTACCCTATACCGGCGTTATGCCGATCGAAGCCACGATTGACCACACAGGCCCGATGACCACAACCGTAGCGGATAACGCGCTGCTGCTTGAGGTGCTGGCCGGTGCAGACGGAATGGACCCCCGCCAATATGCGCCGAAAGTTGATGACTATACCAAGGCATTGGATCGTGGTGTCCAGGGCATGAAAATAGGTGTCCTTAAGGAAGGATTTGTTGCCCCAAACATGATGCCCGGCATCGCGGATTCCGTGAAAGAAGCGGCAGAAACCTATCGCGGCCTCGGTGCCGTCGTAGAGGAAATCTCCATACCTGATCACCTGCTTGCCGCAGCCGTATGGGGCCCAATCGCACTTGAGGGGCTGCAATGGCAGATGATGCAGGGAAACGGAATGGGAATGAACTGGAAAGGAGCGTATGATGTTGGCTTGCTCGACTTCCATGCCGCTTGGCGTGACAAGGCCGATGATCTCTCCGAGAGTCTCAAGATCAGCATGCTGGTCGGGCAATACGGCATCGATCACTACAACGGACGTTACTACGCCAAGGCGCAGAACCTCGCCCGTAAGGTCAAGGCAAGCTATGACGCCGTCTTTGCAGATTATGATCTGCTGTTGATGCCCACATTGCCCATCACGGCCTCGAAACTGCCAGAGCCTGGGGCCTCGATCACCGAAGTCATCACCCGCGCCTTTGAAATGATCGCAAACACATCGCAGTTCGATGTGACCGGCCATCCTTCGATGTCGATCCCCTGCGGCCAAGTGGATGGGCTGCCAGTTGGTCTTATGCTCACCGGGGCAGACTATAGCGAAAGCACCATCTATGCGGCCGCAGCTGCATTCGAGGCGACCGTAGACTGGGCCAGCGCCTAGAAGAAAACAGCGGACTCTGCCCCCTACACAACAAACAAAAGTACCGGGCCGACCGGCACAGTCGGTCGGCCCGCCCCAATATGAATATGGAAACCGGTATGATTACGATCACTGCGATAATTCGTTCAAAGGACGGAAAACACGAAGAGTTAAGCGCCGCACTTTGCGAGGTTGCAAATTATGTTGCAGCGCATGAACCGGAAACTGTCGGCTTCTTTGTTTCCCAAGATACAACCGACCCCCGGATTTTCACAACTTACGAACGGTTCGCGACCGAAGCAGCCAAAGATCTTCATAATGGGTCCGGCGCGGTGCAGGCGTTCTTTCAAAAAGCCGATATGATTGTCGAACAGCCGGTGACCTTGCACGTTTGTCGTGAGATTTCGAAAAAAGTATAATTAATGACTTAGCCCGCACCCCGCCCCATTCAGTCGATGAATGCCGGTGCACGCTCAACAAACTCGAACCCGCCAGAGCGCCCGCCTGCGTGCTCTGCCAGAAAATCCTCAACCAAACGCGCGCGGCGTAGCTGGTCGCGCCAATGGCTGACACCGTGACCTGCGTCGGCAAAATAATGCGCCTCGACATCTTTGCCGGCGGCTTTGGCTGCGGCCTCAAACTCCTGCACTTGTTGAACTGCGGTGATCTGGTCGCGGAGGCCGCCCAGCAACATGATCGGCCCATGGAGTTTCTCAACCCGATTTGAGGGCGAGTATTCCCGCATCAGTTCGAGATCGTCAGGGTTATCAACCTTGCCGAAATACCGCCACCAGCCGTCTATGCCGTTATCCCAAAAGCCCGGGTAAGTCTTTGACTGGAATTCAACATCCAACATCGGAAATTCGACAATCGCTGCGTCAAATAGGCCGGGATCACGGGTCATGGCCAAAGCGGCGGAATATCCGCCATAGCTCCCTCCCATCGCCACCAATGCATCAGTGTCCGCAAGCCCTTCATCAACAAGCCACTGCGCGGCATCCGCGATGTCGTCTTGCATGGCACGTCCGAACTGCTTGAACCCTTTGTTTTGGAATGCCTTGCCAAAGCCGGTTGACCCGCGAAAATTCACAGCCAACACCCCATATCCCCGGTTCACAAGAAACTGCGTTTCATGATTATAACCGCCGCTCACGTTCTGGGCCGGTCCACCGTGAATATAGACGATGAAAGGCACCGGGCCATTAACATCGTTCGGCATCGTCAAAACGGCCGGGATGCCTAGCCCGTCTCGTGCTTTGAAAGACACCGCTTGTTCCTGCACAAGATTTTCCGCGAAGCGGCGGAAATGATATTCGCCAAGCGTAACATATGATTTCTCCTCAAGATCAATAAGAAGGAAAACATAGGATTTATTCTGTGAAGAAAGAGATTGCGTTACATACCGACCCGATGCTGTTGGGCTCGTCGCGCCCAAGGATATTGGCTGTGGAAACTCTGCCAGAATATCAAGGAACACCTGCCCGCGCTCGGTTAATGCGACGCGTTCGTTGGTATCAATACCCATCCGGATGACATCGGGTTGCCCCGCTATGTTCAATGCCGTTGTCCGGCCGATATCAGCATCTGGGTTTTCAAGCAGTACAGTCTCCTTTGCCGTCGTTACATCGAAGGAAACAAGCGCAGCTTTATCACGCCCTCTGGAGGAGCGCGCAAGAAAAGTACCATCGGGACGCACCCGCTCCAAAGGTTCGAACTGATCGTTCAAACTGATGTCCGCAAGCTTTTGCCAGCCGCTCTCTTTCTTACGAAACAATCGCGTTGTTGCGGCGTCAAGGCTGTCCAAACGCAATATTGGTTTGGTGTCTTGATCGAAAACCCAATACTTCGCTTTCGCATTCCCCTCGGCGATTTTTTCGGCGCTCAGGCCATCCTGAGACACCAACCACATATGACCGACATCATTTCGATGTGCTTTGCCCCATGTCAAAATCCTTTGATATTCAGTGGCAGCACGCTCATTCTTCGCCCATCCCCCTGACAGACGAACCGGACTGATACGTTTCCAGTTCTCCCGCTCAGGCTTGTATGGGTCCACCTCCCAGTCGTGCCCTTCGAATAAAAAGCGCAACAACGGTTTCGTCGGGTGCCACCTACGAAGTTGAAGCTCTGTCGGAAGCGTCGAGATAACCTCGTTTGTCGTGACCTCTTTGATGGCGGTACTGCGGCCGGTTAGGCTGGCCTGTTCGTATGATACATATTTCCCGTCGCCAGATGCGACATAAGCATAGGCGGCACGCGGATCAGCATAAAATGCGCGGGTGGGAATAAGCGGAGGTAGATCGCCGTCTTTAAGGGTCACTTGGGTTGCTGGGATATCACGGGTCACAAACACTGCGCCCGCCCCAATGATCGCGACGATGCCGACAAGGGCCACCAGTACTTTCCTCAAGAAACACACCTCTTCGCAGAATTGGACACCACACTACGTGGTACATTTCACAAAATTTCTATCATAGCGGGAGGTAATAACAATGCAGAGGCAAAAGAAATTTCGAACCGGCAAGTTTTGGTAAATTGTTCGGAGGTTAAGGATATGCTGCGCGCGACCGTCAAAAGGCAAACCATTCACCGATAGCGCATCCCCGCGGATCAGGGTAATCATCGACGTAAGTTGAACGATCCGTTCAGGAGGTAGAGATGAGCAACGACCACGAAACCGGGCCTAAGGTGCATTATATCTGCCAGACCTACGTCGAAAAACCGGCCGGCCGTGACGGGCGCGTCAGCTTGAGCATTGATAAACAGATAAAATATTCCACGGCTGACGAGGCCGAACTGCGTGCGGAACGCGAGGATCGTTCTGACAGTTGCGTCGGTGTTGATGCCTATTGGGTGACCGAAGACCCCGATTCCGGTGAAGTAAGTGAGCCCACGTTCATCGTTAGGCTTGGCACCGTTCCCGAAGTTGATCCGTCGTAATACGCATGCACACTCTAAGTCGCTAGCCCAACGCGTTTTCGCTTGGCGGTACTGCGCACCCAATGGGCCGCGCAGTTCTGCGTTAAGGATAATCTTGTGTAGCTCTTTAGCGACAACAAGAAGCCAATGATATCAATCTGATAGGCCGGTAAGGAGCGTGTGTCTTCCAGCCAAATCTAAACCTAATTGCAATAAGACTTGTAACCTTGAAGCGGATAAATCCGCATTCAAACAAACGTCTAAATTCAACATCAATGGGATAGAGTGGTGCGGGTGAAGGGACTCGAACCCCCACGCCATAGGCGCCAGAACCTAAATCTGGTGCGTCTACCAATTCCGCCACACCCGCATTGCGCGGTCTCTATCAAACAACTTTGGGATAGGCGAGTGCAAAAAACACAAGACACCAACTGTTTTTTGCAATAAGATAATCGGCACCTGAGGCAGGTAAATAAGGAAAATACGCCCATGAAACCGAATACGGTCGTGCGCGTCGGCGAAAATATTTCGCCAGCGGGCCAATATATGCCCTATGTCAGCGTCGATACAGGACTGACATCGGGGACTCGCTTGCTCACGCTTGATGGGGAAATTCCAGCGGAAATTCTCAGTATAGGTGACAAGCTTATTACGCGCGACTGCGGGGTCTCCAAAGTCACTCATATCCAACGTACAACACGCAAGGTGCGCACGATCTCTTTTGCGGCCGGGTCTTTGGGCCATACACGCCCTGAATCCGATACGCTGTTAGCTGGTGATCAAATGGTTCTGATCCGCGACTGGCGGTCGCGGGCATTGTTCAACTGCGAACGGGCTTTGGTACCAGCGCGCGCGCTTGTGGATGATGAATTTATCATCGACCAAGGCGAACAAAATCAGGTGTTGATCCAGATCTTCTGCGACAGCCCGCATATCATCTATGCTGGCGGGCTTGAGCTGGGAACAGCGGATGCCAGCCGGGCCAGAGGTGCCGCACTAGACGCCGCATAAGCTGCGTAAAATCAAAGCTGCCCGAGCCAACGGCTTAGGCAGCCCGGCCCCCTTGATAGCGCCCTATCCTGCCCGTCACGCACATGGCGTCCGCCCCCTTGCGACCCGCTGATGTGGAATCACAGCCGTGCCAAATGTCGTGCAGGTCGGCTTACTGCCAGCCAAAATCAGGCGCAGCGCGCAAAAATGCGGATACCCCCGCCCTCGTCATTTCACTTCTGCCTATAATTTAATCGCGCAGCACATTTTTCATGCTGCGCGCCCGAAATTTCATCGCTTGATGTGGACTCCGCCCGACGTCTGGTAGACCGTCGCCTTGCATCGTGAAATGACCCAGATGCAAATATTAATGGCGCATATCGGCAGGGAGGCCTCAGATGAAAAAGATCGAAGCTGTGATCAAACCGTTCAAGTTAGATGAAGTAAAAGAGGCACTTCAGGAGGTCGGCGTTCAAGGTCTGAGCGTGATCGAAGTCAAAGGTTTCGGTCGCCAAAAAGGCCACACCGAACTGTACCGTGGTGCCGAATATGTCGTTGATTTTCTGCCAAAGGTTAAAATCGAGATTGTTCTGGATGATGACCAAGTTGATGCCGCTATCGACGCCATCGTGAACGCCGCGAAAACCGAAAAAATCGGCGATGGCAAGATTTTTGTCAGCACCATCGAACAAACAATCCGCATCCGTACCGGCGAGACCGGTTCAGACGCGCTGTAATCCAACAAAGTTTTAAGAAAAAGGATATCATCCAATGAGCACCAAGGACTTCTTGAAAAAAATCAAGGATGAGGACATCGAATACGTAGATGTTCGCTTTACGGACACACGCGGCAAGCTGCAGCACGTCACAATCGTTTCGGATCTGGTCGACGAAGACTTCATCGAAGAGGGCTTCATGTTTGACGGCTCCTCGATCGCGGGCTGGAAAAGCATCGAAGCATCGGACATGAAACTGATGCTCGACACCGACACCGCCTATGTTGATCCGTTCTATGCAGAAAAAACACTTTGCGTGCACTGCTCCATTGTTGAGCCAGACACAGGCGAAGCCTATGATCGCGACCCACGCGGTACAGCGCAAAAAGCCGAAGCATACCTGAAATCATCCGGCATCGGCGACGTGGCCTATATGGGCCCAGAAGCTGAATTCTTCCTGTTCGACAACGTCAAATACTCGAACTCGATCAACAAGGTATCCTACGAAGTTGACGCATCCGATGCGTCCTGGAACACCGACACTGACTACGAGATGGGCAACATGGGCCACCGCCCCGGCCTTAAGGGTGGCTATTTCCCGGTCAACCCAGTCGACGAATCCCAAGACCTGCGCGCTGAAATGCTGTCGACGATGAAACGTCTCGGCATGAAAGTGGACAAGCACCACCACGAGGTTGCGTCCTGTCAGCACGAGCTGGGCCTGATTTTCGGCTCCCTCACGCATCAAGCGGACGAGCTGCAAAAGTACAAATATGTGATCCACAACGTGGCACATGCGTACGGTAAATCGGCAACCTTTATGCCCAAGCCGATCTACGGCGATAACGGCTCTGGCATGCACGTGAACATGTCGATCTGGAAAGACGGCAAGCCGTTGTTTGCAGGCGACAAATACGCCGACCTGTCCCAAGAAGCGCTGTATTTCATCGGCGGCATCCTGTCTCACGCCAAATCGTTGAACGCCTTCACCAACCCGGCGACAAACAGCTACAAGCGTTTGATCCCTGGCTTCGAAGCCCCCGTTCTGCGCGCATACTCCGCCCGCAACCGCTCGGGTTGTGTTCGGATCCCATGGACAGAAAGCCCCAAAGCCAAGCGCGTTGAGGCACGCTTCCCCGATCCTGCGGCGAACCCCTACCTGTGCTTCTCGGCTCTGCTGATGGCCGGCCTTGACGGCATCAAGAACAAGATCGATCCGGGCGAAGCCATGGATAAGAACCTCTATGATCTGCCTGCCGAAGAACTGGCCGATATCCCAACCGTATGTGGCTCCCTGCGTGAAGCGCTGGAAGAGTTGCAAAACGACATGGATTACCTGCTGGCCGGCGACGTGTTCACCAAGGACCAGATCGAAGGCTATATCGAACTCAAGATGGAAGAAGTGCACACATACGAGCACACACCCCACCCTGTTGAATTCGGCATGTACTACAGCTGCTAATCCACAGCATACACACACAGCGAAAGGGCGTCCCATCCGGGGCGCCCTTTTTGCATGTTGTCTGGCCGGGTATTCACACTAGTTTCACTTTGAAGTTTTAACACCAACGGCTAATGTTGCCTAAATTCCGTCACTTTGAGGTTTCCCCCATGCATCCATCCAAGATTTTCGCCGCAGCCTGCTTGCTTACGGCGGGGCTGTCGTCGCCGGTGTTCGCCGCGCAATGCGGCAACAACGCGGGCGGCTTTAACGCATGGAAATCCGCCTTTGCCAAGGAAGCAGCCGCAGCAGGCGTGGGTCAGGCCGGGCTAAACGCCTTGGCAAAGGCACAATATGCCTCTGGCACAATCGCCGCAGACCGCAATCAGAAGTCCTTCAAATACAGCCTGTCAAAGTTCATGCAGGTGCGCGGCGCGGACACCATTGTGGCCCAAGGTCGCAAACGCAAAGCCCGCGATGCCAGTTTCTACGCCGCGCTTGAATCCCGGTACGGAGTCCCCGCAGGGGTGATCATCGCCATCCACGGGATGGAAACAGCATTCGGCGGCTTCATGGGCGACAGCGCCGTCGTGTCGGCCATTACCACCCTGACCTATGATTGCCGCCGCTCTGCATTCTTTGAACCCCACGCCATCGGCGCACTAAAGCTCGTCGATGCAGGGGCGATCACCAACACCACCAAGGGCGCGAAACACGGCGAACTTGGCCACACGCAATTCCTGCCCGGCAATGCCCTACGCTATGGCGTTGATGCAAACGGTGACGGGCGCGTTGACTTCTATAACCAAGCAGACGCCCTTGCCTCAACCGCGAACTTCCTGCGTCAAAAAGGCTGGCAACCCGGCGTCGGCTACCAAGAAGGCCAAGGCAATTTCGAAGTCATCAAGCAATGGAATGCCGCCGGCGTCTATCAAAAGGCAATCGCCATCATGGCGGCCCGCATCGACGGCTAACCCCGAAACAGGCTGCGCGCCGGACGTGGTACGTAGCCCCTCCTATTCCAAATGGTCCAAAATCCTCGCCGAAGGCATCCATCATTGCCACATAAACCTTCGCTTGAAATCCGGGCGGTAACCCGCCATATAAGGCAAAGGGAAAGGCCCCTGCCGTCCGCATTCCGGTGAAGCCCTTGAAAACACAACACCTTCAATCTCGCCGATTGATGGGCAACGCGGACCCCCTTCGACTTTTGCGAGAGCAGGAGTGTTATAATGACAACCCAAATACCCTCGACCGATGTCCTGAAATCTCAGGCAAAACGTCTGCGCGCCGATCTCGCATCCCAAGGCAAAGCCGTCTCCCATGCGGCGACCTTGGAAATGGTCGCCCATCAATGGGGCGCGCGCGACTGGAACACGCTGAGCGCACAGGCCAGCGCGCCCGCTCATGGCTGGACGCCGGGTGACCGCGTCTCGGGCAACTACCTTGCCCAACCGTTCAAAGGCGTCGTGAAAGCCGCCAAACTGTCCGGCAGCGGCATGTGGTCGCTCACCCTGCGCTTTGACAAAGCGGTTGATGTGGTGACCTCGCCACTGTTCAGCAACCTGCGCAAACAGGTCACGGCAGTGGTGGGCGCGGATGGGATCTCACCGCGCAAGACCTCGGACGGGCAACCGCATCTGGTGCTCCACCCACGCTAACGTAACACGCCTGCCCGGTCATTCTGCGGCAGGCGTGTCTTCGCGGCGCACCACGGTGGTGTGGATGGTAAAGACCACAGCCTCCGTTTCAGGCAGCCGCAAAATACATTGTCGTTCCGACCGCAGAAACGGCATCGCATCATCGACCTCGCGCTTGCGGGGCTGGTGCAGATCAGCATCGGCATAGCTCAACCTGTTGTACCGCCACAACGGCCTGCCAACCTGCACACCGTCAAACAACCGCTGCACACGGCGCGCAATATTCGCGTCATACTCATCCACCGGAACATGGATCGCCGTCAACGGCTGCTCGACCTTCTCGACCAATCGCCAATTCGCAGGAAAGCATAACACGGCGGCGGCCAATACATGCTCGTCCCCCCGCTTTTGCAAAACGCATATGTCTTCCTGCACCAAATGCCCCAAACAGCGCAGCGGGGCCTGCCAATCCAGATCAACCTCGCGCCCATCCGGGCAAACGACGCGGCTGCCCCCGACATCGAACCCCAGCTT
The DNA here is from genome assembly GCF_038899995.1 of Sulfitobacter sp. AS59. Classification (NCBI taxonomy): domain Bacteria; kingdom Pseudomonadati; phylum Pseudomonadota; class Alphaproteobacteria; order Rhodobacterales; family Roseobacteraceae; genus Sulfitobacter; species Sulfitobacter sp. AS59. Next base: position 584,316 of record NZ_JBBMQK010000001.1, read on the forward strand.
CGGCAAGATCAACAATGCCTCCCGCAACACCTCGCAACTGCCCGCACGCGCACTCTCCGGCTCGTACAAGACATCTAACGGACGCCCGGCAATCAACGCCGCCCGGTACTGCATCTGCGCGCCATATGCATCATCGACACGCAGCCAATCCTCCGCCCCACAAGGTGCCACCCCCGGCAACCGCACATCGCCACTCTGCTCAGACGGTAAGACTTGCTGTAAAATCATTCTCATAGTTCAAGTGATAGGGGGACGGTTCAATCAAGTCACATAAAATGACATGTGGCGCGACCGTCCGTCTTCTCTGGCTCGTAAGTATCCTCGCCGAAGGCGAAATTCTTTGGACTACCGCCAAAAGGAAGAGATGCCTTCGGCGAGGATTTAAGTCCATTTGGAAATACCCGTTACTGCGCCAAAGCGTCCCCAAGCGCGGGGAGGAAACGTTGTTCATAATCGCTCCCCACCAAGGGGCCGGCAAAGCGAAAGAGAACTGTCCCCTCACCATCAATGATGAAGGTTTCAGGCGGGGCGGTGACACCCCAGTCAATCGCAGTGCGCCCCTGAGGGTCAAAGGCGACGCCCTGAAACGGATTGCCGTCGTCTGTGAGGTAACTGCTCGCCGCACCTGCGGTATCTTTGAAGTTGACCCCGACGATGGCAATCCCGTCCGCTTGCATTTTTAGCAGGTTCGGATGCTCTGCCCGGCAGGGCGGACACCAGCTGGCCCAGAAATTGACCAGCGTGACTTCGCCATTCGTGAAGACATCGGCAGCGGGCACCGCAAAGCCGTCGAGCGCTTTGTCGGGCAGCGCGGGGGCGGTTTGCCCGACCAATGTCGATGGCAGCCCTTCGGGGTCGGGGCGGAACATGCCAAAGGCGGCAAGCGCTACAAAGGCGGCAAAGATCAGCGGCGGGGCTATCATGAGGGGCGAGATTTTAGGCATCTTTATCGGCCTCGATCCGCGCCAAATCGGCCCGTGCTCGGCGACCTTTGCGCAAGGTCAATACGATCAGTGCAGCGATCAGGAACAGTGACAGGCCATAGGCCCCCAACACTTCGGTAGCGTATTTTCCCAGATCAGGCATCACATGTCCCTTTTGCGGCGGGCAAGCAGCGCGCGGGCGCGGCGCAGGCGGATTTCAGTGCCGGTGCGGTACAAGACCAACGCCAGAAACAGCAGGCCGAAGCCGACCATGCTGATTGCCAGCGGATAAAAGAACACGTCTGAAACCGTGCGCCCCCCCGTTGCCACCGGCACGGAGGTCCCTTGGTGCAGGCCCTGGTTCCAGAATTTCACGGCATAGCGCGACAGCACCGCAAATACTGACCCCACGAGGCACAGAACCGAGGTCAGATCAGCGGCGGTATCTGGGTCCTCGACCGCCTCCCACAGGGCGATATAGCCGAGGTAGAACAAAAACAGGATCAGGAAGGACGTCAGGCGCGGATCCCACGCCCACCACGTGCCCCACATGGGTTGGCCCCAGATTGCCCCAGTCACCAGCGCGATCAGCGTCATGGTGATCCCCACGGGGGCAGCGGCCTTGGCCGCCAAAGCGCTGACATGGTGGCGGCGGATCAGCCAGATCAAGGACGCCACCAGCATCATGAACCATGCGTTAATCGCCATCAGGGCCGCGGGGACGTGCAGATAGATAATCTTGACCGTTGATCCCTGACGGTAATCATCGGGCGTCCCGAAAAACCCCCAGACCAAGCCGACGACCACACAAATGGCGGCCGCCGCCCATAGAAACGGCTGCACGCGGGCGGAGAGGCCCAAAAATTTCACCGGATTGGCGTATTCCCACAAAGACATGTTTGGTATTTACCCTTCCGCTAGGATGCACTCAATGGGCAAAACGCCTCAGGCGCGGCGCTGCTCACCGCAATGTCATCCGCAGCACCGCAGCCGAGGCGAAAGGCATCAGCGCAATTGTGCCAAGTGTGATGCCTGCAAGCAGGATCAAAGGCGTTGTGCCATCCAACCCAATCGCCCCGCGACGTGCGGCTTCGGCCCCGAAAATCAGGGTCGGTACGTACAGCGGCAATACCAGCAGCGACATCAACAACCCGCCGCGTTTGATCCCGACCGTGAGCGCGGCACCAAAGGTGCCGATCACCGACAGGGCTGGCGTGCCAAGGGCGAGCGAGGCAATCAGCCAGATATATCCGATAGGTTCGAGGTTCAGCATCAGCCCCAAGATCGGCGCGGCCATCACCAGCGGCAGGCCCGTGGTCAGCCAATGGGACAGCGCCTTGATGCTCAGTGCGGCCTCAAGCGGCAGGGGCGCGGTGGCCAGCAGATCCAGCGTACCATCCTCGAAATCCAAGGCCAGCAGGCGATCCAGCGACAAGAGGCAGGCCAGCAAAGCCCCCAACCACAACACTCCCGGCGCAATGGTTGACAGCAATTCAGATTGCGGGCCGACGCTGAACGGGACCAGCACCGTCACGATCAAAAAGAACGCAAGCCCAAGGCCAAAGCCACCGCCCGCGCGGAACGCAAGCATCAGGTCGCGGCGCAGCAGGGCGATCATAAAAACGCCTCGTCACTGGCACCGCTGCGCATGTCGGGTTTGGCACGGTATGGGGTCACATCAAAGGTATCTGCGTTCAGGCCAAGGTCGATATGGGTCGCGATCAGCGCCATGCCCCCTGCCCCCAGATGCGCTGTGACTGCCGCCGCGAACATCGCAACTGCATCGGCGTCCAGTGACACGGTCGGCTCGTCCAGCACCCAGACGGGCCGCCCTGTCACCATCAACCGCGCCAGCCCCAAGCGACGTTTCTGGCCAGCCGACAAGGTACCTGCCAGACGGTCGCGCAGCGGGTCCAGCTGATAGGCAGCCAGCGCCGGTTCGGTATCGCTGTTGCCAAAGACCTGCGCCCAGAACATCAGGTTCTCGGCCACGCTGAGCATCGCCTTGAGGCCATCAGCATGTCCTGCATAGGCGATGGTTTCATCCGCCCCGTCGATCTGACCGGACAGCGCCGGTTGCAGCCCTGCGATGGTGCGCAGCAACGTTGTTTTGCCCGCACCGTTCGGCCCGCGCAGGATCAGCGCCGCGCTCGGTGCGATTTCAAACGATACGCCGCTCAGCACGGGCACGCCGCCGCGCGCGACCGCCAGATCATTTACCCGCAATGTCATATCAGATCGGTATCATCGCCAGCGCCACGCGCCGGCCTTCGCTGAGCAACACGTTATAGGTCCGCGAGGCTGCGGGTGACGACATCACCTCAAGGCCCAGCCCTGCGCCCTCAAGCTGGCGGCGCATGTCGGCGGGGACATGGGCAATCTCGGCCCCCATCCCCAGAAACAAGATGTCGATCTTGCCTACCAGTTCCAGCAGCGGGGTCACGTCGTCAAAGCCTCCCCATGTCTGGGTGCCCATGGCACCGGTGATCACGGGGCCCTCGACAACGGTGCCGCCGATGCGGAAAAATCCGGGGCCGTACCCTTCGACAGGTTTGGCATCGTTAAATACAACCTCGTTCAGGCGCATGACCTTATCCTTTCCACAGCGGCAGACCGATAATAGCGGAAAGCCCGATGACAATATAGGCCACAGTGCGGAAAAGCCTCTCGGAGCCGGGGTTAAAGAGCCGCGCCCCGATCATATTGGCCAAGACGCTGGGAATGCCCATCAGCAGGCCAAGCACCACGATCTGCCAGACCAACAGATCGCTGGCCCAGAGCATGGCAAACAGCAGCAAATCGATGCCCACAAGAACGAGCAGAAAATTCGCGCGGATCACACGTATCGGCAAGGTGCTGGCCATATAGAGCATAATCAACGGCGGGCCGGGAATACCGGCAAAGCCCGTCATAAAACCGACCAATCCACCTGTTCCAGCAATCAACGAAGTCCCCAAAGTGCCCGAATAGCGCCAGCCCGTGATCAACAGGACCAGCAGCAGCATAACAACACCGGATACAATCCAACCGAACGGATCAGGAGAGATGTAGGACAGGCAAAGCAACCCCAGCGGCATCGCCACCACCACACCGGCCAGCAAAAGGGATACGTCGCGTTTGGTGCCTTCGCGCAAGGCCGAGGGCAAATTGGGCAACGGGCCCAGTAATTCTGCGGCTGTTAGAAATATGACAGCTTGGACGGGGCTAAGAACCGATGCCGCGACGGGCATGATGATCATTGCGCTGCCAAATCCGGTAAAGCCGCGCACCAGCCCGGCAACAATGACAGCGCACAACAGCCAGATCAAACCCGAGGTCGATCCGGCTGCTGCTAATACCTCAGGCATCTATGTTGGCGTATTGACCTGTGTTGTTGTCTTTCTTGGTCCAGTCACGTTTGACCCCAAGGAACAGCACCACGTTCTTCGCCACAAAGACCGACGAATAGGTCCCGACGACAACGCCCCATGTGATCGCAAAGACAAAGCCACGGATCACATCACCGCCCAGCACCAGCAGCGCAATCAGCGCCAACAGGGTCGTGCCCGATGTCATCAAGGTGCGGCTAAGGGTTTCGTTCACACTGATGTTCATCACATCGCGCAGGGGGCGTTTTTTGTATTTGCGCAGGTTTTCCCGCAGCCGGTCAAAGATCACCACCGTATCGTTGATCGAATAACCAATGATGGTAAGGATCGCCGCAATCACCGGCAAATCGAACCGGATTTGCAAGGCCGAGAAAATGCCGATGGTCAGGATCACATCGTGAAACAGCGCCGCAACCGCACCAACGGAAAACTGCCATTCGAACCGCAACCAGATGTAGATCAGGATCGCCGCCAGTGACGCACCAACGGCAAGGAACGCGGTCTGGATCAGCTCGCCCGATACTTTCGGACCCACGGATTCAACCGAGGTAAAGATGATGCTCGGCGCGACGGTTTTCAGCGCGCCTTCGACCGCTTCGATCATTTCGGGCGTTGCGGCTTCTTCGCCCTCTTGCGCCTGAATGCGCACCATGGCGACGTGTTTGCTGCCATCGCTGGTCGGGTCAAACACTTCAGAGATCGAGACATCGCCCAGCCCCAACGGCTCGATCGCCGCGCGGTAGGCGGCGACGTCAACGGCCGCTTCGCTTTGGGTGCGCAATGTCGTGCCCCCGCGGAAATCGATGCCATAGTTCAGACCCATCGTGAACCACACGGCCAAGGCCAGCACCACAGCCACACAGGACGCGCCAAAGGTGAATTTAGCGTGTTTGAAAAAGTCAAAGCTGGTTTCGTCAGGGATCAGTCGCAAGCGTTTCATATCAATTTCCTAGACCGTGATCGTCTTGGGACGGGAGCGTTCAAACCAGAACACGACCATCAGACGGGTGACGAAATATGCGGTAAAGACCGACGTGATAATGCCAATGCCCAACGTCACGGCAAAGCCCCGTACCGGACCCGACCCCAGAACAAACAGGATCACAGCGATGATGAACGTGGTGATGTTGGCATCCAGAATGGCGCTGAGCGCGCGCTCGTATCCCAGACTGATCGCACGTGCCGGGCCTTTGGCGGTTTTCAGTTCTTCACGGATGCGTTCAAAGATCAGCACATTCGCATCGACCGCCATACCGACGGTCAAAACGATACCCGCGATACCGGGCAATGTCAGCGTCGCCCCGATCAGGCTGAGCAGGCCAAAGATCATGCATACGTTCACGATCAGCGCGATGTTGGCGAAGAAACCGAACAAACCATAGCTCGCCCACATAAAGAACAGCACGGCGATGAAGGCGACGCTCGTGGCGATCTTACCCGCATCAATACTGTCTTGGCCCAGTTCCGGCCCGATTGTGCGTTCCTCGACAAAGGTCAGCCCCGCAGGCAAGGCCCCTGCCCGCAGCAAGACGGACAGATTGGTCGATTCCTCGACCGAGAAATTGCCGGTGATGATACCCGACCCGCCCGGAATGGCGCTTTGGATGGTGGGGGCGCTGATGACCTCGTTGTCCAAGACAATCGCGAAGGGCGCGCCAATGTTTTCAGCCGTATAGGTCCCGAATTTACGGGCACCCGTGGTGTCAAAGCGGAAGCTGACCGCAGGCCGACCGTTCTGGTCAAAGCTGGGCTGCGCATCAACCAGCTGTTCGCCGGTCACAACGGGGGCGGTTTCGATGATGTAGAACACGCCCTCGGATTCCGCGTCGGGCAACAGCGAATTGCCCAGACCGGGGGATGCGTTTTCATCCGCGCCGCGGTTCACAACGGGGTTGAACGTCAACTGCGCCGTGGTCCCGATGATCGCCTTCAGCTCGGCTGCTGATCCGATGCCGGGCACCTGAATCAAAATGCGGTCCGACCCTTGGCGCTGGATCGTGGGTTCGCGTGTGCCAACCTCGTCGATGCGGCGGCGGATGATCTCCAGCGATTGCTGCATCGTCCGCTCGTCCGTGGCCAGCTTTTCGGCGTCGGTCAGGGTCACGCTAATGATGTCTTCGGCACCACTGACGACGATGTCATTCTGACCCGCCCCTGTGATCGTTTGCACAGGCCGCGCCAATGTGCGCGCCGCCTCAAGCGCCTCGGCCATCTTGTCTGCGTCGTTGATCCGCACGCGCAACTCGCCCTCGGGGGCCTCGACACGACGCACGGGCGTGATCGACCGCAACACATCGCGCACCTCGGGCCATGCCGCTTCCATCCGGTTGGCATAGACCTCGGATACGTTGACCTCGGCCAGCAGATGCGCACCGCCGCGCAGATCCAGCCCAAGGTTCACCAACTGCTCGGGCAGCCATGTGGGCCACAGGGCCGCTTGCGCCTCAAGCTCGGGCGTGGGGCCAGCCACCTCCATCGCCTTGAGCGCATCATTATGCTGCTCTACGGGGCCGTAAAACGCGTTGGGCAGCGCCAGATACAGGCCAGCCGCACAGGTGAGGATGATCAACACCCGTTTCCACAGATCAATCTGAAGCATGGCGCAAGCCCTTCTTAACGCTGCCCTATTGGCAGTTTACTTGGCGGGTTCGGTCTTGGAGACAACGGTCGCGATGGTCGACTGCACAACGCGCACTTTGACGTTCTCGGCCAGTTCGACCTCAAGCTCGCCATCGTCTTTGACCTTGACGACCTTACCGATCAGACCGCCTTGGGTGACAACCTGATCGCCACGGCGCAGGCCCTTAACCATCGCCTGATGTTCTTTTACCTTCTTCTGCTGCGGGCGGATCAGCAGGAAATACATGATCGCAAAGATCAGAATGAGAGGGACGAATTGTTGAATACCTTGCATGGCGTTGGTCCTTTGAATGAGGGAGCACGCCCGTTCCGGCCTGCCGTCGAAGTTTGGCGGAACCTAGGTCTAGATGCGGGGCTTTGCAAGGAGGCTTAACGCGTATTTCAACCCCCAATGGGCCAAGCACGGCCCCAACAGCCACGTTCAGCGCCATTCACCCGTTTTGAGCGGTTGTGACACGCGAATTTGCACGGCATGGTGGTGGGGAATATGAGGGTGTGCCGTTGGACGACGAAAAACAATCAATGAGAGCATGGTTCGGTTTTGCCGAGCCGTTTGACTGGCGCAAGCGCAGCTACTTAGGGCCGTTTCTTTCTGTGGTCGGTATACTGATCGTAGGCGGGCTTTTTTCCCTCGCCATTGCGGCAGCGTTCAAGCTGCTCGGCTCGGCTGTGTTTGGTAATTTTCCACAGGGTGCAGGCTCTAGCTTTGGTCTGACAGGCATTATCGTCGCTATGATCGGTGCCCCTTTTGTAATATGGCGCGCTGTCGTTGCCCAGAAACAAGTCAATGTTGCTGAACAGGGCCAAATCACAGATCGACTAAACAAGGCCGTTGAAGGACTGGGTGCGGAAAAGACAGTTAAGGATGAGTATGGTGAGTCCACAAAACCAAATCTAGAAGTACGCATAGGCGCGATCTATGCGCTAGAACGCATCGCCCAAGATAGTCTGCGTGATCATATACAGGTCATGGAAACTCTTTGTGCTTACGTCAGAAATAACGTAATTTCTGATAATATAGGAACACGGGTGGACGTGCAAACTGCGCTTCTTGTACTTGATCGAAGATCGAAGAAAGCCTTAGCCCACGAACGAGATCGTGGTTATTATTTGGACTTGGCTGAATGCTCTTTCCACACTCTCACATTAAGCGATTCAATGTTCCAAAATAGTCGGCTAGATGGAACGATGTGGACCAATTGCTCATTTCAAAGCACGAGTTTTTCTGGTGCAGACATGACAAATTGTCAGTTCAGCGAGTGCATCATCCAAAATAGTCATTTCAAAGATGCTGTTATGTCGGGTGTAAAGTTTTCTCACTCAACCATTGAGGGAAACCGGTTCGATCAAGCAAAACTTAATGGTGCCCAGTTCCTCCATTGCCAGCTTTTCAAAAACTCATTTGTTGAGGCAGATGTAAGGAATTCTTTCTTTGATGACAGCAACGCTTCCGGCGATAACTTTAAATACAGCGACTGTCAGTACGTTCACCTAAAAGGCACACGTTTCTTCCAGGCAAATTTCCAAGGCCTCCAAATTCGGTCTCTCAAGCTAGAAGGAGTTAGCGAATTTGAAAGATGTAACTTCTTTGGTGCCGCGCTTCGGAAAGTAGATTTGTCTAAATATAATGGAGGAGAAGAAGACTTTGACGGTGTTTTCCTTTTCAATTGTAAAGGAACAAGCTCTGAACTGCCCGACAGCAAAGACGAACCGGATTTTGATAGCCAACCTGACTTTTTTCAAGGCTGGCGTGCGCACCAACTTTCTATCGGATACCAGCCAAGTAACCCCACATAACCCCCCACACCACATCTGGCCCCGCGATCCACAATCGGGCATAACGCGGGCAAAGCGCGCCTGAGCGATTCAAAATCGGGCGATACCAGATCAAAGGACAGACCCATGCATGACATCAAAGCCATCCGCGAAAACCCTGATGCGTTTGACGCGGCCCTCGCACGGCGCGGCGATGCGCCTGTCTCGGGCGACATCCTAGCACTGGACGAGGCGCGGCGCGGCATGATCCTTAGCGCGGAAACAGCGCAGGCCGAGCAAAACAAAGCCTCCAAACTGGTGGGCGCGGCCAAGGCATCGGGCGACGAGGCTGAATTCGAACGGCTGCGGGCCTTGGTCAGCGAAAAGAAGGCCGAGGTCGCGCAGATGAACGCCGACGCCAAGGAACTGGACGCCAAGCTGACCGACATGTTGGCACGCATCCCCAATCTTCCCGCCGATGATGTGCCCCAAGGTGCAGACGAGAATGACAACGTCGAGGTCAGCCGCTGGGGCACCCCCAAGACGTTCGACTTTGAAGCGCGCGAACATTTTGACATCATCGGCGTTGCCGCCTCGATGGATTTTGAGACGGCTGCCAAGATGTCCGGCAGCCGCTTTGTGCTGTTGTCGGGGGCCGTGGCGCGCATCCACCGGGCGCTGGCGCAGTTCATGGTCGACACCCATGTCGATGAAAACGGCCTGACCGAGGTGAACCCCCCCGTGCTGGTCAATAATGACGCCATGTATGGCACTGACAAACTGCCCAAGTTCGGCGAAGACAGCTATCAGACCACCAATGGCTGGTGGCTGGTGCCGACCTCAGAGGTGCCGCTGACCTATATCGCAGCGGGCCATGTGATCGACGCCGATTACCTGCCGCGCCGCTATACCGCGCACACCCTGTGCTTCCGGTCCGAGGCCGGATCGGCGGGCCGCGACACCGCAGGCATGTTGCGTCAGCACCAGTTCGAAAAGGTAGAGATGGTATCGGTCACGCATCCCGATGAAAGCGAGGCCGAGCAAAAGCGCATGCTGCGCTGTGCCGAGGATTTGTTGGAACGGTTGAACATCCCCTATCGCACCGTGCTGCTGTGCACCGGCGACATGGGCTTTGGCGCGTGCCGCACCTATGACATCGAGGCTTGGGTGCCCGGTCAGAAAACCTACCGCGAGATTTCCTCGGTCTCGACCACCGGCGATTTTCAGGCGCGGCGCATGAACGCACGGTTCAAGCCCGCCGATGGTGGCAAGCCGCAGTTTGTACATACGCTGAACGGGTCCGGTCTGGCCGTGGGGCGCTGCCTGATTGCTGTGCTTGAGAACGGTCAGCAAGCCGACGGATCGGTGCAATTGCCCGACGTGCTGGCCCCCTATCTGGGTGGCAAGACGCTTTTGGGCGCGGATGGCAAGTTGTCATAAGCTCTGGGAACTGAATGGGGCCGTGCTATGTTGCGTTTTGAACGATCACTTCAAAAGGACGCATCATGGCCCGCCCCCTGACCGCATTTGTGACATTTTTACTGGCCATCGGCTTTGCCGCGTCACCGTTTTTCGTGACCAGCTTTGCCGGGTTTGACCCCAATCAGTTCCCCGTGCCGCAGGTGTCGCCGCCTGTGCAGCCAGCGGGCTATGCGTTTTCGATCTGGGGCGTCATCTATCTGTGGCTGATCATCGGCATGGGCTGGGGTCTGTGGAAGGCCCGCGAGGATTTCGCGTGGCATGACATGCGCGTGCCACTGGCTGTTTCGCTGTTCATCGGATGTTTCTGGCTGGCCGTGGCCAATGCCAGCCCGATCTGGGCGTCTGTCCTGATCTGGGCGATGCTGATCGCGGCCCTGATCGCCCTGTTCGAAGCCCCCGACGGTGACCGTTGGTTCGCCGCCCTGCCCGTCGGGCTATATGCAGGTTGGCTAAGTGCGGCATCCTGTGTGTCTTTGGGTCTGTTGGCGGCGGGCTATGGCTGGGTCGGCGCGGAAGCAGCCGCGCTGATCTTTGTCAGCCTCGCAATCGTGATTGCCGCTGCGGTGCAATCGACGCTGATGCGCGCGCCGACCTATGGGGTCGCGGTCATCTGGGCGTTGATAGCCGTTGTAATGCAGAACTATGCCACCACGCCAAGCGTTGCGGCGCTGGCAGCGGGCGGCGCGATCGCCCTGCTGCTGCCAACATTCAGATCATGGCGTAAGGCTTGAGGGGCGCGCGGAATTTTTCAAAAAATCCGGCCCAGATTTTTTGAAAAAATCTGCCGCGCCTAGCGGTCCTGACGGTGCCCGTTTGTATGTTTGCGCAGCTTTGACGGCTTGGACTTTTTGCGGCCCTTATAGGGGTTCGCATCGGACTGACCCCGCATCCAGATACGGATAGGTGTGCCGGGCATGTCAAAGTCAATCCGCAAGCCATTCACCAGATAGCGGTTATAGCTTTCGGGCACTTTGTCAGGGTGGCTACACATGACAACAAAGCCCGGTGGCCGGGTTTTCGCTTGGGTCATATAGCGCAGTTTGATACGTTTGCCTTGGGGCGCGGGGGGCGGATGCGCCTCCATCATACCCGCGAGCCAACGGTTCAGTTGCGCGGTGGTGATCCGGCGGTTCCAGACGTCATAGGCGCGCATGATCGCCTGTTGCAGGCGGTCCAAACCACGGCCTGTTTTTGCCGATACCGTCACCAAAGGCGCGCCTTTAAGCTGCGGCAAAAGGCGTTCAAAGCTTTCGCGCAGGTCTTTCAGCTTGCCTTGTTTGTCGGTCTCAAGATCCCACTTGTTCACCGCAACGACCACGGCGCGGCCTTCGCGTTCAGCCAAGTCGGCGATGCGCAAATCTTGCTGTTCAAAGGGGATTTCAGCGTCGAGCAATACAACCACGACTTCGGCAAACTTCACCGCGCGCAGACCGTCGCTGACGCTCAGCTTTTCCAGCTTTTCCTGAATCTTGGCTTTTTTGCGCATGCCTGCCGTATCAAAGATACGCATTGGCACATCGTCCCAGACCGTACGCAAGGAAATCGCATCGCGGGTGATCCCCGCCTCTGGTCCGGTCAGCAGGCGGTCTTCGCCCATGATCTGGTTGATCAGCGTGGATTTACCCGCATTCGGGCGGCCAACCACGGCGACTTGCAGTGGCTTGGTATTGGTGGGCACGGGCATGGGCGCATCTTCGTCGCCCAGTTCGGCCTCTTCCTCGGTCAGGTCCACGTCTGTTTCAGGCGTGTCCGTATCAACGCGTTCGGCAAAACCGTCGGCGATCGGCATCAGATGGGTATAAAGGTCGTTCAACCCTTCGCCATGCTCGGCCGACATGCGGATCGGTTCGCCCAGACCAAGGCTATAGGCCTCGATCACGCCAGCATCAGCGGCTTTGCCCTCGCCCTTGTTGGCGGCCAGAATGACATGAGCGGATTTTTTGCGCAGGATATCGGCAAAGACCAGATCGGACGGGGTCACGCCGACGCGCGCGTCGATCATAAACAGACAGACATCGGCCATATCAACCGCGCGTTCCGTCAGGCGGCGCATGCGACCTTGAAGGCTGTCATCGGTGACTTCCTCAAGCCCGGCGGTGTCAATCACGGTGAATCGCAGGTCAGCCAGACGTGCAGCGCCCTCGCGCAGGTCGCGCGTCACACCGGGTTGGTCATCGACCAACGCCAGTTTTTTACCGACTAGACGGTTGAACAGCGTGGATTTTCCCACATTGGGACGGCCCACGATGGCGAGGGTGAAGGACATTGAAACGGCTCCGAAGGTCAGGTCAAGCCTGCCCTCTAGACTATTTCAAGGTCAACGGAAAGCGTGCAATTGCCCTTTTGACGAGACAACATAAAGTGTGCCACCCGCCACAACCGGTGCCGTTGTCGCGCCGCCGGGGATTTCGACCGTCCCGATCAGCGCACCATTGGTGGGATCATAGCTGCGCATCACCCCGTCGTTCGACGCGATAATGATCCGGCCACCGGCCAGGATCGGACCGTAATGTGCAAAGACCTCGGATTGGCGTTTCGGCTTTTCCTTGACGAAATTCGGCAGCTTCGCGCCCCAGATACGTTGCCCAGTGCTAGCGTCCAGCCGTACCAATTCATTCAAATCGGTGATCCCGAACACGCTATCGCCCGCTGGCCAGACCGGACCAACCACGCCTTCGCGTGCGGTCCACAGACGTTCACCGCCAGCCAAGGTCACAGCGGCCAAGCGGCCGGACATGTTACCCACATAGACGGTGTTGCCAGAGATGACCGGCGCACCGGTGATATCCGATACATTCGCCAAAGCGCGGCCCGGGCGTTTGCCCACAACCGACGTGTCCCAGCGGCTTAGACCGCCACGGCGGAACAGGCCCTGCACTTCGCCAGACCCGAATGCCATAACCGCGATTTCAGGACTGATGGCGGGGGCTGGCGCGCCCAAGACGTTGCCAACGACGGTGTTCGACCCGGTTTGCCACTGCACGCGGCCGTTGTTTTTGTTCAGCGCCCAGCCCAGATCATCACCGGATGTGAAATACACCAGATCGCCATAAACGGTCGGTGCGCCTGATCCGGTCGCCTCGATATCTTGTTCCCAGCGGGTGGCCCCCGATGCGGTATCCAGTGCCGTGACGGTGCCAAAGCCAAGCGAGACATAAACCGTGTCGCCATCAACGGCCAAGCCGCCACCGGTGGCATCGCCCTGCCCGTCGTTGACAGGCGTCAGATCACGCGTCCAAAGCGTTGCACCTGAGGTTGATGTCGCAGTGACCAACGCACCGGAATCGATGGTATAGACCTGACCGCCCGCGACGACCGGCGTCGCATTAATGCGCTGTTTGCGGCTATCACCGCTGCCGATGTTGGCGGACCATGCCAATTGTGGTGCCGCCGACAACGCCGCGTGGTTCACGCGTGTGCTGGGTGTGCCTGCAGCTTGGGTCCAGCTGGCGTTGTTTGTCATGGCGGGCAGCGAAATTGCGCGGGATGTATTTTCCGGCACTGCCAAATCGGCTGGCGCGTCAAAACCATCGTCGCTTTGTACGACTGCGCGCACATCTTCGCGCAGGCCGGGTAGAATCACATCAGGCTCAGAACAGGCGGACAGCAGCAATGACGCCACAACGGCCCCCATGCCCAACGAGACCCGTCCGGTTCGCGGTGATCTTGCACGGATGCGGTGGAGATTGGTCATAGCCCTGCTCGCTTTGCTCTTAACTCATGTCATTCTTGCGCCATTTCTGACGTTAGTTTCCGTCCGTACCTGTCGCATCAGACACATCAGGTTGCGCGCCTAGGGCTGCGCCGCCCATCTCAGGCTCGCCGCCCAACGCCACAATCACCTGAAGGGCACGTTGTTGCAAGTCTGTGGTGACTTCAGCATCCAATAAGATCGCCTGATACTGGTCAATCGCAGCTTGTGTATTGCCTTGCTCTATCTCGATCAGTGCCAATTGTTCGCTGGCCAGCAAACGCAGGGTGTTGCCAGGCTGGGCCAGTGCCTCAAGCGCCAGACGGCGTTGGCTGGCTGGTGTGTCCGTGCCTTGCAAGGTGACGGCTTTGAACTGCGCGATCTCGCGGTAGATGGCTGGCACATCGCCGTTGATGGCAATCGCATTCAGCGTTTCAATTGCAGCGGCAGTATCCCCTGCCGCGGCTTGTTCAGACGCGGTTAGAAACCCGACCACGGCAGCAGACTGCGGTGACACCGTTTCAATCTCTTCCAAAGCGGCGGCGCGGCTGGCCGAATCCTCAATCTCAAGGGCGGCGAACATCGCATCGCCCAGTGCCTCGGCTTGGTCACGGGCCTGCGCCTTTTGGTATTCATTCCACGCGGCACCGCCGACCAGCAGCACCACAGCCAGAACGGCAATCCAGCCATACCGCTTGAGCATGAAATAAAAACGGTCGCGGCGGACTTCTTCGTTCACCTCGTCAATGAAACTGTCTGTATCGCTCATATCTTGCCTGTCCCACCGTGAATTAGCGCCCCTCTTAACCTGCGACAGCCACCCTGCCAAGGGCATCCTTGCATCGTCTTTGAGCATCCGTCCGGCCACGGCTTCGCAGCCGCCATAAAAAACACCTGTGAACTGGTCATGCCAGTCAATTTGGCCTAACAAATCGTTGTCTATAGTATGCGACTAATGAAATCTGACCGGCCAAAGGCGAAATATGCGTATTTTTTCCATTCTTGCGGCAATAGCCGTTTCCGCCCTCTTGTACATGGCGATCTTTGAACGGGACATATTGTTGGGCCGGTCTGACGCACAGCCAGACGATGCCACGGCAGCGCAGGAAGGCGCGGCAGAGGACGGCGCAAACCCGTCCCAAATCGCTGAACAGCAATTGGTCAAGGTCGTGGTGCAGCGCAGCACCGCCAGCCCCTTGGCATCGGCCGTGATTGTACGTGGCCAAACCGCCGCCGCCCGGACCGTTGATGTCGCCTCAGAAACATCCGCCATCGTGACGTCCCCGCCCCTGCGCAAAGGGACGAAAGTCACCGCAGGTGATACCATGTGTACGCTGGACATCGGCACACGCGGTGCCGCCAAAAGCGAGGCCGAAGCCCGCCTTGCCGAGGCTGAATCGCGCGTACCCGAGGCCCAAGCCCGCGTTGAAGAGGCCCAAGCCCGCCTGGACGAGACATTGATCAAGCTGAATGCAGCCGAAAAGCTGGGCGCAGGCGGGTTTTCATCCACCACACAACTGGCAACCGCACAGGCAACAGCCGCAGGTGCGCGGGCCGGCCTAAGCTCTGCCGAAGCCGGGTTGAACGCGGCCAAAGCCGGGATCGAAGCCGCCGCAGCCGCCGTGGCCAGCGCCCAAGCAGAAATCGACCGCCTGACGTTAACCGCCCCCTTTGACGGATTGCTGGAAAGCGACACCGCCGAATTGGGCAGCCTTTTGCAAACCGGCAGCCTCTGCGCCCGCGTGATCCAACTGGATCCGATCAAGCTGGTTGGGTTTGTCCCCGAAACCGAGGTGAACCGCGTCGCGCTTGGTGCTATGGCCCGCGCGCGGCTGGCCGCAGACAACCGCGAGATTGGCGGTCAGGTCACGTTTATCTCTCGTGCGTCTGATCCGACAACACGCACCTTCCGCATCGAAATTGACGTTGACAACAGCGATCTGTCCATCCGTGACGGCCAAACCGCCGAAATCGCCATTTCCTCTGACGGGGTCGACGCGCATTTGCTGCCGCAATCTGCGCTCACCCTGAATGACGAGGGCATCTTGGGCGTGCGTGTCATCGACGACGCGAATGTGGTTGGCTTTGTGCCCGTGCAACTGGTCCGTGACAGCAAACAGGGCGTCTGGGTCAGCGGCTTGCCGCAAACGTCAGATGTGATCGTGTTGGGACAAGAGTACGTGATTGCTGGCGTCACCGTTGCACCCACTTACAAAGAGGTTACCCAATGAGTGGTATCGTCGATTGGGCCGCTGGCCGTGCCCGCATGGTTATGGCGTTTATTCTGCTCAGCCTTGTGGTGGGCGGATATGCCTATTCGACCCTGCCCAAAGAGGGTGAACCCGACATTGAAATCCCTGCCCTGTTTGTATCCGTGCAGTTCCCCGGTATTTCCGCCATCGACAGTGAAACCTTGCTGGTCAAACCGATGGAGACCGAGCTGTCCGATCTGGACGGGCTGAAAACCATGACCGGCACCGCCGCTGAAAACTATGCCGGTGTCGCGCTTGAGTTTGAATTTGGCTGGGACAAAACCAAGATCATGGCCGATGTGCGCGACGCCATGAGCACAGCCGAGGGCAAATTCCCCGAAGGTTACGAGAAATATTCGATCACCGAGATCAACTTTTCCGAATTCCCGATCATCATCGTCAACCTGACCGGCCCCGTGCCCGAACGCACGATGGCCCGTGTCGCCCGCGAATTGCAGGACGAGCTGGAAGGCATGGATGCGGTGCTTGAGGCCGGGCTTGCTGGCGACCGTGACGAGATGCTGGAGGTCTTGATCGATCCGCTGCGCCTTGAGGCCTATGACGTCACCGCTGGTGAATTGATCAACACCGTTCAGAACAACAACCAACTGATCGCCGCAGGCGAGGTACAGTCGGATCAGGGGACATTCTCGGTCAAGATTCCGTCGTCCTTTGACGAGCCGCGCGATGTTTATGACCTGCCCGTTAAAACCAACGGGGATCGCGTTGTGACCTTGGGTGATCTGGCGACCATCAACCTGACCTTTGAAGACCGCGAAGGCACCGCACGTTTTAACGGCGAGAAGACGCTGGCCTTGCAGGTGGTGAAACGCAAGGGTTTCAACCTGATCGACACGTCTTCCCGCGTGAAACAGGTCGTGGCCGAGCAGAGCGCGAATTGGCCCGACGGGCTGAAGGCCGCCGTGAAAATTGGCACCTCGAACGATCAAAGCCGCGTCGTGGACAGCATGGTGCAACAGCTTTTGGGGTCTGTTCTGACCGCCGTGGCGCTGGTGATGATTGTGGTGCTGGCGGCCCTTGGTATCCGCGCGGCGCTGCTGGTGGGTTTTGCGATCCCGACCTCGTTTCTTTTGTGTTTCGCCTTTTTGGCGCTCATGGGCATCTCGATCTCGAACATCGTGATGTTCGGGCTGATCTTGGCCGTGGGCATGTTGGTCGATGGGGCCATCGTTGTGGTCGAATATGCCGATGCGCGCCAGCAACAAGGCGAAGGGCCGATGCAGGCCTATGTCACCGCCGCCAAGCGCATGTTCTGGCCGATCATTTCGTCCACGGCCACGACGCTATGCGCGTTTTTGCCAATGCTGTTCTGGCCCGGTGTGCCGGGGCAATTCATGGGCATGTTGCCCGTCACCTTGATTTTCGTTCTGTCCGCCTCCCTTGTCGTGGCCTTGGTCTATCTGCCTGTCTTGGGCGGCGTGACCGGGCGGCTGGAACGCTGGATGGCTGATAATATGACAGCCATCGCGGGCTTGCGTTTTTACCTGCATCTGCTGCTGTTTCCGGTCGCCTTTGCGATGGTGGCCGTTCCGATGGCGCTGGCACAGCCATTGTTTGGGGTGATTTCCGCGCAATTTGCGTCAATGGACGGGCTGGATATTCTCGGCTCCGTCATTCCTGTATTTGCCATCGTTTTCCTTTGCATTGCGGCGCTCGCGGCCTTGGTCTCGATTGGCATCTCGGGTGCGATGTTGGGGCTGGTCAGCTTTTTCGCGCTGTTCACGCGCATGGGGCGCGGTGGCCAATGGGTTACGTCCAAACTGTTCAGCAAGCCTGTTGATGTGATCAAATCGGGCTACCGCAGATCGGCATTCGGGCGCGTGATCGAATTTATCGCGGGCAACCCCGTGATGCCGCTGGTCGTGATTGGTGTGGTGTTTGTCTTTGTCGGCACCACAATGATCTTCTTTAGCAACAACTCAAAGGGCGTCGAATTCTTTGTCGAATCCGAACCCGAGCAGGCCATTGTCTATGTCTTGGCGCGGGGCAACCTGTCGCTGACGGAAAAAGACGCGATCATGAAACAGGCCGAAGAGATCGTGCTTGACCATCCCGGCGTGCTAACCGCCTTTGCCTTCGCGGGCGAAGGTGGGTTGGACAGCAATACCGGTGGCGCGCAGGCCCCCAAGGACAGCATCGGCCAAGTCCAGCTTGAAACGATCCCATGGGAAGACCGCGCCCTGCAGCCCGAGCTGGATGGCGATATCGTGATTTCAGAGCTGACCGAAGAACTAAGCCAGATCCCCGGCGTCAAAATCGAAATTCTGGCGCAGGCCCGTGGACCGGCGTCGGCCAAGCCGGTGCATCTGCGCCTGAAAGGCAATGACTTTGACGATCTGATCACTGCGACCGAACTGGCGCGCGACCATTTCGACAAAACCCCCGGCCTGACCCTGATCGAAGACACACGCCCCCTGCCCGGCATTGATTGGCAAATCGACGTGGATGTCGCCAAGGCGGGCCAATACGGGGCCGATGTGCTGACCGTCGGTGCCATGGTGCAACTGGTGACGCGCGGGTTGCTGCTGGATACCATGCGGGTTGATACCTCAGACGAAGAGATCGAGATCAGGGTTCGCCTGCCCGAAGAAGACCGCGTGCTCAGCACCCTTGATACGCTCAAGGTGCGCACGATTGACGGCTTGGTGCCACTGTCGAATTTCATCACCCGCAAGCCTGTGCCAAAGCTTGCCGAGATTAACCGCGTCGATCAAAAGCGGTACCTTGATATCAAGGCTGGGGTTTCGGTCGGTCTGGCCAAACTGGTGAAAACCGAAGTGATCGACGGCGCGGAAACCGACATCACCCTTGCCACCATGCGCCCTGCGGCATCTGACGCGGATATCACCACACTGGATGGTACCAGCTATAAGATCACCGACCGCACGGTCGCGGCGGCCGATATTGATCTGCAAGATGGGATGGACAAAGCGCAGCTGCGCATGATCCCGATCAACGCCAACGAACGGATCACCGAGATCAGCAAATGGCTTGAGACGAACCCGCTGCCCGCTGGCATCACCACGGAATGGACCGGCGACCAAGAGGATCAGGCCGAAAGCCAGGCATTCCTAAGCTCTGCCTTTACGGCGGCCTTGGGGTTGATGTTCATCATTCTGCTGGCCCAGTTCAACAGCATCTATAATTCGGTGTTGGTGTTGATTGCCGTCGTTCTGTCAACCACAGGCGTGTTGATCGGGATGCTGGTGATGGACCAGACGTTTTCGATCATCATGACCGGCACGGGGATCGTCGCCTTGGCCGGGATCGTGGTGAACAACAACATCATTCTAATCGATACCTATCAGGAATTCAGCCAGTACATGCCCCGGATCGAGGCGATTATTCGCACCGCGCAGGCCCGTATTCGCCCGGTTCTGTTGACCACCATTACAACGATGGCGGGCCTTGCCCCGATGATGTTCGGCCTTAGCCTTGATTTCGCCAATGGCGGTTACACCATCGACAGCCCCACTGCCCTGTGGTGGAAACAACTGGCGACGGCTGTGGTGTTCGGCCTTGGCGTGGCAACGGTGCTGACGCTGATGGTGACGCCCTCGCTATTGGCCCTGCGGGTCTGGGCCACCACCTATGCCCGCTGGGTTGCCCAGTTGCTGGCCAAGATGTCGCTGGGCCGTGCCAGCAAGGCAGCACAGGATTGGGCGCTGGAAAAGGATGCGCAACGTCTTAAGACAGGCATCCTGATCTGGGGCGACGACGCAGCCCCTTTGTCAAAGCTGAAGGTAGCGGAATAACCCCTAGGCGGTAGCAAGTTCCATTTGCTGCTGCCGCAGCTTTGGCATGGTCACAATCACCAGCCCCACCGCCGCCAGCCCGCATAGCGCAATGCTGACGACCATGGGCAATGCGGTCCCGTCAAAGAACGGGGTCGACAGGCCAATGCAGGCCGCGCTGATCATCATGGTCATGCTGCCGCTTAGGGATGATGCCATGCCTGCCCGCCGTCCGTGGGCGTCAAGCGCCGCCACCATGGCCGACGGGATCACCACACCAAGGCAGGCGTAGGCCATAAACAATCCGATCAGCAGCAACCACATGCCTTGGAAACCCGCCAGTTCAAGCAGGGCCAACACGGTCGCGCAGGTGGCAAACCCGATCACGCCGCGCCCGATCAATGTGGCCAGCCCCCAGCGATCTGCCAGACGTCCAGCCATCTGGGTGGCAATGAAAAACCCGACCGCATTAAACGCAAAGGCCAATGAAAATTCCGTCGGCGTCAGCCCGTATTCTCCGGTGTAGACAAAGGATGCACTGGACACGAACAGGAAAAAGCTGGCCATGCCAAAGCCCGCAATAAAGGTCAGGCCTAGGAAAACCGGATCGCGCAGCAATATCCCGCAGCTGCGCGACAGCTCCTTGATATTCACCTTGCGCCGACGCTCCTGTTTCAGGGTTTCTGGCAGGGTCACCTGCGCCAAGGTCAGGCTTAGGCCTGCAAATATCCCCATCACCAAGAAAATCTCGCGCCAGCTGCCGACCGCCACAATGCCGCTGCCCGCCAAGGGGGCTAGCATCGGCGAGATCGAGATCACCAGCATGATCGTTGCCATCAACCGCGTGGCCTGCGCGCCCGTGTACATGTCGCGGATAATCGCACGGGGGATCACCATCACGGTCGCACCACCCATCCCCTGGATCAGGCGACCAATCACCAAAACCTCGATTGTGGGGGCAGCTGCGCAGATGACCGATCCGACTGCAAAGATGCTCATCCCGATTAGCAACGTCTTTTTACGCCCGATCTGATCCGACAGCGGGCCGTAAACCAGCTGCGACACCCCATAAGCCAGAAAATACGCAACCAAGGTCAATTGCGCGCCGGAAACCGATGTGCCCAGTGCGGCCTCGATCGCGGGCAATGCGGGCAGATACATGTCGATGGCGAAGGGGCCGGTCACACAGATCAGTCCGAGAATTAGCGCCGTGCGGAGCATGCTGGTTTGCATGGGACGTTCCTTTTGAATTGGATATCGAGGCGCTTTAACAGGGCCGTTTACATAGAAAAATGAGAGAGGCTTACCGCAAAATACCGGTGATCTGCCCCATAGACGTGGCCGCGGCAGTCACTTAGCGCGTGACCGCCGCGCCGTATAATTAAGTTTCATCCTCGGACTGTTGACGCTGCCATAGCTGCGCATAACGACCATTGCGCGCCAGCAGATCATCATGGCTGCCCTGCTCGACAATCTCGCCCTGCTCAAGCACCACAATTCTATCTGCTTCGGCAACAGTAGACAGACGGTGCGCGATGGTCAGCACCGTACGGCCCTTGCCCGCCTGACGCAGTGCATCTTGAATTTCGTGCTCTGTCTCGCTGTCCAGGGCGCTGGTGGCTTCGTCCAGCAACAAAATCGGCGGGTTCTTGAGCAAGGTCCGTGCAATCCCCACGCGCTGCTTTTCACCGCCCGACAGCTTTAGCCCCCGCTCGCCCACGGCCGTGTCATATCCGTTTGGCAAACTTTGGATAAAGTCATGGATCTGCGCGGCTTTCGCCACGGCTTCAATCTCGGCTTGGGTGGCATTATCGCGGCCATAGCCGATGTTATATCCAATCGTGTCGTTGAACAGCACGGTGTCTTGGGGCACCACCCCGATGGATTTGTGCAGGCTGTCTTGGGTCACGTCACGCACGTCTTGGCCGTCGATCAACAGCGCGCCGCCGTTCACATCATAAAACCGGAACAACAGCCGCCCGATGGTGGATTTTCCCGATCCCGTTGATCCGACAATCGCAACCATCTCACCCGGTGCGGCCTCAAGCGATATGCCCTTGAGGATTTGCCGCTCAGGGTCATAGCCGAACTTCACGTCCTTCAACGTCACCCGACCGCCGTCAACCTTTAGGTCTGGCGCGTTTGGTTTGTCTTTAATTTCAGCGGGTTGATCCAGCAACGTGAACATCTGCCCCATATCAACAAGCGCCTGCCGGATTTCACGATAGACCGTGCCGAGGAAGTTCAGCGGAATGGTGATTTGCACCATATAGGCGTTCACCATGACGAAATCACCAACTGTGAGCGAGCCGTTTTGCACGCCAATCGCGGCCATGATCATCACACCAACCAAACCACAGGTGATCAGCAGGGACTGACCAAAGTTCAGGAACGCCAGCGAATAGTTGGTCTTGATCGCGGCCTCTTCATAGCCTGCCATCGCCATATCATAGCGCTGTGCCTCGCGGTTTTCCGCGCCGAAATACTTGACCGTTTCATAGTTCAGCAAGCTGTCGATGGCCTTTTGATTGGCATCGGTATCTTGGTCGTTCATCTGGCGGCGCAGCTTTACCCGCCATTCGGTCACCGCAAAGGTGAACCAAACATACAGCCCGATGGTCACGGCAACGACCAGCAGATACCAGAAATCAAACAGCACCGTCAGAATGATCCCGATCAATATCAGCTCAAGGATCAGCGGCCCGATCGAGAACAGCAAAAAGCGCAGCAGAAAATCAACGCCTTTGACCCCACGCTCAATAATCCGGCTTAGGCCGCCGGTCTTGCGGGTGATGTGATAGCGCATCGAAAGGCGGTGAATGTGGTGAAAGGTTTCCAACGCCAGCATTCGAAGCGCACGCTGCCCGACCCGCGCAAACACCGCATCGCGCAGCTGTTGAAAGCCGACATTCATCGCCCGCGCCACGCCATAAGCAATGGTCAGACCAATCGCGCCAAGGGCCAAAAGCGGCACGCCTTCGTTCGCCAGCCCGTCAACAGCACCTTTGTAAATAATTGGAATACATACGGAAATCAGCTTGGATATGACCAAAAACAGCATTGCCCAAACCACACGCTTTTTCACCCAAGGCATGTCCTTGGGCCAAAGATAGGGGGCGACCTTTTTCAACACCAAAAGGTTTGACTGACGCTCGGCTGCGTTGGCCATTTCTTCTTCGGTCATGGGGGTGCGAGGCGGGTTTTTAGCACCAGGTGCGGCGCGGGTGGTATCGGCTGACATAAATTTTCCTGAATGCTTGCGTCACTACATAGGTCGCAAGCCACAGGGTTGCCAGAGCAACGGGCAAAATCATCACGCTAATTGGACGCCGCGCGCGTTAGTCGGGCAGATCGAAGACCTGACCGGGATAAATCAAATCGGGGTCGCGGATTGAATCGCGGTTCGCCTCGACCACGCGCAAATACAAGGTCGGATCGCCATAGCGTTCGCGGGCAATGGCCCAAAGCGTCGCCCCTTCCTGCACGGTAACCTCTTTGATCGGGCCATCATAATTGGCAGTGGCGCGTGCCAAAGTCTCGGCGCTTTCGCGTTTGAATGGTGTTTCGACCCGGCTGATCACGTCGCCGTCTTGGTTCAGCTCGTCCACTCGCAGGGTATAGATCCCGGTATCGATCCCCTCGATATCACCGCGCCAGCGCCCCTCTTCGTTTACGGGCAATTTACCAACGGCTGCATTGTCCAGATACACCTGAACGGCGGCACCTGTCGATTGGGCGCGCCCGGCAAGCTGTACCTCGCCCTGCTCGGAATATGTGATGGTGTCCAGCGCCACACTTTGCGCCGCATCACGGGTTTCATCGGTTAACAACTCCACCCCGTCCTGCGTCGATTTCAACAGCGCCACCTGCTGCGGGGCGTCATCCTGAGCGGTGGTTTTTGGGGCGGTGTCGACAGGATCAGCCTGTGTAGTTTGAGCCATGGGTTCTTCGGTTTGCGCTTCGTTCTCAGCGACTTCCGAGGTCGTCTGAATGTCTTCCTCAACCGCCGCAACTTCGGGGGCCTTCGGCATCATGGGGGCCAGAATAACCTCATCTTCGGAGCGGGTTTCGGTATCTTCCACGTCGGCCTCAAGGCTTAAAACTTGCCCCTTTCCGTCGGGGGGCAGGATGGCAAGCGTTGCGAATTTTCCGGCGCTATCGGCGGTGGTTGTCGCGATCTCGGCTCCGTTGCTGACGACCTTGACCTCGCTGCCCGGCGCGGCGCGCCCTGCGATGACCGTTACACCATCCGCATCGCGGCGCACCTCGTCAAAACTGGGCTTTTGCGGGGTTGGTTCGGCGCTCTCGGCAACGGTTTCCGGCTTGGCAGAGGTTTCCGGCTTGGCAAGTTCCGGGGCCGCTGCGGATTGGGCGACAGGTTGTGCGGTTTCTGACACGTCTTCTGACAGGTCGGTGTCGGGGGTAAGACTAGGAACAAAAAGGAGATATCCCGCCACGACCACAACCGCAGCAACGACAACCCCGCCCAAAACCTGAGCATTTCGCGATTGGAACACCGACATTACCACCACCCCTTGGTACTCACCACATTGAGCCCTTGTAACAAGCAGGTTATCAAGGGTCAAAATAGAGCTGCACCGCAGTTTCACATTTGCTGACAAGGACCCCCGTCATGTTTCAAAAATCCATCTGCGTTTATTGCGGATCACGCCCCGGTGCGGACCCTGAATACATGGCCGCCGCGCAGGCCATGGGCCAGGGGTTGGCAGACAACAATTGGCGGCTGGTCTATGGGGCGGGCGATGTTGGATTGATGGGTGCGGTTGCCCGTGCAGCACAGGACGCAGGCGCGATAACCTTTGGCGTGATCCCCGAACATCTGGTCAAATGGGAGGTCGGGAAAACCGATTTGACCCAATACATCGTGACCGAAACGATGCACGAGCGCAAAAAAGTCATGTTCATGAACTGCGATGCAGTCGTCGTCCTGCCCGGCGGGGCCGGATCACTGGACGAGCTGTTCGAGGTGTTGACATGGCGGCAGCTGGGTCTGCATGAAAAGCCGGTAATTCTATTGAATACAAATGGTTACTGGGACCCGTTGATCCAGCTTTTGGATCATGTTGTGGCGAACGGATTTGCGGATAAGACGCTGCTGGATTACTTTGTATCCGTCCCGGATGTAGATGCCGTGTTTGAGGCGCTAAAAACTTCCTTCGCCTGACAGACACCTAGCTGCGCCTGATCTTTTGGATCGATGCAAACCGACGAACCTGCCACATGCGGAGCTATCGCAGCACCAACTGTTAGCGCTGTGAGGGCGCATCTAAGCGCCCGTTCCTGATATATTACGTGAGGCAGACAGCCGGCAGGAACAGGCATTCAAAGCCACCCCATCCGCCGCCAGACGCATCTAAAGCCGGCGTGGCTTACCTGCCCCGCCGGCTTTTTCGATGTTGCAAAAATATCTCGCTCTAAGCGGGCTTCACACAGGGCTAAGCCTTCTCTAGCTCTGCCTTCACGATCTTTTCGATCTCATCCATAGGATGATTGGTCAGCGTCTTAGGGATTTCACCAACAACCTTGGCCGCGACCTCTTGATGCATTTCATCGCGCAATTCGCCCAAAGTTTTCGGCGGCGCAACGAGTACGATTCTTTCGAATTTCCCTTTGTGGACCTGCTTGTACAGGATTTCCGACAGCTCGTGGGCAAAGCGGTCCTTTGACAGCTGATGCCAGTCGGTGTCATCCACAGCCGAGCGGTGGACGGACGGACCATCGTTAAAGCGCCCGCGGCGGTTGGCGGCTTGATCCCGGTTTGGCGGATTGTCCTGCTCTTCCTCGCGGAAGACTTGCAAGAACGGGTCTTCGGCATCCGTCTCGTTCACCATAAACAGTGCTTTTTCACCGTCGGCGATCAAGACCCAGGTTCCATTTTCCAGCTTTGCCATTTGTCTGCTCCTGTCGTGAGAGTTGCGTCATTAAGAAAACACTTCAAAAATACACTTGTTCCAAAGAAAAAGCCCCGCGAAAATTGTTCACGGGGCCTTCGATCTTAATGCATTAGCAATTTACATGCGCGAGGCGACGTTTTCCCAATCGACCAAGTTGTCGAGGAAGTTTGTCAGATAGTCAGGACGCGCGTTGCGGAAATCGATGTAATAGGAGTGTTCCCACACGTCGCAGCCCAGCAATGCTGTTTGGCCAAAGCAAACGGGGTTCACGCCGTTTTCGGTTTTGGTAACCTTCAGGCCGCCGTCCGTGTCTTTAACCAGCCACGCCCAGCCGGAACCGAACTGACCTGCGCCAGCCGCTTTGAAATCATCCTTGAACTTGTCAACGGAACCAAAGCTTTCGGTGATGGCTTTTTCCAGCTCGGTCGGCATTGCGTTGCCTTTTGGCCCCATCATTTCCCAGAACTGGTTGTGGTTCCACAGCTGGCTGATGTTGTTGAAAATGCCGCTTTGGGCGACCGCTTTGGGGTCATAGGTGCCTTTGATGATCTCTTCGAGGGATTTGTCAGCCCATTCGGTGCCTTCAATCGCTTTGTTTCCGTTCACAACATAGGCATTGTGGTGCTTGTCGTGGTGATATTCCAGCGTTTCAGCGGACATGCCTTTGGAAGCAAGGGCGTCGTGGGCATAGGGAAGATCGGGAAGTGAAAAAGCCATTTTTTGGGCCTCCATTGATTAATTTCATCTGGGTCACATGAAGCCCCTCAAGGCCTAAGGTCAAGGGGCAGGACGCAAAAGAACGTCCCCCCAAGACCCGCCAATAAACACGGGTTCACCTGACGTCTTGGTACCTCAACAAATCAAACCCGCGCTAAGTTCCGTTATCGCAACGGGTTTTATGCGCAGGCTATGACTGCAAAGGTTAACTGCGGTGGTAATTCACCTCTGATCCGGGCTGTGCCGCGGTTTTCAGCAGATCAAAGACATATTGCGCGACCGACCGGAAACAGACCAGTTCTGCCGTATCATCATCAATCAACCAGAATGCCGCTGGCACCTGCGCAAGCCGCGTGCGCCGGATCGTGCCGGGGGCAAATGCATCGGGGCTGGTATCCACCGGAGCCAGCTTGGCCAGAACCTCGCGGGTGTGTGTGCCGGTAATGCGGAAAACGGCGCGGGCATCAGATACGTTCACGGCCAACGCATGATTGCTGCCAATGGCCTTGTGCAACGTCTCAAGGTTGGTGGCGACATCCGCATAGGGGCCGATCAAGAGCAGCTCATCCGGCGACATCCAGGCAACGCCTTTGCCGTCCTCAAGATTGATGCCGCGCATCTCCGGCATGGCAACACCGGTGATCTTCTTGACAGGTTTTTTCAGATAACCCGCAGTCAAATCACCACGG
Source organism: Sulfitobacter sp. AS59 (assembly GCF_038899995.1). Taxonomy (NCBI): domain Bacteria; kingdom Pseudomonadati; phylum Pseudomonadota; class Alphaproteobacteria; order Rhodobacterales; family Roseobacteraceae; genus Sulfitobacter; species Sulfitobacter sp. AS59. Next base: position 611,503 of record NZ_JBBMQK010000001.1, read on the forward strand.
AGCGAGATCATACCAATCGGATCAAGGGCGGTGATTTCTGCGATGCCTTGCGTGTAAACGGCCCCGTTCAGGGCGCTGATGGGCTCAGACATTCTGCTTCTCCCCTTCTTTATCGTAAAACACCGGATCGACGATTTTCGCGTTGTAGGTTTTGCCATCGGTGCCGGGGAATTCCAGCACCTCGCCCATGCGGTCAGGGCCGTTCAGGACCAGCCCCATGGCGATGCCTTTACCCAGCGTGGGCGAATGATAGGTGGACGTCACACGCCCAATCATATTGCGCTGGTTGTTTTCATTGACGCCTTCGCCCACGGCATAGGCCCCGTCTGGCAAGGTGCTGCCATCGGTTGTCTCAAGCCCCACAAGTTTCCAGCGGGTCGGGTCGACCATATGGCTGCGCTGCTGCGCGCGTTTGCCAAGGTAGTCTTCTTTCTTTTTCGAGATCGCCCAGTTCAGCCCCAGATCCTGCGGGATTACGGTGCCGTCGGTTTCGTCCCCGATCATAATGAACCCCTTTTCGGCGCGCAGAATGTGCAGACATTCGGTGCCATAGGGCATTACGCCCAAGTCATTGCCCGCAACCATCAACGCATCCCAGAATGCCTGACCCACGCCCGCATCCACGGCGATTTCATAGCTCAGCTCGCCCGAGAACGAGATACGGTAGATGCGGCATTTAAACCCGCCCAACTCTCCATCGACCCACTCCATAAAACCAAGCGCGTCTTTGCTGACATCCATCCCGCCCAGCTTTTCAAGGCATTTGCGGGCATTGGGGCCAACGACAGCGATCTGCGCATATTGCTCGGTCACATTGGCGACATAGACGTTCCAATCCCACCATTCGGTTTGCAGCCATTCCTCCATATGCTGGTGGATACGGTCCGCGCCGCCCGTGGTGGTATGGCACAGGAAGGTGTCATCATCGATGCGCGCGACCACGCCATCGTCGATCAGAAACCCGTTTTCCGAACACATCAAGCCATAGCGGCATTTGCCCGGTTTCAGGCTGCTCATCATATTGGTGTAGAGCATATCAAGGAACTTGCCCGCATCCGGCCCTTTGACGATGATCTTGCCAAGGGTGGACGCATCCAGCAGGCCCATATTGGTGCGTGTGTTGGTCACTTCGCGCATGACCGCGTCATGGATCGTCTCGCCGGGGCGGTTATAGGAATAGGGCCTGCGCCAATGGCCGACAGGTTCCCATTCAGCCCCATTCGCCGCGTGCCAGTCATGCATCGGCGTGCGGCGCAGCGGTTGGAACACGTCACCGCGCGCCTCCCCGCCAATCGCACCCATCGAAATCGGGTGGTATGGCGGGCGGAAGGTGGTCGTGCCCACGGTTGGAATATCCGCATCCAATGCCCCTGCAAGCGTCGCAAGGCCGTTGATATTGCTCAGTTTTCCCTGATCCGTCGCCATGCCAAGGGTGGTGTAGCGCTTGGTATGCTCGACGCTTACAAAACCCTCTTGTGCGGCAAGGCGCACGTCGGACACTTTCACGTCGTTCTGGTAATCCAGCCACGTCTTTTCGCGCAGCTTGACGTTGGCACCGTGGGGCATCATCCAGACTGGGGCCAAGGGGGTTTCCTCTTGACGCTCGGCATTAGGGGAAACCACATCGGCAGGTAGTTTGAAGCCCAAGGTCGTAACAACGCCATCCGCCGCCGCGTGGGCATCATGCAGGATATCGTCCAAGCTAAAGAAGCCCGCCGCAGCACCTGCGGCTGTGACAAACCCATGTCCATCCGCACCAATGGGTGGGTGGTTCACATCAGGGCGGAAGGTGGCAAGCGCTACATCCCACACCAGTTTGCCGCCGCAGTGGGACCACAGATGCACCACGGGCGACCAGCCGCCCGACATGGCGACCGCATCACAGTCGATGGTTTCCAGCACTGCACCTTCGCCAGCCTGGCTGCAGACGTTGACGGCTGTCACCCGTTTGCCACCTTGGACCGACGACACCGCGTGGCCCATCATCACCCGTATGCCCAGCTCTTTAGCGCGGGCCATCAGGGTGGAATCCTCAGGCAGCACGCGGGCATCAAGGATCGCAGGCACGTTCAGGCCCGCCTCGGTCAGCGCGATTGCCGTGCGATATGCGTCATCGTTGTTGGTGACGAGGACCGTGCGATCCCCGATGGAGACACCGAAATTCACCAGATAATCCCGCACAGCGGCCGCAAGCATGACGCCGGGGATGTCATTGCCCGCAAAGGACAATGGCCGTTCAATCGCGCCGGTTGCGGTAATGATATGGCCCGCCCGGATGCGCCACAAACGGTGGCGTGGCCCTTGGGCCGCTGGCGCGTGGTCGGTCAGGTGTTCATAGCCCAGCACATAGCCGTGGTCATAGACCCCTGCCCCCATCACGCGGGTCCGCATCTGGACGTTTTCCATCGCAGACAATTCGCTGACCAGCCCGTCGATATGGGACGTCACCGACGCCCCTTCGACGGTACCGCCATCAACTGGCGCGCGGCCACCCCAATGGGCGGTTTGCTCCAGCAAGATCACCTTGGCCCCGGCACGCGCGGCGGTGCGCGCGGCCTCGAGCCCCGCAATACCGCCACCGATGATCAACACATCGCAAAAGGCGTGGAAATGCTCATAGCTGTCCGCGTCTTGTTCTTTGGGCGCTTTGCCCAGACCGGCGGAGTGACGGATAATCGGTTCATACACATGTTTCCAGAACGGACGCGGATGGATGAACATCTTGTAGTAAAAGCCCGCAGGCAGGAACCGGCTGAGGTGTTTGTTGATCGCGCCCACATCGAATTCGAGGCTGGGCCAATGGTTCTGGCTGGCCGCTTCAAGCCCGTCAAAAAGTTCGGTCGTGGTGGCGCGCTGGTTGGGTTCAAACCGCCCGCCACGACCCAGGTTCATCAACGCGTTGGGTTCTTCTGGGCCCGCGGCGACAATGCCACGGGGGCGGTGATATTTGAACGACCGGCCCACCAGCATCTGGTCATTGGCAAGAAGTGCCGAGGCAAGCGTGTCCCCTTCGTAGCCGCGCAACTGTTTGCCGTTGAACGAAAAACTGACAGCATTGGATTTGTTGAGCAGGCGGCCGCCTGTGGCAATTCTGGTGCTCATGGGTCTAACCTTGGTGTTTGCGGAGAGCGCGGATGCCTCCGGCGGGAGTTTTTTTGGGCAAAATGAAACAGCGACATTACGGGGCCTTGGGGGGCTGCCAATCGGGGCGTCGGTCGGTGATTTTGTCGATGATATCTTGGGGGATCGTGCTGGTTTGGGCCGTGTAGGTGCCAAAGATTTCCAGCGTCATGGTATCGCGGGCGGCGTGGAACCATTTGCCGCAGCCATAGACATGCCGCCACCGTTCAAAATGCACGCCCTTGGGGTTTTCACGCATGAACAGGTATTTCTCAAAATCATCATCCGATGCGCCGGGGCCGTGCCGGGTTAGATGCGCCTCTCCTCCTGCGTGGAATTCGGTTTCTTCGGCGGTGATGCCGCAGTTTGGGCAGGTGAGGATCAGCATGAGACGCTCCTTTGGCAGGTTGCGCGAAACGCAAAAAAGCCGACCCCGCGTGCGGGATCGACTTTGGTCGCGAAAGAATGGTGTGTGGTCGGCTTAGTTGCCGGTAGCGGAGTCAGCTGCGTCTTCGACAGATTCAGCCGCGGATTCTGCGGCGTTCCCAACGGATTCCGCAGCGTTTTCCATCGCATCGCCGGAACCTTCAACGGTAACGTTGATGTCGTTGGACGTATCCATCGGATCGCCGTCCGAAAAGTAGTAGAAGCCGAAGCCCAGAACCAAGACAACAAGGACACCGATGATGATGCCGGTGCTGGTGCCGTTGGTTTTGTTAACCGTGGTGTGCGGTGTTTGGCTGTGGGGTGTTTGGTTATGCTCTGGTGTTGCCATTGTACTGATCCTTCATAAACTCTGTATGAAGACACAACACCGTGAACGGGAAAATTGTTCCGGGAATTGCGAGGGTTTGCCATGGAATGTGGGGACATTAGATGGATCTGGAGTGTCAAATGGGGCTCTGCGGTGGCGATGCGGCAGATGGACTTGATTAAAATATGCATTTATTCCCTCAAATCGTTTGAGCTGCGATCTGTAGGCCAAACCCTATCACGATCAGAACCAAGCCAAACCCTGTAAGCTTAAGAGAGCGGCTAGCTGCGCTTTCTTGAGTAATCGTGGTCTCATCAATCAGTTCAACTAGTGTTGAAACACGGTCGTCGAGGTCTCTGGCAAAGTCAGTTAATGCTTTAAAGTCATTTTGAGCTGCATCAGCATCAATTCCTCCATCACTTTCAAATAACCCTTCAGAAACCGAGCCAGTACGCCATTCTAACCAACCAACACCTAAGGCGAGGCCCTCTCGGTGAAACTCGATAGACTTTCGGTTGCTCTCTGCAGAATCTCGGGCAGCCTTTTGGAGTGATAGAACATCAAAACCGAGAACAACTACACCAACCAAGTCAAGTGAAAGTCCGATCACAGCTAGATATTCCATCAATGCGCCACCCCAGCAGCCACGCTTTCATCAATAAACCGGCCCTCTTGGAAACGGTTCAGCCCGAAGGCGTCCGTGAGCGGCGAGCGGCCTTTGGCCATCAGTTCGGCCATGGCCCAGCCGGACCCCGGGATCGCCTTAAAGCCGCCTGTGCCCCAGCCGCAGTTGATGAACACGCCCTCAACCGGGGTTTTGCTGAGGATCGGAGAGCGGTCGCCCGTGACGTCTACGATACCGCCCCATTGGCGCAGCATCTTGAGGCGCGACACCATTGGAAAGGTCTCGATCAAGGCGCGGACGGTTTCCTCGATATGGTGGAAAGACCCGCGTTGGGTGTAGTTGTTATAGCCGTCGGTGCCGCCCCCGATGACCATTTCGCCCTTGTCCGACTGCGACATATAGCCGTGAACGGTGTTGGCCATCACGACCACATCCATGCAGGGTTTGATCGGCTCGGACACCAGCGCCTGAAGCGAAACGGATTCGATGGGCAGCCGGAAACCGGCCATATCGGCCAGATGGCCGGAGTGGCCTGCCACGACCATGCCCAGCTTGTCGCAATCGATATCGCCGCGGTTGGTGGACACGCCGACGACTTTGCCGCCCTCGGACCGGATGCCGGTGACTTCGCATTTCTGGATCACGTCCATGCCCATGTCGGAACAGGCCCGCGCATAGCCCCAAGCCACCGCATCGTGGCGCGCCGTGCCGCCGCGCGCCTGCCACAAGCCGCCCAAAACGGGATAGCGGGGGCCGTCGAGGTTGATGATCGGCACCAGTTCTTTGACACGTGCGGGGCTGATAAATTCTGTCGTCACACCCTGCAACGCATTGGCATGGGCCGTTCGTTGATAGCCGCGCACCTCGTGGTGGGTTTGGGCCAGCATGATCACGCCGCGCGGCGAGAACATGACGTTGTAGTTCAAATCCTGGCTCATCGTCTCGTAAAGGCTGCGGGCCTTTTCATAGATCGCGGCGGACGGATCTTGGAGGTAGTTCGAGCGGATGATCGTTGTGTTACGGCCCGTGTTGCCGCCGCCAAGCCAGCCCTTTTCCAGGATCGCCACATTGGTGATGCCAAAGTTTTTGCCAAGGTAATAGGCCGTCGCCAGCCCGTGCCCGCCTGCCCCGATGATGATCGCGTCATAGCGTTTTTTGGGCTGCGCGTCGCGCCATGCCCGTGTCCAACCTGTGTGGTGGCGCAGTGCTTCGCGGGCGATGGCAAAGGCGGAATACTTTTTCATAAAGGACGGTCCCCGGCATGGATTCGCACGCGGCTGTGCGCTTGGGTTCTTTCTGGGTGAGCAGGCAGAAAAGAGGATACTCTGCGCGGCATTCCGTATCAGTTTTACGACATCCCCTGCAATCGCACAAATCGCAAAACAGGGTGCTGCAATATGGCCCCTTTTTTCACGGCGCAACACGGTTTAGATGTGCGGTCTACTGAATGAATGGACCCGACCCGTATGAATTTCTGGATCATCGCCGCCGCTGGTGCCACCCTTGTGACCGTTTTGCTGATCCGCGCCCTGTGGCGTGGCGCGGCAGTACAGGCCCCGTCGCGGGTTGAACAAGACGTGCAAGTTTACCGCGATCAACTGGCCGAGGTTGAACGCGAGGTCGCACGTGGGGTGTTGTCGTCTGAAGATGCGGCACGGGCCAAGACCGAAATTTCGCGCCGCATTCTGGCCGCTGACAAGGGCCGCACCGCGGATGTGCAGACCGGGCGCGCGCCTTCGAAAGCGCTGATGGCGGTGATTGCGTTGGCGCTGATCGGGGGCAGCTTGTTTATGTATTCTAGGCTGGGCGCGCCGGGCTATGGCGATCTGGCGCTGAAAGACCGCATCGCTTTCGCCAAGACGTTGCGTGAAACCCGCCCCAGTCAGGCTGATGCCGTTGCGGGTATTCCCCAAGCGTCGGTCGGGGCCGAGCTGAGCGCCGAATACGAGACCTTGCTGACCCGGCTGCGCGAAACAGTTGCGACACGGCCCGATGATGTGCAGGGGCAAACTTTGCTGGCGCAGAACGAGGCGCGGATTGGCAATTACGCTGCCGCCGCCGAGGCGCAATCCGCCGTGGTGCGGTTAAAAGGGGCTGATGCGTCGACCGAAGAGGTCGTGAATTACGCGGAGTTATTGATCATGGCTGCGGGTGGATATGTGTCCCCCGAGGCCGAAGCGGTCTTGCGGGCCGTGTTGACGCGCGATGCCGAGAACGGGACCGCCAGCTATTACTGGGGCTTGATGCTGATCCAGACCGGACGGCCCGATCAGGGCTTTCGAATTTGGGATGGATTGCTGCGCCGTGGCCCCGCCGATGCGCCCTGGATTGAACCCATATTGGGGCAAATCGAACCCGTCGCGGATCTGGCCGGGGTCGACTATACCATCCCCGAGATCGGCACCGGTACGCGCCAAAGCGACCTGCCCGGCCCGTCGCAGGATGATATTGAAGCGGCCCAAGACATGACCCCGGCCGCGCGGATGGAGATGATTGGCGCAATGGTCGACGGGTTGTCAGAGCGTTTGGCGACCGAAGGCGGCCCTGCCGAAGACTGGGCGCGCCTGATATCGAGCCTTGGCGTATTGGGGCAGACTGATCGTGCCCAAGCGATATATGACAACGCGATGGACGTCTTTGCGGGTGATCCTGCATCGACCGATATGATTGCGCGCGCGGGCGAAAAGGCAAATTTGATAAAATGATCTATGAAGACATCATAGAATTCGCCGCCGCCCTGCCCCCGATGCAGGCGCTGATCGGGTTGGACTTGGGTGAAAAAACCATCGGCGTGGCGGTCACCGATAGCTTTCTGTCGATTGCTACGCCACTTGAAACCGTGCGTCGCAAGAAATTCGGCGTCGATGCGGCACGGCTGAGTGAGATTATTGCGGACCGGCGCATTGGCGGGCTGATCCTTGGATTGCCGCGCAATATGGACGGGTCAGAAGGGGCGCGCTGCCAATCGACCCGCGCCTTTGCACGTAATTTTGACAGGCTGGGTGATATTCCCATCGGGTATTGGGATGAACGGCTTAGCACTGTTGCCGCCGAACGCGCCCTGCTCGAGGCGGATACGTCACGCAAACGTCGCGCAGAGGTGATTGATCACGTGGCGGCGGGGTATATCTTGCAAGGTGTATTGGATCGTTTGCGCGTGTTGCGCATGCAAGGGGGCGCGGCATGACAGACGAAGTCTGGAAACGGGACGAGGTCGAAAGCCCCTGCGTCAAGCTGTGCGTTGTGCATCCCGAAACGCGGCTTTGTACCGGGTGCCTCAGGTCTATTGATGAAATCGGTGCATGGTCTCGGATGACGCCTGAAACACGGCGTCAGATCATGGACGAATTGCCGTCGCGCGCAGGCGCGCATTCAAAACGGCGCGGCGGTCGGGCTGCTAAACTGGCCAGACAGCAAGATTAAATCGTTTACTGCGCTACGCTGTACAGAAAATCCAACAACAGGTCGCTGGTCTGTGCGCCCTCGCAAGCAGAGGGGCCGTAGTTGTCATTCACAGCCGTCATATGCGCAATTTTCTGAAACTGCTGTGCCGCTGTCCAATGGCCACAAGTCGGTGCCTTGGGTGTGAATGCGATCACATTCGTGTCTTGGTTTTCAACTTTCGCTGTCATTGCACTGTCTCTCATTCGATACCACGCTGATTCTGTCGCGTGGTGTTAGTCTCGGAATTTTAGCTTCCGATTTGATTAACTAACCTTCGAGTTAAGGCGAGATTGCGGCAATACCGAGGTATTTGCACGTAATTGCGAACCAATTCAGCAGTATTGTTTCTAATTGAGCAGTTTGATCATGAACGCCGGCACAGAAAGCCCGCCGATCAAAGACCCAGCGATTTGCGCAACATGTTCAACGCCACAAGGATCAAGAACACCGCAAACACCCGCTTGAGCGGTTTGGGGTCCATGGCGTGGGCCAGTTTCACCCCCAGCGGCGCGGTCATCAGCGTCATCGCAATCACAATCGCAAAGGTGGGCAGGTTCACCGCGCCAACCGTCCAAGGCGGGCTGTTTTCAGGCGACGCGACCAGCAAAAACCCGATCACCGACGGCACCGCAATCAGCACACCAAACCCGGCGGCCGTGGCAACGGCACGGTGGATCGGCACGTTAAACAGGCTCATAAGCGGCACACCAAAGCTGCCCCCGCCGATCCCCATCAGCACCGATAAAAACCCGACCGACGGCGACAGCGTGGCGCGCGCCACACCCGTTGGCATCGCCTGCCCCAAGCGCCATTCCGACCGGCCAAACGCCATGTACAGCCCGACAATCAACGCCAGTCCGCCAAAGATCCCCTGCAACACCGATGTGCGCAGCTGCGCGACGGTCAGCATGCCAATCACCGCCCCGATCACAATGCCGGGTGCCCATGTCTTTAGGATCTCCCAATCGACCGCGCCCTTCTTATTATGGCTGTGCACCGACCTAAGAGACGTCACAATAATCGTCGCAAGCGAGGTCGCCAGACACATCTGCATCAACTGAGGCCCGTCAAAACCAAGGGTTTGGAATGCATAGAAAAACGCAGGCACCAAGACGATACCGCCGCCCACCCCCAACAGCCCGGCCAACACACCGGCAAAGGCCCCGATAAACAGGATCAGGACAATCATTTGAACTAAAAGGGATGTATCGGTCATGGCGCGGGGCTCCGTTAATGCTTGCCCTTGGTGCTACACCGCTTTTTGCGCCTCTGCCAGCGTTTGCATCGCATCCAGCGCATCAATCAAAACCTGACGGTCTGCTTGCGGGCCTGATGCGTTTTCGGACAGCATCCGCCGCCAGACCCGCGCACCGGGCCGCCCCGCAAACAGCCCCATCATATGCCGGGTGATCTGGTTCAACCGCCCGCCGCCCGCAATATGCGCGTCAATATAGGGCAGCATTTGTGCAACGGCGGCTTCGGCGGTGGTATCCTCGCCCTGCCCGTAAATCCGCCGATCCGCCTGACATAAAATATCAGCCGGGCTGTGATAGGCACTGCGCCCGACCATCACACCGTCCAAGCCACCGTCCAGAAACGCCTCTGCCTGATCCAGCGATGTAATCCCGCCATTGACCGAGATATGCAGGTTCGAAAACAGCCCCTTCATCCGGTGTACAAGGTCATAATCCAAGGGCGGAATATCGCGGTTCTCCTTGGGGCTTAACCCCTTGAGCCACGCCTTGCGGGCGTGAATCGTCACACGTTCACACCCCGCCCCCACGACATGCGCCAGAAACTCCGGCAGCACGGTTTCGGGGTCCTGATCATCCACACCAATGCGGCATTTCACGGTCACTTCGACATCCACCGCCCTGCGCATCGCCGCCACGCATTTGGCGACCAAGGCCGGCTGCTCCATCAACACGGCCCCGAAACTGCCCGACTGCACACGGTCGGACGGACAGCCGACATTAAGGTTAATCTCGTCATACCCCGCCTGCGCCCCCAACCGCGCGGCCTCGGCCAGCTCTGCCGGGTCAGACCCGCCCAGTTGAAGCGCCACCGGATGCTCTTGCGGGTTATGATCCAACAAATGCAACGCCCCGCCGCGCACCAACGCAGGCGACGTCACCATTTCGGTATAGAGCAACGTGTGCTTTGACATCAGCCGGTGCAGATAGCGGCAATGGCGATCCGTCCAGTCCATCATCGGTGCCACGGAGAGGCGTGCATTTCGGCTGAGGATATATTTATTCTTTTCAGACACTTACGAAACCCATGTGCTGTGCGACTGGCAATATGTGTAGATAGGGGGAAATTGGAGGGACGACAATAGGTAGGGATGAGGGGGGAGGTTTTAGTATGGCTCGGCATAGATGCGACGGGCGGGAAGCGGTCGTTCGCTGCGCAACGATCGCGAAATGATTTGAGTTGTTATAGCAGACATCAATAGATAGAGGGCACGGCTTCGGGTTCTTTCAGCGCGCTATTTTGACTTCCATGGTGCCAATGCTTGTGAAAATGCATCGGCCAAGGCGCGCACGCGCCTTGGCTGTGCTCTTCCTGGGGGAAACATCATTTGAAGCGGATTGGGAGGTGGTGCAAAATCTTCGAGGAGAGCGATAAGCTTACCTGACTCTACGTCTCCAATGACATCGAGTTCAGATTTCAGAATGATCCCATGCCCGTTCAGCGCCCATTGCCGCACCAGTGATCCATCGTTCACGGTTTTGTTGCCTCGGACGGTTACGGCCTGCGGTTTATTGCCTGAGCCGAAGCGCCAGACGTTGTCGAGGGTCGGCCCGAACCGCATGATCAGACAGTTGTGGTGCGCCAGATCGGCGGGCGTTTGTGGCGCGCCATGTTGTGCGATGTAGGATGGCGCGGCGCAAACGATGCGGCGGAAGTGGCCGAGGTTGCGCGTGCGCAAAGTGCTGTCCGTCACGGCACCAAACCGCAGGGCCAGATCGAAGCCTTGCCCGACGATATCGACATACCCATCCGATAGCAGCAGCTCGATTGAAATCGCCGGATGCTCGGCCGTAAAGCTCGATATCACGTCTGACACGATGCTACGGCCAATGTCGATCGGCGCACTGACCCGGATTGGGCCAGATAAGGTTTCAGCCCCGTGCCGGATGCGTGTTTCAAGGTCTTCGATTTCACCCAGCACGACCTTGGCCCCGCTGAGGAGCGTCCGGCCTTCGTCCGTCAGGCTGAGGGAACGCGTCGTGCGGTTGAACAGAACCACGCCGTAATGGGCCTCAAGTGCTGCCAACCGTTCGGAAACCGTGGTCGCCGAAAGCCCAACCTCGCGGCCTGCAGCGACGAGACTTCCCTTTTCGGTGATGGTCAAAAACAGTCGTATATTGTCGATCAGCATTAAACGGATTTCTCGGATTATTATTTCGAAGGATGTCTGTTTATCCGCATATGCCTGCGATGTATATGTTTATTATCAGAACAGACATTCAAAGGAACAACCCAATGTCCAAGCTTACAATCGTCGCCAACATCACAGCCAACGCAGACAAAATCGAACTGGTTAAGGCCGAGCTTTTGAAGTTGGTTCCGATCACCCGCGCCGAAGAGGGTTGCATCAATTACGACCTGCATCAGGACAACGAAAACCCTGAGCATTTCACATTTTATGAAAACTGGGAAAGCCGCGAGCTGTGGCAGACGCACATGGGCGCGCCGCACCTTGCAGCCTACATGACGGCCACTGATGGCGCTGTAGCCGAATTCATCCTGAACGAGATGTCCCACATCGGCTGATCGACGCCACTACAACCGGAGACCGCATCATGAAAACGATCCACGCCACCCCAGTAGTTGTCCAACCAAAAGACGTAAAACGCCCAGTGGCGCGGCTGTCGCCACATGATCTAACAGGCATCCGGAACCTTGGCTCGACGGCGTGCGCCGTCGATCTGGCGGGGTGGTTGCGACGCGCCTTTCGCAAGTAACCATCTCAACGACCTGCACTAAAAAATTTCTCCGTGATTCCAAAAAATCTCGCACGTGCGTGTCGGATCACGGGGACGGTGTGCCTCACCCTCACTTGTTTTCCTTCAAATTCCATTCGCTCCTCGGAAAGGTGCCTGCCATGACCCTTACAAAACTGCTCACATCCGCGATGGCCTTGTCCTTTGCATTCGCCACGCAAACATCTGCCGAGACCACCGCCGAGCTTACAACCTTTGCGGAAATCAGCGACACGCGCCCCGGCAACATCACTGTCACACCCGACAACCGCGTCATCATCACCCAGCAGCCACTGGATGGTCCGAAATTGCGGGTCGTTGAAGTCCTCGAAGACGGCACGAAGGTTCCGTTCCCTACGCAGGATTGGGCTGATGGCCCTGAAACTGGCAAAGTTGGTATTGCTGGCTCAATCGGGATCAAATCTGATGCAAACGGGATTGTCTGGATCCTCGATATGGGCGGTGCTGACAGCGCACCGAAACTGGTCGGCTGGGACACGCAGACTGACGCGTTGCACAAAATCATCGAGATCCCGTCCGAGGTGGTGACCCCGATCTCCTTCCTTCAGGACTTCGCCCTCGATGAAGAACGCGGCCAGATCTACATCGCCGACATGACCTTCACTGCACCTGCGGCCGACCTGAAGCCCGCGTTCATTGTGATCGATATTGAATCAGGTGCGGCACGCCGTGTGATGGAGGCCACGAAACGTTTCATGCCCTCTGACGAAGATGTCGTGATCGACGGTAATCTTGTCGGGTTCAAAGATGCGGACGGCAACGCCACCCCGTGGCACCTGTCGATGAACGCCATCTCAATCGATCCGGCATTTGAAAATGTCTACTTCGGCACGATGAATGGCCGCGATATATGGTCCATCCCTGCTGCTGCTTTGGCGGACGCATCACAAGACGACACCGCGCTGGCCGCACAGATCACCCGCTACGCTGAGAAAGGCCCGAATGACGGCTTTATCATTGACGGTGAGGGCCGCGTGTTCTCAGGAGATGTCACCCTCAATGCTGTGACGGTCTCCACACCCGACAGCTTTAAGGTCTTCGCCCAAGACGACACGCTGTTGCGGTGGGCCGATGGCTTTGCCTTTGCGCCAGACGGCACGCTTTATATCGTCGCCAACCAGTTGCACACGCACCCTGCACTAAACATGGGGACCGATGGCAGCGACCACGCCTATGTCATCCTAACAACCCAGCCGTAATCAAACATCGCGTGGCGTCTAACATGGGCACCGCGTAGCCCCACACACATTCGGAGAATAAATAATGAAAGCCATCGGTTACACCACAAACGGCGCTATTGACCGCGCTGATGCTCTGATCGATCTTGAGATCGATAAACCAACAGCGACAGGCCATGACATTCTGGTCAAGGTCGCCGCCGTTTCGGTCAACCCTGTCGATGTTAAAGTCCGTCAAAACCGCCCAGCAGAAGGCGATGCGCCTGTGATCCTCGGCTGGGACGCCGTGGGCGAGGTTGTTGAGACTGGCGATAAAGTCACCCAGTTCAAAGCCGGTGACAAGGTCTGGTATGCAGGCGCCATCAACCGCACCGGCACCAACGCCGAATACCACCTTGTGGATGCACGCATCGTCGGCCACGCGCCCAAATCTATCGACACCGCTGCGGCAGCGGCTCTGCCTCTGACAACACTGACAGCGCAAGAGATGATCTTTGATCGTCTGAACGTCACAAATCCGGTGCCGGGTGCTGCCAACGCCATCGTCATCATCGGCGGCGCGGGCGGCGTTGGCTCCATCGCGATCCAGCTTTTGCGCGAGCAGACCGACCTGACGATCATCGCCACGGCCTCGCGCCCTGAAACGCAAGATTGGGTGAAAGAGTTAGGCGCGCATCACGTTGTGGACCATTCCAAACCACTGCCGGAACAGATTGCAGCCCTAAACATCGGCGCGCCAGCCTTTGTGTTCTCGACCAACTATTCTGAAACCTATGTGACGCAGATCGCTGAATTCATCGCTCCGCAGGGCCGCTTTGGTCTGATTGATGATCCCAAGGGCTTTGACATCATGCCGTTCAAAGGCAAGGCAGTTTCTATCCACTGGGAGCTGATGTTCACGCGGTCTTTGTTCACCACCGACGACATCGCACGTCAGGGTGAAATCCTTGATACCGTGGCGGGTCTGATCGACGCGGGCAAGATCCGCTCTACCGCGACAGAGAGCTTCGGGGCTATCAATGCCGAAAACCTCAAACGTGCCCATGCGCTGATTGAAAGCGGCAAGGCCAAGGGCAAAATCACATTGGAAGGTTTCTGAAATGCAGGTGCGCAGACTTGATCACGTCAATATCCAAACCACCCAAGTCGAAAAAATGGTGGCTTGGTATCGCGACGTTTTAGGCATGCGCACCGGCCCGCGTCCGGATTTTCCATTTCCGGGCGCGTGGCTTTATGCGGGCGATACGGCCGTGATCCATCTTGTGGGGCAAAGGGGCGACCCTGCGGTTGGCTCCGAAGTGAAGTTGAAGCTCGAACACTTCGCACTGACCGCGACAGACTATGTGGCATTTGAAGAAACTCTAAGGAAAGAGTCCATCCCACATCAACGGTTCGTGTTGGACACGGTCGGGCTTATACAATTCCATCTGCGCGACCCCGATGGCAACCACATCCACATCGACTTCACGGCGGACGAATGACAGCTTAGTTACTGCGCTGGCCACCAACGTCCGCTTGAGGGAAGCTGCACTGCGGCGTGGCGACCAATCGTCAATGGCTGGTCTGGGCCGACCACCCCTAACCCTCCCCAACCACAACCCTACTCAAAGAACGTCGCATTCCGTCCGCCGACGACGATATCAAAGTCGTAGGCCTCTTTCACATCCACTGTCAGCGGGTCACGGGGCCTGCCAACGTTGCGTTCAAACGCGTCGCCCATCAGGATTGCCATCGGATCGCTTGCGTTGTTCGGCTCGTCCGGAAAATACATCTGGGTGATCAGCCGCGATGATCCGCCGCTGACGGACATATGGATATGTTTGGGCCGCCAGCGTCCGATATCGGGCCGCGCCAGATAGGCACCCGGGCTGATCGCCCAGAACCGATAGCGCCCTTCGGCATCGGTCAGCACGCGCCCCATGCCAAGGTGGTTTTCGTCCAGTTGCAGGCCCGAATGATCCTCCACATGGCGGTAGCGGCCATAGTGATTGGCGCTCCAGACCTCCAGCAGTGCGCCTGCCACCGGGCGGCCGGATGCGCTGCGCACGCGGCCGGTAACCTCGATCGAGGTGCCATCGGCGCGGGGCCGGTCTGGCGCGGTGCGGGTCATGTCCCATTCATGCGGGTTCGTCGCGTATCGCGCTGGCACCACCGGCACAAAGCTGGCGCGGGCGACCTCGGGGATCAGCCGCAGGCGCTGGCGCGGGGTGCGTTGGTCTGATGTGTTATCGGTCGGGCCAATGCCCAGAATGCGTCCTTGATTGGCCATGGTTCAGCTCTCCAGATCGTCAAAGAATGGGGTTTCGCCGGGGCCCGCCATGACGATGTCAAAGACATAGACCTCGGCCCCGCTGGCGGTGCGCCCGTCGTGGCGCGCGATCAGTTTTGGTGCGTCATCGCCGACCGCTTGCAGAACGGGGTCGCTGGCATTCTCGCCCTGCCCATCAAAGAACACCTGCGTGACGATCCGGTTGATCCCGTCGGAAAAGATCGTGATCGTGATGTTTGGCGCGCGCCCCGCTGCTGCGCCCGGCAGGATTGTGCGGAATTCATAGACGCCCGACGCTGTGCGCATCCGGCCATAGCCGTGGAACCACGGGTCGATGTCCTCGTGCCCTTCGGTCGCGGGGGTGCGGTAGACGCCTTTGGCATTGGCCTGCCAAAAATCCAACACGGCCCCGTTGGCCAGTTCCCCATGGCGGTCCAGCACACGGCCGCGCAGGATGATCGCTGTGCCTGCGGCCGCGCCCACCACGCCGGGATCAAAACGGGTCAGATCCTCGAGCGCGGGATCGGCGAAATAGATCGGGAAATACGGCCCGCAGGTGTCTTCGTTCGTGGCTGGTAAAAGGTTGGATGCTGCGTCGGTCATCACCTGTCCTCCATTGTCTTTGGTATGTTTTGCATATTAAACACCAAGGAAGGCAATACGGAAACCATACGCCCATGACCAAAGCGTCCAATCATGATGTCTATTTTGTCCCCGGTCTGCATCGGGGTCTTAGGGTTCTTGAAATTCTTGGCGCGGCAGAAACGCCCATGTCGCTGAGCGATATCGCCCGCGCGATGGAGCTGAGCCGGAGTTCGGCGTTTCGTCTGGTCTATACCCTGCGGCAGATGGAGTTTATCCGCGAGGCGGAGCAGGCCAATACCTTTACCCTTGGCGCGCGCGTTTTGAACCTTGGGTTTTCCTATCTGAACCAGCAGCCCATTACCGCCATTGCCCGCCCCATTCTCGCGACCTTGCGAGATGAAACCGGCGTTTCCACCCATCTGAGCGTGCTTGAGGGCGATGATGTTTTGTACCTTGTCAGCCATCAGGCGCGGTCCGGGTATGTGTCGAACATGCGCACTGGCACCCGCACACAGGCCTATGCCTCGGCGATTGGGTGGTGTTTGCTGGGGGCGTTGGACGATGCCGCCTTGCAAGATTTCGCTGCCCACCAGAACTGGCACCGCTTTACCGAACACACGCCGATGGGTGCCGCCAGCCTTGCCGCCCGCGTCGCACAGGCGCGCAATGCGGGGTGCGTGATATCGCGCGGCTTTCGTGAACCGGGCGGGTCCAGCATCGCAGTGCCGGTGCGCGACAATACCGGCGCGATCGTGGCTTGCGTGAACCTGTCCGGCCCCGACAGCGGGTTTGATTTCGATAGGGTAGAAAGCTTTTATCTGCCCAAGACCCAAGACGCCGCGCTGCAAATCTCGCGCGCTTTGGGGTATCAGGGCAGCTAGGGTCATCCAGCGAGGCCCAGAATGCTGCGGGCCTCATCCGGGGTGGCAAGTGCGCCGCCTAGATCACCGATGATCCGCGCCGCTTTTTCAACCAGCTGTGCGTTGCTTTCACAGTGCTGGCCCTTGGCGATATGGGCCGTGTCCTCCATGCCGATGCGGATATGCCCGCCCAGCAGCCAGGCCTGCGCCAACATCGGAAATGCCGCGCGGCCAATGCCAAATGCGGCCCATTCGGTGCCTTCGGGCAATTGGCTGACAAGATAGGCCATCGTGGCCGGGTTGGCGACCGCGCCAAAGCGCACGCCCAGCACCATTTGCACCATCAACGGTGTCTTCAGAACACCCCGCGCAACGAAATCTTTGACCATGTGGAGATCACCGCTGTCGAAAATCTCGATCTCGGGTTTGACGCCTGCATCGTAAATCCGGCCCGCCATAATTTCGAGGTTGCGCGGCGCATTGATCACCGACGCCTGCCCCGACCACATGGTGTTAAAGTCCAACGTGCAGATATCAGGCTGCAAGGCTTCGACATGGGCCACGCGTTTTTCTGGCACACATAGGGTCGACCCGGGTGCGGCCACCTGCGGATCATCGTCGGACGGGATAAACCGCCCGCCCTCGCCCGTGGTCAGGTTCAGCAGCACGTCCGTGTTCTCGGCACGGATACGCGCCACCAGCTCCTCGTATAGATCAAGCCGCATCGACCCTTTGGCGGTTTCGGGGTCGCGCACATGCAGATGCACGATGGCGGCACCGGCATCTGCGGCATCCAGCGCTTGGCGCGCGATCTGTTCGGGCGTGACAGGTAAATGCGGGCTGATCTCTGGCGTCATCAGGTTGCCAGTGATCGCGGCGGTCAGGATCGTCTTGCGTGCCATTCTACTGCTCCAACACGCCGGCAACGGCGGCGGAAAGCGTCTGAACGATCAGATCAATCTCGGCCTCGGTCGAGGTATAGGACGGTGCCAACAGCACGTGATCGCCATGAACCCCGTCAATGCAGCCCTGCGACGGATAGGTCATGACGCCGCGCGCCTTGGCCGCCGCGCCGATTTTCGTGGCGATACCGTCGGCGGGATCAAACGGCGCTTTGGTCCCCAGATCGGCTACCAGCTCAACCGTCCAGAACAGCCCGCGCCCGCGGATGTCGCCCACATGGGGATGGTGGGCAAATGCAGCACGCAACGCCGCCTCAAGCTGCGCGCCCCGCTTGGCCACATTGTCCAATAGGTTTTCGTCGTCGATCACGTTCTGCACGGCCAAGGCACCCGCCGTGGCAATCGCGTGGGACATATAGGTATGCCCGTTCCACAGCTTGCCACTGCCTGCCTTAATCACATCAACCACGCTTTGCGCGGCCAGAACGGCGGCAATCGGCTGGTATCCGGCACCAAGCCCCTTGGCCATGGTGGTTAGATCGGCAGCGATGCCCTCTTGCTCCAGTGCATAGGTGGTGCCGGTTCGCCCCATGCCGCTCATCACCTCGTCAGCGATCAGCAAAACACCGTATTGGTCACAGATTTCTCGGATACGTTTGAAATACCCCTTTGGCGCAGGTTGCGTGCCCAAGGACGCGCCCACAACAGGCTCCGCGACAAAGGCCATGACGCTCTCAGGCCCCAAGCGTTTAATCTCATTTTCCAGCAGATTGGCCATGCGCTGCGCAAAATCGGCCTCGCTCTCGCCGTTATGCTGCAAACGATAGGGGTACGGCGCGTCGATATGCGTGACATCAATCAGCAAGGGCGCAAAGGGCGCGCGTCTGCCCGCATGGCCGCCAGTGGCCAAGGCCCCCAATGTATTGCCATGATAGCTTGGCTTGCGCGCAATGATCCGGTGGCGGTCTGGCTCCCCCTTCTCGATGCAATATTGCCGGGCGAGTTTTAACGCGGCCTCCATCGCTTCGGAGCCGGAGCCAAGATAAAGCACCCTGCCATTGCCCGTCCCTTTCGGCGCGCGCGCCACCAGATAGGCTGCCAAATCTTCGGCCGGTTGGTTGGTAAACGATCCGGTGTGCGCAAAGGCAAGCTTATCAACCTGTGCCTTGATCGCTTCGCGCACTTTGGGATGATCATGGCCGATGCACGACACAGCCGCCCCGCCACACCCATCCAGATAGCGCCGTCCCGACGCATCAATTAGGTAATTCCCATCCCCCGCAACGACCACAGGAAGGTCAGAGTTGAGGTCGCGGTGGAAGACGCTGCTATTGGCCATGGCTCTCACATCTTTATGTCTTGTATATAAACTAGTGTTTTGTATATTAGACACGAAGATTTCAGATCGCAAGGCTTTCCTTCTGTGACCACCGCGTTGAACACCATAAAAGTGCTGGACCTGACCCATGTGTTGGCCGGGCCGTTTTGCACCTATCAATTGGGGCTTCTGGGCGCAGATGTGATCAAGATCGAAGACCCGTCAAATCCGGACTGCGCCCGCGGACGGGGGCCGGATGATGATCTGAACGCCGCAGGGCTTGGGCTGAACTATCAGGTGCAGGGCGGCAACAAACGCAGCCTTGCCATAAACCTGCGCAGCGCTGAGGGGGCCGACCTTCTTAAGTCGCTCGCGAAAACTGCCGATGTGATCGTCGAGAATTATACCACCGGCGCTTTGGCGGAACTTGGCCTTGGGTACGATGTTCTGGCAGCCATCAATCCCAGACTGATCTATTGTTCCATCACCGGATATGGCGACAGCGGTCCGCAGGCCGAACATGGTGCCTATGACAATGTGATACAGGCCACCAGCGGCACCATCAGCCAATGCGGCGGTGTCAAACCGGGGGTGTCCTTCGTCGATTACGCGACGGGATATGCCGCTGCCTTTGCCGTGACCGCAGCGCTTAACCAGCGCGCGCAAACCGGGCGCGGCACGCATATCTCGGTCTCAATGCTTGAGATCGCAATGCAAATGATGGCCCCCGAAGCCGCCGCCGCCCAGCGCCCCGCATCTGTCGCGCGGGGCAAAGAACCGGGCATTGCCAGCTATGACACGCAAGACGGACAGTTGATGTTAGGCGCGTTCCACCCCGCGCAATACCGCAAGCTCGCGACACTATTGGACGGGCTGGGCCACTCGCTGCCCGCTTTGACACAAGTGCACACGTGGCCCGACGTTTGGGCGCTGTCCGACACCACCAAAAGCGCCTTGCGCGACATATTCCTGACGGCAGACGCAAACACCTGGGTGACCCGCCTGCGCGCGGCTGACCTGCCGGCAGAGCGGGTCAAGACCTTGGCCGAAGCGGTCGCATTGCCGCAACTTGCGGCCCGCGGTTATTTTCAACCCAGCCCGTCGGATACGGACATCCCCTTGCCCACAACAGCCTTCCACATGGGCGGCAAAGGGGCCACAGTACATCAAGCGCCTCCGACGCTCGGCCAACACTCCGATGCGGTTCTATCCGAGATGGGGCTCAGCGCGCAGCAGATCAGACAGCTTTACGATGCAGGGATCGTGACATGACCCAATTGACCGCGACCCTTTGGACCGAGCTTCCCGATGATCTGCATCACCGGGGTGCGCCATCGGCTTGGGCCAAAATGACACGTCCCGGTCAGACGATGCATTCCTTTCTGGAGGCCGCGTTCTTTGACAAGGACGGCAATCTTTGGCTGTCAGATGTGCCTTATGGGCGGGTGTTCCGCGTCTCGCCTGCGGGTGATTGGACGCAGATGCATCAGATCGACGGCGAGCCCCACGCCATGCGCATCGCCCCCGATGGTCGCCGCATTGCCGTAGATTACCGACACGGGCTGATCGAGCTGACCGGCGACACCACTTTTGACATTCTCAGCACCGGCGGCGCGTCGCCCTTCCTTGGCCTGTCGGACATGGCCTATGGCCCCGACGGCGCGCTTTGGTTCACGGACAGTGGGCGCACCAGCCTAAGCGACCCGCGCGGACGGGTGTATCGCTGGCATAACGGCGATCTGCGGCTTGTGCTGGACTGCGTGCCCTATTCCAACGGCATCACCGTGTCGCCCGACAACGCGTGGGTCTATGTGGCCGCGACGCGCGCCAATCAGGTTTGGAAATTCTCGACCCGCTTGCCCGAGGATGGCATGCCCATGGTCGGCACCTATCTGAACTTGTCCGGCGGGCTTGGCCCCGACGGGCTGGCCTGCAACGCCCACGGCTGGCTGGCGGTTGCCCAGGCCCAAGCAGGCCGCGCCTATGTTTTCGACGCTGTCGGTGACCTGATCGCCGATGTGCGCCTGCCGCGCGGGCTTTGGACCACGTCCGTTACCTTTGACTCCACCGACCCGCACCGCCTTTTCATCGTGGACGCCCAATATGGCGGCGTCTTCACCTGCCAAATCCCGACACCAAGGACCTGATCCCATGCAAAAAGACGACCTTCACGGCTATGTCCCCGCCATCGCGACCCCCTTCAACGACCGTGGCGAGATTATGGAGGATGCCTTTGTCGATCTGTTCGAATTCCTGCTGTCACGGGGCGCGACTTGCATCTGCATCGCGGGCGACAACGGAGAAAGCTGGGCGCTGAACGCAGAGGAACGCGGATGCCTTGTGCGGCTGGCCAAAGACACCGCCAAAGGGCGCGTGCCGGTGATGATGGGCGTGTCCGCCCCCACGATCGACGCCTCGCTCGCCTATGTGCGCGCCGCCGAAGAAAACGGTGCCGATGTGCTGCTGTCGATGCCGCAGACCTATGTGCTCAAGGCGTCCGAGGCCGAGCTGATGGCACGGTTCGACAAGGTTTCAGCCGCCACCAAACTGCCGCTGGTGCTCTACAACTCGCCACGCCGCATGGGCTTTTCGCTGACCATCGACCAGACCGAACGTCTGCTCGACAATCACAATGTCATCGGGATCAAGGAAAGCCAGCGGGACTTTTTCTATCACACGCATCTGCTGCACCGCCTTGGCCATCGCATGTCGGTGATGACCGGCCCCTGCCACTATATCCTGCCCGCCTTTGCCCTTGGCGCAAAAGGCTTTATCGCCACGGGTCCGGAATTCACCGACATGCTGCCCTCTGACATGGCGGCAGTGGGGAACGGCGCGCCCAATGACACCTATCGCCACGCTCATCATCAACTGACGGTTCTGTACGAAGTGTTGATGGGCACGGGCACGTGGCCTGCTGCCTTCAAGGCCGCGCTGAACCTGATCGGCCAACCTGCCGGTATTCCGCGCGATCCGGTCCTGCCCTTGGCCGAGGCCGATATCGACAAGATCAAGCGCACCTTTGATGAACTGGGCATCTCTTACAAATGATCCGGCTGGTTCCAAACCAAGCAACGCAAATACAGCGTTCCGAATGGGTGACCTTCACCTTTGATGGCACGCCTGTAGAGGGGCATAGGGGCGAAAGCCTCGTGTCCGCCCTGCTGCGCGCGGGGCATTTGAACTTGCGTCACGCCCCCAATGACAAGGCCCCGCGCGGCGCGTTTTGCTGCATGGGGCTGTGTCAGGAATGCGCTGTCGTTGTGCAGGGCCAGGTGGTCGAGGCTTGCCGCACGGATGTGGCCGCTGATCTTGTGGTCGCGCGGGCCTGATGCCTGATCCCTACGATATTGCCGTGATTGGCGGGGGGCCCGCAGGCGGTAACGCCGCGTTGGAAGCCGCGCGCAGCGGGTTGCGTGTTGTCATGCTGGATGAACAGCCCGCAGCTGGTGGGCAGGTGTGGCGTGGCAAGTCCGCCAGCATCGTCTCTGCCCCCGCGACACCCGAAGGCACGGCAGGTGATACGCTGCGCAGCGCCTTGGGCGAAAGCACCGTAACACAACGCTCCAACACCCGCGTTTGGGATATCCGGCGCGAGACGGACCTATGGCACCTGCAAATCTTGCAAGACAATACATCAACGGAAATCACCGCCCGCGCGCTGATCCTTGCCACGGGTGCGCGCGAATATGTGCAGCCGGTGCCGGGGTGGACCACACCGGGCGTGATCGGGCTGGCAGGTGCCACGGCGCTTTTCAAGCAATCCTTGTCCCTGCCCGGCAAGCGGACGGTCGTCAGCGGAACCGGCCCGTTGGTATTTTATGTGGCCAGCGAAATCCGCCGTCTGGGGGGCGAGGTCGCGGCCATCGTCACGCCAAACACCCGCATTGATTGGGCGCGCGCCGTGCCAGCGATGCTGAGCCAGCCAAAGCTGTTGGCGCGAGGGGCCGTTTGGATGGCCGATTTGATGCTGGCGCGGGTGCCGATCTTGTGGGGCCATGCCGTGTCGGAAGTGTCGGGCACCGACGGTGTCACCGGCGTGATGACCCGCAATCTGCACAACACTACAGCAGGCCCAGAGTTTGCCGCAGACAGCTTGTGCCTGGGCCACGGATTGGCCCCGCAAATCGAAGCCGCGCAGATGCTTGGGGTACCCATACGCCACGATCCCAAATTGGGTGGTTGGGTGCCCGACGCCGCGCCGGACGGGGCGACACCTGTCGAAGGTTTGTATCTGTGCGGCGACGGCTGCGGCATTCGCGGGGTGGCCGCCGCAGGCCTTCAAGGGACATTAACGGGCGCACGGGTTGCCCGAGATCTGGGGAAACCCGTGCCCACACCATCACTGCGCCCATGGCAGCGGGCCGCGCGGTTTGGCCAAGCGATGACGGCCCTCAGCCTGCCGCGCCCCGAGGTGCAGGCACTTACCACGCCTCACACCATCGTCTGCCGCTGTGAAAGCCTGTGCCATGCGGACATTTCAGCGGAGATCACTACCGGTGCTGCCAGCGCCAATGCTGTCAAATCAGGACTGCGGGCGGGCATGGGCCCTTGTGGCGGCAAATACTGCCAGACGGCCATCGCAGCGCTAATCGCTTCGCAAACGGGCACGCCAATCTCGGATGTGCCGCCCCCGACACCGCGCCCGCCCTTACGCCCAGTGCCGCTTGGCCAAGCTGCGGGCGACTTTGACTATGACGATCTGCCCATTCCAAAACCGGCCCCGCTATGACCGCTGACACAACATACGACATCGCCATCATCGGCGGCGGCATCATGGGCTGCGCGACCGCATTGCGCGTCGCGGCAGGCGGCATGTCCGCCATCGTTCTGGATCAGGGCGACCTGGGTCAGGGCGCGTCCGGCGTCAACGCGGGCACGCTCAGCCTGCAAATCAAACGCGTGAAACTGATGCCCTATGCGCTAAAGGGGCATCATCTGTGGGAAGAAATGGGCGATGCCGTCGGCTTTGCCAAAACCGGCGGCTACACGCTGGCGTTCAACGCCCGCGAGGCCGAGATGCTGCAGGAACGTCAGACCCTCAAGGCGCAGGCAGGCGCGCCGATTGAATTTGTATCCAACAACCGGTTGCGCGCGGCCGAACCGAACCTGACCCAAAAGGTCGAAGCGGCAAGTTTTTGCGCCGAGGACGGTTATGCCAATTCCTCGCTCACCGGTCACTATTACCGTGGACGCCTACGCGATGCGGGCATTCCCTATCGCGAGGGGTGCGAGGTCACGGCAATTGACCGCAACAACGGTTTCGCCCTGACCACGCCCCACGGCACCATCCACGCGAAACGCATTTTGCTGGCGGCGGGCGCGTGGTTGAAACCCCTTGCCACGCTGCTGGATGTGGACCTGCCCGTGAATGCGCGGGTCAACACGGTATCTGTCACCGAACGTATGCCACCACTGATGGGCAGCGTCATTGGCCATGCGACGGGTCTGCTAACCATGAAGCAAAAGGCCAACGGCACCGTTTTGATCGGCGGTGGCTGGCAGGGGCTTGGCACCCCGCAAGACGGGCGTGGCACTGTGAACGCGCAAACCGTGCGGCCCAATCTTGCGCTCGCGCAATACGCGGTGCCCGCCCTTGGTGCTGCCCGCGTGACACGCAGCTGGACAGGGTTCGAGGCCAATGTGCCCGACTTTTACCCGCTGGCGGGTGCCCTGCCCGGCGTTCCTGACGCCTATGTGCTGGGCTGCGTGCGCGGCGGGTACACCATCGGCCCCTATATCGGGCAGTTGATGGGCGATGCTATTCTGGGGCGAGAGCCCGAAATGCCCCTTTTCGACCCGGGGCGCGATTTTGAAAAGGACATGACATGACACAAGACCCGGCCCGACTGGACGGAAAACTGGCCGTAATCACCGGCGGTGGCAGCGGCATCGGCGAAGCAACGGCCCATGTCTTTGCCCAAGCAGGCGCAACGGTCGTTGTCGCAGGGCGCAGGCTGGAACCGTTGGAAAAGGTCGCAAAGGCCGTTGGCGGGCATGCCATCGCCTGCGACGTGTCCGATCAGGATGACGTGCGCGCCATGTTCGCCAAGGCCCGCGACATCACGGGCAGCGTTGACGTCCTGCTGAACAATGCAGGCGGCCCCGGCCCCATCGCGCCGGTGGCCGAGGTCGACATGGGCGACTGGGTGACCTGCATGAACATCAACCTTGTGGGTGCGATGTATTGCCTGCAAGAGGCCGCCAAGATCATGACCGCCCAAGAGTCGGGATCGATCATCAACATGTCCTCGCTGATGGGCATTCAGGGCTATCCGATGCGGTCCGCTTATGTGGCGTCCAAATTCGCCCTGATCGGCATTACCGAAACCATGGCGCGTGAACTTGGCCCCGTCGGCGTGCGCGTCAATGCGTTGATGCCCGGCGCGGTGTCCGGTGAGAATATGGACCGCATCCTTGCCCGCCGCGCCGAAGCCGAAGGTCGCCCCGCGTCCGAGATCGAGCGCGAGAATTACACCGATGTTGCCGCCCTCAAACGCTGGGTCGCGCCTGAGGAAGTCGGCCGCGCGGCGCTGTATTATGCCAGCGATCTAAGCTCTGCCATCACGGGCGATAAGATGAAGGTGGATTGCGGGCGCTTCTAACGCTTTTGATCCAGCGTTTCACCATCCGGCACCCCTAGGTTGGTGGTGTCCGCAACTGTATTGGTTCGTTTTGACACGAACCAATACAGCGACACCACCGACAGGATCAAAAGGGCCATGGCAACAGGGCTTGTGTAGATGTTCAGCAGATTGCCGTTCAACAACGCCGTGGCTTGGGACAGTGACTTTTCAAACTGCGGCCCAAGGAAAAATGCGATGATGAAGATCACCATGGAATAGCCAAAGCTGTGCATCAGCAGGCCGATGACGGCAAAGATCAGCATGACCGTTATGCCGAACAACCCGTTGGTCGCCATCGACACACCGACAAAGCACAGCAACAGCGCCGAGGAAAAGATCACCGCTTCGGGTGCGGAGACGACTTTGACCCACAGCCGCAGACCTGCTTGGCCGACCCACAGGTTCACGAAATTCGCCATGATCATCGCGCCGAACAGTCCATAGACCAGCCGGCCTTGGGTCTGGAACAATAGCGGGCCGGGCTGCATCCCGTGGATCATGAACGCGCTGATGATCAACGCGGCGGTCACGCTTCCTGGAATGCCAAGGGTCAGCAAGGGGATAAGGTTGGCACCGACCACGGCGGAATTGGCGGATTCAGTGGCCGCAATCCCTTGGATGTTGCCTTTGCCAAAGCTGTCGGGGTCTTTCGAGGATGCCTTGGCCATCGCGTAAGACATAAACGCCGCAGCCGTGGAGCCGATGCCGGGCAACGCGCCAAGGATCGTGCCGATGGTGGCCCCGCGCAACAAGGTGTATCGGCAGGACCAATATTCGGCCCAAGTCACACGGCGATCATCGGGATTACCACTGTCCGGCGTCAGAATGCCCTGCCCCGCGCGGCCATAGCCATCGGACATGCGCCGCAAGATTTCCGATATGGCCAACATCCCGATGGCCACGGATGGCAAGGCAAGCCCGTCGAACAAGTCCCAAAACCCGAAAATTAAGCGGGGGGAAAAATGCTCGGGGTCCGTACCAACGAAGGAAAACATCAACCCCAAACCCGCGGCAATAACGCCTTTGATCAACGACTCCCCCATCAGGCCCGAGATGATGGAAAAGGCAAAAACCATCAGCGCCACGATCTCGACGGGGCCCATCTTAAGCGCAAGGATCGCCAGCGGCGCAGAGACGGTGATTAGAACAATATCGCTGAACGTGTCGCCCGTGATGGATGAAAACAACGCCATCTTGGTCGCCTTCAGCGGCTTGCCCTGCTGCGCCAGCGGATAGCCGTCAAGCGCGGTCGCTGCCGCATCGGGCGTGCCGGGCGTATTCATCAAAATCGCAGGCACCGCGCCCCCGACCAGCCCGCCCTTGTTGACGCCGACCAGAAAAGCGATGGCAGGCAGCGGGTCCAGCCCAAAGGTGAACGGGATCGCAATGGCCATCGCCATCACCGGCCCGATCCCCGGCACAGCACCGACAAACTGCCCCAGCACAACGCCAAAGACGACAAACAGCATGTTAATGGGGGTAAACACATCCCCAAAACCGGCCAAAATAATTGAGAGATCGACCATAACGGCGTCCTATCCGGGCAAGCCCCGTTCCAGAAGTTGCGTGACAAGAAACCAGATCGCGGCGGGCATGAGCACGGCACCGATCCCCAGCCAAAGCGGGCGGCGTTCGCCGATCATCAGCATGATCACGAGGGCCAGTACGGGTGCCACATAGATAAACCCGAACAAAGACATCGCATAAATAGACCCACCCAACACTGCGACATAGGCCGCAGCCTGCATGAAAAAGCGCCCGTCAGGGGCTTGATGGGTTGTAGGTTTGAGGATCAAAAGACCACCGCAAACAGAAATGACCCACGCCACAACATAGGGCAGTGTCCGGGGCGACAGATTGCCGCCTTCGGGCGCTTCGACATATGCGGGGATCACAAGGAACACCATCGCAAGCCCGAAGATCAGAAAAAACGCGCCGGTTAAACGGTCGGCTGAGTTGGTCATATGCGGGTCTCCCCTCCCTTTGGTGTGTGCCCCGCCGCCACCGGCAGCGGGGCACATCAGCTTAGTTCGCGAAGAGACGCTTTGCATTCGCAAGGCCGTCAACCATCATCAACTTGGCACCCTCGGGGCCCATGTTGATCGGATCACCCTGCACCGCGTTGCGCACGATTTCCGCGACTTCCGGCGATTGCACAGCCGCATCAATCGCGGCCGCAATGGCGGCTGCGGCCTCAGGATCGGTGCCAGCCTTCATCGCAAGAAAGAACACCGCGTCAACAAAGGCATCAACGCCGGATTCAACGAATGTCTTGGTGTCCGGCGCATAGCTCAACCGCGCTTGGTTCGCGCTGGCAATCACCTTCATGTCCCCGGATTCAAGATATGGGAAATGCTCGCCCGAGGCGAAACCGGCCAAAACCTGACCGCCCAAAATCAACCGGATCACTTCGGCACCACCATCCGCAGTCACCAGATTGAAATCCACGCCCGAGGCTTTGGTCGTTGCTTTCATCATCAACACCTGTGGCGGTGCCATGGTGGCAAGCGGCATGTTGCCCTGCTCTTTGGCATAGGCGATCATACCTTGCAGATCGTCAAACGGCGCATCGGCGCTGGCGACCAAGGCCAGCTCGGCCTTGGCGATGGTGCCCAGATAATCAAAGCTGTCGATGTCAAACGGCAGTTCATCGCCGCGCTGGACCAGTTGCACCAGCACCGGAATGCCGACACCCATGCCGATGGTGTGATTGTCAGCGGGCCGCTGCGACACGCTGGTGAACATCGCCACACCGCCGCCGCCGGGACGGTTTTCAACGATGACATTCCATCCGGTTTGATCTTTGATCACTTCGGCCAGAACACGACCCATGGTGTCGGTCGATCCCCCGGCCCCAAAGCCGATCTGGATGGTGATTGGTTTGCTTGGCTCCCAAGCGTGGGCAGCCATCGGCGCGCTCAACGCGATCAGCGCTGCGGCACCCAGTGCCTTTAGTTTAGACGTAAGTTTCATTGGTCTTCCTCCCTGGTTGTTTTCAGTCGTTCACTTGTTCTGCTCGATGGCCAGCCGCTTGACGGCACCCTCACGCAATGTCGCGATCTGCGCCAAGAGCCCTTCCGGATCGACCATCACATTTGGCTCGCCTTCTTTGCGCGTGGCCATGGCCTGACGGTCTTCGTCCAACCCGTTAGAGAAACCGTGGGTCGTCAGGTGGACGTCGATGCCTGTATCGCCGTCCTCGGTCAGGGCGCGAAGCCGATCAAGGCTGTCGATAAACGCCTCTACCTGCGCGGGGCCTTCAATCGCGTTCAGGCCCAGACCGCCGATCGTGACCGCGCGGTGCGTTTCGTCGCCGTCCTGAACATCATAGGCGTAGGACGCGGTGCCCCATGTATGGCCCGGCGTTGCCAAAACGGTGAAGCTGTTATTACCCAGCTTGATCTCTTCTCCGTCCGCGGCGACCATTTCAGGTTCTATCATCTGCCATGCGCGTGGCCCGGCTTGCGATGCCTTTGACGATGCAACGGCTTCGTCCCAGCCTTTTTGGGTCATCACGAATGTTGCATTCGGCAACAATGGCTTAAGCTCCGCGGCACCCGCCACGTGGTCAAAATGCCCATGGGTCATCAAGACGTATTTGATATCCGCCAGATCGGTGCCGGTCTTGGCGATATTCTCAAGCAATACCGGCGTGAACGGGCCATAAAGCGTATCAATCAAAACGCTTCCGTCATCGGTGTGCACCAGCCAGGACGACACCCAGCAGATACCGACGTAATTCACATTGTCGAAGGGGGCCCATGTGTCGACCTCTTGCGCGTCTGGCGTGCTTAACCAGCGGCCCAGATCGGGTGGCATCTTGCCTGAGCGGCCAAATTCCACAAAGCGGCCCATTATTTCACCCGACGGGCACCCGTCAAACAGCGCCTGCGCGCTTGCGGGCATCGCCAATCCAAGCGCCAGCGCCGCACCCAGTCCTTTTGCAATTATCTGTCTCATTCTTTCTCCTCCCATAAAGAAACGACTATTTTGCCTTGTCGGTATCACCCTGTGCGGGAATGAATTTTCCCGGGTTCATCAGCCCATCTGGGTCCAGCGCCTGCTTTATGGCGCGCATCGCGGCCAGTTGGCTGGCCTCTTTCAACTTTTGCATCACATCCAACTTGCTTTGCCCGATCCCGTGCTCTGCCGAAAACGATCCGTTCAGACGCGACAGCTGCGCAAAGGCCTGCGCTTTGGCCTGCGCGAGGGGCAAACTCTCCCAATCCTGCCCCTGTGCCGCGCTTAATGCATAGTGCAGGTTGCCATCGCCCAGATGCCCGACGGTCAGTGGCCGAAACCCCATGGGGGCCACCGCCGCATCCATGGTCGAGACGAATTCGGCAATCGCGGCCAGCGGCAGCGAAATATCCATGTGATAAGCGGGTCCATTGGCGGTAATCGCCTCCAGGATCGACTCTCGCATGGTCCACAGATCAAGGCGCTGTTGCTCTGACTGGGCGATCATCGCATCAAGGATGATCCCCTCCTCCATCAGCTCTTCAAGCGCCGCAAAAACCATGCTTTGCAGGCGCGGATCACCATCTGCGCCAGCTTCCGCATCATCCTTGCGGCTTGAGGCGACTTCGAAAAATATGCCGGTGTCTGCCGGTGTTTCCAAAGGTTGACGGATCGCGGAAAATTCACGGCAGATCACATCAACAGCGGCCAGTGGCATGTATTCAAAGGCTTCTACCCCGCCGCCCGTCCGGTCCTGCAAGGCGTTCAACACCCGTGGCGCATCTGCCAAAGATGCCAAGGACAAAAAGCCAGTGGTGCGGGTCAGCGGCATCGGATGCAGCTTGAACACGGCGGCGGTGATAACGCCTAACGTACCCTCTGCCCCGATCAGCAAATCCTTCAGGTCATAGCCGGTGTTGTCCTTGCGCAGACCTGTCAGCGCGTTGATCACCGACCCATCCGGCAGCACCGCTTCGATCCCGATGCATAACTCGCGGGTCGTGCCGTATTTCACGACGTTCGATCCGCCCGCATTGGTCGACAACGCGCCGCCGATCATGGCGCTGCCTTGCGCACCAAATGTCAGGGGAAATACCAAGCCGTTATCGCGCGCATGGTCTTGCGCCGTTTGCAAAATCACGCCCGCCTCGACGGTCATGCTGCGCCCGTCCACGTCAAGGGCACGGACCGCGCTCATCCGCTCAAGCGACAGGATGATACTGCTGTGATCTGATACCGGAACGCCACCGCCGCACAGGCCCGTTCGCCCGCCCGATGGAACAATCGAAACACCGTGCGCGCGGCACAAGCTGACAATGTCCGCCACTTCTTGCGTGGTTTTCGGGCGCACAACGGCCAACGGTATGGCCGTGTACTGACCTGTCCAATCTTGGCGAAACGGCAACGCGATGTCATCGTCACCGCACAAGACCTGAGACGCGCCAACGATTTGTGCGCAGCCTTGCAACAACACGTCTTGTTCTGATGACACCCTTGCCGATGAAGTAGCCACGTCCGTTTCCCCCCTTGTTTGCCGCGTTTCCATATAAGCGCGACTCACTCCCGAAACTACCATGTTACATGGAAGGGCATTGTGTCAATTGACATCTAACATGGTAGATCACTACATCTTCCCATAGCTTCAATTTTAAAAAGCAGACGCATGGACCCGATTCCACCACAGAAATCTCTCACCGAACTGACCGCCGAAAGGATCCGCGAGGCGATCATCTTGGGGACGTTTCCACTGGGCACAAAGCTATCCGAACAGAAACTGGCGGATCAGCTTGAGATCAGCCGCTCCCCCGTGCGCGAAGCCCTTGTGTTGCTTCAGATCGAGGGTCTTGTGCGGGTGTTTCCAAAGCGCGGTTCTTTCGTATTTTCGCCCGGCGAACGTATGACCCGCGACCTTTGCGAACATCGTACGATCATGGAAACCGCCTGCCTTGCCCTTGCGATTGAGCGCAACCATGACTGCCTGCTTGCGGGTATGCGCGCAGGCATGGATCAGATGCAGAACGCCATAAAAACCTCTGATACAAAACAATATTCACGCGGCGACCTGAAATTCCACCGCGCCATCATCTCGGGCAGCAGCAACAGTTCGATGATCAAGTCTTATGAGACCACAATCGGCCCGCTCATGGCCCTGCGCACGCATCTGTTCACGATCACCGGAATACATCTGGATCAATCCATGAATGAACATGCCGCCATGCTGGACGCCTGCGCCATCAAAGACGTCGCAAAGGCGCAAGAGATTTGCGCCAAACATATCACGCATCTGTCGGAGCATTCCCGAGAGGAACAGATTTACACCGCGACATAGGAAAAACGGCGGCATTCCATGTTTGTCAAATGCCCTGCCCCTAAACGCAAAGCGCCCCGCCGTCGAAAGACAACGGGGAGCTTTTTTCATTTCAATGTCTTCAGGTGTTCTTCAGCTCTGACCGCAAGCCTTTGTAGATGGCATAGCACATCACCAGCAGCACCACGGTAAACGGCAACCCTGTCGAAATGACCATCGACTGAAGCGACGATAGCCCGCCGACAGACAGCAGCAGCACAATTGCGACCGCACCTTCGAACACACACCAGAACACACGTTGTGGCACTGGCGCATCCACCTTGCCGCCCGCAGTGATCGTATCGATCACCAGCGATCCGGAATCTGACGAAGTCACAAAGAACACGATAACCAGAATGATCCCGATCATCGATGTGATCCCCGCCAA
Organism: Sulfitobacter sp. AS59; assembly: GCF_038899995.1. Classification (NCBI taxonomy): domain Bacteria; kingdom Pseudomonadati; phylum Pseudomonadota; class Alphaproteobacteria; order Rhodobacterales; family Roseobacteraceae; genus Sulfitobacter; species Sulfitobacter sp. AS59. The sequence goes on from NZ_JBBMQK010000001.1 coordinate 643,889, forward strand.
GGGAAGCGCATCAAGCATGGCAAACAGCTGGCGTGGCAACTCTGCCTCTTGGGCGGCGGTATAGCCGTCTTGCACAACCTGCTGGATCGCAACGCCGCCAAAGACGCTCATCCACAAGACGCAAACAAGGCTTGGGATCAGCAGCACGCAGGTCACGAATTCACGCACCGACCGGCCACGGCTGACGCGCGCGATAAACATGCCCACGAAAGGTGACCAGCTGATCCACCATGCCCAATAGAACGATGTCCAACCTTGGCTAAAGTTCACGTCCTCGCGCCCGATGGGATTGGAAAGACCCGGCAGATATTCCACATAGGCCACCAGCGACGATCCAAAGGTCTTAAGGATCAAAAACGTCGGACCAACCAGCAAGACAAAGGCCAGCAACAGAAACGCAAGGCCCATGTTCAGCTCGGACAGTACTTTGACGCCGCCATCAAGGCCGCGCAGTACCGACACCAATGCCACCGCCGTAATACCTGAAATCAACAGGACTTGCGCCGTTGACCCGACAGGAACGCCGAACAGTTCATTCAGACCGGCATTCGCCTGCGCCGCACCAAAGCCCAGCGATGTGGCCAAGCCAAAGAGCGTCGCAAAGACAGCCAAGATATCGATAAGATGCCCCGGCCAACCCCAGACGCGTTCACCAAGCAACGGGTAGAAAGCCGAACGAATGGTCAGCGGCAAGCCTTTGTTATAGCTGAACAATGCAAGCGACAAACCGACCACCGCATAGATCGCCCAAGGGTGCAAACCCCAGTGATAGATCGTGGCAGCCATCCCTAGGCGAATTGCCTCGGCCTGATCACCGGCAGCGGCACCCAAGGGGGCCCAGTCGGTGCGCAGCCCGTCGTCGCCCACAGCCGTCCCGCCTAACGAGCTTGAGAAATGCGACAGCGGTTCAGAGACGCCATAGAACATCAGCCCGATGCCCATACCCGCGGCAAACAGCATCGAAAACCAGCCCAGATAGTTGTAATCAGGTACCGCCGATGCACCGCCCAATCGGACATTGCCCAGCGGCGTGACGATCAACATAAGGCAAAACAGAACAAAGATGTTGCCCGCTGCAATAAAGAACCAGTCGAACCCCTTGGTTACAGAGGAGAACAACCATTTGAATAACGTGCCCGATTGTTCAGGCAGCGCCAGCGTATAAAATACAAAGGCGACGATGCAGATCCCCGAGATCATGAAAACCGGGTTGTGAATATCAAAGCCGAACGGCCCGACGCTGCCCTCTACGTTGTCTTGGCCAATGGTGTAATCGGTATCGATCACATCAGCCGCGCCATCCGGGGTCGGAATGCCTGGCGTCGTCACATCTGTCATAAGATGTCCTCCTTCATTATATTTATGTATTAACTTCGTACCCTATTTGCGCCAAGACGTCGCCATCTATCTCAGGTTGGGGTAGTGTCGGTGGTCTTCATCTTTTGGCGTCCCCTTGAACAACGGCGCAATGAGATGTGCAGCTAGACCGATTTAACCGCACGGCAAGGCTTGACCCCAAGGCCCCTGTGGTGCGCAGTACGCATGAGATGATTGCCAAGCCAAGGACGACAAGATGACCAGCCAGATTACCCCGACCACGCCGATCGAAGGGCAAATGCCCGGCACATCCGGGCTGCGCAAAAAAACCCGCGTCTTTATGGGGCCGAATTATCTTGAGAACTTCATCCAAGCGACATTTGACGGGATTGGAGGCCGGGATGGCGGCCGCTATATAGTCGGCGGGGACGGCCGTTTCTTTAACAAGCAAGCCATTCAGACCATCCTGAAAATGGCAGCGGCCAATGGCGCGACCGAGGTGATCGTGGGGCAAAACGGTATCCTATCCACCCCAGCCGTGTCGCATTTGATCAGGCTGAACGCATTCGACGGCGGGTTTATTCTGTCGGCCAGCCACAACCCCGGCGGTATCGACGAAGATTTCGGCGTCAAGTTTAACGCCAGCAACGGCGGCCCCGCCCCCGAAAAGCTGACCGCCCAGATATTTGAGGCCACAAAAACCATCAACCGCTACAAGATCGCTGATTTCGAGGATGTGGACCTAAGCCAGATCGGCGAAACCCGTCAGGCGGGGATAATGATCCGCGTGGTTGATCCGGTCGAAAGCTATCAGGCGCTGATGGCCGATCTGTTTGATTTCGACGCAATCCGCGCGTTGTTTACCAGCGGCTTTACCATGCGATTTGACGCGATGCATGCGGTCACCGGCCCCTATGCCAAGGCCATTTTGGAAGGCACATTAGGGGCCGCAGCGGGCACTGTGGTCAACGGCATCCCGCTCGAGGACTTTGGCAAAGGCCACCCCGACCCCAACCCGATCTGGGCGAAGCCATTGGTGGATCTTATGATGTCTGACAACGCACCCGATCTGGGTGCTGCGTCAGACGGCGACGGCGACCGCAACATGATCGTGGGGCGCGGCATTTATGTGACCCCGTCCGACAGCCTTGCCGTACTGGCGGCCAACGCGCATCTGGCCCCGGCCTATCGTGACGGATTGGCTGGCATCGCGCGGTCGATGCCCACAAGTGCCGCCAGTGATCGGGTCGCGGAAAAACTGGGCATTGCCGCCTATGAGACGCCCACCGGCTGGAAGTTCTTTGGCAATCTCCTGGACGCGGGCAAGGTCACGTTGTGTGGTGAAGAAAGCGCCGGCACCGGATCAAACCACGTGCGCGAAAAAGACGGGCTATGGGCGGTGCTGTTGTGGCTGAACATCTTGGCCGTGCGCAAACAATCCGTGGCAGAGATACTGGCGGAGCACTGGAAAACCTACGGTCGCGATTACTATTCCCGCTATGATTTTGAGGCCGTGGCCTCGGACAAGGCGAACCGCCTGATGGATCACCTGCGCGATCAACTGCATGACCTGCCGGGCAAAACCCTGGCCGGTCTGACGGTGACAACGGCGGATGAATTTTCCTATCTTGATCCCGTTGACGGATCGATCAGCAAGAACCAAGGGCTGCGGATCGGCTTTGACGGCGGCGCGCGCGCCGTCTTTCGGTTGTCGGGAACAGGCACCGAAGGGGCCACGATCCGGCTTTATCTTGAGCAATATTCAGGCACTGATGGCGACACCACGCAAGACACCCAAGCCGCCCTTGCAGACGTCTGGGCCGCCGCGCAACAGGTCAGCGACATGGACAAAATCATTGGCAGAACCACGCCCGATGTCATCACCTGAAACGCCCTAAACGCTGCCGATCTTGAACCCGCGTGACAGATGGCTGCGCATCGCAAACAGTAACGCAGCCCCCGGCAACATTGACGCGACCGTGACGGCCATCACCAACCCGATGTCGGTCTGAAATCCGAACAAGGCGTTCAGCGCCATCGAAATCGGCTTTCCGTTGGTGGTGGTCAGAATGCGCGCAAACACGACCTCGACCCACGAAAACATAAAGCAAAAGAACGCCGTGACCGCGATGCCGGGGGCGATCTGGGGCAGAAGGATTTTCCAGATAAACCGGCGACGGGAATAGCCATCCAGAAACGCGGTTTCATCCATTTCCTTTGGCACAGCGGATATAAACCCCTGCAAAATCCAGATCGAAATCGGCAGATTGAACAGGCAATGCGCCAGCGCGATGCCAAAGACAGAATTCTCAATGCCAAGCGATGAAAACAGCTGGAATATCGGCAGGGTCAGGACGACAGGCGGGGTGATCCGAAAGGCGATGAACGCCAGAAACAGATGCTTGTCGCCGACAAAGGAGAGGCGTGAAAACGCGTAAGCCGCCGGGATCGCCACCGGCACCGTGATGCAAATGTTGATCAGCACATAGGCGATCGAATTGGCAAAGGCAGATCGCAAGCTTGGGTCGGTCAGGATGGCGCTGTAATTGCGCAAAGTGACCGCGCCCAGCGGTGTATCAGGATGGGCCAGCGTCGCGACAAAGCTGATCATCATCATCTGCACCAGTGGCAGGCTGACAAACACCACAAATGCGGCCAGCGCCAAGGCTTTGATGACCCGCCACATGCGCGCGCGATCCCTCATGACGTTTGCCTGTCGCTGAGCTTGGATTGCGCTTTGCTAAAGCTATAGGCGACGATCAACACGATCAGGAAATAGATCACCGAACGGGCGGCTGAGGGGCCATAGTTGAACGCCTTGATCTCTTCGCCCAGATCCACCGCCAAGAACATCGTGGCCCCGTCCGGCCCGCCTGCATTGATCGGAAACGCCTCGGTATAGATCATAAAGCTGTCCATGAACCGCAGCAAAACCGCCATCAGCAAGACATGATAAAGCTGCGGCAATTGGATGTGGCGAAACACCTGCCACGGCCCTGCCCCGTCGATTGCGGCGGCCTGATAATGCGACGGCGGAATGGTGGTCAGCGCGCTATAGCACAAGATCACCACAAGGCTGGTCCAGTGCCAGACATCCATCGCGATCACCACGGCCCATGTGTGCGGGATCGACAGCTTCCAATCCGCTGGCCAGCCCAACGCACTAAGCACCCGGCCCAAAATGCCACTATCGGGGTTCATCAGCGCCAGCCAAAGCGACGGGATCATATTCCACGGCACCAGCAGCGGCAGCGCCACCACGGCAAGGCTGATCCCGACCCATGTTTTTCGCTGCGGGATGCACAAGGCGATGGCGATGCCCAGCGGGATTTGTATCGTCAGGATCAGCATTGAAAACAGGGTGCTGCGGCCAAAGCTGGCCCAGAACCGGCCCGACGTTACGATACCCTCGTACCACTCCAGACCGACCCAAAACCGTGCATCCAGAATAAATATCTCGAAGAATGAATAATTCACCACCGTCATCAGCGGGATCAAACCCACAAGGCCCAGAACCAGCGCGGCAGGCAGCACAAAAATCCAACCGGTATTGTCGCGATCTTTCATGCGCGCTCCGCTTTGGGGCGGCGTGGTTGCAGGCTATGCAATCACCACCTCGGTCTCCCAAGCCGCGCAATGGGCCTCAAGCTCGGGCGACAGCGCGCCATCAGTGAACAGCACATCAGCATCGCCCAATGTGGCGATGGCCAACGGGGCGGTACGCTGGAATTTCAGATGATCGGCCACGACCATCACCTTGCGCGACCGCTGGATCGCGGTGCTGCTGACCATGATTTCCTGACCGTCGTAATCCAGAATGTCCCCGTCTGCGTCAATGGCCGAGCATCCCAAGATGCTGTAATCAAACTTGAACTGCTTCACCATTTCGACGGTCATTCCCCCAACGATCCCGCCATCTGCACGGCGCAAGACGCCACCTGCAAGAATAATTTCACAGCTGTGATTGGCCGCCAGAATATTGGCGATGTTCAGGTTATTCGTCACCACCAACAGGTTTTCGTGGTTCAGCAGCTCGCGCGCGACTGCCTCGGTCGTGGTGCCGATGTTCATGAATACCGACGCACCTGCCGGGATCGCTTGGGCGCATCTGACGCCGATGGCCTTTTTGCCCGCATCATTCAGCCGCCGCCGTTCTTCGTAGATGATGTTCACCACCCCCGACGGCACCACAGCGCCGCCATGCACCCGTTCAAGCTGCCCCGTTTCCGCCAAATCCGACAAATCGCGGCGGATGGTTTGAACAGTCACATCGTACTGCAGGGCAAGGCCATCTACCGTGACCCTGCCATCTTTGCGTGCAAGCTCAAGTATCTCTTTTTGCCTGAAGTTCGAAACCATTGCGCCCTCCCGTGGTGCATACGCGTGGTGCGGATACGGCCCTATCCCGCCGTACGAACCGCCCGCGCAACAATCAGCAGTCTGAGCGGGGGGTCAAGTGGTCGAATCACGGTTAACGCAAACAACCCATCTAATACGGAAAGAAAACCCAGCCAAAAAACGCGCGTTTTCACCTATTTTATCAAAAAGGAACATAAACGAACATTCGTTATTGCGTTTCAGCGGGATTAGGTGTTCCTTTACCGCCAATCGCAGGACGCAAGTCTGCGGTGCAAAATGAATGCGGGGAGGCTTCATTGAGCCAGCACAAACACCATCACATGGTCGATCTGTTTGTCATCGGCGGCGGCATCAATGGATGTGGCATCGCGCGCGATGCTGCGGGTCGCGGCTTTAGTGTCGAACTCGCCGAGATGCACGATCTGGCCTCCGCGACCTCCTCTGCCTCGACCAAGTTATTTCACGGCGGTTTGCGCTATCTGGAATATTGGGAAGTCCGCCTTGTCCGCGAGGCGTTGATTGAACGCGAAACCCTGCTGCGCGCCATGCCGCATATCTCATGGCCGATGCGGTTTGTTCTGCCCTACCACGCCGATATGCGGTTCGAAGGCGATACGCCCACATCGAAACTGCTCAATGTCGTCATGCCGTGGATGAAGGGGCGTAGGCCCGCGTGGCTGATCCGGTTGGGTCTGTTCATGTATGACAATCTGGGCGGTCGAAAGATCCTTAAGGGCACGACGTCGCTTAATCTGCACGGCACGCCCGAAGGGGACCCGCTGCAAGACCGCTTTGAAAAGGCGTACGAGTATTCGGATTGCTGGATCGAAGATAGCCGTTTGGTTGTTCTGAACGCCCGCGACGCCGAGGCGCGCGGTGCCAAGATTAACGTCCGTACCAAAGTCGTATCAGCCGAGCAGAAAGACGGCATCTGGCATATCGCCCTTGAAGAGTTGGACGGCGGCGCGCAGCGGGTGGTGCAAGCACGGATGATCGTGAATGCAGGCGGCCCGTGGGTCGAAGATATCATCCGCAACACCGTGCGCATCAATTCCACCGAAGGCGTGCGTCTGGTGCGCGGCAGCCATATCGTGGTCCCAAAGCTCTATGATCACGGGAAATGCTATTTCTTCCAAGGTGAAGACGGGCGGATCATTTTCACGATCCCTTACGAGACGGATTTCACCCTAATCGGGACCACGGACGCGGAACATAAAGATGTGGGCACCAAGCCGGTGTGCACGCCCGAAGAACAATCCTATCTCGCAAATTTCGCCTCTAACTACTTTAAGAAACCCGTAACGACAGACGACATCATCTGGACCTATTCCGGCGTGCGCCCCTTGTACGACGACGGGGCGACATCTGCGACGGCCGCAACCCGTGATTATGTGTTAAAGGTTAATGAAACCGCAGGCGCACCCATGTTGAACGTCTTTGGCGGCAAGATCACAACCTATCGCAGGCTGGCCGAAACGGCGCTGGAAAAGATCACACCGTTCTTTCCAGATACCGAAGGGCCCTGGACGGCAGGTGTTCCCCTGCCCGGTGGTGATTTCCCTGTGGACGGCGTTGCCGATCTGACCGCGCGCCTGATAAAACAGTTCCCGTTTCTGACGCTGGCTTGGGCCACACGCCTGATCAAGGCCTACGGTACTGACGCTTTTAAAGTGTTGAAGGATGCCACTGCCGAAGCCGACTTGGGTCAGAACTTCGGATCGAACTTGACGGCGCAAGAAGTGCTGTGGCTGATCAAGAATGAATATGCGCGCAAGGCGGATGACGTGGTTTGGCGGCGGTCCAAACTGGGCCTTCGCATGACCGCGCAGGAAATTGAACTGCTGGATGTTTGGATGGCGAAAAACACAGCGCAAACCACCAGCGAACCGCAACCAGCGTTGCGAAAAGGGAGAGGTTAATGTCACTCGTTCTTGAGGGTGTGTCCAAGGTCGTGAACGGCCAAACACATATCCACCCCACCAGCCTAGAGCTGCGCGCCGGTACGATGAACGTACTGCTGGGGCCAACATCTGCTGGCAAAACATCCCTGATGCGGTTGATGGCGGGTCTTGATGTGCCAAACACCGGCAAGGTGATCTGGAACGACAAGGACGTGACCGGAATGCGGGTTCAGGATCGCGGCGTGGCGATGGTGTACCAACAGTTCATTAACTATCCCTCGATGTCCGTCTATGACAACATCGCCAGCCCCATGCGTCTGTTGGGCAAATCAAAAACCGAGATTGATCAGGCCGTCAAAAAAGCCGCCGAGCTGATGAAGCTTACCCCTTTTTTGGACCGCAAGCCGTTGGAACTATCCGGCGGGCAGCAGCAGCGCTGCGCCCTCGCCCGCGCCTTGGTCAAGGACGCGGGGTTGGTCTTGCTGGACGAACCGCTGGCCAACCTTGACTATAAGCTGCGCGAAGAGTTGCGCGCCGAAATCCCCAAGATATTCGAGGAAGCCGGTTCAATCTTTGTCTATGCGACCACCGAACCGGAAGAGGCGTTGCTGCTGGGCGGCAATACCGCCGCGATGTGGGAAGGCCGGATTACCCAGTTTGACCGCACGCCGGTTGTCTACCGCCAGCCCGTCGATGCGACGACCGCGCGCGTCTTTTCCGACCCGCCAATGAATTTCCTGAAGGTCCGGAAATCGGGCGATAGCCTGTCCTTTGGCGACGCCCAAACCGCCCCCGCGACGGGCACATTCGCGACCCTCGGCGATGGCGACTACCTTGCCGGGTTCCGCCCGAACCATCTGGAGCTGGTGCAACAGGGACCGAACGCTTTGGCCTTCAACGCCAAATTGCAAGTGACCGAGATCACCGGTTCCGAGACGTTCGTGCACTTGGATCACCACGGGGACAACTGGGTTGGCCTGATCCACGGGGTGAAGAACCTCAAGATCGGCACGGCGCTGGATGTCTATCTGGACCCCGCTCACGTCTATATTTTTGCAGAAGACGGCACTTCGGTCGCCCCTGCATCCTATGCAACAGCAGCCTGAGGGAACACGACATGGCAAAAATCACCCTCGATAATCTGGCGCATTCCTATCTGCCCAAACCCGTCACCGAAGACGATTTTGCGCTCAAGGAACTGAACCTTGATTGGTCCGACGGCGAGGCCTACGCCCTGCTCGGGGCTTCGGGCTGTGGCAAGTCCACGTTGCTCAACATCATTTCGGGCCTGCTGCACCCCAGCCAAGGGCGCATCCTGTTTGACGACAAAGACATGACAATGGCCCCGACCACGCAGCGCAACATCGCGCAGGTGTTCCAGTTTCCCGTGGTCTACGACACCATGACGGTGCGCGACAATCTGGCCTTTCCCCTGCGCAACCGTGGCGCTGATCCGGCCTATATCCAAGAGCGCGTACAACAGATCGCCGCGATGATCGGGATGGAAGACACGCTGAACCGCAAGGCGCGCGGGTTGACCGCCGATGCCAAGCAAAAGATATCACTGGGCCGTGGCATGGTACGCGAAGACGTGAACGCCCTGCTGTTTGATGAACCGCTGACGGTGATCGATCCCCATATGAAATGGGAATTGCGCACGCAGCTGAAATCCCTGCACCACGAATTCGGTCACACCATGATTTACGTGACTCATGACCAGACCGAGGCGCTGACCTTTGCCGATAAGGTCGTTGTGATGTATGATGGGCGCGTCGTCCAAATGGGCACGCCGCAGGAATTGTTTGAAACGCCGGAACACACCTTTGTCGGCTATTTCATCGGCTCACCCGGTATGAACCTGATGGAAGCCGACGTGAAGGGCGACAAAGCCGTGGTTGGCGGCGTCGAGATTGCACTTGGCAAGGGTTTCGGCACCCCCACGGGCAAAGTCGAGCTGGGCGTGCGGCCAGAATTCACGTCCCTGCAAGGCGGTGACAGCGGCCTGCCCGTCACCATCAAAAGGGTCGAGGACGTCGGCCGCCACAAGATCGTTCGCGCGGATTTCCAAGGCTCCGAAATCAATGTGATCGCCGCTGAAGGTGCCGAAATCTCGCCCGACATGAACCGCATCGTCTTTGATACGGCAGGTGTGAATGTGTATTCCGACAGCTGGCGCGTCGCGCCAAAGGTGGCTTGATCATGAACAAGACAGTCAATCAAAAAGCATGGTTCCTAATTCTACCAGTGCTCGTGCTGGTCGCCTTTTCCGCCGTTATCCCGCTGATGACCGTGGTGAACTATTCGGTGCAAGATGCTTTCGCGGGCGATTTTTACCCTTTGGATGACAAACTAGAATGGTTCAAGCAGATGCTTGCCTCGGACCGGATGTGGGATGCCTTTGCGCGTCAGATCATCTTTTCGCTGATCATTCTGGCCATCGAAATTCCGCTGGGCATTTTTGTCGCGCTCAACATGCCTAAAAAAGGGTTCTGGGCCTCGCTCTGTCTGGTGCTGATGTCCCTGCCCCTGCTGATCCCGTGGAACGTGGTCGGCACGATCTGGCAGATTTTTGGCCGCGTCGATATTGGCCTGCTGGGTCATACACTGGCCGCGCTTGGCATCGATTATAACTATACCCAAGACCCCACCGCCGCTTGGATCACCGTTATTGTGATGGATGTCTGGCACTGGACGTCGCTGGTGGCCCTGCTGGCCTATGCCGGTCTGCAATCCATCCCCGACGCCTATTACCAAGCCGCGAAAATTGACCAAGCCAGCCGTTGGAAGGTCTTCCGCTTCATCGAGCTGCCTAAGATTATGGGCGTGCTGATGATCGCCATCCTGCTGCGGTTTATGGACAGTTTCATGATCTATACCGAACCGTTCGTCGTCACAGGCGGTGGTCCCGGCAACGCGACCACGTTCCTGTCGATCGATCTGGTCAAGATGGCCTTGGGTCAGTTCGATCTGGGTCCGGCGGCGGCGTTCTCGATCATGTATTACCTTGTGATCCTGCTGGTGTCGTATGTGTTCTACACCGTCATGACGAACCTTGATAAAAGGGATGGCCACTGATGTCTGATCTTACCCAATCCCCCCCCAAACGCGGGCTCGGCCTGCCGTCCGTAAATGGCAGCGCCGTTGTGATGGGCCTGTATCTGCTGTTTCTGTTGTTGCCGATCTATTGGTTGGTGATGATGAGCCTTAAGACCAACACAGAGATCCTGAACACCTTTACCCTGTGGCCGCGCGACCTGACGTTCGACAACTACCTGACCATCCTTACCGATGCGTCTTGGTACACCGGCTATCTGAACTCGATGGCCTATGTGGTGATGAACATGGTGATCTCGCTGGCCGTGGCGTTGCCTGCCGCCTATGCGTTCAGCCGCTATTCCTTTATGGGGGACAAGCACCTGTTCTTCTGGCTGTTGACCAACCGGATGGCCCCGCCTGCGGTTTTCGCCCTGCCGTTTTTCCAGCTCTACAGCTCGGTCGGGTTGTTCGACACGCATATCGCCGTCGCGCTTGCGCATTGTCTGTTCAACGTACCGCTGGCGGTTTGGATCCTCGAAGGGTTCATGCGCGGCGTGCCCAAGGAAATCGACGAGACCGCTTATATCGACGGCTATTCCTTTCCGCGCTTTTTCATCAAGATTTTCACGCCGCTGGTCGCCTCCGGCATCGGGGTAACGGCGTTTTTCTTGTTCATGTTCTCGTGGGTTGAACTTCTGCTCAGCCGCACCTTGACCAGCGTTGATGCCAAGCCGATTGCCGCCACCATGACCCGCACCGTGGGCGCGTCGGGCATCGATTGGGGTGTGTTGGCCGCAGCCGGGGTTCTGACGATCGTGCCCGGTGCCTTGGTCATCTATTTTGTTCGCAACTACATCGCCAAGGGTTTTGCCCTTGGGCGCGTATAAGGGAGAAATCTAATGGAATGGATGGCATGGACTTGGCCGACCGCCATATTCTTCGCAATCATTGCGGCCACGCTGGTGACCTTCACCGTGCTGGCAATCAAATTTCCTGAAACGCCGCGCAATGGTGTTTTGGGGATCGAAACGACCCGTGGTGACCGTCTTTTCATCACGTTGCTGGGTTCGGCCTTTATCAATCTGGCCTGGCTTGGACTGCTCAGCGCGCCCCAATGGGGGGCACTGATTGTGTGTTTCGTCTATGCCATCGCGGTTTTTCGCTGGGTGTAGTCGATCAGGTACCCCGGCACGCAAGAACCGGGGCTGCTTTCACTGTTCTATTTTAGGGAGGAACAACCATGAACTTGCGACTTAAAGGAACGACTGCCATCGGGCTTGCGGCTTGCATGCTTGGCGCGCCAGCGTTCGCGGACATGGATGCCGCCAAGGCATTCCTTGATAGCGAGATTGGCGATCTTTCGACATTGTCACGCGCCGATCAAGAAGCTGAACTGCAATTCTTTGTAGATGCAGCACAGCCTTACCAAGGCATGTCTATCAACGTGGTATCCGAGACAATCGGCACCCACGAATATGAATCAAACGTTCTGGCCCCCGCGTTCGAGGCCATTACAGGTATCAAGGTCACCCATGACCTGATCGGCGAAGGCGACGTTGTTGAAAAGCTGCAAACGCAAATGCAGTCGGGCGAAAACATCTATGACGCCTATATCAACGACTCTGACCTGATCGGGACGCACTGGCGGTACCAACAGGCACGTAACCTGACCGACTGGATGTCGGGCGAAGGTGCGGCTGTCACAAACCCGAACCTCGATCTGGAAGACTTTATCGGTCTGTCGTTCACAACCGGTCCCGATGGTAAGGTTTACCAACTGCCCGACCAACAGTTCGCGAACCTTTACTGGTTCCGCTACGATTGGTTCAACGACGAACAGAACAAAGCGGATTTCAAAGCAAAATACGGCTATGATCTGGGCGTTCCGGTCAACTGGTCCGCGTATGAAGACATTGCTGAATTCTTCACCGGTCGCGACCTGTCGCGTCTTGGCGTCGAAGGCGAAGTGTTTGGTAACATGGACTACGGCAAGAAAGATCCGTCCTTGGGCTGGCGTTACACTGACGCGTGGCTGTCCATGGCTGGTGCCGGTGACGTGGGCGAACCAAACGGTCTGCCCGTCGACGAATGGGGTATCCGCGTAAACGAACAATCGCAGCCCGTCGGGTCTTGCGTTGCGCGTGGTGGTGCCACGAACGGACCAGCGGCTGTTTACGCTGTGACCAAAGCAATCGAATGGCTGGAAAAGTATTCCCCGCCTGCCGCTGCCGGTATGACATTCTCTGAAGCGGGTCCAATCCCTGCCCAAGGTAACGTCGCCCAGCAGATGTTCTGGTACACTGCGTTTACCGCAGCATCCGTGGAACCTGATCTGCCCGTGATGAACGAAGACGGCACGCCAAAATGGCGCATGGCCCCTTCCCCACATGGTGCATATTGGACCGAAGGCACCAAGATCGGCTATCAAGATGCCGGTTCCTGGACGCTGATGGAATCCACACCAGTGGACCGTGCACAAGCCGCGTGGCTTTATGCGCAGTTCGTCACATCCAAGACTGTGGACGTAAAGAAAAGCCATGTTGGTCTGACATTCATTCGTGAATCCACGATCCAGCACGACAGCTTTACCGAACGTGCGCCGAAACTGGGTGGTCTGGTCGAATTCTATCGTTCGCCTGCACGGGTTCAGTGGTCGCCAACCGGCACCAACGTTCCTGACTATCCAAAGCTGGCCCAGCTGTGGTGGCAGAACATCGGCGACGCAATGTCCGGTGCGAAAACCCCACAAGAAGCGCTTGATGCGCTTTGCGCAGATCAGGAAAAAGTTCTGATCCGTCTGGAACGTGCTGGTGTTCAGGGTGATATCGGCCCGAAAATGAACGAAGAAATGGACCCAGAGTACTGGCTGTCGCAGCCCGGTTCGCCCAAAGCGAAACTGGCAAACGAGGATGAAACGCCCGTCACAATCGCCTATGACGAGCTGATCAAATCCTGGCAGTAAACGACCCTTTCCGGGGCTAGGCAGCTGGCCCCGGTTACTCCTAACTCTTGAACCATAGGCCCATGTGCCTAAAGTTCAGATCAGCGGCTGCCCCTCAAGGTGGCCGCTTTTCACCTAACGCTTCGGGGATCCACATGACCTATATTCTTGCCATTGATCAGGGCACCACTTCGACCCGCACGATTGTGTTTGACGGCGCAATGTCTGTCACGGCCCAAGCACAACAAGAATTCCCCCAGCATTTCCCGCAATCGGGCTGGGTTGAACATGATCCGGTGAACCTGTGGGACACCACGGTTGCCACCTGCCGCGATGCGATCAAAGCTGCGGATATCGCCGCGACTGATATCTCGGGCATCGGCATCACCAACCAGCGCGAAACCGTCATTGTCTGGGACAAGACAACGGGCGACCCCATTTACAACGCCATCGTCTGGCAAGACCGCCGCACAGCCGACACCTGTCGTACCCTGCGCGACGCCGGTCACGAACCGATGATTACCGCCCGCACCGGCCTGTTGCTGGACCCGTATTTCTCGGCCAGCAAGCTAAGCTGGATTTTAGACCACGTTGACGGTGCCCGCGACCGCGCTGCCAAGGGCGAACTGCTTTTTGGCACGGTTGATTGTTTCCTGATCTGGAAGCTGACCGGCGGGGCCGTTCATGCCACCGACGCCACCAATGCCGCCCGCACCATGCTGTACGACATTCACAAAGGCCGGTGGAGCCAGACCATCTGCGGCCTGCTGAACATCCCCATGGAAATGCTGCCCGAGGTTAAAGACTGCGCCGCCGATTTCGGCCAGACGCAGCCCGATCTGTTGGGTACGCCAGTCCCGATTTATGGCGTTGCGGGCGACCAGCAGGCGGCCACCATCGGGCAGGCCTGTTTTAAGCCGGGCATGTTGAAATCGACCTATGGCACCGGCTGTTTTGCGCTGCTCAATACTGGCGACACGCCCGTGCAATCGAACAACCGCTTGCTGACAACCATCGCCTATCAGCTGGACGGTAAACCCACCTATGCGCTTGAAGGATCGATTTTCGTGGCCGGTGCGGTCGTGCAATGGCTGCGCGACGGGTTAAAGATTATCTCGGACGCGGCAGAGACCCAGGCGCTGGCCGAACAGGCCGATCCGCATCAGAACGTGATCCTTGTCCCTGCCTTTGTCGGGCTTGGCGCGCCCTATTGGAACCCCGATTGCCGTGGTGCAACCTTTGGGCTGACCCGTGGCACAGGGCCTGCCGAAATGGCCAAAGCAGCCCTTGAAAGCGTCGGTTATCAGACCCGTGACCTGCTCGAGGCGATGTCGGCAGATTGGAAAGCCACCGGCGTTCAGCCAACCTTGCGCGTCGATGGCGGCATGGCGGCGAATGACTGGGCGATGCAGTTTTTGTCCGATATTATCGCGGCCCCGGTCGACCGTCCCGTGAACCACGAAACCACGGCCCTAGGTGTCGCGTGGCTGGCCGGGATGCGCGCCGGTATATATCCAGATCAACAGGGGTTCGCCGCAGCATGGGCGCGCGAGACGCAGTTTTCACCGCATATGGATGAAACCCTGCGCGGCCAGAAATACGACGCTTGGAAACGCGCCGTTCAGGCCACACTTAGCGTCTAAGACACCACCCCACAGCGCAAGGAGCCGGACATGTTTTCGTTTTTCAGCCCCCAAGCCATCCATTTTGGCCGTGGTCAAAGCACGCAAGCCCCGAGCCTTGCCCGTGCCTACGGCAACGACCTGCTGCTGGTGCACGGCGCGAATGCGCAACGCGCGGAATGGTTGGTGAGCGCGTGCACGGATGCGGGAATGACGGTGCGCAGCCTTGGCTGTCAAAACGAACCCAGCCTGCCCGATGTCCAACTGGCTTTGGCGCAAATCAAAGGGTTCAATCCGGATGTGGTGATCGCGCTTGGCGGCGGTGCGGTCATTGACTTTGCCAAGGCACTGGCCGCCCTCATCCCCTGCGCGTCCCCCCCGCAAGAATATCTTGAGGTCGTGGGCACCGGTCGCCCGCTTGACCATGCGCCCCTGCCCCTGATCGCCCTGCCGACCACCGCCGGAACAGGCGCAGAGGTCACGAAAAACGCGGTGATTACGGTGCCGGAACATGGCATCAAGGTCAGCCTGCGCGATCCCCGCATGATCCCCGACATCGCCATCGTTGATGCGGGCCTGATGCAGGGTGCACCCCGCCGCGTCACCCTCTCTGCTGGGCTGGACGCGATTACCCAAGTGATCGAACCCTATCTTTCGATCAAGGCAAACCCGATGACTGACGCGCTGTGTCTGGCGGCCATTCCAACGGCGCTTGGGGCGATCAGGGATGTGGTTGAAAAAGATGACCCCGCCGCGTGGGACGCTATGGCGCGGGTCAGTACGTGGGGCGGGCTGGCCCTGGCCAATGCCGGTTTGGGCGCTGTGCACGGTTTTGCTGGGGTGATCGGCGGCAGAACCAACGCCCCCCACGGAGAGATTTGCGGCGCGCTGTTGCCCGCAGTTCTGGCATCCCACCAACGTAAGGCGCAGGACGGGGCTGATATTCAAAAACGCCTGACATGGGTGATGGATCAGATCGACCAGCACTTTGGCGCGGACGGCACGGGGCTGTCGCGGCTAAAGGCATGGTCGCGGGACATGGGCCTGCGGGGATTGGGTGACATGGGTCTGCGTGCGGAAGATTTGCAAGACGTTGCAGCCGCATCAGCAGGCGCATCATCGATGAAAGGCAACCCCTTTGCCCTATCGCAGCAAGAACTGGTCGAGATATTGACCGACGCCCTTTAGCGCCCAAACCCCTACATCACCGCTCCGATTTGCCATGGCACGAACTCATCATTGCCCAAGCCCAAAGCTTCGGATTTTGTGACCTGTCCCGAGGCCGTGGCGCGGATCAGATCGAAAATCTGCTGCCCCTTCTCTGCGATGCTGACCCCTTGGGATACGATATCGCCGGTGCCCAAATCCATGTCATCGGGCATCTGCGCCATCAACTGATCTGACGTGGCCAGCTTTATGGTCGGTGCCGGTTTCGACCCAAAGGCCGATCCGCGCCCGGTCGTGAAAACCACCAGTTGCGCGCCTCCGGCGATCTGGCCCGTCGCTGACACAGGATCATAACCGGGCGTGTCCATGAACACGGCCCCGGCTTGCGTGACCTGTTCGGCATAGTCGTACACGGCGGTCAGTGGCGTCGTGCCCACCTTGGCCACCGCGCCCAGGGATTTTTCGAGGATCGTCGTGATCCCGCCCTGCTTATTGCCGGGGCTGGGGTTGTTGTCCATCGATCCGCCGTTTTGGGCGGCATAGCCCTCCCACCATTCAATCTGCGCAATCAGCTTTCGCGCCACCGCGTCGCTGCTGGCACGGCGCAGTAACAGCTGCTCTGCGCCGTAAATCTCGGGTGTTTCCGACAGGATCACGCTGCCCCCTTGTGCCACGATCAGATCACTGGCCTTGCCAAGGGCGGGATTTGCAGTGATCGCAGAAAACCCGTCGGACCCGCCGCATTGCAGCGCGATGCGCAAGGCCGACATGGGCTGCGCGGTGCGGCGGGCCGTGTTCACCTGCGGCAGGATCGCGGTGACATGAGCCTTGATCGCGTCAATGGTGGCGCGAGTGCCGCCGTTGCTTTGGATGGTCAACGCATGAAACCGGTCGGTGCCGGCATCGCCGAAATGCGATTGCATCCGCGCGATCTGCATCACCTCGCACCCCAATCCGACAAAGACCGTGGCCCCCACATTGGGATGGATCGCATGCCCCCAGAGCACCCGGTCAAGGATGTCATAGCCCCGCCCCGTCGCCGCCATGCCGCAGCCCGTGCCATGGGCAAGGGCCACGATCCCGTCAACGTTTTCGTAGTGGTCGAGCAACCCGCTGGCCTCGACCTCGGCCGCGGCTTTTTTTATCACAGTGGCCGAACAGTTCACTGTGGCGATCAGGGCGATATAATTGCGCGTCGCGATCCGCCCATCGGCGCGGGCATAGCCCTGAAAGGTCAGCGGCGACGTTTGCGGGATAGCGGCCTGCGCCAGCGCCAGATCAGCGCCGATGTCATAGCGCCGGTCGGGGTTGGCAAAGCTGCAATTGTGGCTGTGCACATGTTGGCCCGCTGCGATGTCCCCTGTCGCAGTCCCTATGAATTGCCCGAATTTCAAGATCGGCGCGCCCTTTGCAATGGCCCTACGCGCGATCTTGTGGCCCGACGCGACGGGTGCCGTCAAAGCACCCCCAATGCCCAGCGGATCAGTCCCCGCGCCTGCCCGCGCCGTCAAGACAGCGATTGTATCATCGGGGTGCAGAACCAATGCATCAGCCATGCGACAACCCTTGGATCACACCGCGCAATTCGGCCAAGCCACGCAGCCGCCCGATCAACGGATAGCCGGGGATCAGATCACGTTCATGATCCGACAGCATATGATGCCCGTGATCCGGTCGAAACGGGATCAACACATCCTCGCGCCCCGCGGCCTGCCTGCGTTTTTGTTCGGCCAACAGCACGGCAATCAAGGCCACCATATCCGTGTCGCCGTCCAGATGGGCCGCTTCCTCGAACGATCCATCAGGGTCTTTGCGGACGTTGCGCAGATGGGCGAAATGGATGCGATCCGCAACACGCGCCGCAATCGCAGGCACATCGTTTTGCGGGTTCGCGCCCAGCGATCCCGAACACAGTGTGATGCCATTGGCAGGACTGTCATGGGCGGCCAGCACCCAGTCAAGATCATCGCCGTTTGACACGATCCGGGGCAACCCCAAGATATCGCGGGGCGGGTCATCGGGATGCACACAAAGCCGCATGCCAAGGTTTTCTGCTGTGGGGATCACCTCGTCCAGAAAGCGTTTGTAATTCGCGCGTAACGCGGCGCGGTCAATGCCGTCGTACTGCGTTAGGGCATCCCGCAACCCGTTGACATCATAGCGGTCGAATGCACCGGGCAGTCCGGCCATGATCGCTGCCAACAATGCGTCACGGTCGGCTTCGGTCGCTTGCTGGAACCACGCAGCCGCCTTGGCCAGAACCTCCGGCGTATAATCTGCCTCGGCCGCCTGCCGGCCCAGCATATGGACCTCGAACGCGGCCATGCGCACCGCCTCAAAGCGCAGGCAGGTCGCCCCGCCCGCAACAGGGGCTGCAAGGTCGGTGCGGGTCCAATCCAGCAGCGGCATGAAGTTATAGCAAACGGTCTTAACCCCCTGCCCAGCCAGATTTGCCAGCGATTGACGGTAGTTCGCAAAGAGTTGCGACAGATCGCCATCGCCTTTTTTGATGCGCTCGTGGATGGGCAGGCTTTCGACGACCTCCCAGCTAAACCCCGCCTCGATAATCCGCGCTTTGCGTTCGGCGATGGTTTGGGACGGCCAGACTTCGCCATAGGGAATTTCGTGCAGGGCCGTGACGATCCCGCGCGCGCCGGTTTGCGCAATCTCGCCCAGCGAGATTGCGTCTAAATCACCATACCAACGCCAGGTTTCGATCATTTGGCCACCTTTTCAATCGCGCGGCGGGCACCGTCCGTCCACAGCGCTTCCGCCGCTTGGGTCACGGGCTCTTGCAGAGGATCCGCCACATAAGCGGGAAAGACATCGCGCAGCGCCAGATAAGCAGCGATCTTGCCCGCAACCGTATCCGAGGTGCCCGCAGCATCCCGCATCTGGTCGGCCAAAGGATCACGCACATCGATAGGTTGCCCCGCCTCGTCCGAGCCAGCACCATAGCGCATCCATGCCGCCACAGCCAAACACAGCCCCGGCGATTGCCGCCCCGCCGCCATATTATCGCGCAGGGTGCCAAGGATGCGTTGCGGCAGTTTCTGACTGCCATCCATTGCGATCTGCCATGTGCGGTGACGAATAGACGGGTTGCTGTAGCGCGCAAAAAGGGCATCGGCATAATCCGCCAAAGACACCCCTTTGGGGGCCTCTACGGATGGCATAATCTCGGACCACAGCAGCCGGGCGTATCGCGCGAAAACCGGATCGGCGATGGTGTCGGCAATGGTTTCGTGACCGGCGAGGTATCCGGTATAGGCCAGCGCCGAGTGCGTGCCGTTCAGCATGCGCAGCTTCATGTTTTCATGCGCAGTAACGTCGGTAACCATTTCAGCCCCGGCGGCGGCAAAGTCAGGGCGCGCACCATCGACGAAATCATCCTCGATCGCCCATTGGCTGAACGGTTCATGAAAAACGGGTGCCGCGTCAGAGATGCCGGTGCGCGCCGCAATCCGGTCAATGTCGGCTTGGGTCGTGGCGGGGGTGATCCTGTCGACCATGGTTGACGGGAACCGACCATTTGTTTCAATCCATGCGGCCAGACGCGGGTCAATTTCTTTGGCCAGTTGCAGCACCATGCCGCGCACCAGTTTGCCGTTTTCCGGCAGGTTATCGCAGGTCAGCACCGTGAACGGCATGTGCCCCGCCGTGCGCCGCATTTCCAACGCCCGGACCAAAAAGCCGGGCGCTGACACGGGGTGCGGGTTGGTCAGGTCATGCTGAATATCGGGGTGATCAAGGTTAAGCGCGCCTGTTGACGGATTGTGGCAATACCCTTTCTCGGTCACGGTTAGCGATACGATTTTGATCGCAGGGTCTGCCATCGCATCCAGAACGGCGCGGGGGTTTTCGGGTGCAACCAGCACGTTGTTCAGCACTTCGATATCGCGGATTTCTTCGCTGTCCGGTGCCAGCGTGACCGACTGATACCGCCAATCACGCCGCTTTAGCGCATCGCGGGTATCGGGGCTGCGCAACGAGACACCGATGATGCCCCAATCGCCGCCCGACGCCGCCATCGCATCAGCGACATAAACGCATCCAAAGGCCCGAAAAAACGCGCCAAGCCCAAGATGAACGATCCCTGAGGCGGGGCGGGCCTTGCGCTCAGTGCTGGTGTCAGCGGGCAAGCCAGCCTCCATCAACGTTCAGGATCGCGCCGTGAACATATTGCGCCGCAGGCGTACATAGATAGACGGCTGCCCCTGCGATATCAGCGGCATCGCCCCAACGCCCTGCAGGAATACGGTCAAGGATCGCGGCATTGCGGTTGGGATCGTCCCGCAGCGCTTGGGTATTATTGGTCGCGATATAGCCCGGTGCCACGGCGTTCACATTGATGCCCTTTGCCGCCCATTCATTGGCTAAAATCTTGGTTAACCCCGCAACACCGTGTTTTGATGCGGTATAAGACGGCACGCGAATGCCTCCCTGAAACGACAGAAGCGAGGCGATGTTGACCACGGCCCCGCCCCCGCCGCGTGCCAAGACATCCTTGGCAAAGGCTTGCGTGGTGAAAAACAGTGCCTTGAGGTTCACATCCATCACGGCGTCCCAATCGCTTTCGGTGAAATCCACCGCATCATTGCGCCGAATGATACCTGCGTTGTTAACCAGAATATCGATGTCTTTCCCGACGAACAGGTTTTGGCCCGCCATCGGGTCGCTGAAATCAACCAGCACGGATGTGGCGCTACCGCCCGCATCGGTGATCTGTGCGACGGTTTCGTCACTGGCGCGGCGACCAGCGCAAACCACCTGCGCCCCCGCCGCGGCCAGACCCACCGCAATGGCCTGACCGATGCCCGTATTGGCACCCGTCACCAAGGCATGCCGCCCCTCAAGTGAGAACGGGTTGGTCATCGCAGATCACCCATCGGGATCATGTCCATATCGGTGAAATCGACGTTGTCGCCGGCCATCGCCCAGCAGAACGTATAAGACGACGTGCCAGCGCCCGCGTGAATGGACCAAGGCGGCGAAATCACGGCCTCTTCGTTAGACATGACAAGGTGGCGGGTCTGGCTTGGCTCGCCCATCAGGTGGAACACGCGGGCGTCCTCGGGCATGCCAAAGTACAGATACGCCTCCATCCGGCGGTCATGGGTGTGGGCGGGCATGGTGTTCCAAACGGACCCTTCGGCGAATTGCGTATAGCCGACCAGCAACTGGCAGCTTTTGCAGACATCAGGGTGCAGCAGTTGAATGATTACCCGCTCGTTCGCGGCCTCTTTCGATCCCATCTCGACGCGGCGGGCGTCGGTGATTTTGATCAAGGTCGTCGCGTACGTGTGATGCGCGGGGGCCGACAGCAGATAATAGCGCCCTGCCCCGCTGAATTCGACCGGGCCCGCGCCCATGCCGATGTACAGCACTTCACCGTTCTCGATCGTATGGCTGGTGCCGTCCACGGTCACGGTGCCGGTATCACCGATGTTCAGAACTGCCATTTCGCGGCGCTCTAGGAAGCTCTTGGTGCCTGTCGCCTCGACATGGTCAAGGGTCAGTGGCGACCCGTTTGGCACTGCGGACCCAAGGATCAGCCGGTCATAATGGCTGTAGACCACATTGATCTCACCCGGGGCGAACAGCCCCGAGACGTGGAAATGGTCGCGCAGCTGATCAGTGTCCAATGTCTTGGCGGTGGCGGGATCGATGGCATAGCGGGTTTCTGTCTTAAGCATGAGAGGTCTCTTTCTAATTCAAAGGAAATCGTCGCGGCGCGGCGTAAAGGTATCGATCAGCGTGCCCGCTTGCAGGCAGACGCAGCCGTGTGTGACATTGGACGGAATGATCAGGCTGTCGCCCGGCCCGAGATCATGATCGACCCCGTCCCGGTGAAAACGAAAACGGCCGCTTTCGACATAGGTGGATTGGACATGCACATGGTGATGCAGCTTGCCCTCGGCCCCGCCCTCAAAGCGAAAGGCGACGACCATCAGATCAGCGTTCTCGGCCAAAATCTGGCGGGTCACACCCGGATCAGCGGCCACAATTGGATAGGTCATAAACTCTCCTTAGCGAAACAGGGATGGCAGCCACAAAGACAGCGCAGGGATATAGGTAACCATCAGCAGCACCACGAAGGCCGCGCCGTAAAACGGCCAGATCGTGCGCACCGCATCCCAAACCGGAATGCGCCCGACAGCACAGCCCACGAACAGCACCGACCCCACCGGAGGGGTGCAAAGGCCGATGCCGAGGTTCAGGATCAAGATCACCCCAAAGTGGACGGGATCCACCCCGAAGGCCAAGGCCACAGGCAGGAAGATCGGCGTGGTAATCACGATCAGCGGTGACATGTCCATAAAGGTGCCAAGGATCAGCAACACCAGATTAAGCAGCAGCAAGATCACAATCGGATTGTCCGATACCCCCTGCAACAGCACAACCATCGACGCTGGCACCTTGGTATAGGCCAAAAGCCAGCCAAAAGACGCAGCGCAGCCGATCACCATCAATACCATTGCCGTGGTGCGCACGGCGGCAAATGTCGCTTGGATAAAGTCGTTCCAGCTGAGGGTGCGATAGACAAAGAACGTCACCAGCAGCGCATAGACGACCGCGATGTTTGACGATTCAGATGCGGTAAAGACGCCGGAGCGTACCCCGCCAAAGATGATCGCGACCAAGATCAGACCGGGGGCCGCAGATACGAACAGCGTCCCGATTATCCGGTAACCCTGAAAGGGTTGCACTGGATAGCCTTTGCGCTTGGCCACCCACCACGCGGTGATCATCAACACCAAAGCCAGCAAAAAGCCCGGAATGATGCCTGCGGTAAACAGATCAGCAATGGAAATGCGCCCGCCCGCCGCGATCGAATAGATGATCATGTTATGCGAGGGCGGCAACAACAGCGCGATGATGGAACTGACCACGGTAATATTGACGGCATAGTCAGGCTCGTACCCGCGTTCGACCATCTGTGGCACCATCAGGCCGCCCACCGCCGACGCATCCGCCGCAGCCGACCCTGACACGCCACCGAACATGACCGACGACAGAACATTCACCTGCCCCAGACCGCCGCGCAGATGGCCGACAAAGGCCCCAGCCAGCGCGACCAAGCGGCGGGCGATATCGCCCCGCACCATCAAATCACCCGCAAAGATAAAGAACGGGATCGCCATCAAGGCGAAGACCGACACGCCAGAATTCAGACGTTGAAAGACCACGACCGGGGGCAAGCCCAGATAGGCGATGGTCGCGAAACTGGACACACCAAGGCAAAAGGCCACGGGCGTCCCGATAAGAAGCAAAAACACAAATGTGCCGAACAGGACGTAAAGCTCCATCGGTTAATCCTCCACCGGGTCATCGCCAAAGCGCGCCGTCCCCAGGCCCGCAGCGCGGCGTGCGACCCGTTCGACTGAAAAAATGACGATCAAAAATCCACCCACCACGATAGGGATAAAATCAAAGGCACCTGAAATTCCAAGACCGGGCAGCTTGTTGCCTGCCGTCTTTTCGGCCAGTTGCCAGCCGAACCAGATCATGCCCACGCCAAAGCCTGCCACGGTCAGATCAGAGATCGAGTGGAGCACCAGCTTGGCCTTTTGCGGGATCATATAAAGGACGACATCAAAGGACAGATGATACCCTTCGCGGATGCCAACGGCGGCCCCCAGAAAGATGAACCACCCCATAATCATGACCGACGCGGGTTCGGTCCACACGATGCTGTCATTTAAAACATAGCGCCAGAAAACCTGCGCTGCGATCAACGCCGTCATCAGGATCAACCCAAGTCCGGCAACCCATAGCGACACATGCGCCATACGGGATGTGGCACGGGCGACGGACCTCATCGTATCTTTCACTTAGTGTTCCAATCTTTGAAAAAACGGCCCGCCGGAAAATGCGCGGCGGGCCATCCCGTTATTTAGTTGGTCGCTTGGATATCCATGACCATCTTCTTGAGAGTATCAGACGTGACATACTTCTCGTAAACAGGGACCATCGCCTCGATGAACGGGGTCTTGTCGATGTCTGTTACGATCTCTACGCCCGCTTCACGCACACGCGCTTCGGATTCTTTTTCGCGTGCCTGCCACAGATCGCGCATAATCGGCACGGAGTCTTTGGCAGCCTGACGGACCAACGCCTGATCTTCGGCGCTTAGCTTGTCAAAGCTGGATTTCGACATCACCAGAACTTCGGGCACGATCAAGTGTTGGTCGAGCGTATAGTATTTCGCGACCTCGAAGTGACCCGAACTGTCGTAGGATGGCCAGTTGTTTTCGGCACCATCGATAACGCCGGTTTGGATCGACGAATATACCTCGCCGTAGGGCATTGGCGTTGCGTTCGCACCAAGGGCGGAAACCATATCAACAAACATGTCCGACTGCATCACGCGGAACTTCATACCGGCAAGGTCAGCCATGGAATTGATCGGCTTTTCGGAGTTGTAGAAGCTGCGCGAGCCGCCGTCGTAAAAGGCCAGCCCCACCAGATCGTGGTCAGAGAAAGCGTCCAGAATTTGCTGACCGACCGGGCCGTCCATGACCTTGTGCATGTGTTCGACCGAGCGGAAGATATAAGGCAGCGACGGGATTTGGGTTTCTTCAATGATGTTGTTGAATGGCCCAAGCGAAACGCGGTTCATGTCGATCACGCCGAACTGTGTTTGCTCGATCGTATCTTTTTCTTCACCCAGCTGCGCAGAATGGAACACTTCGATGCACAAGCGATCGCCGGAACGTTCCTTGAGCATGTCGCCCATTGCATTCACCGCTGCCACCGTCGGATAGCCGTCGGGGTGCGTGTCAGATGACCGGAGCGTGACCTCGCACGCGGATGCAGCCGTGGAGAGCGCCACGGATGTCAGCAGCGCCGCACCTAAAGATTTCATGTAAGTCATTGGTTTTTCCTCCCAGAAAATGGCCCGTTCAGAGCCGGTAAGCCTGTTTTGCAAGCCGATATGCGAGGTCTTGAGCGACCTCGACTGCTTCGTCCTTGTCCAGCCGGCCCGTTGCGACCAGCGTGGCAAGAAACGAGCAATCCACCCGACGCGCCACATCGTGACGGGCGGGAATGGAACAGAATGCGCGGGTGTCGTCGTTAAAACCGACTGTGTTGTAAAAACCCGCTGTTTCGGTGGCCATTTCCCGAAACCGCATCATCCCTTCATAGCTGTCATGAAACCACCACGGCGGCCCCAGCTTGAGCGCGGGATAAACCCCCGCAAGCGGTGCCAATTCGCGGGCATAGCTGGTTTCATCGAGCGTAAATATAATGACCGTCAGGCCAGGGTTTTCGCCCACGGCGTTCAGCAAGGGGCGCAGCGCGGTCACGTAATCAGTGCGGGTCGGGATGTCATAGCCCTTGTCGCGGCCAAACCTGTCAAAGATCGACGTCGAATGGTTGCGCGCGGCACCGGGGTGAATTTGCAGAACCAGCCCGTCATCCAGGCTCATCCGCGCCATTTCGGTCAGCATGTGACCGCGAAAACGGTCCGCCTCTTCTGCGCTGCACTTGCCGTGCAACGCTTTGGCAAACAGCGCCGCCGCCTCGGCTTGTGGCAAGTCTTCGGTGCGGGCGGTCGGGTGGCCATGATCACTGGCCGTCGCCCCGCCGACCGCTTTGAAATACGCGCGTCTGTTGCGATGTGCGGCCAGATAGCCCGCCCATGTCGATGTATCTTCACCCGACAGCTCGCCCATAATCGCGACGTTATCGGCAAAGCCGTCAAATTCCGGGTCAATCACCGCGTCAGGGCGATAGGTGGTCGTCACCCTGCCCGACCACCCGCTGTCGCGGATCATCTTGTGCCAACGCAGATCGTCAATTGCGCTTTCAGTGGTCGAAATCGCCTCGATATTGAAACGTTCGAACAAAGCGCGGGGGCGAAAGGCGTCTTGGCTCAGGCAATTGGCGATCTGGTCATAGATTTCGTCAGCCGTGTCTGCTGAAAGCCGTTTGGTCACGCCAAAGACCGTCTGAAACGCGTGGTCCACCCAGATGCGCGACGGCGTGGCGCGAAACAAATGGTAGTTCTGTGCAAACAGCCGCCAGATTTTTCTGGGGTCAGCCTCGACCGGGCCACCGTCGGCACGCGGGACGCCCATCGCATCCAGCGGGATGCCCTGAGAATGCAGCATCCGGAACACATAGTGATCGGGCGTTACAAACAGGTTTGCCGGGTCTGGAAACGGCTCGTTTTCAGCAAACCAGCGCGGGTCCGTGTGACCATGCGGGCTGATGATCGGAAGATCCTTAACGTCGCCATACAGCTCACGCGCCAAGGCACGCACCGTAGGCTCCGTCGGAAAAAGCCGATCCTCATTCAATAGCTGCATGCCACCCTCCCAGATGGGGCTGGATGCACGTCTATGCCACCCGACCCAACTAATAACCTAGTTAGTCAGATTTTATGTGTCAACTAGTATCCTAGTTGTCATGTTCAGAAAAAACTGTCATACAATGAAAGAACAATAACCAAGTGCAGGAAGACGGATCGATGGTGACTTCAAAGCAGCAAAACGAAACCATGTTGCCCCTGCCCACGATTACGCAAATCCCGCAACCTACTGTTGCTGATCAGGTTTTTGACGCGTTACGGCGGCGCATCCTAAGTTTGGAATTACCGCCAAGCACCAAGATTTCCGAGGCCGAAGTCGCCCGCCAAATGGGCGTATCGCGCCAACCGGTCCGCGAGGCATTCAAGCGGTTGGCCAAGCTGGGCTTTCTGATGATCCGCCCGCAAAGCGGCACGACGGTAAGCCTTATTTCCGAAGACGCGGTACTGCGGGCACGGTTTATTCGCACAGCGCTTGAGGTGAAAACCTGCCGCACCGCATGCCGGACCCTAACCGATTCGGGGCGCGATAGCCTTGCCGCCCTGATCGACGTCCAGAAAGAGGCGGTCAGCAAAGCGGATCGCACCGGGTTCCATGACGCTGACGAGGCATTCCACCGCGAGATTTGCATTATCGCAGGGGTCGAATACGTCTGGGATTTGCTGCAAGAAACAAAGGCCCATATGGACCGTATTCGCATGCTGTCGCTGGATAGCTCCTTGCAAAAAATCGCCTTGCAGGAACATATCGACCTCTTCGATGCGATCATCTCCAATAACCCGGACGAGGCTGAACGCGTTCTTGATCTGCACCTGTCGCGTATCCTGATCCTGATTGCGGACCTGAAAGCCAAAGATCACAGCTATTTCACGGAAGCGAACGTATGACGCGGATTGTTTCAATCGGCGAGTGCATGATCGAAATGGCACCCAAGGACGCCGATAGCAGCTATCAACTGGGTTTTGGCGGGGATACATTTAACACCGCGTGGTATCTGCGTAAGCTTTTGCCGGACACCGATCAGATTGATTATTTCACCGCCGTCGGGCGCGACCCTGCATCGGATCGAATGGTCACCTTCATGGAAGATGTCGGGATCGGAACCGCCCATATCGCGCGCCGCGACGGGTTGATCGTCGGGCTTTATATGATCCAACTTAGTGAGGGTGAGCGCAGTTTTAATTATTGGCGCGGTCAAAGTGCGGCGCGCACCCTCGCCCAAGATGCACAGCCCATTCGCCAAGTCTTAAGCGGCGCGGATGTTGCCTATTTCTCGGGGATCACCTTGGCGATATTGCCCCCAGAGGATCGCGAACGGCTGCTGGAGGTTTTGAGCAATTTTCGCCGCGATGGTGGTGTGGTGGTGTTTGACCCCAATTTGCGGATGCGGCTTTGGCCGTCGGTCTCAGATATGACCGCCAATGTGATGACCGCCGCCGCCGCCAGCGACATCGTGTTACCGTCGTTTGAGGACGAGGCCGAGTGGTTTGGCGATGCCAATCCAGAAGCCACTGCGCAACGATATGCAAATGCTGGGGCCAGCACCGTGATCGTCAAGAATGGTCCGGGTGAAATCATCGCCCTGCAAGACGGGACAATGACAACCCACGCGCCTGTCACGGTCGACCAGATTGTCGACACCACAGCCGCCGGGGATTCGTTCAATGCCGGGTTTCTGGCCAATTGGACGCAAGGACGCGCCACAGACCAATCGATCAATGCCGCATCCGCGCTGGCCGCCCATGTTATTCAGTATCGCGGGGCGTTGGTTCCCCTGCCCTAGTCTTTGATGTCAGGCCGGGGGCCTCAGCCCGTGAACAAATCCTTGAACTGATCCCGCAGCGCCTTTTTCTGCACCTTCCCCATCGTATTGCGGGGCAGTTCGGGCAAGACAATCATGCGTTGCGGATGCTTGAACCGCGCCAGTGACGTGGCGATATTTGCCTTGATTGCTTCAAGATCAGGTTGCCCTGTCGGCGCAGGTACCAAGATGGCCACGACCGTTTCGCCAAAATCGGGATGCGGCACGCCGATCACGGCTGATTCCAGCACGTTTTCCTGATCGTCCAGCAGTTGTTCGATCTCTTTGGGATAGATGTTGTAGCCGCCCGAAATGATCAGATCTTTATTCCGCCCGACGATATGAACATAGCCGTCCTTATCGATCTGGCCCAAGTCACCAGTGATGAAAAACCCGTCTTCGCGCAGTTCCTCGGCGGTCTTTTCGGGCATCTGCCAATAGCCTTTGAACACGTTGGGGCCGCGCACTTCGATCTCTCCGATCTCGCCTTGGGGCAAGGTTTCACCGGTTTTGCTGTCGGTGATCTTGAGTTCAACCCCCGGCAGCGGAAAGCCGACAGTGCCCGCGCGCCGTTCACCCGAATAGGGGTTCGAGGTGTTCATATTCGTTTCGGTCATGCCATAGCGTTCCAGAATGCGCAGCCCGGTCAGCTTTTCGAACTGCACATGGGTTTCGGCCAACAGCGGCGCGCTGCCCGACACGAAAAGCCGCATATGGGCGACCAGTTCCTTGGTAAATCGCTTGTCGCCCAGAAGGCGCGTATAAAACGTCGGTACGCCCATCAGGGCCGTGGATTTGGGCAGGTTTTCAATGATCTGATCAACGTTGAACGCGGGCAGGAAAATCATCTGACCGCCCGCAAGCAAGGTGATGTTGGACGCCACAAACAGCCCGTGTGTGTGAAAGATCGGCAAGGCGTGCAGCAGCACGTCGTCTTGGGTAAATTGCCATTCGCTGACCAATGTTTCAGCATTCGACAGCA
Source organism: Sulfitobacter sp. AS59 (assembly GCF_038899995.1). Lineage (NCBI taxonomy): Bacteria > Pseudomonadati > Pseudomonadota > Alphaproteobacteria > Rhodobacterales > Roseobacteraceae > Sulfitobacter > Sulfitobacter sp. AS59. The sequence continues at coordinate 673,331 of NZ_JBBMQK010000001.1, forward strand.
GGTTGCCCTGGGTCAGCATCGCGCCCTTGGACCGGCCAGTGGTGCCAGACGTGTACAAGAACGCGGCCAGATCATCCAAGGTCCGATCCACGGTCGCAAAGCTGTCTGGCATATCGGCTGCGACATCTGCAAATGTGCCTGATCCGTCGGCGTTCAGCGTTGCCAATTCGGCACCGCATGCTTGCGCGACCGGCACCATGCCCGCGTGTTTGGCCTGATCACACAGCACCAACCGCGCACCGCTGTTTTCGACGAAATACGATACTTCATCCGCCGTATAAGCCGTGTTGAGCGGCAGAAAGATAACGCCCGCCTGCGCGCAAGCGGCATAGACGGCCAGCGCTTGCGGGGACTTGGCGATTTGCACCGCCAGCCGGTCACCGGGCACCAATCCGAATTTGGTCAGCGCCCCAGCATATTGCGCGGCCATGCGCAGAAAATCCGCATAGGTGATCGTTTGCCCATCTGCCAAATGTAAAAACACCCGCGATGTACCTGCGTGTTTTCCAAAAAGACGATCAAAAAGCGGATTAGCCATTCTTTAAGTTCCTATATTTCAAGTCTGCTGGCTGCGCTTAGCGCGCGGACCAATGGGGATGCAACTGCGAGCGCCAATAGAGGCACGATTGTCCTGAGGGAGGGACCGCTCATATCGCGGCCCCCATCACGGCGTCAGGCAGCCACGTGGCGAGCCCCGGAAAGACGCATAGCAAAAAGATCGCCAGCACCATACAGGCAACGAACGGCAGCGACCCCATCAAAATCGTCTTAAGCGAAATGTCCGGCGCGATGCCGTTGATCACGTACAAGTTCAACCCCACCGGCGGCGAGATCAGCCCGATTTCCATGTTGATCGTCAACACCACCGCAAACCAGATCGGGTCAAAACCTGCCGTGGTGATGATCGGCAACAAGATCGGTGCCGCCATCAAGATCACGGCCACGGGCGGCAGAAAGAAACCGGCGATCAACAGAAATACGTTCACAAAGCCCATCAGCACCCACGGGTTCACATCCAAAGTACCGATCCAATTGGCGATGGATTGCGTGATATAAAGGCTGGACAGCATATAGGAAAACACACCGGCAGCGGCGATGATGAACAGGATCATCACGCTTTCCTTGGTACTGTCGCGCAGCACCACCCACAGGTCGCGCGGGTTCCACAGCTTGTAGATCACCATCGCAATCACCAGACACAAAAGCGCGCCTACGGCGGCGGTCTCGGACGGGGTCGCGACGCCGCCATACATCGCATAAAGCACGCCGATGATGATGAACAAAAACGGCAGGACACGCGGCAGAATTTCGAATTTTTCCTTCCAGCTATAGCTGCCCGTTGCCAGCAATTCGCGGTTGCCGGATTTCCATGTGGAGTAAAGCGACCACGCCATAAACAACGCGACCAGCAGCAAGCCCGGGATCACACCGGCCAAGAACAAGCGCCCGATCGATGTTTCTGTGGCAATGCCATAGACGATCATGGTGACTGATGGCGGGATCAGGATGCCCAAGGTGCCTCCAGCCGCGATTGACCCAGCCGCCACGCCATCGGGGTAGCCACGTTTGCGCATCTCGGGGATGCCCATCTTGCCAATTGCCGCGCAGGTTGCGGGGCTGGACCCGGACATGGCGGCGAACAACGCGCAGGCACCGAGGTTGGAGATCACCAACCCACCGGGCACACGCGTCAGCCAGCGTTCCAGCGCCTCGTAAAGGTCGGCCCCTGCCCGCGTTGATGCAATCGACGAGCCCATGATGATGAACATCGGGATCGACAAAAGCGCAAAGTTATCCAGCTTGCCGAACAGGATTTCGGGCAGCAGCTCAAGCGAGCGCATCCCGTCAAAGACCATCAAGAACCCGGTCGATACAATCAGCAACCCAAGGGCCACCGACACACCGGAGAACAGGACAATAATCGTGCTAAAGGCGACAAACGCGCCAAGTGTAAGCGGATCCACTAGCGGTCCTCCAAGCCGAACGGCTTATCAATTTTCAAGACGACCGCGATGAGGTCCGCAATCAGCTGTAACAAAAACAGCGCAAAGCCGATGGGCAGCGCGGCATAGGGTATCCACAAACGCACGCCCCAAATCGTGTCGGATTTCCAGTTGCGTTCAAAGGCGAGGTGCCAGAATTCATAGCCGTACCACAGCATGATCGCGACCATCACGATGGACAGCGAGAGCGTGAAAAGCGCCATGATATAGCGCGCCCGTGGCCCCAGCGAGATCGGGATCAGATCAACATTCACATGGCCGCGCAGACGCTGCACATAGGGCAAGCCCACGAGCGTTGAGCCGATGGCCAGATAAATCACCGCTTCGGTCTGCCACACGGTCGATCCGTTCAATACAAAGCGGATGAAAATCATCTGGCAGGTGATGGCCACCGCCGCGACAATCATCGCCGCCGAACACCACCCTGCAACCGTAGAAAGTGCCGCCACGATACGCAGGAACGGATTGTCTCCCGTTTGCGCCGCAACGGCCGAGCTTTGGCCCGCCATAACATTATCCTTAGACTTTTTTGAAAATCATCTGCGCAAGGAGGGCCGCGTCAGCAGCCCCCCTTGATCGGATCAATCGACAGCAAGCGCCATATCGAGCAGCGCCTGACCGTCAGGCACATCTGCAACGAACGCTTTGTAGGATGTTTCCTGCGCCAATGCGCGCCATGCCTCAAAGTCTGCTGGCGTCATCTGCGCGATTTCCACGCCCGCGTCACGGAACACCTGCTCGGATGCCGCGTCCTGCTTTTTGGCTTCTTCCAGATAGAACGCCTGCGCTTTAGCGGATGCGTCCAGCAGTGCATTTTGCTGATCTGCCGTCAGCCCGTCGAACTTGGATTTGTTCATCAAAAGCGGTTGATACATGAACCACAACGCCACATCGCCCGCTGGTGTATAGCAGGCCACTTGTTCATAAATCCGGTAGGATACGAAAGACGACGACGATGTGTTCGCAGCCGTCAGAACGCCGGTTTGCATTGCGTTATAAATCTCGGACGATGCCATGGACGCAATCGACGCCCCTGCCCCGGCCAGCATTTGTTCAAACGCCTTACCAGCCGCACGGGTTTGCAGGCCTTTCACATCCTCGGGCTTGGTGATGCATTTGTCTTTGCCGACAAAACCACCGGCCAGATAGCCATGGACCAAGACCATCACATCATCTTCGGCCATTTTCTCTTCTAGCGCGGCCATAAACGGCGACGCGCTAAGCCGGGCGGCGTGATCGTGGTTTTTCACCATGCCGGGCATCAATGTCAGGTTAAACGCGGGCTGTTGGCCACCGGCATAGCTTAGCGGCAGAACTGTCATGTCCAGCTGGCCACGGCTTAGGGGGCGATATTGCTCGCGCGGTTTAAAAAGCGACTTGGACCCGAAAATCTGGATATCCAAATCTACATCCGCAGCCGCAACACCATCAGCGACGATCTGCGCCACCTGATGGCGCACGTCCGTATTTGACCATTGATGCGACAGACGCAGCGTTTCGGCGTGAGCAGCAGAGCCAAGCGTAAAGCAGGCAAGCGTCGCCGCTGCCTTGAGTGCAGTCATTTTCATATATTCCTCCCAGAATGTGACCAAGGTCGAGCGCCCCGGTTCTACGCCACAAATCTTTCCACGCTTTGCATCCCAAGTCAAAAGGTCTTGTATACAAAAATTCAATCGCGGCATTATTCTCCTCCCGTATTTAGATCGCCGCCTTCGTAATGCGGCATGGCCGGAAAGATGAAGATCACAGCCTAATGGTTTGTTTTTAATGAATACCTATATGATATTGAATGGACTCGGAAATGATATCGGCCCGCGCAGATGCACGTTGAGATCCTACCGTGTAAGACAAGAATAGCAGACATGTATGACGATCCGGAAACGCTGAAACAGGCTCGGATCTCCGGAGATTCAGAGCTTGTCCGGCGGTGTATCGCCCCGGAAAAACGCATCCAGATTATCCAACGCTTTGAACCCCATCGCATTGCGCGTCGTGACTGTACCGCTTCCGACATGAGGCATCATCATGATGTTTTCATGCTGTGCAAATGCCGGATTTCCGCCCGGCTCGGTCACAAGGCAATCAAGCCCCGCCGCACCGACATGGCCGCTGTTGATAGCATCCAGCAACGCGTCTTCATCCACCAGCGCACCCCGCGCTGTGTTCACGATCACGCAGCCCTTGGGCATTTGTGCCAGCCGTTCGGCGTTCAGCAAGCCGGTCGTATCGGGCGTCGCGGGGCAATGCAGGGACAGGAAGTCAGAGACCACCAGCAAATCATCAAGGTCTTCATGGTAAATCGCGCCAGCCTCGTCTTCGGGCGAAAGGCGGCGGCGGTTGTGATAGTGGATCTCCATCTCAAAGCCGCGCGCCTTGCGGGCAAAGGCGCGGCCAACGCCGCCCATGCCAATAATCCCCAACCGCGCACCGGTGACCTGCTTGCCCACCAAAAACGCAGGCGACCAAGAATTCCACGCGCCCGAGCGTACCGTGCGATCCCCCTCGACCGCGCGACGGGCAGCGCCCAGCATCAGCATCATCGCCAGCTCTGCCGTGGCATCCGACAAAACGCCGGGCGTGTTGGTGACAGTGATCCCCTTGGCCCGCAGTGCCGCCAAATCGCAATGGTCGACGCCCACCGAATGGTTCGCGACGATCTTAAGACGTGGATCAAGCCGGGCCACAACATCCGCGCTGAAATGTTCGGAGTGGCACGGGATCATGCCATCGACCTTGGCGCTCATCGCGATGATATCTTGCGCGCTGCCCGGTGTATCAGCCGGATCCCAGATCACCTCGTAATCGCGACGGGCGCGTTCCAAAGTGGCATCTGACAGGGTGCGCGTGATCCAGATAACCGGCTTGGACATTTGATTAATCCCGTTTGTTTTTGCTTGAGGTGGCAAAATCATAGGCCACGAACGCAAGGGTCACGAGGACAATGATCACCAGATCAGGGCTAGGCACTTTGACCGCCAAGATCAGCAAAAAGACAGCAAGCGTGGAAAAGGCGAAAAGGGCAAGTATGCGGTTCATGTCATGTCATTCCTTATGAGGTTGCGCCATCGGCCCAGTTAAACAGCCATTGCGCACTGCGCATCAAGCGCGCGTCATTGCCACGTTCGCCGACAAGCTGGACGCCCATTGGCAGCCCCTCGACCGAGGTGAGAAGCGGCAGGCTGATGCAAGGTGTGCCGCAAAAGGTCCATAACCCGTTGAAGATCGGATCGCCCGTGCTCTCAAGCCCGCGTGGTGCGGGGCCGGTTGCAGAGGGGCAAATCAAAGCGTCACAGCGGGTCAGCAATTCGTCCAACGCTGCATTCAGCACCTTGGGCATATCACAGGCCGACTGGTAATCACGTGCCAGCACCGCGTTCCCTTCGCTGATCGCGTCGCGCGTCACCTGCCCCAACTGATCGCCCATATCGCGGGCATAGGGGTAGTAATGATAGGCCATTTCCGCAAAGTTGATCAGCTTGCGCTGCTCGGCGGCGGATTGAAAAACCGAAGGCAGCGGCAATTCAAACGCCTGATCGCCAAGTGCTGCAATCAGCTCGTTAAACGCTTCTTTCATCTGCGGGTCTGCGTGTTCGTCCCATCCCGGCGGGCGCACAAAACCGAATACAGGTGGCAGCGGTGGTTTTGACACGGCCGCCGCGTGCAGCGCGGGTGTGGGGGCCAATGTGGTTGCCGGATCGTCGATGTCATGGCCGAACAAAACCTCGGCCAGCAATGCGGCACCCGCTGGATCGCTGGCGAAAACCCCGATGGTGTCCAATGTCGGCGATTGAGCCAGCACACCGCGTCGCGGGATCGCGCCGAATGTGGGTTTGTATCCAGTCACACCGCAAAAGGATGCAGGCCGGATCACGGACCCGCCAGTTTGCGTACCAATGGCCAACGGCACCATGCCATCAGCGACGGCAGCGGCAGAACCCTGCGATGATCCGCCCGGCGTATGGGCCAGATTATGCGGGTTGGCGGTTTTGCCCGGATGCATAAAGGCAAGTTCGGTCGTGACCGTCTTGCCCATGATGATCGCGCCCTCTTTTTTCAGACGCTCAACAATAAAGGCGTCGCGCAGCGGCACCCGCCCCGCATCGCCCGCGCATCCGTTTTCCGTCGGAATACGCAGGGTATCGATGACGTCTTTCAACCCGACAGGAAGCCCATGTAAACGGCCCAACGGCAATCCAGCACGGCGTTGCGCATCCAGCGTTTTGGCTTGCGCGCGCACAAAGTCGGCATCGAACCACGCCCACGCACCGACGTCCGCCTCGCGCGCCTCGATCCGGGCGATATAACTTTCGACCAGCGCGCTGGCATCCAGCGCACCGGATGCCAATCGATCCCGCAGCAGCGTCACGCTGGGGGATGCGACCATGTGATCGGCATGTGGGGCGTTATCGTCCATAGAACATTTCCGGCAGATAGAACACGATCGACGGGAAGACATACATCAGCACCATCGACAGGATCACGCAGAACAGGAACGGCATAACACCCGCAAAGATTTGCGTCAGCCGTAGTTCAGGCGGCGCGATCCCCTTGAGGTAATAGGCCGACATGGCCATGGGCGGCGTCAGGAAACTGGTTTGCAGGTTGAGCGCCACCAATATCCCAAAGAACAGCGGGTCGATCTCGAACACGGCCAAAAGCGGCAGAAAGATCGGCACGAAGATGATGATGATCTCGGACCATTCCAGCGGCCAGCCCAGCAAAAAGATGATCAGTTGCGCAAGGATCAGGAACTGGATGGGCGTGAGGTCCATGCCCTGAACGAACTCGGAAATCACATGTTCGCCGCCAAGATACGAGAACACCGCCGAGAAGGTATAGGACCCGACAAACAGCCAGCACACCATCGCCGTCGTGCGCACCGTCAGATAGACGCTTTCACGCATCCGCTGCCACGTCATCGCCCGATAGATAAAGGCGAGGAAGATACCGCCCAAGGCCCCGATGGATGCTGCTTCGGTCGGGGTGGCAAGGCCGAACAGGATCGAGCCGAGAACCGCAAAGATCAGGAAAGCGAGCGGCACAAAGGACGTGATGATCATCCACACCAGCTTGCCCATTGGCATGTCTGGCACTTCGTCATCAGTGGGTTTGGGTGCCGAGGATGGCTGGATCAACGACCGGCCTATGATGTAGATCAGGTAGAGGCCAACAAGCGTCAGCCCCGGCAGCAGCGCCGCCGCATAGAGACGGACGATAGACACGTTTGTGGCCGCAGCATAGACGATCAGCATGATCGACGGCGGGATCAAGATACCCAATGTACCACCCGCGCAAATGATGCCCGCCGCAAAGGACGGATCATAGCGCGCTTTGAGCATCGCGGGCAGTGCAAGCAAGCCCATCAAGGTGACGACCGCGCCCACAATCCCTGTGGCTGTCGCAAACAAGGCGCAGGTGATCAGCGCCGCAACACCCATCGAACCCGGCACGTTCTTCGACGCGACATTCAAGGTGGTGAACAGGCGGTCAACAATATTGGAGCGTTCAACGATATAGCCCATGAAGAGGAACAAGGGCACGGCGGTCAGTACTTCGTTCGACATCACCGTAAAGGTCTGGTTCACGAATAAGTCGAATATTCGGTTATTATAAAACCCCTCGACCCAGGTCGACCATTGTTCCCACTGCCCCGCAGTTTCGTCCAATCGGTCAAAGCTGCGCCACATGCGGCGCGCGTCGAAATAGGCGTAATAGCCAAAGCCGATGCCCATCGCCATCAGCGTGAATGCAATCGGAAAGCCAAGGAAAACAAAGATGATGAACAGGCCCAGCATCATCAGGGCAATATGCGGATCGGTCATGTGATATGGTCTTTCTCGGCCTTGTTGGCCTCTTGCATAAGCAGGTCTTCGGTTTCGAACACGTCTTCGTCGGGTTCCACCCAATAGTTATCGCGAATGGCGATAATGCATCGACATACCTGCGCAATCCCTTGGATAAACAGCAAAATACCTGCCGCGACGATCACCGCTTTGAACTGGTAAATCGGCACGCCCGCAGGGCTGTTCACTGATACTTCGCCGTATTGCCATGATCGGGCGGCGTATTTCCACCCGGCCAGAATAAGGGCTGTCACACCGGGAAAGAAGAACAGGATGTACAAGACAAGATCGATCTTGCCCTGGGTCCGCGGTTGCAAAAGCCGGTACAGGAAATCGCCCCGAACATGCCCGCCCCGCGACAGCGTATAAGCGCCGCCCATCATGAACAGCGTGCCATACATGATAAACGACACATCCAGCGCCCAAGCGGTGGGGTTGTTCATCACATAGCGCACGAAAACCTCGTAGCCCGTTCCGATAGACATGAGTAGAATGAGCCAAGCAAATGATTTGCCGAACCAAGCCGAAAGATTATCGGCGAAGCGGATAATGGATAACATGGTGTTCCCTTAATTCGCGTAAGAACCCCGGCACAAAAAATGCCGAGGTTCGTCTCTTTACACTGACCTAAGCGATCAAAGCTTGATCTTGCCGGGGAAGTAATGCTCGTAAGCCAACCCGTAGTCAGGCGAGTTCATCAGCTCGTAATACGACACACGGCTGACCCAGTCGCGCTGGCTGTCGAGGCATTTCTTCATGAACGGGTCTGTTTCCAATTCTGGAATCAGCTCGTCCCATGCCTTGAGCTGCGCGTCCAGGATTTCCTTGGAGGTGCGGCGCACGTTGACGCCTGCATCATTCTGCAAGAATTGCAGATCCGCAGAATACCGGTTCATCGCTTTGGCTGTGTTTGCCGTCGATACCGCTTCGACACCGTATTTCAAGATGGCCTGAAGATCGGGGTCCAGGTCTTCCAAGAAGGTCTTGGAGAACAGGAACTCGAAGCTTTCGGACGCTTGGTGATACGAGGACAGATAGTAGTTTTTGGCCACGTCTTGTGCGCCAAAATCCTTATCCGACGATGGGTTGTTGAACTCGAACGCATCGATCACGCCGCGTTCCATCGCGGGCACAATCTCGCCGCCGGGCAGCTGCGCCACCGACATGCCAAGCTTGGCCATCAGGTCAGCCGCAAGGCCAACGGTGCGATACTTAAACCCTTGCAGGTCGGCAACGGTGTTCACTTCTTCTTTGAACCAGCCAAAGGGCTGCGCGAACATCGGGAAGCCCATGTAGCCCACGACATCCAGACCCATAACGTCTTGGGTCAGCTCGTTATACAGCGCCTGACCGCCACCTTCATAGAACCACGACAGCATCGTTGTTGCAGAGCCACCGAAAACCGGCCCCGTACCGAACAGCGATGCGGCCTTGTTCTTACCGTACCAGTAAACCGGCACAGAGTGTGCAGCATCAATCAGACCGTCATTCACCGCGTCCAGCACTTGGAATGCAGCAACAACTGCCCCCGCTGGCAGAACATCGACCTTTAGGCGTCCCCCCGACATTTCTTCGACCCGCGTCGCATAGTCGCGTGCAAAGTCTTGCCAGATGTTGGCGTCATTCCACGACGTCTGCATCTTGATCACAAGTGGCGCTTGCGCAAGAACCGCGGGTGCGGCCAGCATGCTCCCAGCAGCGGCCCCGCCTGCGACGGCGGATTTCGTCAAAAATGAACGTCTGTTAATGTTTGTTTTTTCCGTCATATTTTCTCCTCCCAGAGTGACCGCGCGAAAACGGTCGCAACGTGCGACGTTAGCGACGATCTAAACAAAATGTTAATGTTTTCGTGCCGACACGCAAGAATATTCCCGCAAATGGGCATTCAAATGCGCATTTGTACTGCAAAACGGGGCGCAGATATTTATCTGCACCCCGCTCAATATCCGTTCAACCCCTGCCGACCCCCATGGGGCAGCAAGCCAGTGATTAGTGAAACAGCAGCTTGGCTTCGTATTTCTTGACCGTTGGACGGGCAGTCCGGTAGTTTCTGATGCCCATCTCGGTTTCAAGCTCGGGGAAGAGCGACAGGATTTCATCGCGCTGGTCCGACCCCAGACCGTCGATTGTATAATCGCCGGGATAGAAGCTTTCGGTCCATGTGCCGTCCGACAGCACAACCTCGTGGCGCTCGAACATAAAGTGGATATAGCTTGTGTCGGCCACATCCACATGGTCGATCCCGTCTTTTCCGACCAGATGTTTGGCCGCGGCCAGAACTTCGGGTTCGTCAAAATACATCGACACGCCTTTATCCGCGATCAGCATCCGGTGGTTTGGCGACACCATGATGTCACGCTCTGGCATATCTTCACCAAGCGAGCCTGCCTTGATCAGAACCGGTTTCAATTCAGGCCGGTCGATAAAGTCATTTTGCGTCAGCGGCTTTTGACCGACCCAAGCGATTTCCTGCAGCCCGTTGTCGCGGGTGATGATCATATCGCCCTGCCGCAGGTCTTCGACCCGGCGCTGGCCTTTTGCCGTCGCGATCAGGGTGCCGGGCGTAAAGCACGGCACAATGCTTTCGATGTTGGTGAAATCAAGACGACCGGTTTCTTTACCCAACGCATCGGTAAACACGATTGTCCCGTCCTGGCCGTCGTTACGGCTGCCATCGTCCACGGTATCGTCCGCGTCAGTATCGGGGCGCATGTTTTCAAAGCGATAACCGCCACCGTTCAGCGATCCCGTCAGATCGATCACGTCATAGTCCGTTGCCAGCGGGCCGGAACCACCGTCGATGGTATCGCCACCGTTTACGTCAAGGAACAGGTCCTCACCGTCACCGCCAAGCATGCTGTCGTTGCCTGCCTCGCCGCGGATCGTATCATTGCCCGCACCACCGTCGATAAAGTCATCGCCCGCACCGCCCGAGATGGAATCATTTCCGGGGCCAGCCGTGCTGGCCGCCGCGACAGCCGTGCGCAGGGTTGCAGGACCAAAGGCGGCAGGTGTTACAGCACCCGGCGTGTCACCATAGATCGTGTCATTGCCTGAACCGCCGACGATCGTATCGTCGCCGTTGTTACCTTCGATATAGTCATCATCGGCACCACCATCGATGGAGTCGTTGCCACCTTCGCCATAGATGGTGTCGTTGTCCGCGCCGCCGGTGATGACGTCGTCGCCACCTTCCTCGCCGGGGCTAAGCTCACCCACCCATGTGTCATAATACATTTCGGTCACATTAACGCCCGAATTGTTACTGCCGTCCTGGGTGTGTGTCATAACGATCTTGGCCACAGGCCCGGGGATGTGAACGTTCAGATTAAACTTGGACGAATTGACATGTTCGTTGCCACCCCGGCTATCAGCCGTTTCCTCGCCGGGTGCCGCGTCGGTGTCAGACAAGCTGATGCCCGAACCGCTGCTTAGGTTCACCGGGATCAGATTTCCGTTCACGTCATAAGCTTCGATCTTGACGATGCCATCGTTATCAAGATCGTTCACATTGAACGATACATTCCCCACCGCATCCGAGAATTCCCACTGGAATTCGCCCTTGTTGCCCTTGCCATGTGTGACGGATTCAAGCGAGCTGTTGTTGTCGACGGGATCCCCGTTCGAGACAACACCATCCGTGTTCAGCGTGGCCGTCGATGCTTCGGCCTCATGGTTGCCCGTGTCTTTAACCTGCTTAAATGTGACCGTGACGTTGCCTGTATCTTGGCTAAAGCCGTCGTTGATCTGGCGCGTGCTGACGCCTTCCCACTCAAAGTTCTCGCGCACGACTGCCGGTGCACTGCCGCTGTCGCCATAGATCAGATCCTCACCGTCGCCGCCGTGGATGGTGTCATCCCCCATCGAGGTGTCGTCGATGACGAACGACGCAGGATTGTCGAAAAAGACGTCTGTCACGTTAATACCGGAGTCACCGTCAGTGGCCCCGGTATGAACAAATTCGATCCGCGCGACCGGGCCGTCGATCGACACATTCACGGAATACTTTGACCCGTTCGCCTCTTCATCGCCGCCCTTACTTTTGGCCGTATAAACGTTACCTGAGCTGCTTAGCTCGACGCCTGATCCGCCTGTCAGTTCTACATCAAGCTTATTTCCAGCATCGTCATAGGCGATGATTTTTACCGCGCCCTTATTGTCGATATCGTTGATATTAAACGAAACGTTGCCGACTTCGTTGTCGAAATCGAGCGAGAAAATGCTTGAGCCCTGTTTGTTGGCCAATGAGTCAAAGGCGCTGTTTTTGTTGACCGTGCTGCCGTCGCCGACAACGCCATTAATATTCTGTTCGTCGTAGGTGAATTTCTCGTCTCTACCGGTTGGCGAAGCCGAGGTGACCTTGAACGTTACGTTGACCGTGCCGGTGTTTTGTTGAAAACCGCCAGTAAGGTCGTCGTCCTCGTCGATGGCGGTGCCATCGCGGCTGGGGTCCGGTGCCTTGGACCATTCAAAGCTTTCACGACCGGCTGTTCCTGTCGCATCAGTCCCGGCATCCCCAAGCAGGATGTCGTTCCCGCCTTGCCCATCGATACTGTCGTCACCCGACCCGCCCAGCACCGTATCGTCTCCGTCGCCCGCCAGAATGGTGTCATCCCCGCCACGGCCCAAGATGACATCGTCGTTCGACCCTAGGGCTCCGAATACGGCATCATTTGCATCGACGCGGTCGCCGTGCGGGTCGCCGGTATAGGCGGTGTTAATCAGATCATCATTGCCGGTCCCGTCGACAATGCCGTCCTTGGTCGTCGATGAGGTCGATCCACCCTTGGACCCTGAATACATACTTAAAAGTTTTCCAAGAAAAAATGTCATGTCTGTCGTCTCCAAAATACTGGTGAGGCATGTGCGATGCGCCTCAAATCTCTAATGCCCGGTTTCGAACGAGCGACCCTTGGTCAGTTCGCCCCGTGCCCTGGGCCGTGTTCAATCTCACCGCGTGATCTGGGAAATTCCCCAAGGCCCGCGGTGAACGAGCTTACAAAAACAATTTTTACCAATCTGAATAATAGGCGTGCCGGAAATGAGCCGCGCAACGCCTTCATGGAGACAATTTGTGGTTTAGATTTGATGCGATTGTGGCGGGTTAAAGGTAAAAAACCGTCCGCCCCGCGCGCAAAGCAGCGGTTGGTCTCGGTTGAAGCAATGGCAGCTTTCAACTTCCCGACTTTCTCAGACCTGTTCATCGTTATTCTCCCTTATCCGCCGGACAGGCGGACCGCACGTATGCGGTAAACACAATGGACCCAAGAGCCACTCCGGCGGTCTGATGACGACGCGCAGTGAACCTTGACCCGCATGAAGGGATGACAGCCGCAAGCGACCTAACCCGGTCCCGAAAGACCCAGCACTATATTCGACGACTTGGCAGCGCGACGAACACATCTATCCCGTACATTATGGTACGCGTTCAATGCGGTCGCCCCCGTGACCTACAGAGTGTGCCCCCCAGTTGGGCATCTAATCGTTAGCCGCGCATCGCCATTCGGGGAAGGGAAAATTACCATACCAGCGGTAGGCGACGCCCCGTTTGCGCCGCTTTTCGGAGGGAGTTTTCAGCCCACCACCCAACCCTTGGGTGTCCATTGTTTCAACGCGCCTCAGACCGCGCTTGCGCTAAGTTCAGTAAACATTGAGGAAAATCAAAGCCGGATTTTAATAGAGGTTAATTTGGCCGAACGACTGTGTCTAAAATTGAAACAATTGACCCTGCGTCATTTAGGGGCAAATTTCTGCCATTTTTTTTTCGAGAAAATTCAATTTTGGGAACCAATTGAGAAAAAATTAACCATTTGTTTACCAAATTGGAACGAAACGCCTCATTCTAGACGAATCATTTGGCCAAGTGATTCGGGCCATCTCGATTCATTGAGCGATTAGAGGTACATGCAAGAATACGTCGAAAACTTGCACAAAGACGAGGCTTTTCTGCCCTTAACAAGCCCCCACCAAACAACTTAGGGTAATGTGGCAAGAATTTGCGCACGCGGCGCATCAGTGGCCGGATTTGGCCGATCAACCAGCCCCTGAAACGCCCCTAAATGGGGACAATCAGGCATCGTGATTAGCGGGAGATTGATCGCCGTTTTACCGCACATCCAGCCCGGTCGCGGCCGCATCTGTGGCGCTCCGCGAGGCCTTGTGGGTACGATAAAGGCGGTTCACGAAGGCGACGACGAACACAGCCGTCAGGATCAAGACGATCGTCGGGGCCGGCGCGCTGTCGATAAAGAAGCTTAGGTAGGTGCCCGCGAACATCGACGCCGTGCACACCGCAACGGATACAATCAGCATCGGGCCAAAGCTACGCACCAACAGAAACGCAATCGCCCCTGGTGTGACCAGCAAGGCGACCGCAAGGATCAACCCTGTGGCGGTCAGCGTGGCCACGATGGTCAGCGACAACACAGCCAGCAAGCCATAGTGCAACAGATCCGTGCGCAATCCGCTTGCCTGCGCTTGGGCCGGGTCAAAGGCGTGCAGCAGCAGGTCCTTCCACTTCAGCACCATGAACGCCGTCACAAAGATCGAGATAACGCCCGCCGTCCATAGGTCCTGTGGGCCGACGCCCAGCATGTTCCCGAACAAGATGTGATCCAGATGCTGGTTGGTCGAAATCGACGTGTACATAATGATGCCGATCCCAAACATCCCCGAAAACACGACCCCCATCACCGTGTCCTGTTTGATCCGGCTATTGTGGCTTAGGTATCCGGTCAGCAAGGCGCAGGACATGCCCGCAGCAAAGGCCCCAATGATCAGCGGTATCCCCGTGATCCACGCAAGCACCACCCCCGGCAGCACCGCATGGCTGACCGCATCCCCCATGAGCGCCCAGCCCTTGAGCACCAGAAAACACGACAGCAATGCCGTGGGTGGAGCCACCAGCAGAATGATCCAAAAGGCGTTTTGCATGAATGGAAACTGAAAGGGAAACAGCAATGTCTCGATCATGATGGCACCTCGTCTCGCAAGGATTGCAAGGCTTGTGCCGCCTTGCGCCGTGCAGCCAGCACGCCGTGTTTGGGGGCAAATACAAAGGCCGCGAGGAAAATGGCCGTTTGTAGCGTGACAATCACACCGCCCGTCGCACCGTCCAGAAAATAGCTGGCATAGGCCCCAAAGAACCCCGTCAGCGTACCGATGATAACTGACACGATAATCAGGCGCGGAAACCGGTCGCACAGCAAATAAGCGGTCGCACCGGGGGTTACGACCATCGCGATCACCAGAAATGCGCCCACGGTCATCATCGCCGCCACAACCGCAGCAGATAGCAGCATAAAGAACACGGCCTTCAAAAGGTCCGGTTTTAACCCGATGGACCGCGCGTGGTTTTCATCGAAAAACGTGACCATCAGGTCTTTCCACTTCAGCAGCAGGACCGTCAGGCACACGACCCCGATAATCGCCAGTTGGATGATGTCAGACGGTGCGATGGCCAGAATGTTGCCCATGATGATGGTCTGAATACTGACCGACATCGGCGACAGCGATACCATGAACAGCCCCAATCCAAAGAATGAGGTAAAGATGATCCCGATGATCACATCAATCTTGAGGCCCGACCGCCCCGACAGAAACAGCATCGCCCCCGCCGCCAAACCACCCGCCAGAAACGCACCAAGCGCGAAGGGCAGTCCCAGCATATAGGCCCCCGCCACACCGGGCACGACAGAATGGCTTAGCGCGTCGCCAATCAGCGACCAGCCTTTCAGCATCAGATAGCAGGACAGAAACGCACAGACCCCGCCGACCATGGCCGACACCCACATGGCGTTGAACATATAGCCGTAGCCGAACGGCTCTAGCAGCAGGTCGATCATTTGTCGTCCTCGCCCCTGGCCAGCGCCTCTCCGTAGTGGACAAAGGGGCGTTCATCGTCGGTGATAATCCGCAGCTCGCGGCCATCATCGTCGTCATGCAGGTCACTGCCGCCAAGGGTAAAGTGGCGCAGCACGCCGCCAAATGCCATCTCAAGGTTGTCATGGGTAAAGACAGTTTCCGTCGGCCCGTAGGCAAGCACGGTCCCCTTGACCAGCACCGTCCGGTCGCAGAATTCTGGCACAGATCCCAAATTATGGGTCGAGACCAACATCACCCGCCCCTCGTCGCGCAATTCGCGCAACAGGGCGACGATCTGATCCTCGGTTTTAACATCCACCCCGGTGAAAGGTTCGTCCAGCAGGATCACCCGACCATCTTGAGCCAAGGCGCGGGCCAGAAACACCCGTTTGCGCTGGCCGCCGGATAGTTCGCCAATCTGACGGCCCCTAAATTCGGTCATATTCACGCGGCGCAATGCCTCGTCGACGGCGGCGTGATCTGCGGCTTTGGGGCGGCGCAAGAAACCCATGTGGCCATATCGCCCCATCATCACCACGTCTTGCACCAGCACCGGAAAGGCCCAATCGACCTCTTCCGCCTGCGGCACATAGGCGACAAGGTTTTCGCGCAGCGCCTCGCGCACCGATTTGCCAAGCAGCTTGATTTCACCAGCAGCGGCGGGAACAAAGCCCATGATGGCCTTGAACAAGGTGGATTTCCCCGCCCCGTTCACCCCCACCAGCGCTGTGATCGTGCCGCGTGGAATTTCGAAATTCGCGTCGTACAGTGCCGTGTGACCGTTGCGATAGGTCACCGTCACATTATGGGCAGATATTCCGCTGTCTTGGGGCGCGAAATGTTCTGCATCATGTTGGATTACAGCGCTTTTCATATCTTTGTTCCGCTCACTTTAAGTTCTCAGCCAGCCCATCCGCGATGGTCTGGGATGTGACACGCAGCAGGTCCAGATAGCTGGGCACCGGCCCCTCGGCCGTGCTGAGGCTATCAACATACAGGACGCCCCCAAAGGCCGCGCCGGTTTCGCGCGCGATCTGTTTGGCGGGTGACGTGTTAACCGTGCTTTCGCAAAAGACCACGGGAATATCATTGGCGCGGACCGCATCGATCACCTTGCGTACTTGCTGCGGTGTGCCGGTCTGGTCCGCATTCATCGGCCAAAGATACAGCTCTTTCATACCGAAATCACGCGCGAGATAGCTAAACGCGCCTTCGCAGGTGACCAGCCAACGCTGCGCCTCGGGAATTTCGGCAACCCGGTCCCGCAAGGGCACAATCGTATCGCGAATTTCGTCCTTATAGCGTGCTGCGTTATCCATATAGATCTGTGCGTTTTCAGGGTCGTGTTCGGCAAAGGCAGCCGCGATGTTGTCGACATATATCAGCGCGTTATCCAGACCCATCCACGCATGCGGGTTCGGCTTGCCCTCGTAATCGCCGGTCGAGATCGAGATGGGATCGATCCCGTCGGTCAAGGTCACAGACGGGGTATCGCCAAGGTTGGACAGAAATTGCTCGAACCACAGCTCTAGGTTCAGGCCGTTCCACACGATCAGATCAGCATCGACTGCGCCGACAATATCACGTGGCGTGGGTTCATAACCGTGAATTTCCGCGCCCGGCTTGGTAATCGATACGACTTCGGCTGCGTCCCCCGCCACCTGCCGTGCCATATCGGCAAGCACAGTGAACGTCGTCACCACCTTGAAATCAGCCGCTAGGACCGGCCCAGACGCCATCAAAACCGCTGCAGTTGCCGTCGCGAACAAAGATTTTCTCACCGAAGTCTCCATACCTTACTTGGTCTGCTACTTGTAAATGCGAATTATTCGCAAATGTCAAACATGCGAATGAGAATAGATCGCAAAATCTTGCGGGCAAGAAAAAACTTGCTTAAAGTCACGGCAACACAAGGATGGTGAGCGCTTTGAAAAATGATCCCGACTACAGGAAAATGCTGCGCGACGCAGGGCTGCGCGTCACGCCGCAGCGCGCGTCGATTATAACGATCCTGTCGGAAACCGATGATCACCCCAACGTCGAAGACCTGTATGAAAAAACCCGCGCGCTGGACGACACCGTATCGGTCGCAACCGTGTATCGCACCATGTCAGTGTTGGAAAACGCAGGTCTGGTGCGCAAGCTGGTGATGGATGACGCCCCTGCCCGCTATGAGATGATGCCCCAGATCGACCACGATCATCTGGTTGATCTGGACAGCGGTGATCTGATCGAAATTCCAGGCACCGAAATCGCCGAGCTGATGAGCCGCGTGGCCGCAGAGATGGGGTATCAAATCGTCAGCCACCATACGGTGATCCGCGCCCGCAAAACCTGATCTGCGTTACTGCGCGTTTTCCGCCTCAAGCGAGCGCACCATCGCAGCGGCCCCGGCGGACACAGCACGCAGAATTTCGTCACTTGGAATGTCTCGGTTCAGCCAATCGCGCATCGGGCCAAAGGCTGACAGAAACACCATCAGGTTCGACATAATATCAAGGCGGCGATCTTCGGACGCGATCCCCAGCCGCAGGCTAAGCTGGTCGGCCAAATCCTTCATCGCGGCGTATTCGCGGGCGTGAAGCGCCTCGCGGTCCTCGGGCAGCATATGGGGAACGCAGCGATAGGCCAGCAACGTGCCTTTGCGCTTATATGCCCAAGTCTCGCGAAAATACTGCTCAATCGCGTCTTCCAGCGACAACGATTGGTCTTGCAGGATCACCGACAGTGTTGGCACGTCTTCGCGAAACCAAAGCTGGTTCAGAAGCCGGCGCAGAATGTCATTCTTGTTGGCGATATAGTCATAGATACTGGCCTGATTGACGCCCGAGCGCGCGCAGATATCGCGTACTGTCGTTGCTGCAAAACCCTTTTCCAAAAACAGCTCAAGTGCCGCCTCGCAAATCTGTTCACGGCGGCTTTGGATCAGCTCTTGGTTCTGGACGCTTGTGATATCCGCCTCGGCCAGAAGCTGCGTCCGCAATTTATGAAGACGTTCCGGGTACACGGACGTGGGCATCGCTTCGGACATTCAGGCTTCCTCCTGTCAAAGAAGCTACGCAATTTTAGCATCTGAAACAACAAATAAGCTGCATGCGTAAATCAAAGAAAACCCGCCCCTGCGCATGGCAAAGGCGGGTCTTGGGATGTCGGTTGTGAAAGGTGCTGATTAGTCTTCGATACCAATCGCGACAAAGCGTGGGTCGCCCGCGCGGCGGATCAGCAAGAGCAGCGATTTGCGCCCGGCATCTTGGGCCTCGGCAATCCGGTCCTCAAGGTCAGCAATCGTCGCAACGCTTTGCTGGCCCGCCTCTGTGATCACGTCACCCTTGCGCAGCCCTTTTTCAAATGCCTCTGACATCTCATCAACCTCGGTGACGGCCAAGCCGTTCGTGGTTTCATCCGCGCCAAACTCCTCGCGCATGTCATCGGTGAGCGGCGTCAATGTCAGGCCCATCATGGAGGAGGTCTCTGCCTCTTCGGGCGCGGCATCATCCTGCGGCGTGGCGGCGGGGCTTGCGCCATCGGCATCTTCACGACGGCCGAGGGTCACTTTCAACGTTTGCGTTTTCCCGTCGCGCAGCACGGTCACACGCACGGCAGCCCCGACAGCGCTGTTGCCAACCTGACGGACCAAACCACGTGTATCCTCAACCTCGACACCGGCAAAGCTCATGATCACGTCGCCGGTATTCAAACCCGCCTCCTTAGCGGGGCCATCGGGCACATCAGTGATCAAGGCACCGGTCGCTTTGGCCAGTCCCATGGCATCAGCCACGTCTTGGGTGACGTCCTGAATGCGCACACCCAGCCAGCCCCGGCGGGTTTCGCCAAATTCCTTAAGCTGATCCACCACACGGGTCACGACGTTGGACGCCATGGAAAAGCCGATCCCGATGGAACCGCCATTGGGCGACAGGATCGCGGTGTTCACCCCGATCACAGCGCCATCCATGTTGAACAACGGCCCGCCCGAGTTCCCACGGTTGATCGCCGCATCGGTCTGAATGTAATCGTCATAGGTACCCGACAGCGCACGATTGCGCGCCGATACGATCCCGGCAGAGACCGAAAACCCCTGCCCCAACGGATTGCCCATCGCGATAACCCAATCGCCCACACGCGCGGCGTTGCTGTCGCCAAACTTGACGAATGGCAGCGGTGACGGCGCTTCGACTTTCAGCAGCGCAATATCGGTGTTGGGGTCGGTGCCAATGACCTTAGCCGTCAGTTCCTCGCCCGAGAAGAATTCGACCGTAATTTCATCCGCGCCTTCGATAACGTGGTTGTTGGTGACCACATAACCGTCTTCGGAAATCACAAAGCCAGAGCCAAGCGCCGACGACTTGCGCGGGCTGGGGGTCGATTGCCCATCGTTGTTGCGGTCTTGGAACTCGCGAAAGAAGTCCTCGAACGGCGATCCTTCGGGCACGATGCCGCGCGGGCCGGTGCGCCCCTCGACCACGGTCGATGTCGTGATGTTCACCACCGACGGGCTGATTTTCTCGGCCAGCGGTGCCAGGCTTTCCGGCTTGGCATAGGCCATGACGGCTTGCATCACGACAAACACCAAGGCCAGCATGCCCATCATGAGCCACTGAAGCCAAACAGGCGAGGTGGTTGTTTTCGACACGGATACGGCCTTTGGCGGCATTCACAATCTCCTGAACAAGGGGGGCGCAGGGCAGCGCCCAGAATTTCTGGCATCAGAGTGCATCCGCAATGCCAGTGCTGCAAGGTGAAAGATGTGATCGTTCACGCGCATGTCAACGGTCAAGGCGCTTTTCGCCAGACACACCCCCGAGTTTTCACCTGCATATTGGCTGAGGTTACCACGTTTTCACTTCGCCATCGCACCGCTTTGCAGCGTGGGGTCGAGGTCTGGTCTTAAACCGATCCCACACCGATGGCTCTCATGCAGGTCAGGCTTGCCCCATTATCACTCGGTCAGTGAAAGGCGGAAGAGCAGTTTCGTATCAGTCGTGGTCATATTCATCCTAATTCAAGTCTAGCGGGATGCTCGTCTATAACCTGACATTGGTCAATGCGACCCCGAACGAGGCAGTCTACGTGCAGGCGGTGAGGGCTGAGGCCGAGGTCTGCTGTGCGGACAAAGCTAACGTTCCATTGTATGATCAATGAACATCTTGCTACTTTGGCCAGCTTCTTTGGTCAGGATAGCCATGCAGCTCAAATAGTTCGTTCAGAAGCGGAGCAACCAAACCCTCTTCTGGGCAGAATTCATCTCCCCAGCAGCGATTAAAACCTCTTAAAAGGTTGTGAAAATCACTTGATTTCTCTTCATTACTCAGTCGTGAAGCCAAAGTTCTCAGCTCTGACAATATGCGAGGCAAGGGTGATCGCTTTCGCTCGTTACTCAGGTAGTTTTGGATTTGGTCAACAATTTCTGCGCCGTGCACGCCCATTTTCTCAACTTTTCTATGTTTCAAATTCGTCCAAATTTAACCTAGCTGCGTCGCAGTATTAGGGCAAGAAAGGGCTCGAACCCACACATCAAACCCCTGCAATAATCTCCGCCAACCCGACGCTCCTTGATAGCCCCTTAACCGCAGCATCAGAACGCAAAAAGGGCCGGCGCAGTGGCCGGCCCTCTTTAATCGCAACCCCTCAGGAGGGTTTAGTTTCTTTCGCCCTCGGTCGAGCGGCTGCCCTGATCGGAGCGCAGATAGTTGAAGAATTCGCTGTCCGGTGACATCACCATAGTCGAATTCTTGCCCTTCAACGCCTCTTCGTATGCGCTCAGCGAACGGTAGAATTCAAAGAATTCTGAGTCCTTTGAATACGCCTCGGCAAAGATTTTGTTGCGCGCGGCGTCTGCCTCACCTTCGGTGATGCGGGCATCACGGCGGGCTTCCGACAGGATTTCTTCGTAGGTACGATCCGCAAGGGCCGTCACACGTTGCGCAGCTTCGCGGCCACGGGCGCGTTCATCGGTTGCTTCGCGGGCACGTTCCGCAATCATCCGCTGCAATGTCGCGTCAAAGTTCTGCTCGGGCAGGTTGGTCTGGCGCAAACGCACGTCGACCACATCCAAACCCAAGGCCTGTGCACGTGCATCAGACCGTTCACGGATCTGATCCATCAGCGCCGACCGTTCTGGCGACAGAATGGTGTTCGATGTGACACCTTGCGAACCCAGAACCGCACGGATCTGACCATCAAGGATACCGTTCAGCTGAATCTCAGCCTGACGGGCCCCATCGGCACCCAAAGCCTGACGGAACTGACGTATATCAGCGATGCGGTACAAAACGAACGCATCCACTTCCAAACGACGGTCATCGGCTGGCGTGACTTCGATCATGGGGGTTTCAAGGGACAGGATACGGTCGTCATAACGCACGACTTCGTCCAGCAGCGGGATTTTGAACCCGATGCCTGCGGTTTCACGTACCTGTTTGATCTGGCCAAAGCGTAGAACCAACGCCTTTTCACGTTCATCAACGATAAAGATCGACGACAGCACAGCAATTGCCGCAATCACGATAACGGGGATAATGATATTCAGCTTACGCATCAGTTTGACCCCCGGTTCGAACGCAGTTCATTAAGCGGCAGATACGGCACTACGCCCTGCCCGCCCCCGTCTTGGTTGTTCTCAAGAATGATCTTGTCCACGTCGCCTAGAACCTTTTCCATGGTTTCAAGGTACAAACGCTTGCGCGTGACCTCGGGTGCAGCTTGGTATTCGGTCAAAACAGCCTCAAACCGGCTTGCCTCACCCACAGCATCGTTCACAACCCGAGCACGGTAGCCTTCGGCGGCTTCCAAAAGCTGCGCGGATTGACCACGAGCTTCGGCGGTGCGCTGGTTGGCGTAGGCGTCGGCCTGACGTTCAACCCGGTCGCGTTCCTGCTCAGCTGCCTGAACGTCGCGGAAGGCGTCGATAACGGATTCCTGCGTCACCCGACCATCTGCGTCTGTCACAGTCACGGTCTGGCTTGGCGGATCCACCTTGTTAAAGTTGACGCGGATGATGTTGATACCGGTTTGGCGGTTGTCCAATGTGGACTGGATCAATTCGCGTGCATTTGCCTCGATCGCGGCGCGGTCACGGTTCAAGATCGGTGCCAGTTCGGATTGCGCAATGATTTCACGCATCGCCGATTCCGAGATCGCCCGCACAGATGCGGTTGGATCACGCAGCGAGAATTTGAAATCCTGCGCATTTTTCACGTTCCAAACCACCTGAAAGTCGATGTCGACGATGTTTTCGTCTGTCGTCAGCATCAAACCTTCGTTGTCACCACCAGAACGCCCAGCGCCAATAGTTTCGGCGCGGTTGGTGGTCACATCAAACACTTCGGCGGTGACAAAGGGCCACGGCGCAAAGTTCAAACCTTCGGTACCGATGCCCGAGAATTCACCAAGGAACAGTTCAATCGACTGCTGTTCAGGACGTACCGTATAAAAGCTGGTCATGCCCCAAAGAACGACGGCCGCCAAAGCGCCCAGACCGATTGTACCGCGGGTGAAGCGCGGGCCATTGCTGTCGCCGCTTCCGCCGCCAGTACCGTTGCCACGGCCACCGCTTTTGCCGCCCATCAACACGCGCAACTGTTCCTGACCTTTTTTCACCAGATCATCAATTTCGGGGATTTGTGGTTTGTCGCCACCGGGGCCACGGCCCCCACCACTTGGTCGGTTGCCATTTGGCTTATTCTGGTCACCACCAGAATTGCCGCCTGTGTTTCCTCCGCCGCCCCAAGGGCCGCCTGTATTTCCAGCCATTAACTCTTCCCTATTACGACCGCCTTTGCGGTCTCGTCTCGTTCAAACTTGGGCATAAATGCCCGGATTTCAAGCTGTGCGTGTTGGTGTGCGCATCGTTACCAGTTCTTCCGACATGGTCGGATGCACCGCACAAGTCGCATCAAACTGTTCTTTGGTCAGCCGCGCCTTGACAGCAATGCCCACCATCTGGATCAGCTCGCCGGCATTGGGTGCAACGATGTGGCACCCTAACACAACGCGGGTGTCCTGACACACGATCAGTTTCATCATCACACGTTGGTTCTGTTCGGCAAAGGCGGTTTGCATGGGCCGGAACGATGTTGCATAGATTTCAACCGGCCCCGCCTCGCGTGCTTCTTCTTCGCTTAGACCGACGGTGCCCATTTCAGGTTGTGTAAAGACCGCGGACGGGATCAGATCGTGATCAACCGGTGTTGGGTTCCCAGCAAAGACCGTCTCCACGAAAGCCATGCCTTCGCGGATCGCGACAGGCGTCAGGTTCACGCGGTTGGTCACGTCACCAATCGCATAGATCGACGGCACGCCGGTCTGGCTATACTCATTCACTTCGATTTCATTACCGCGGCCCAAACTGACGCCAACATCTTCAAGGCCCATATCGTCGGTCATCGGTGTGCGCCCTGTGGCGAACAGCACGGTATCAAAGACTTTCTCAACGCCGTTCGTGGACTTAACCCAGATCGGTCCCTGCGATCCCTCACGTGCAGCGGCGTTGTGACGGTTCAGTTCGCCTGCTTGGTTAACTGTGGCCCCCATCGCGGCGTCAGAATTGCTAAGCGCGTCGGCGTTGCCACGGTCAACCTCCAGCGCCATTTCAACAATGTTCGTGCCGCAGTGAATGTCGATCCCGCTTTCGCGCATCGATTCAGCGACCAGCCCGCGGGCCTCGTCGTCAAAGCCGCGCAGGATTTGTGCGCCGCGATAGTATTGTGTCACCTCAACGCCAAGCCCCTGCAAGATGCAGGCGAATTCGCAAGCGATATAGCCGCCGCCGATGATCAGGATGGACTTGGGCAGCTTTTCAAGGTGGAAAATATCATCCGACACAATCCCCAAATCGGCGTTCGGCAGATCAGGGCGCACAGGACGACCACCGGTGGCGACCAGAATATGCTTGGCGGTTTTCACCTCGCCCGTGGACAGCTCGACCGTGTGGGCATCTTTGATCCTGGCGCGGGCGTCAAAGGTTTCTACCCCGGACCCTGACAATAATTTACGGTACACGCCCTCGAGACGGTCCAATTCGCCGTGCAGCCGCTTGCGGAAGGAATGCCAATCAAATGTGCCGGGCTTGATATCCCAACCATAGGCTTGCGCCTCGTCCGCCATGCCGGAATAGCCCGATGCAAACACCATCAGTTTTTTGGGCACACAGCCCCGGATCACACAGGTCCCGCCATAGCGGTCTTCTTCGGCCAACCCGACCTTGACCCCATGTTCGGTCGCAGCCACCCGTGCAGCACGCACCCCGCCCGAACCACCACCGATTACAAACAGATCAAAGTCAAATTCACTCATTGGGTCGGGGCCTTTCTATGCTCAGTCGCTCAGGTCAGAAAACACATTGTCTGACTCGACAAAATCAACGCGATCACGGTCAATCGTGCCTTCGTTGATATCGCGCACTTCGACGCGACCATCCCCGAAACCGATAACCACTGCATCACAGATATCAATAAAAAGCCCGTTTTCAACAACACCGGGCATCTGATTGATCACCAGCGACAATTGGCGCGGGTTTCCGATCCGGTTCAGATGCAAATCCATGATGTAATTGCCCTCGTCGGTGATAAACGGCACTTCGCCATTCATCCGCAACGTAGAAGTCCGCCCCAGCACATCCATCGAGATCAGCGTTTCTTCGACCAAGGCTTGGGTGGTTTGCCAGCCAAAGGGGATCACTTCGATCGGCAAGGGGAACGCGCCAAGGGTTTCGACCTCTTTACCGATGTCGGCGATCACAACCATCTGGTCAGATGCTGTCGCCACGATCTTTTCTTGCAGCAGCGCGCCGCCGCCGCCTTTGATCAGGTTCAACTCGCCGTCAAATTCGTCGGCACCGTCAATGGTCAGGTCCAGCCACTTCGCCTCGTCCAGGCTGATCACTTCGATACCGACCTCGCGGGCCAGTTGCGCGGTGCGTGTCGAGGTTGGCACACCTTTGATGCGCAACCCGTCGTCCCGGACCATTTCGCCCAAACAACGCACCAACCACGCAGCGGTTGATCCGGTGCCCAGCCCAACGCGCATGCCGTCTTCGACAAATTGCGCGGCACGTTTGGCGGCTACAAATTTCGCCTTGTCAATTGGTGACAGTTCTCCGGCCATAATAGCGACTCCTGATTTATCGTGGTCCTTATAGACGTTGAGGGCGGTGGGTGCGACCCCTCAAAACCGCCTGCAACGTCGCAGCTGCGCCAGCTATAATATATCATATTTCGGGGTCCCGTATTACGCAGCGTCCAAGGCCCGGCTTTGGGCATCGGCGCGCTTTTTCTACCCCGCGTTCCGCAATGGGCGCGAACATGTCGTTTTCAATCGCTAAACTGGGCTGCAATCGGCTAACACAACCATATGAACAGCTACACACTTCACTACGCCCCCGATAACGCGTCGCTTATCATCCGCCTCGCGCTCGAGGCGTTGGGCCAGCCTTATCGTACGGTCTTGGTTGATCGAAAGACGGCTGCGCATACATCACCGCCCTATCTCAAGCTCAACCCGCATGGGCTTATTCCCGTACTCGACGGCCCCGATGGCCCCATCTTCGAAACCGCTGCAATCCTGCTTTGGCTGGCGGACCGGCACGAGGGGCTTGGGCCGCAAGCCGACAGCTCGCAGCGTGCCGATTTCCTCAAGTGGTTGTTTTTTATATCGAACACGGTTCACACTGCGCTGCGTATGACATTCTATCCCGAAAAATACGCAGGCGCGGACCCCACGCACCAAGCCGCATTGCGCGCCACGATGCAGGACGCGTTAAAACGTCATCTGACAGCGCTGGATGCACGTGCCGCCCAAGAACCCTTTGCGCTGGCGATCCAGTTGTACCTTGGCCCTTTGCTCCGGTGGTCTGTGCTGTACCCCGTGCATAAAGACCAAGACTGGTTTAACCTTGATGACTATCCCCACCTCAAACAGATGTGTCTGACGCTCGACACCCTGCCCTGCACCGCCGCGGCACAAACTGCCGAAGGGCTGGGTCCCACCCCATTTTCGGCCCCGCGCTATGCCACCCCACCCCAAGGAAGTGCCACCTGATGTTTCTCTCTGTCTTCGATATGTTCAAGGTCGGCATAGGCCCATCATCGTCCCACACCATGGGGCCGATGGTGGCTGCGGCACGGTTCTTGGATCTGATGCGCGCGTCGCCGTTCAAGTTTGCGGGCCTGCGTGCTTCGCTGCATGGCAGCCTCGCCTTTACCGGCGTGGGCCACGCCACCGACCGCGCCACGATCCTTGGGCTCGCGGGGTTTACCCCCGAACATTATGATCATGAAAAGGCCGAAAGCGTGCTGGCCGATATTCACGCCAGCAATCAGATCACCCTGCCGGATTTAGGCGCGCTCAAATTCAATCCCAAAACCGACATGGTCTTTGACTATGATGTAAAGCTGGACGGCCACGCCAATGGCATGATGCTGATGGCCACCGATGCCCAAGGCGACGTGACCCTGCGCGAAACCTATTATTCCATCGGCGGCGGTTTCGTGATGACCGAGGCCGAGCTGACCGCCGGAAAAGACACCGATGAAGGGGCACCCGTCCCCTACCCGTTTAAATCCGCCGCCGAGATGCTCGAGATGTCGCGCGCATCCGGCAAGTCCATCGCCGGGATGAAACGCGCCAACGAGGAATCGCGCGGCGGGGCGGCGCATCTGCGCGACGGGACCAAACGGTTGTGGCAGGTGATGAACGATTGCATCAATCGCGGGCTGGAAACCGACGGCATCCTGCCCGGCGGATTGAATGTCAAACGCCGCGCCAAGGGCATACATGATGCGCTGCTCGCGGAACGCGGCCTGAACCAGCAAGCGCCCCATACGATCAACGACTGGATGAGCGTTTACGCCATGGCCGTGAACGAGGAAAACGCCGCCGGTGGTCAGGTCGTCACGGCCCCGACCAATGGTGCGGCTGGCGTGATGCCGGCAACCTTGCGCTATTATCTGGATCACGTGCCCGGCGCGTCCGAGGCACATATCGAAGACTTCTTGCTGACCGCAGCGGCCATCGGCGGGTTGGTGAAATTCAACGCCTCAATCTCGGGTGCCGAAGCGGGCTGTCAGGCCGAGGTAGGATCGGCCGCAGCCATGTCTGCCGCCGGATTATGCGCCGTTATGGGCGGCACGCCCGAGCAGATCGAAAACGCCGCCGAAATCGCGCTGGAACACCACCTTGGCATGACCTGCGATCCCGTGCGCGGCTTGGTGCAGGTGCCCTGCATCGAACGCAACGGCCTTGGCGCGATCAAGGCGGTGTCGGCCGCATCCCTTGCCCTGCGCGGTGACGGCACGCATCTGGTGCCGCTGGATGCCTGTATCGAAACCATGCGTCAGACCGGCGCGGACATGTCCGAGAAATACAAAGAAACCTCGCTGGGCGGTCTGGCGGTAAATGTGCCCAACTGCTGATCTGACGCAGCGGCACCCGGCCAACCGACGCTTGACCCTGCCTGCCCTTTGCAAGACGCTGACATCTGTCAGGAAACGTCGGGAGGGACATCATGGAACTGGAACAGGCAATGTTGGGGCGCCGCAGCATCAGGGGCTTTACCAAAGATCCGGTATCGCGCGAGCTGCTGGAAGAGATCATTGAACTGGCCAACCGTGCGCCATCATCAATGAACACCCAGCCTTGGCATTTCCATGTCCTGACGGGTGAACCGCTTGAAAAAGTTCGCGAAGGCAATTCCACCCGCATGTTGCAAGGCGTGCCGCCAGTGCGCGAGATCAGCGATCATGGGGCCTATGCGGGCGTGCACCGCGAACGGCAGGTCGATATCGCCAAGCAACTCTTCGCCGCAATGGGGATTGAGCGCGAGGATAAAGAGCGCCGTCAGGATTGGGTGATGCGCGGTTTCCGCCAGTTTGACGCGCCCGTTTCCATCGTCGTTTGTTTTGACAAATCACTAGATGACAACGGTACCATCGCGCATTTCGATCTGGGGGCCGTCACCTATGGTCTGGTCCTTGCCGCGTGGAGCAAAGGGCTGGGGTCGGTCATCAACGGTCAAGGCATCATGCAATCGCCCGTCGTGCGCGAGCATGCCCAAATCCCCGACGACCAAGTGATCATGACCTGCGTGGCGCTTGGCTGGCCCGACGAAAGCTTTTCCGCGAATGATGTGAAATCGGTGCGCCGCCCCGTGGACGCTGTGGCGCGCTTCGTGGGCTTTGACGGCTGAGATCGAGGCTCAGCGCGATTAACCGTATTTTGTGTGTTTCCGGGTGGTTTTTCTATGATGATCGCCCGGAAATCCCTCTTTTGCCAAGGTGATAGCTGCCAAACCTCGCACTGCATCTGAACAGTAATTAAGGTTAATGCTTCTCCAAGATTTCGTTAACGGCAATTAGCGGGCCTCGGTGTTTGTTAACACTTCCAGCCTCCACAGTTCTGCAACTGCGCGGCTGAGCTATGGGAAAACAGAGCCCTACCAATCTTTTACGTCCTATACTTATTCCAACACCTTAGAATTTACGAAGATGAACGCGCAGCGACCTCGTAACCGCGTTCTTCGGGCTCATCGTCGATCAGTTCTTGAGGAAAGCCATCCGCCAGTATTTTAAGGCTTGTTGCGTCCTCTAACCGCTCGATAATCCGGTCCGATTGCGCCCGTTCGCCATAGCGTTTTTGCCCGTCCGTCATGATGTCGATAATCAACGGGGACACCTCAAGCGGGATCGAATACTGGTCGGCAAGCTTTTGAAACAGCCCAATATCTTTCTGGATAAGGTCCATGGTAAAGTTCACGTCCCGCGATCCCGACAGGATCAACTGGCTTTCGGTCTCGTGCACAAAAGACGTGCCCGAAGACATTGCAATCGCCTGATATGTTGTTGCCAGATCCATCCCGGCACCCTTCATCACGGTCATCGCCTCGCAGACGGAAATCAGGTTCACAGTGGCCAGATAATTTGTCATCACTTTTAGCACGGACGCCGTGCCCAGATCGCCCGTGTGCAGCACGCGCCGCCCCATCAGCGTCAGCAGCGGCAAAATACGTTCAAAGGTCGGTCGGTCACAGGCGGCGAATATGCTGATATTGCCGGTATCAGCGCGGTGACATCCGCCAGACACAGGGCAATCAACAGCGGAACCGCCTGCATCGATCACGGCAGCGCCAAGGCGTTTAATCTCCGCAGGATCGGTCGTAGACATCTCCATCCAGATTTTGCCGGGGGCGACATGGGGCAGCATTTCGGCCATGACCGCCGCCGATGCGGCGGGACTGGGCAGGCAGGTGATCACCACATCGCAGGTCTGCATCAGGTCCGCTGGCGATGTGCCATCCGTGGCCCCGCCAGCCACTTTCTCAGCCACGAAATCCGCATTCAGATCATGCACATAAAGATCGACACCGTTGCGCAGCAAACTGCCCGACAGCTTGCCGCCCACGTTGCCCAAACCGATAAACCCAACCTTCATGCGCATGCTCTCCTATAAAGTTAACGATAGGTGAACCGCCATGACCCCAGCCGGTCGCGTCTGTTTGCGACCCCTACGCCGACAAGAGCGCAACAGCACATGTTTGGAAGATAAGAGACTGGGGCGATGGAATGGCGCAGTGGCAGCACACCAAATCGAGGCAGTATGGCCAGTTCGACCTAGCCCGACAGCACCGACTTGCGCACCATATCCCAGTATTGCGCGATCACCTGATCAAGCGTCAGCCGACCGCCCACCCGAAACCACGTATTCACACCGGTCAGCATGGCGATCACGGCAAGGGTCGCGATTTTCGTATCGGCAATGTCAAAGTCACCCACATCCGCACCGCTTTGCAAAATCGCTTCCAAGCGGTCTTCGTACTGGCGGCGCAAAGCCTCAACCGCGCTAAAGTTTTCGGGCGTCAGGTTGCGCAGCTCCATATAAGAGATGAACACCTCGTCGGGGCGATCTGCGTGAAACCTGATGTGGAAATCGACAAAGCGGCGCAGCCTGTCCACCGGCGCAAGGCTGATGTCGTCGCTAAACGCTTCCAAAAGCTGCTCCATATGGGTGCTTAGCAGATTGAAAAGCAGCGTTTGTTTGTCGGGGGTATAATTATACAGCGCGCCCGCCTGCACGCCGACCTCGCTTGCGATGGCGCGCATGGACACGGCGGCAAATCCGTTTTGCGCAAACAAACGCAATGCGGCTTGTCGGACCTTGGGGCCGGTGATGTCGGAATGTGAACCAGTGGTGCGTGCCATATTCAAACGCTAATTGAACAGTCGTTCAAAGGCAAACCCCGCTTGCACGATATCTATGGCTGGTGCATGAATTGCCCCTATGACACATCGCACCCTTTCAGGCCTTTGCGCCCTTGCCCTGTTGCTGCCTGCCGCCTGCACGCAGTTTCCGGTGCTTGACAGCCGCGCAACGCCCGAAATGCTGGCCGCGCAATACCCCGCCCTTGTACCCGTTGACCCGCTGTTGGCACAGGCGGCGGCAGATCAGATCGACGCGACCCAGACCGAAAATACGATGAATGCCCGTGTCGCTGGTTTACAGGCCCGCGCGGCACGGTTGCGCGGATCAGTTCTGACCGGCACAGAAAAGCAGCGATTGGACGAGGGTTTGCAATAGACAATTTTCCGATTGGCTGCGTTGCACGTGGGGTTTGAACCCGCTACATCGCCGCCATAGAGTAATTTCGTCGCCTCCGCGCACCGTTTTAAAGGAAATGCACATGTCACATCCGCTTCAGTCTGGGCCACTTCGTCTTGGGATTGCGGGATTGGGTACGGTGGGCGTTGGCGTTGTGCGCATTCTGCGCAAACAGGCCGATCTGCTTGAGGCGCGCACAGGCCGCAAGATCACCATTTCGGCTGTGTCCGCCCGCAGCAAAGACAAAGACCGTGGTGTGAACCTGTCGGGCTACGCATGGGAGGATGATCCCGTCGCCTTGGCCAAGCGGGATGATGTCGATGTGTTTGTTGAATTGATCGGTGGCGACGAAGGTCCGGCCAAAGACGCGACCGAAGCCGCATTGGCAGATGGCAAGGATGTCGTGACCGCGAACAAGGCGATGCTGGCCATTCACGGTCAGGCATTGGCCGAACAGGCCGAGGCGGCGGGCCGTCATATTCGTTACGAGGCGGCGGTCGCAGGCGGCATTCCGGTGATCAAGGTCTTGAACGAGGCCTTGGCCGGCAACCAGATCACCCGTGTGATGGGCGTGATGAACGGATCTTGCAACTATATCCTGACCCGAATGGAAGACGCAGGCCTGCCCTATGAGGACGTGTTCGCCGAAGCTGACGGCCTTGGCTATCTTGAGGCTGATCCGGCGCTGGACGTCGGCGGTATTGATGCCGCGCATAAGCTGGCAATCCTGTCCTCGATCGCATTCGGGTCGCGCGTTGATTTCGACGGGATCGACCTTGAAGGTATCGAGCGGGTCAGCATTGAGGACATCCGTGCCGCCGCTGGCATGGGCTACAAGATCAAACTGCTGGGCGTGGCCCAGATGACCGGTCGCGGGCTTGAGCAACGCATGCAGCCCTGCCTTGTCCCCGATACATCACCTTTGGGGCAATTGTCCGGCGGCACCAACATGATCGTGCTTGAAGGCGACGCCGTTGGCCAGATCGTGCTGCGCGGCCCCGGCGCGGGCGAAGGCCCGACCGCCAGCGCCGTCCTATCTGACATCTGCGATCTTGCCCGCGGTTGGCAGGGGCCGGTGTTTGGCCAAAAGGCCAGCACCCTAACCGACGCGACCTCGGCCATGTCGCAAGCCCCGGCGGCGTTCTATCTGCGCATGGGCCTTCTGGATAAGCCTGGCGCGCTGGCCAAGGTGGCCACCGTGCTGGGCGAGGCCGGGATAAGCATTGACCGGATGCGCCAGACCGAACACCATAACGATCACGCGCCGGTATTGATCGTCACCCATAAAACCACCCGCAGCGCCTTGGACGATGCTTTGGCCGCGATGGCGGGCACCGGCGTCTTGGCCAATGATCCCGTTGCTTTGCGGATCGAAGACCTTTGAACCGCAATTCAAAAGACTGATTTAAAAGGAACCGACCCTCATGACTTCTCCTGCTGAATTCAAAGACCGCATGTTGTCCCTGGGCCTTGCCCGCGTATCCGAGGCCGCCGCATTGGCATCGGCCAAACTGATCGGTCGCGGCGACGAAAAAGCGGCGGATCAAGCAGCCGTTAACGCCATGCGCGAACAGTTGAACATGTTGGATATCGCAGGCGTTGTGGTGATTGGCGAAGGTGAACGTGACGAAGCCCCGATGCTGTATATCGGTGAGGAAGTCGGCACCGGCAATGGCCCCGGTGTGGACATCGCACTGGACCCGCTCGAAGGGACGACGCTGACCGCAAAAGACATGCCAAACGCGCTGACGGTCATTGCCATGGGCCCGCGTGGGTCTATGTTGCACGCGCCTGACGTGTACATGGACAAGCTGGCCATCGGGCCGGGCTTTGCCAAGGATGTTGTGACGCTTGATATGACGCCCGCCGAACGCGTGCAGGCCCTTGCCGCCGCCAAAGGGTGCAGCCCGCAAGACATCACCGTGTGCATTCTGGAACGTCCCCGCCACGACGAAATGATCGCCCAAGTCCGCGAAACCGGTGCGGCGATCCGGTTGATCACCGATGGCGACGTGGCTGGTGTTATGCATTGCGCCGAACCCGGCACAGGCATCGACATGTATATGGGATCGGGCGGCGCGCCTGAGGGCGTGTTGGCCGCCGCCGCGTTGAAATGTATGGGCGGGCAGATGTATGGCCGCTTGTTGTTCCGCAACGACGATGAACGGGGCCGCGCCGCCAAGGCCGGGATTACCGATCTTAACCGTATTTACGGGCGCGATGAGATGGTCACTCAAGACGTGATCTTTGCCGCGACGGGTGTAACGGGCGGTACGCTGTTGCCCGGCGTTCAGCGCGAACCGGGCTGGCTGACAACCGAAACGCTGATCATGCGGTCGAAATCGGGGTCGGTGCGGCGGATCAATTATCGCACGCCGACGGACAGCTAAACAGGACAGACGCGTAGATCACTGGATGAGTTACTGAACATGATGGGAATGAGGGACGCATGAGCTTTTTAGGTGTTGATGCCTCCCTGACCGGGCGCAAATGGGTTGGCCCCGGTGTCGAGGTTGAACGCGCCACGCAAGTGTTGTTGCAGCAAACCGAGCTGCCACAAGCCTTGTGTCAGGTGCTCGCCCGCCGCGGCGTAGATGCCGCGGAGGCTGAACAGTTTCTTTCCCCGTCCTTGCGCGAGTTGCTGCCCGACCCACGCTCTTTGCGTGACATGGAAAAGGCCGCAACACGGTTTCTGACTGCTGTAAAAGCCCGCCAGCGTATCGCTGTCTTTGCGGATTACGACGTGGATGGTGGCAGCTCTGCCGCGCTGTTGCTGGTGTGGCTGCGCGACATGGGCTGTCAGGCGACACTTTATGTGCCCGACCGCATCGACGAAGGGTACGGCCCCAACGACGAGGCCATGGCCGCGCTGGCCGCCAAGCATGACCTGATCATCTGTGTCGACTGTGGAACGCTATCGCACGGGCCAGTTGCTGCGGCAGTGGGCGCGGATGTGATCATCTTGGATCACCACTTGGGCGGCGAAACGCTGCCGGATGCCGTTGCCGTGGTGAACCCCAACCGGCAGGACGAAGACGGCGCGCTGGCCCATCTGTGCGCCGCTGCCGTGGTGTTCTTGATGCTGGTCGAGGCGGGCCGCCAACTGCGCGAGGCTGGCACCAAAGGCCCCGATCTGATGGCCATGCTTGATTTGGTCGCGCTCGCCACCGTGGCTGATGTGGCCCTGCTGATCGGCGTGAACCGCGCCTTTGTGCGCCAAGGCTTGCGCGTGATGGCACGGCGCGACCGCGTCGGCTTGGCCGCACTTGCCGATATCGCGCGGATGGACACGGCCCCCGCCTCCTATCATCTGGGGTTTCTGCTGGGTCCGCGCATCAACGCAGGCGGACGCATCGGGCAGGCCGATCTGGGCGCACGCCTGCTGGCCACCAACGACCCGCACGAGGCCGCCGCCCTCGCCGAGCGGCTCGATACCCTCAACACCGAACGCCGCGACGTAGAGAACGCCGTGCGGGCCGTGGCGCTGGATCAGGCCGAGGCACGCGGCTTTGACGCGCCGCTGGTCTGGGCCTCGGGCGCGGGCTGGCATCCGGGCGTGGTGGGAATCGTTGCCTCGCGCCTCAAGGAAGCATCGAACCGTCCGTCGATCGTGATCGGGTTCGAGGACGGCATCGGCAAAGGATCGGGCCGATCCGTATCAGGCATTGATCTGGGCGCACCGATCCAACGACTCGCCGCCGAAGGATTGCTGATCAAGGGTGGTGGTCACAAGATGGCCGCGGGCCTGACCGTCGCCGAAGACAAGCTGGACGCTGCAATGGCGCGACTGGCCGAACTGCTGGAAAAGCAAGGCGCGCATCTGGCAGGGGCCGCTGATCTGCGTCTGGACGGCATGCTGATGCCCGCAGCTGCCACGGTTGAACTGGCCGAACAAATCGAACAGGCGGGCCCTTTTGGGGCCGGTGCCCCTGCCCCGCGTTATGTTTTTGCGGATATGCAGATTCGTTTCGCCAAGCGCGTTGGCGAAAGCCATCTGAAAATCAGCTTTGGCGATGGCGGCAGTGCGGGTACCAAACTCGATGCTATCGCCTTTGGCGCGTTCGACGGCCCGCTTGGCCCGGCCCTTGAAAACCACGGCGGCGCACGGTTTCATTTGGCTGGCCGTCTCGACATCAACAGCTGGCGCGGCCGACAAACCGTGCAACTTCGACTAGAAGATGCGGCCCCCGCATAAAACTTTTTCGCATTAGGGGTAATTTCTACTTGCGCCCTTTCGCGCGATTGCCTAATGAACCGCTCACAAGCTAAGTGGCCCGTTCGTCTATCGGTTAGGACGTCAGGTTTTCAACCTGAAAAGAGGGGTTCGACTCCCCTACGGGCTGCCACTTGTACTTCTAGTTTCATGTTATTGTTTATAAATACCGCTTGGCACTTTACTGTGCTCGCAGGCGTTAACGATGCCCAACGCTCCAATCACAATTACCCTGCCCAACTGGCCCGTGTGAATTACGGAAAGCCTGTTTGCCGCCAAATGATTGTGACCTTTCGGTTTTTCGGGCCGCTAGCAGGTAATCCCTCTTGGTTTTGCGGAACTTTTAGGGATGCGGCGTGTTTGTTGACGACTGAGGACTGACAGGATCAGATCGCTGACTGGCCGAAATGGCCCGCGCCGCAATTTTGATCCGTGCGCGCGATTGCAAGATCGGGGCTGGCACAGATGCACCTCACCAACCAAAGGCGCAACATGTGGACAATTCAAAGATGAACCTGACGCGAAAGATCGCAATTATTGGCGCGGGGCCGATGGCCATCTACACCGCCAAAGGTCTGTTGCATGGGGATACCCCGCTTGATCTGACCATCTTTGACGCAACCGATCAGGTCGGATGTGGCATGCCGTATCGCGCGGGCATGAATGCAGATTACATGTATTGTAACGCCTTCAGTCGCGAGATTCCGTCAATTACGCAACCGCTCGTGGCGTGGTTGCATGATCAAGACGACGCATTTCTGAACGCGTGGGACCTAGCGCAAGATGATATCGATGCGCGCGATTTCTATCCGCGCGTCTTGCTTGGCGAATATATGAAGTCCGAGTTTGAACAGCTGTGCGAGGCAGGTCGAAACGCGGGCCATGGGGTGCACGTTTTGCCAAATCACAAGGTTGTCGATGTTATCCCGACCGAAAGCACCATCAAGCTGGAGGTTCTGACACCTGACGGGCCATCATCGTTTGCCTTCGATAAGGTGGTGTTGGCGACCGGGCATGACTGGCCTGCGGCACCCAAACTTGGCGGGGCCGATCTGGTGTCACCGTGGCCCTATACAAATATCACCGCATTGCCTGCGGGCGAGATCGGCGTATTGGGGTCGTCCCTGTCGGCGATTGATGTGATCGTGGCCTTGGGGAAAGAGCACGGTACATTTATCGAAGATGGCGAAAAGGTCAGCTGGTTTAGCAATCCGGACAGCGAAGCGCTGTCCATCACCATGGTTTCGCACAAAGGCATCATGCCCGAACCTGATTTTTACTATCCCTACCCCTATGAGGCGCTGAAACACGTAAACCCCGATGCGATTTCGGCTGAACTGGAAAACGGCAACGACGCACTGCTACAGCGGGTTTTTGCATTGCTTCTGGCCGAGCTGAACGACGCCGCGCCTGAGTATATGGAGACGTTGGGCCCGGATGCGCAATCGATTGACGGGTTTTCTGAGGCATATTTCAGGCGCCGTGAAACAGTCGGCGGCCTGCGCGCCCTGCGAGAGACCCTGACCGCCGCGGTCAAATCGAAAGACCACAAGGAGACACAGCATCACCGTTACGCGCTGTTACGCGGGCACGAGAATTTCGAAATGATTTTGGAGCACTTAAGCGATAAAGATTGGCAGGTCTTTAACGAAAAGCTCATGCCGGTTTTCGGGGACTGTTATGCTGCCATTCCCCATATCTCGGTCCGGCGGGTGTTGGCGCTTTATGATGCCGGGGTGTTACAGATTATTCCCACCGGTCCGGAGTCTTCTTTCGAAAACAGCCCGTCTGGCGGTGTGTCGGTACAGACCATCGATGGAAAGATCGACTTCGACGCGTTGATAGATGCGCGTGGGCAGGCGGCCGCCCCGCTTGCTAAGTTGCCGTTTCCCGGCTTGGTAGGCAGGCTGGCTGAACCTGATAAGGACCTGTTCGAGCCGTTCAAGCTTGATCTATCCGTCCAGACCGATGGGGCTGTGTATTGTCTGTCGATGCCGCAAGTGTTGAAACGACATCCGTTTTCGCAAGGCCTGCCAAATTGTGACGATCTTGGCCGTGTCGTCGCGAAAGACATCTTGGACAGCATTGAGGGGAGCGCACCCAGCTGACCCGTTAGGGTCCGTCCGCATTACGCCCTTAATCCGCCCACATGGAATGGGCCGCTATATCCGTTTTGCGAAACAGCGTTTGGCGTGATCGACCCGCATTTTTGGATTGGTACAGCGCCATATCCGCGTCAGCCAGAATGTCTTTGGCATCCATCATATGGCCTTCTTGGATCCAGACGGTGCCGATGCTTGCCGAGATGTGGCACGCGTTGCCCTGAAAATTGATCGGTTTTTCAAGCCGTTCGATCAGCCGGTCACCGATGGATAAAAGCATCTGCTCTGACCCGACATTGGGCAGGATAAGCGTAAATTCATCGCCGCCCACTCTGGCGACGGTATCGGCGTTGCGCGTTTCCTCAACCATGATTTGCGCAACGGCTTGCAAAACATGATCCCCCGCCGCATGGCCATAGGTGTCATTGACGGCCTTAAAGAAATCCAAATCGATTTGCATGACAGCAAAGCTGGCCTGCGTGCTGACAAGCCGCGCCAAAACGTGATCCAATGCGCGCCGGTTTTTCAGACCGGTCAATGTGTCGGTAAACGCCTGTTCCTCGGCCGCGATTTTTGCCCCCTGCAGGCGCAGGTTCAACTGACGCGACGCATCCATTGCGGCCGATTTCGCCTCGATCAGATACAGCATTTCAATGGCAAGGTCGGTCGCGGCGAAATCAGCATTGCTCAGCGCATAGGTCCGCACACCGTCAAGGATCGAAATCCCAAAGGACAGGTTGATCACCACTTTGCCATTCTCGGCGTCATAGGGGACCAACACCGCCTTTAGATCGCTGTCCGGATCGTCGTGCAACGAGATGTGCAGCTTGCTGCCTGCCCTGCGGCGCAGCGCCTCTATGTTGCGGACGCCTTTGGGGCGTTTAACCGCGAAGCATTCAAAAAAGCCCGCCCCGACCAGACTGCCCGACGGGCAAATTTTCTCTGCTGTTGGGCCGGCGTGGCTGATCGTGCCATCCTTTTCGACCAGCACATGCATCGGGCACAGCACGTCCAGCATGGCATTCATTTGCACATTGTTCATCCGACACGGGCCCCAAGGTCAAACTGCCGCCCTTGGGCAAAATCCTTGTCTACCAATGTGATAAACACTTTTTCAACGCCGTCATTGCCCGTTTCGTGGTCCAGCAATACCAACGCGCCGTAGTCGTCCGCGATAACGCGCAACATGCCCACAAAGACATAACCAAAGCCCGACACAGCACCGCGGCACAGCAGTTCAAAACAGCCGCTGGCGCGTTCATCCATTTCCAGCTCGGGCAGATCCAGATCGGAAACGGCAAGCCGTGCGCGGTCCGGCAGATCATCCAAAGACAGTAAAAATTCCTCGAACGTGACGCCGCCAAACCGCAGCAAGCGCCGCACCCCTTCAAGTTTGGGCGTAGAGACAAGGTAGGTGCCAATGTCTTCTAACAGATCATGCTTGGGCCGCGACGTGACCAGCGACAAGGCATCAATAAGGCGCGTGGTTACATCATCCTCATAGGTCATCATCGCCTCGAATTCGGTGAAACCCAAATCGGCGCTGCCCGTCACCTGCCCCCAGACGTCATAGCCAAAGGTGTCGCTGACGTAATTTTGGACACTGCGATTAATAAGCCCGTGCATCTGAACCCTTCCGATTGACCCAAAGAACCATCGGAAAAGACAATTAACATTTGGCAAAAACGCCCCCACCGCGCATGCCAGCCGCCGCACCAAATACATTGGAATTAGCGATAAATTTCTACGAAACCGCGCGAGTTACATGGGTCAGAAATCCGTCGGCGCCCCGCCTTCGGCTTTGCGGCGGGCGACGAAATCGGCCAGTTCCTCGTGAATGGCGCTGTCCATTGGCGGCGCTTCAAAATTGGCGATGATCTCTTTGAACATGATATGCGCGCGCTCGGGCGTCCAAACCGCGCCTGCGGCCTCCCACCCTTCGTAGTTTTTCCAGTCACTTAGGAACGGTTGATAGAACGCGTCGGTATAGCGGTCTTGGGTGTGTTGGATGCCAAAGAAATGGCCCTGATTGCCGACAGATTTAATCGCATCGAGGGCAATTTCATCCGGGCCCGTCGCACAGATCACCGGATCCATATAGCGCTGTATTTGCTGGAGAACCTCGCAATCCATGATGAACTTCTCGGGCGATGCGATCAGCCCGCCCTCAAGCCAGCCAGCCGCGTGATAGACCATGTTGGTGCCCGATTGCACGGCGGCCCACAGACTGTTGGAGGTTTCCCACATCGCCTGACCATCAGGCACATTGGCCGCGCATACCCCCGACGACCGCATTGGCAGATTGTAGAAGCGGCACAGCTGCCCCGTCATCTGGGTGGCACGCATATATTCAGGGGTGCCAAAGGCGGGCGCGCCGGTTTTCATGTCCACATTCGATGTGAAGGTGCCAATCGCACAAGGGCAGCCGGGGTTGATAATCTGCGCCAAAACCACGGCGCACAGCGCCTCGGCCAGCGATTGGGCCACGGCACCTACCATCGTCACAGGCGCCATCGCACCGGCCAGCGTAAAGGGCGTCACGACCAACCCCTGCCCCCGCCGCGCCAGCCGCATCCAGCCGTCCAGCATCGGGATGTCGTGTTTCAGCGGCGAGGTGGAGTTGATGTTGGTGTACATCCGCGGTGTGGCGTCGAATTCATCGTGGGTCAAACCGCCTGCGATGCGCACCATTTCCATCACGTCTTCGACGCGCTCCTTGCCCAGACTATAGGCATGCATGACCTTATCCGTCAGCGTCAGCTTGTCATAAAGCACGTCCAGATGGCGGACAGAGGCGTGGATATCGACCGGTTCCACAGGATAGCCGCCTGCAAAATGGATGCAGTTGAAATATTGCGTCAGCTTCAGCAGATCGCGACACATGGCGCGGGTGCCGGGCACCTTGGTGCCAATGGACATGTCCCAATAGTTTGGCGGCGACGATACGTTGCCGAACACCAGATGCTTGCCACCGATGGTGATTTGACGGTCCGGGTTGCGCGGCGTGAGGGTGAATTGCGACGGGGCTTTGCCGATCCATTCCATCACAAAATCACGCCCCATGCGGACGTTTTCACCGTCTACCTTGCATCCCGCTTTGCGCAGGATATCAAGCGCCTCGTGGTTCAGGAATTCGATCCCTATCTCTTCGAGAATGCGCATGGCGCCGTCATGGATCGCCTCAACCCCTTCGGGTGTCAGCGGTTCGGTGGGGCGGTCGACGTTGATGGGCGGGTTCCACCGCATCTGTTCGATCACAGATGTGCCGCGCCGTGTCTTGGCCCCCGCACGGCCACCGCCGCGTGTTCTGCGTTTGGGATCGGTCTGTGCCATCGAAACCTCCTGAAAACCTGCTTCAGAAGGCATCATCCCCGCAGCGGGATCGTTCCTATTACCGACGGCAAATGTCGCTTTCGCGCCTGAACGGCCTAGCTGCGCTGCGCATTCCAGTCGGCGATCCAGTCTGGCAAATGGCTGATGTCTGGCAAAACCACATCGGCAAACGGGGCCAAATCATCAGCCTTCGCCATCCCGGTCAGTACCCCGACACCCAACATGCCAGCCGCTTTGGCCGCCAAAAGATCATGGGTGCTGTCACCGATCATGGCAATCGCAGCAGGGTCCAGCGCCACATGTTCCGCAAAACCAATCAACTGCCCCGGCTCGGGCTTACCGCCAAAGCCGCTGTCGAAACCAGCGACGAAATCAAACAGATGCGTCGCACCTGCGCTGTCCAGATGGGCCAAGGCAGGTTCTTCGGCGTCATTGGTCGCCACGCCCAGATGCAGCCCCTGCGCCCGAAGCCCGGTCAGGAACGGCACCAACGGGGTCACCTCGATCTGGGGCGCGCTTCCAGCCTCTTCATTGATCAGATCGATCAGTGCCTGTTGTGAATATTCGGGAAAATATTGATCCAGCACCAGAACGACATCTTTGGGTGTGCCCGCAATCACCACGCTGTCAGCGGCAAAGTTTTTGGCACCATAGTCAAACCCGATTGCCGCCCCGATTGTGGTCGCACGAGCGGTGTCTTGGTTGGTTAATCGGGTCAGGAACGCATAGGCCCATGCTTCCCAGGTGGTGGCAAAGTCGAACAGCGTACCGTCCTTGTCGAAAAGAATGCCTTTGATCACTGTCATGTCCAATTCACCTGTTCGCCGCCCGGCAACGCCTGCCGGGCCTGCATGACGCGTTCATAGGGTGCCCCTATGGTGTCGCAAAACGCAATCACCCATGCATCATCCATCATGAGAAAGTCCAGAACAGCGCCCAGAAACCCCGGATCAGCGGCTTGCGCGCGTAGATCGTCAGCCCCGACACCGCTGGCATTCATAAACACCGGTAGAAGGTCTTCGTTGCCGACCAACCATGCCAAGGCTTGCAAGCCCAGAGCCTCGGCAGCTTCCTGCTTACCCATTCAAATTTCCCCACTGCTTAATTTTATGGCAACGCTTTTTTAACCAATTCGGTCAACAAGTAGGCCCATATCCTTATGGTTTTCGTATATTTTTCGTGGGAAAGGAAGGCAAATGCTGGGTAAGATCCTCATCGTTGATCCGATTGCCACGAATAGAATTATGCTGAAAACCAAACTAGGGCCTGCGTTCTATGATGTGCGGCAGGCAACCTCGGTTGCGGATGCATTGGTTCAGGCCAATCAAGACCCTCCTGACCTTGTTATTACTGCGTTTCAACTGTGTGATGCGGATGCGACCGCGATGCTGGATGGGCTGGCCCACGGTCAAAATGGCCGCCGCATTCCCGTGCTTGCAATCGGAGAGGATGAAAGCGCGGCACTGCGCCAATTGTTCCTGTCGCGGGGCGCGCGGGATGTATTGGTCAAACCCCTTGCGGATTCCCTGTTGTTAAGCCGGGTAAGAAGCCTGATCCGGCTGTATCATTCCAGTGAAGAATGGCATGTGCGCGCCGAAACCAGCCGTGTTTTTGGTCTGGCCGATCCCCCTGCCCGCTTTCAGGCCGCAGGACATATTCAGTTGGTCGGATCGGATAAGGGGCTAAACCACATCTGGGCGGGCCAGCTGCGCCGCGATACGCCACATAAGATTTCCGTTGCAGCCCCCGAAGACGCCTTGAAAGGGTTGTCCGGCGACGGGATACCCGATGTCTTTGTCCTTGTCCTGACACCGGACCCCGCGGCGGTCACCGGCCAGATGCATCTGATTTCCTCGATCCGGTCGAACGCCCGCACCCGCCACTGCGGTATCATCGTGGTGCAAACTACAGCCGACCCGGATGTTGCGGCAACTGCGCTGGATATGGGGGCGGATGATCTAATGCCGCAGGGGTTTAACCTGAAAGAGCTGCACCTGCGCCTGACCGCGTTGTTGGAGCGTAAAACCCAGATCGACCGCATTCGCGCAAGCGTTGATCTGGGCCTGCGCGAGGCGATATTCGACCCGCTGACCGGCCTATATAACCGGCGCTACGGATTGGCCGAGATGACACGCCAAACCAGCGAGGCAAAAGCGGATGACCTGCCTTTTGCCGTGATGATGGCGGACATGGATCATTTCAAGCGCATTAACGATAAGTATGGCCATGCCACAGGTGATGCGGTGCTGGTTGAAACCGCGCACCGCCTGCGATCACATCTGCGGCCCTGCGATATGGTCGCACGAATGGGCGGCGAAGAATTCCTGCTGTTGCTGCCTGCCACCCGGGAATCCGCCGCAACCGCTGTGGCCAATAGATTATGTCAGACGTTCGAGCATACCCCCTTCGTCATTCCCCGCGTCCCGGAACCCTTTACAGTGACGATCAGCATCGGGTTATGTATGATCTCCCACACCGACCTGGCAGATTTTGACGTCTCTTCTTCGGCAATTGAATGGGCAGATAAGGCGCTGTATGCCGCCAAAAACAAGGGACGAAATCGGGTTCTGTTGGGCCGCCCGGCGGCGTAGCCTTCCATCGGATTTCCGACATGACAGCCCGCATGTGAAGTAATACCTTGTACTTCGCATGAAAGTGGTGAGTATACATCCTTAGGTTGATTGATTGCGCGGAAAAACACCATGAACGATAGCGACAAACCCCTGATCGGGATTATGCTGATGCTTGGCTTTTGCATTGTCGCGCCTATCGGTGATGCCGTGGCAAAGCTGCTGGGGACCTCAGTGCCACTTGCGCAGGTCGTATTCGTGCGATTTGCCGTTCAGGTGATGCTGCTTTTGCCCATTGTATATCTGACCAAACGGCAATGGCGCATGTCGGGCATGACGCTTTGGCTGACCTTCCTGCGGACTGTGCTGCATATCCTCGGCATTGCCGCCATGTTCACCGCTCTCATCTATCTGCCGCTTGCCGATGCCGTCGCGATTGCGTTCGTGATGCCCTTTTTCATGCTGATCTTGGGTAAATATGTCTTGGGAGAGGAAGTTGGCAGTAGACGGCTAATGGCCTGTATCGTGGGGTTCGTGGGAACCTTGTTGGTGGTACAGCCCAGCTTTGCCAACGTGGGCTGGCCCGCCCTGTTGCCTGTCTTTGTGGCGGCCAATTTTTCCGTGTTCATGCTGGTCACCCGCAAGATCGCCAAGCAGACCGATCCGATTGGATTGCAAACCGTCAGCGGTGCCATGGCCGTCGTCCTGATGCTACCGCTTCTCTGGCTCGGGCCCAAGCTGGATATAGATGCGCTTGCACTGATCACACCCAACTTGGCGCAGTGGTCGCTTTTACTGGCGCTCGGCGTGCTGGGCAGCATGGCGCATCTGCTGATGACATGGTCCTTGCGCTACGCGCCTTCGGCGACGGTGGCCCCGATGCAATATCTGGAAATACCTTTTGCCACGCTGATCGGCTTTGTGATCTTTAACGACCTGCCCAACCCGATTGCGAGTGTGGGCATCGTGATCACCATGGCCGCAGGCCTTTATATTATCATGCGCGAGGGGGCCATCCAACGGCGGCTTGAGATACAAGCGCTTGCGCAACCGGCTGAATAAGCCTGCGTGGCAACATCAGCACTGCATTCGGCGCTGACATCTCAAGCTTAAGCGGCCCGGTGGCGCGGTTCGATGTACCGACCTTGGACAAGGTATCAAACGCAAGCCCTTCGATCGGCCACTCAAGCCCCTGACTGCGCCCGGTCACCGGGCCAAGGGGAAAGATCGAAACGACATCGCCCGGTTCGGTCGGCACTGTGATCGCGGGCGGCGCGATAAATAAGATTTCGGTCTGCGCCACCAGAATGCACGGACGATGGGCATATAGCGCCAAAACGTGCAACGCGTGCAGTTGGTGATCGATCCGCCCCCCCAGAAAGCCAAGGCCAACGATCAGCGGCGCGTCAATATGGCGTAGGGCCTTGTCAAAAT
This sequence comes from Sulfitobacter sp. AS59, assembly GCF_038899995.1. Classification (NCBI taxonomy): domain Bacteria; kingdom Pseudomonadati; phylum Pseudomonadota; class Alphaproteobacteria; order Rhodobacterales; family Roseobacteraceae; genus Sulfitobacter; species Sulfitobacter sp. AS59. The sequence goes on from NZ_JBBMQK010000001.1 coordinate 718,280, forward strand.
CAGTGGTTTCCTGTTCACTTATTATAATTTGCCGGTCTTGGGGGATCTGCGAAAGAGTGTCTGCTGAAATGGAATCCATATCACCGATGACGGCCCTAAGCGGTATATTCGCACGCCGGGCCAGTTCTGCTCCGCTATCGGCTGCAACGCATACTGGCGCGATGTCTAGCACCTCTTTAAGCTGCGACACCTTCGCGTCGCCGCCACCTATAAGGGTAACTGCCTTAGAACTGGATACAATATGGCGCTTCAATGTCTTTTTACCCCCTTTTGGGAAACCTCGTCACAATGATGACACCAAATGATACCCTGCACGGCACAGATTCGGGCCGCTTTTGTCTTGAACGTCATGGTAAACAGTAAGCTGCAAAACGGCAGAGGACGAGCATCAGATGATGAATAACAACAAAATTCTGACGGTCTCATACGGCACGTTCTCGTGTACGTTAGAGGGCTTTGACGATTCATTCGGCACCATGAAGGTTATTGCGGAGTATTTCCGCGACCTGGCAGCAGAGGATCGTTATTTTGGCGCAGAGCCTCCGCAGCCTGATGCGAATATGCTGGCCCACATCGCCCAGAAAGAGATTTCGCGGAAAGTTGTTGGCTATCAGCAGGACGGTCAAATCGTTCTGAAAGCCCGCGAGGATGCCCCCGCACCTGTTGAACAGGCCGCCCCTGCCGTGCAAGCCCCTGCCGCAGATCTGCCTGTATATGACGACGCGGATGAGGCCGAGGCGCAAACACAAGCTGCCCCCGAAGACGAGGCTGAAGCCAAAGTTGATCTGACCGACGTCGATATCGTTCCCGGTCAGCCCGATGAAGAGATTAAGGCGTTCTTTGACGAGAAAGCCGCCGCCGAACCTGCCCGCCCATCTTCTGAGGCATCGCAAAACAGCAGCATCGCCGCGAAATTGCAGCGCATCCGTTCGGTCGTATCACGTCAGGATGTTGATGCCCCCGATGCAGACTATACCGAAGACGAACACGCCGACGAAAACCCCGCCCCGATGGCCGAGAACAACGGCTTTGTTGCAGATGCGGTAAAAGATATCGAAAGCGCGCTTGCCGCCGATGACGCGGTTGAAGCTGATGACGCTGATGCAGATGCAGATGAAGACGCTGCCAGCGCCCAGTTGAACCGTCTTTATGCAGAAACCGGGACCGATAATCTGGCCGAAGCAAGCACTGCAGACGCAATCACGGATGAAGATGCCGACCAAGACGCCAATTCTGAAAACCTGTTTGATGGCGCCGCATCGGCATCCCCAGAACCCGCCGCCGCGCCCCGTGGACGTGTGGTCAAGGTAAAGCGCGCCGATCTGACCGATGCTATCGCGCGCGGCAATCTGGAAGAATACAGTGAAGACGGTGATGCAGATGATGCACAGTCCGATGACATGCAAGACCGCCTGCCTGAGACCGTGGTGGATGCCCCCATCCAATCCTCCTTGTCCGCAGAAGAAGAGGACGAGCTGGCCCGCGAACTGGCCGAAGTTGAGGCCGATTTCGCAGATGACGTGTCTGGTGCGGATACATCAGACGACGCCATGACCGACGTCGCCGAAGACGAGGCCGCAGAAGAACCAGCAGAAGAGGCTATTACGGCAGAAACGAACGTGAATGCCGAACCACGCCGCAAGCTGCCATCTTTGGATGACGCGCAAGGCGCGGACATGAGCCGCCTGTTGGCCGAGACCGACAACCAGATGGACGACCCCGAAGGCACAGTACGCCGCGACGCCATCGCCCATCTGCGTGCAGCCGTTGCCGCCAAAAAGGCCGACATGGCCATGGGTGCAAACGACAGCGCCGATGACGACGGCACAGCCTACCGCAGCGATCTGGCCGAGGTGGTTAAACCGCGTCGCCCCGCCGCCGCAGCCACCCGCACTGACCGCCCGTCCGAGCCACGCCCGGCCCCGTTGAAACTGGTGGCAGAGCAGCGGATCGATATCAACTATGCCAAACCGGACACAGCAGCCCCCGTGCGCCCCCGCCGCGTGGCCGCCGTGGCCCCGACACCTGCCGCTGCCGCGCCGGTTGATGGTGGTTTCGTCAAATTCGCCGCCGACATGGGTGCCAGCACCTTGTCCGAGCTTTTGGAAGCCTCAGCTGCCTATCTGTCCTTTGTCGAAGGGATCGACCAGTTCTCAAGACCGCAGTTGATGCAAACCGTGCGCCAAGCTGAAAAAGAAGACTTCAGCCGCGAAGAAGGCCTGCGCGCCTTTGGCCAACTGCTGCGCGCCGGTAAATTGATCAAACTGGATGGGGGTCGCTTCAAAGCATCCGACGACATCGGTTATCAACCCGAAGAACGCGCCGCCGGCTAAACATTCCGGCACATGCTGAGTTAAAAAAACGGCCCCGCATCAGGGGCCGTTTTGTTATTTCTAACTGTCTTCTTTATCGGGGTCAGCTTGGCCAATCCCCTTGAACACATATTTGAACGGTATTGCCCAGATGATGCCAAGGCCCACATAGATCGCAAGTTCGATCCAGAACGGAGGCCGGTCAAACTGGCCGATAATGGCGACCGCAGCAATGATATAGGCGGGCAATCCAACCAATAAAATCACCAGCGACCAGCGCCGCCGTGCCTTGTAACTCAATGCCATTGCCACTCTCCCGTTGCGCTGCGCCCCGGTCAACGGGTGTCACAGCGCCCAAAGTCAAACCTAGTCGGCGAAGGGGTCCGTCACCAAAATCGTGTCTTCACGTTCAGGCGATGTGGACAGCAACGCAACCGGACAACCGATCAACTCTTCAACCCGGCGCACATATTTGATCGCATTGGCAGGCAATTCCGCCCAGCTGCGCGCGCCTTCGGTCGATTCGGACCAACCTGGCATTTCCTCGTAAACCGGCGTGCACCGCGCTTGCTGATCTGCCGCCGTTGGCAAATATTCCAGCATCTGACCGTCCAGCTCATAGCCCGTACAAATCTTGAGCGTCTCAAAACCGTCCAACACGTCCAGCTTGGTAAAGGCGATACCATTTACACCGGATGTAGCACATGTCTGGCGCACCAGAACCGCATCAAACCAGCCACAGCGGCGCTTGCGCCCGGTCACGGTGCCAAACTCGTGGCCCCGTTCGCCCAAACGCTGGCCATCGGCGTCATTCAACTCGGCCGGGAAAGGGCCTTCGCCCACACGGGTGGTGTAGGCTTTGACGATCCCCAAGACGAAATCAATCGACCCAGGCCCGATCCCGGTGCCCGTTGCGGCCTGACCTGCAATCACATTCGATGAGGTCACAAAAGGATAGGTGCCAAAGTCGATGTCCAGCAACGCGCCCTGCGCGCCCTCAAACAAAATGCGTTTGCCAGCTTTGCGCTTCTCGTTCAGCACTTTCCAAACTGGTGCGGCATATTCCAATACGGATGGCGCAATCTCACGCAGGGCAGCAAGCAAGGCATCACGGTCAATCGGCTCAAGCCCAAGGCCGCGGCGCAACGCGTCATGATGCACCAACGCGCGATCCACACGCAGCTCTAGCGTGGCATCATCGGCCAAATCGGCAACCCGAACCGACCGGCGACCCACTTTGTCTTCATATGCCGGCCCAATGCCGCGACCCGTCGTGCCGATCTTGGCAACGCTGGTCTGGTCTTCTCTGGCGCGGTCCAGCTCCCCGTGAATGGGCAGGATCAACGGTGTATTCTCGGCGATCATCAACGTCTCAGGCGTGATCTCAACGCCCTGCTCGCGCAAAATCGCGATCTCTTTGACCAAATGCCATGGGTCCAGAACGACCCCGTTGCCAATAACCGACAGCTTTCCGCCCCGCACAATGCCCGATGGCAGCAAGCTTAGCTTGAACACCTTGCCGTCAATAACCAACGTATGCCCGGCATTATGCCCGCCCTGAAACCGCGCGATTACATCGGCGCGCTCGCTCAGCCAGTCGACAATTTTGCCTTTTCCCTCATCGCCCCACTGAGCGCCTACGACAACAACATTGGCCATGGTGATATTCCTTTAACGGTGCAAACCCGCGTCGGTATAGCCGCGCGCGCCGCGAACCGAAACTGCAAAATGACATCTTCGCTTCTCTGGCTCGAAAATATCCTCGCCAACGGCGAAATCTTTTGGACCGCCCATAGACTTTTATGCCTTCGGCGAGGATATTTATGAGCCAGAGAAGCAGGGGAATAAACTGAATGGGTTTTATCATAAGATGGCTATGCGCCTTGGCCCTGCTCACGGTCACCTTTAACCCGACCGACTATAATTACATCACCTGGGTGCGGGACTATGGACACATGAACATGTCCGTCGCCGCCCTGCTGGGGCTGATCCTGTTTATCGGCTACGTCATTTATCTGCGCGCCACGCTGCGCTCGATCGGCGGATTCGGCATGTTTCTGGTGCTCGCCGTTGTCGGCGCAAGCCTGTGGGTGCTGTTTGATTATGGTGTGCTCAGCTTGGACAATAAAGATTTCAACGTCTGGCTTGGGCTGCTTGCCCTTAGTTTTGTTCTGGGCGTCGGCCTCAGTTGGAGCATCGTGCGCCGCGCGGTATCGGGCCAAGCGGATATGGATGACGTCGAGGAATAAACGGGATGGCGGGCGGGGCGTCTTGGCCGCAGGGCCAAGCGCGCCGAAGGCATCCAGACCCCCGATCCGCGCCGCGCAGGCCAATCCTTGCTTGCCCCCATGGGCAAACATCCCTAGATACCTTCAAAGTTAGAACCAAAGCCCGTAGGTACTCATGGAAAACGTTGTCCTGATCGTCCATCTCATTCTGGCCCTCGGCCTGATTGCCGTTGTGTTGCTACAACGGTCCGAAGGCGGCGGCCTAGGTATGGGCGGCGGAGGCGGCGGTGCGGTCTCTGGCAGGTCCGCCGCAACGGCCATGGGCAAGATCACCTGGGTTCTGGCCATTCTGTTCATCATCACGTCGATCACACTGACCATCATCGCCGCAGAGAAATCTGCAGGATCGTCCGTGATTGACCGCCTTGGGGCAACACCACCGGCGCTGAATGACGCACCAGTGCTGCCAGATAGCGACAGCTTGCTGCCACCAACACCGGCAGATAACACGCCGCAAGTTCCGACAGCGGATTAATCCAGTTACCACAATAACTTGAGGTCAGGCCAAGATTCGTAACAGGATGTTGCGGCTTGGCCTTGCCTTATCCACCATAATTCTGTTAGGCTTTAGTCCCGTGGTGCTGCGGTTTTCCGCAGCTCATTTGGCTGGCTTTGGCCACATCAAATTTGAACTTCACGGGGGTCTTCGATCACATGGCACGCTATATTTTCATCACGGGCGGTGTGGTTTCCAGCCTTGGCAAAGGGCTGGCATCAGCCGCCTTGGGCGCATTGCTGCAAGCACGCGGATTTTCTGTACGTCTGCGCAAGCTTGATCCTTACCTGAACGTCGATCCCGGAACGATGTCGCCCTTTGAACATGGCGAAGTGTTCGTGACCGACGATGGCGCGGAAACCGACCTTGATCTGGGCCATTACGAGCGTTTCACCGGTGTTGCTGCGCGCAAGACAGATTCGATCAGCTCGGGCCGCGTCTATTCCACCGTTTTGGAGAAAGAGCGCCGAGGCGATTATCTGGGTAAAACCATTCAGGTCATTCCCCACGTCACCAACGAAATCAAAGATTTCTTGCATGTCGGCGATGACGAAGTTGATTTTATGCTATGCGAGATCGGCGGAACCGTCGGCGACATTGAAGGGCTGCCCTTCTTTGAAGCGATCCGCCAGTTCAGCCATGACAAGCCGCGCGGCCAATGTATCTTTATGCACCTCACCTTGCTGCCCTATCTGGCCGCCAGCGGAGAGTTGAAAACCAAACCCACCCAGCACTCGGTCAAAGAGCTGCAAAGCATCGGGATCGCGCCGGACATTCTGGTCTGCCGGTCCGAACATCCGATCCCCGAAAAAGAGCGCGAAAAGATCGCCCTGTTCTGTAACGTGCGCAAAGATGCGGTTGTTGCGGCCTATGATCTGAAAACCATCTATGATGCGCCTTTGGCCTATCACGCGCAGGGTCTGGATCAGGCCGTGCTGGATGCGTTCCAAATCTCACCCGCGCCGAAACCTGATCTGACCGTCTGGCGCGATGTATCCGACCGCGTGCACAACCCCGAAGGCGAGGTCAGCGTGGCCATCGTGGGCAAATACACCCAGCTTGAAGACGCCTATAAATCCATCGCCGAGGCGTTGACCCATGGGGGCATGGCCAACCGCGTCAAGGTCAAGGTCGAATGGGTCGATGCAGAGGTCTTCGACAAGGCGGACGACGTTGCGCCGTACCTCGAAGGGTATCACGCGATCCTTGTGCCGGGTGGTTTTGGCGAGCGCGGGACCGAGGGCAAAATCAAAGCCGCGCAATACGCCCGCGAGCACAAAGTCCCCTATCTGGGCATCTGTCTGGGCATGCAAATGGCCGTGATCGAGGCCGCGCGGAACGTTGCGGGTCTGCCCAATGCGGGCTCAGAGGAATTTGATCACGAATCCACCGGGAAAAAGCGTTTCGAGCCGGTTGTTTACCACCTCAAGGAATGGGTGCAGGGCAATCACAAAGTGGAACGCAAAGTCGGCGATGACAAAGGCGGCACCATGCGTTTGGGCGCCTATGACGCGACGCTGAAAGAAGGGTCACATGTGGCCGAGATTTACGGCAAGACGTCGATTGATGAACGCCACCGTCACCGCTACGAGGTCGACACAGCGTACCGCAAAAAACTTGAAGAAGCCGGTCTGGTATTTTCGGGCATGTCGCCGGATGGCAAGCTGCCCGAGATCGTGGAATGGCCCGATCACCCGTGGTTCATCGGCGTGCAGTTCCACCCCGAGCTGAAGTCCAAGCCCTTTGACCCGCACCCCCTGTTCAAGGATTTTGTCCGCGCAGCGAAAGAGATATCGCGGCTCGTCTAACCCTATAAAAGGCGGCCCCTCATGCTGAGCTATCAACATATCTATCACGCGGGCAATCTGGCCGACGTGCACAAACACAGCCTGCTGGCGTGGACCTTGGGCTATATGACCCGCAAGGAAAAGCCGCTGACCTACATGGAAACCCATGCCGGTCGCGCGCTGTATGATCTGTCGGATACGGCCGCCCTCAAAACCGGCGAGGCGGTGCAGGGCATTGGCCGCGCGCGCGGATGGTTCGGCAAGGACCATCGCTATAGCCGCGTGCTGGATGCGGTGGCCCAAGAACACGGACCCGATTCGTATCCCGGGTCGCCTTTGATCGCGGCCAAGCTGCTGCGCGAGACGGATAATATCCATCTGGCCGATCTGCACCCCGGTGAATTCAGCGCGCTTGATCTGGCGATGTCGCCCTATGACGTGAAATGCCACCACCGCGACGGGTTCGAAATGGCCTTTGCCCTGACGCCGCCCACCCCGCGGCGCGGGATGATGCTGATTGACCCCAGCTTCGAGATCAAGACCGACTACGTGGATATCCCTCGCCACATTGGCAAGCTGGCCAAGGCGTGGAACGTCGGTGTGATCGCGCTTTGGTATCCAATCCTGACATCGAAACTGCACCAACCCATGCTCAGCGCGCTGATGGGCGCGCATCCCGATGCCCTGCGTCACGAGGTCGGGTTTGCGCCCGCCCGTCCGGGGCATGGCATGATCGGATCGGGCATGTTCGTGATCAATCCGCCCTATGGGCTAAAGGAAGAAGCCGCTAGGCTGACCGGAAAATTCAAATCTTTGCCAAGATAAGGAAATACGATGCCCAAAGGATACTGGATCGCCAATGTCGATGTGCGTGACGCCGCCGTTTACGAAAAATACCGCGCCGCCAATGCGAAACCCTTCGCCGATTTCGGGGCCAAGTTTCTGGTGCGTGGTGCCACCGCTGATGTGCGCGAAGGCACCTCGCGGCCCCGCATCGTTGTGATCGAATTTCCCAGCCTTGCCGATGCCGTCGCCTGCTATGAAAGCGCCGATTACCAAGCCGCCAAAGACATCCGGTCGACCGTGTCAGATGGCACGCTGGTCATCATCGAAGGCTATGACGGCTAGGGCTGCGTCCTTTATACATCAGTCATGTGTCATCGCTGTTTCTTTGGGAACAGATCGCCAGAATCAGTGTTAATTTAGCTCTACGAAACCACCTAGTGAGTGCCCATGTTTGAACGCCTGTTTCCACGTCGCAAACCTGACCCCAAACCCCTGCCGCAGCCTACGCCGCAACTGGCATTGGGTGCGCTTTTGGTGCGCGTGGCTTTTGCCGATCAAAACTACGAAGTTGCCGAAGTCAGCCAGATCGACCGTATCCTTGCGCGGACGTTCAACCTTAAACCGCTTGAGGCTGCCAAACTGCGCGCGACCTGCGAAGCGTTGGAACGCCACGCCCCCGGCACCCCCGAATTCGCGACCATCCTGCGCGAAGAAATCCCCTATGCCGACCGCAAGGCACTGGGTGACGCGATGTGGTCGGTTGCGCTGGCGGACGGTGGACGCGACGAAAACGAAGAAATTCAATTGCTTGCCATCGAAACCGCCCTTGGCCTGACGGATCAGGACATGGCAGCGGCCCGCGAAACCGCGCTCAAGGCATTGTAAGCTTGGCCTTTCTGCATGGCGGCACTATATGACCCCCATGTTTGCAGATTTTCTAAAACGGCTGACACAGCCCGAACCCGCCCAAATGCCTGATGCCGATGCGCGTCTGGCGCTGACCGCACTTTTGGTGCGCATCGCCAAGTCGGACAATGAATACGCCCCGGCTGAACAATCCCGCATCGATCAGATCACAGCCAAACGTTATGGCCTTGATTCTGATGGCGTAAAGGCCCTGCGCGCAGACGCAGAACAGCTTGAAGCCGAAGCCCCCGATACCGTCCGTTTCACCCGCGCCATCAAGGATGCAGTCCCCTATGACGCGCGTCTTGGCGTGATCGAGGCGTTGTGGGAAGTCGTGCTGGCCGACGGCATGCGCTCTGACGAAGAAAACGCGCTGCTGCGCTTGGTCACTAACCTGTTGGGCGTGACCGATACTGACAGCGCCATGGCCCGTCAGCGTATCGAAGAGCGCGGTTAATTTAGCCGCGTTCCCCGCGATTACGCCGGGTCAATGCCGTTTATTTAGGCAAAAACCAAGTTCTAGATTGCAAACGCCCCGTAGAATAACCTTTAATCGCTTGAGCCAGCGCAACAAGGATGCCTCGTGACACAACAGCCCCCTGTGATTGAGATCAGAAACCTACACAAAGCCTATGGCGCTTTGGAGGTGCTGAAAGGTGTGTCGATGACGGCACCCAAGGGGCATGTGATTTCGCTAATCGGGTCTTCGGGGTCGGGCAAATCGACGTTGTTGCGCTGCTGCAATCTGCTTGAGGACAGCCAGCAAGGCGATCTGATTTTCAACGGGGAACCGGTGACGTGGAAGGGCGACGATCATAACCGCCGCCCGGCCGACCCCAAACAGGTGCTGCGCATTCGCACCAACCTGTCGATGGTGTTTCAGCAGTTCAATCTGTGGGCCCATATGACCATCCTTCAAAACGTGATGGAGGCCCCGCTGACTGTCCTGCGCCGTGATCGCGCCGAGGTCGAGAAATCGGCCCGCGCCTATCTGGACAAGGTCGGTATCGGCGACAAATGCGATGTGTACCCTGCCCAACTTTCTGGCGGCCAACAACAGCGCGCCGCCATCGCCCGCGCACTGTGCATGGAGCCCGAGGCCCTGCTGTTCGACGAACCCACGTCGGCGCTGGACCCCGAGCTGGAGCAGGAAGTTATCAAAGTTATCAAAGATCTGGCCACCGAGGGGCGCACGATGCTGATCGTGACACATGACATGAAACTGGCCGCTGATGTGTCGGATCATGTCGTGTTCCTGCACCAAGGGCTGATCGAAGAACAAGGGGCACCGGAACAACTGTTCGGTGCACCAAAATCGGAACGTCTGCGTGGATTCCTGTCAGCAGGCCACGTGTCGTAATATCAACAAAAAAAACGTTGGGAGACTACAAAATGAAGAAACTACTTTTGGCGACAGCCGCCGTCGCGCTGAGCGCCGGTTTCGCACTGGCAGACAGCCACGGCAAAACAATCCGCATGGGGACCGAGGGTGCCTACCCTCCCTATAACTTCCTGAACGATGCGGGCGAAGTTGACGGTTTCGAACGCGAAGTCGGCGACGAGCTGTGCGCGCGCGCAGAACTGACCTGTGAATGGGTCACAAACGAATGGGACAGCATCATCCCGAACCTGACATCCGGCAACTATGACACGATCATCGCTGGCATGAGCATCACAGACGAGCGTGAAGAAGTCATCGATTTCACGCAAAACTACTTCCCGCCAGCGGCCTCGGCCTATGTGGCGAAATCTGAAGGTGCAGACATCGCAGGCGGTGTTGTTGCAGCACAGACCAGCACAATCCAAGCGGGTCACGTTGCAGAATCCGGCGCAACCTTGCTGGAATTCGCGACCTATGACGAAACAGTTGCAGCCGTGAACAACGGCGAAGCTGACGCTGTTTTCGCTGACAAAGACGCACTGGCCCCCACAGTCGAAGAATCCGGCGGCGAGCTGATGTTTGTTGGCGACGACGTGCCATTGGGCGGCGGTATTGGCCTTGGCCTGCGCGAAAGCGACACCGAGCTGAAAGCGAAATTCAACGCCGCCATCCAGTCCATGAAGGACGATGGCAGCCTGAACAAACTGATCATCAAATGGTTCGGCGAAGGTTCGAAAACCTTCTGATCCTAGACATCTGATCTTAGGGGGGCGGCGTCACACCCGCCCCTTTTTCCATACTTCAAGACGCCCAATAAGGGCGCTGCCACTCGGGGACATCTCGTTATTTTTGCCTGTACCGATCCTGAAACGCTTTCCGGCCTGTCTTGGCTGACGTGCTACCTGACCACGGGCAAGCATCTGGCGTTCTACGGGGCCTTTGGCACCGTGCTGATGCTGCTGGCCGTGACGGCACCGGCGGCGATGATCTTTGGCTTTGGCGGGGCGATGGCCGCGCGGTCGCGGGTGCTGCCGCTGTCATGGCTGGGCCGTGGCTATATCGCCATCGTGCGCGGCGTGCCTGATATTGCATTCTTTCTATTCTTTGTGATCGCACTGGATCAGGGCATTGAATACCTGCGCCACAAGATCAAATGCCCCGATTGGGACGAACCGATCCGGCAGGGCAGTGATTTTATCGTCTGTCAGGCGGCCAAAATGCCCTTGGGCAACTCGCCCCAATGGGTCCATGAGGCCTATGGGTTTTCTCTGGCCGTTCTGACCTTTGCCATCGTTTTCGGGGCCTTTGCGGCCAACGTTCTTTATGGTGCCATGCGCGCTGTCCCCCGTGCCCAGCTTGAAACGGCCGAGGCGTATGGCATGTCGCCCCGCCAGACCTTTTGGCGCGTGTTGGTGCCGCAGATGTGGGTCTATGCCCTGCCCGGCTTGGGCAATCTGTGGATGGTGCTGATCAAGGCCACGCCGCTGTTATTCCTGCTGGGCGTCGAAGACATCGTTTATTGGGCGCGTGATCTGGGCGGGGCCAAGACGCCGCGCTTTACCGACTATCCCCATCCCGATTGGCGGATGTGGTATTTCCTGGCCCTGCTGGTGTTTTACCTTTGCTTCACGCGCCTGTCTGAAATTGTGCTGGACCGCACCATGCGGCGGCTGACCCACGGGCAGGCCACGGCGGGCGGCGAAGCCCAGCGAAAGGCGCTGACATGACCTGTTTTGAGACAATTCAGGCCTATGGGCTCCGCTCGCTTGGGATTGGTGAACGGTTGTTGCCTCGCAGCGATTTCACCTTGTGTGATCAGTTCACCCTGATCGGATCGGGCATGATCTGGAACGTCTATTTCGGGTTCTTCGCGTTGGTGTCCGGCTTTCTGCTGGCAACCGCCCTTGCCGTGGCCAAGGCCAACCCGAACCCATGGCTGCGCAAACCGGCGGAATGGTTCATCTTTCTGTTTCGCGGATCGCCGCTGTTTATCCAGTTCTTCTTTGGTTATTTTTTATTCCTTAGCCTAAAATCTGTGCACCCGTTTTTTGATGCATTTACCTCTGCTTGGCTGGGCGCATTGGTGGTTTTGTTCTTTAACACCTCTGCCTATTCCGCCGAAATCTTCTATGGCGCGCTGCAATCCATCCCCAAAGGCGACACCGAAGCGGCGGATGCCTACGGCCTGTCAGGCTGGCATCGTTTCAAGCGCGTGATCTGGCCCACCATGCTGCGTCTGGCATGGCCCGCCTATACAAACGAGGCTATTTTCCTGTTTCACGCAACGACTTTGGTGTTCTTCACAGGGTTTCCCGCGCTGCAACAACGCGGTGATGCGCTGTATTATGCCAGCTATTTCGCCGACAAAACATTCAACCCCTTTGTCCCCTATCCGATATTGGCGATGTATTTTGTGATGCTGACGCTGGTCATCATTGGGGTCTTCGGTCTGATAAACCGCCGCCTGAACAAGCACCTGCCGCAAGAGCAGATACGGAAAATTCGCTTGCGTCCTAATCTGATACGGTAGTATCCATCTTTTGATCAAATTATTTGGCGCGTGGGCGTCGACCCCGGGTTTCGCCTTTTGAAGACCCCGTTTCATGCCCGCCGCTTACAAGGTGTGTTATGAAAAACTGGCTCCGTAAACATCCTCAGGTTCGCACGATCCGTGTGGCTGCCGCCGACCTGAACGGTCAGGCCCGCGGCAAACGCATCCCCACGCGTTTCGCGGATAAAATCGTCGAGGATGGTACGCGTTTTCCCGTGTCTGTCCTGAACCTTGATATCTGGGGCGAAGACATCGACGACAGCCCGCTGGTCTTTGAATCCGGCGATGCCGACGGGGTGTTGTTTCCCACCGAACGGGGTTTTCTGCCCATGCCATGGCTTGATTCCCCTTCGGCCTTGCTGCCGATCTGGATGTTTCGCGAAGATGGCACGCCCTACCCCGGCGACCCGCGCCATGCGTTGCGCGCTGTCTTGGACCGCTACAAAGAACGTGGCCTGACCCCCGTTTGCGCGGTCGAGCTTGAGTTCTTCCTGATCGACGATTCGGGCCGCAAGCTGCAGGTCCCCGTCTCGCCACGCTCGGGTAAACGCCGCAAAGCGGCCGAAACCCTGTCGATCCGGGCGCTGGACCAGTTCGATGAATTCTTTACCGATCTCTATGACGCCTGCGAGGAAATGGACATTCCCGCAGATACCGCCATTTCAGAGGCCGGATTGGGCCAGTTCGAGATTAACCTGATGCATTGTGACGACGCCCTGCGCGCCGCCGACGATGCATGGTTCTTCAAGATGCTGGTCAAAGGCCTTGCCCGCCGCCACGGCTTTGCCGCCAGCTTTATGGCAAAACCCTATGAGGATTATCCCGGTTCTGGCCTGCACACGCATTTCTCGGTGCTCGACAAAAACGGCAATAACATCTTTGACGATGGTGGCCCCGATGGGACAGCGATCATGCGCCACGCAATCGCAGGCTGCATGAATGCCATGGCAGCATCGGCGTTGGTGTTTGCGCCCCACGCCAACAGTTTTGATCGGATGGTCCCGGGTTCCCATGCGCCCACGGGGATATCTTGGGCCTATGAAAACCGGACGTCCTCGATCCGGGTGCCGTCGGGCAGCCACAAGGCGCGGCGGATTGAACACCGTGTGTCCGGGGGGGACGTAAACCCCTATCTGATGCTGGCGGCAGTTTTGGGCGCTGCCATGAACGGTATCGAAGACGCGATTGAACCGCCTGCCCCAATCACCGGCAACGCCTATGCCGCCGATCTGCCGCAAATCCCCGGCGATTGGAAAACCGCGATTGATCTGTTCGAAAGCTCCCCCGAGGTGGCGCGCATTTTCGCCCCCGAGCTGATCCGAAACTTTGTCCTGACAAAGCGCCAAGAGCTGCATTACATGCAAGAGCTTACCCCACAAGAACAGGTCGAGATCTATCTCGACACCGTATAAGGGCAACATGATGAAAATCGGCATCCTTCAAACCGGCCACTCGCCCGACAACATGAAAGACCAGTTGGGCGACTACGGCGAGATGTTTACCAAACTGCTGGGCGGGCATGATTTCGACTTTCAAATCTGGTCGGTTGTGGATGGTGAATTTCCCGCGTCAGCCGTGGATGCCGACGCGTGGTTGATCACTGGTTCCAAGTTCGGTGCCTACGAGGACCACGACTGGATCCCGCAGCTGGAGCAGTTGATTTTGGCCATTCGCGAAACAGGTCGGCCCATGGTCGGCATCTGCTTTGGCCACCAGATCATCGCCCAAGCGCTAGGCGGTAAGGTCGAAAAATTCGGCGGCGGCTGGTCCGTCGGCCCCACGGATTACACCGTTAACGGACAACCGATGGCGCTGAATGCGTGGCATCAGGATCAGGTCACCGCCCTGCCCAAAGGGGCCAAGGTTGTCGGATCATCGGATTTTTGCGCCAATGCTGCGCTGCTCTATGATGATCAAATCTGGACGATCCAACCCCACCCGGAATTCAACGCTGATTTCATCGATGGTCTGATCCGCACCCGCGGCAAGGGCGTCGTGCCCGATGAACAACTTGCAGCGGCTGCAAAGCGGCTGGATACCCCCACAAACAATGCTGATATTGCAGATTTTATCGCCGATTTCCTCAAGAAAGAGAGACCCTGATGTCCGACTGGATTGACGACCTGCCCGAAGCCGCCCGAGATTATCTGGCGGGCAAACGACTGGATGAAGTCGAATGCATCATCCCCGATCTGCCCGGCATCGCCCGTGGCAAAGCGGTGCCCGCCAAGAAATTCTCGCGTCAGGAATATTTTCACCTGCCCGACAGCATCTTTTACCAAACCATCACCGGTGAATGGGGCGAAGCAGCGGGTGCCGATGGGTTCATCGAAAAAGATATGATTTTGCGGCCCGATATGTCGACGGCGACCGCCGCACCCTGGACTGCGGATTGGACGCTTCAGGTGATCCACGACGCCTATGACCGCGACGGCGAACCGGTGCAATATTCGCCGCGCAACGTCCTCAAACGCGTCGTTGAACTCTATCGCCAACAAGGTTGGGAGCCGGTTGTCGCCCCGGAAATGGAATTCTTTCTGGTCGCACGCAATCTGGACCCGGCCCATGCCATCAAACCGATGATGGGCCGGTCAGGCCGCCCCGCCGCCGCGCGTCAGGCCTATTCAATGACTGCCGTGGATGAGTTTGGCCCGGTGATCGATGACATCTACGACTTCGCCGAGGCCCAAGGCTTTGAGATCGACGGCATCACCCAAGAAGGCGGTGC
This sequence comes from Sulfitobacter sp. AS59, assembly GCF_038899995.1. NCBI lineage: Bacteria > Pseudomonadati > Pseudomonadota > Alphaproteobacteria > Rhodobacterales > Roseobacteraceae > Sulfitobacter > Sulfitobacter sp. AS59. The sequence continues at coordinate 733,515 of NZ_JBBMQK010000001.1, forward strand.
AGGCCAGCTTGAGATCAACCTGATCCACGGTGATCCGGTGCGGCTGGCGGATGAAGTGTTCTATTTCAAACGTTTGATCCGCGAAGCCGCCCTGCGCCATGATTGCTATGCCACCTTTATGGCCAAACCGATCGAGGACGAACCCGGCAGCGCCATGCATATGCATCATTCGGTGCTGGATATTGAAACCGGCAAGAACATCTTTTCCGACGCGGACGGCGGCGAAACCGAGGCGTTTTTCCACTTTATCGCCGGTATGCAAAACCACATGCCCGATGCGCTGGCCGTGCTGGCACCGTATGTGAACAGCTATCGCCGCTATGTCAAAGACCACGCTGCCCCGATTAACCTTGAATGGGGCCGCGACAACCGCACCACGGGCATTCGCGTGCCCTTGTCCAAACCTTCGTCGCGCCGGGTTGAAAACCGTCTGGCCGGAATGGACTGCAACCCGTATCTGGGCATCGCCGCATCACTGGCCTGCGGCTATCTGGGCCTGATGGAAAAGAAACAGCCAAAGCCCGAGTTCAAAGGCGACGCCTATGAAGGCGACGGGGACATCCCGCAGGTTCTGGGCTCCGCGTTGGACTTGTTCGAAGAGGCCATCGGAATGCACGAAGTTCTGGGCCCCGATTTCGCCCGTGTTTATGCCATCGTGAAACGTGCCGAATATGACGAGTTCCTGCAGGTTATTTCGCCTTGGGAACGAGAGCATTTGTTAATGAACGTTTGATCCCGTCGCCGATCGCGGATGCCTTCGGCGAGGATTTAAAACCATTTGGAAGCGGGGACAGGAGCCCCTTTGCGATGAACCTGCTTTATGCAAATGACAAAAAAGGCGCTTATCCGGACAGCTGGTATGCTGCAACAGCGACACCGATGGATAGGTTTCCCGCCCTTCAAGGCGCTATAAAGGCCGATGTCTGCGTGGTCGGGGGCGGCTATACGGGCCTGTCCGCAGCACTGCATCTGGCCCAAGCCGGTCGCGATGTGGTTTTGCTTGAAGCGCAGCGCGTGGGGTTCGGGGCGTCCGGTCGAAACGGCGGGCAATTGGGCGGCGGCCAGCGGGTCGAACAGGATGCGTTGGAAAAAATGCTGGGGGCCGATCACGCGCGCAAGCTGTGGGATTTGGGCGAAGACGCAAAGGCCTTGGTCAAAGGTCTGATCGCCGAGCATGATATTGACTGCCATCTGAAGCCGGGCGTTGCCTGGACCGCATCCACTGCCAGCGACCTGCGCCATTTGCACGACTATGCAGGTCATCTGCAAAGCCGCTATGGATATGACCAGATCGAGATATTGGACCACGAGGCCCTGCAATCGGTCTGCCCCTCGCCCGATTACAAGGGCGGTATTCTGGACATGGGGGCCGCGCATCTGCATCCGCTTAACCTTGCCTTAGGCTTGGCGCGGGCCGCGCAAAAAGCTGGGGTTCGCATCTACGAAGGCTCTGCCGTGCACCATATCCAAGAAGGCGCGAAGGTGGTGGTTCAAACCGACGGCGGGCGCGTCACAGCGGGGCATGCTGTGCTGGCCTGCAACGGGTATTTGGGCGGGCTGAACCGCAAGGTTGCGGCCCGGGTGATGCCCATCAACAACTTTATCGTGGCCACCGAACCCTTGGGCGACCGTATCCGCGATGTGCTGCCGCGCGATGTGGCCGTGGCCGACAGCCGGTTCGTGGTAAACTACTTTAGGCTCAGCCACGACGGGCGGCTTTTGTTTGGCGGTGGCGAAAGCTATGGCTACAAATTCCCGCGCGACATCGCCGCCAAGGTACGCGCGCCCATGTCCGTGGTGTTCCCCCAACTCAAAGACGTGGCGATAGACTATGCTTGGGGCGGCACCCTTGCCATCACCATGAAACGTCTGCCCTATCTGGCCCGTGTCTCGTCCAACATCCTGTCGGCGTCAGGCTATTCCGGCCACGGTGTGGGCACCGCAACCCACGCGGGGCAACTGATGGCGCGGGCCATCACAGGCGACAGTGACGGATTTGACGTGATGCGCACGATCCCCACCAATCCCTTTCCCGGCGGGGCCGCGATGCGCACACCCCTGCTGACCCTCGCGATGAGCTGGTACAGCCTGCGCGATAAACTCGGACTGTAGTCATAAATATTTAACACTGCGCGGACCTGAATTAGCTTGGCGATGGCCCGCCCTTGTTTTACTATTCTGAAAACAAACATTCAGGATTTTGAAATATGTCCCTGCCAGATATGCACCGCGCCGAGGCCATCCCTGACGCCGCCCGCGCCGAGATTGAGCGGCTTTTGCAATCCGGCGATCTGTTTCGCTATACCGCTGCCGCTGACGCCCCCGTTTCCCTGCTCGAGGCTGAATTCGCCCAGATGATGGGCAGCAAATATGCCCTCGCCGTGTCATCCTGCTCGGCCGCGCTGTTCCTGTCGTTGATGGCTCTGGACCTGCCCAAAGACGCACGCGTTATGATCCCGGGGTTTACCTTTGCCGCGGTGCCGTCGTCTGTGATCCATGCCAACTGCCAGCCGATACTATGCGAGGTCGGGGATAGCTACCGCATTGATCTCAATGACTTCGAGGCCAAGTTGCCCACCGTCGATGCCGTCATTATCAGCCATATGCGCGGCCACACCTCGGACATGGATGCCATTATGGCGCTATGTGATGCGGCCAACATTCCTGTGATCGAAGACGCAGCGCATTCGCTTGGGACGCTGTGGCACGGCCAGAAAATCGGCACGATCGGCAAAATCGGGTGTTTCTCCTTCCAATCCTACAAGATGATCAACGCTGGTGAAGGCGGGATCATGATCACCGATGATGCCGACCTGATCGCCCGCGCGATCATCATGTCCGGCGCGTACGAGCATAACTGGAAGAAACACCCCAGCATCGCCGACGCCTGTGCACGCTGGCAAAACCAACTGCCGCTCTACAACCTGCGCTTGGGCAATCTTTCCGCCGCCATCGTGCGCCCGCAATTGGCTGAACTGCCACGCCGCGTCGCCGACGGGCTGCGTAACCACGACTATGTCGCGGCCAGACTGAACGCCTCCCCCCATATCACTGTCCCTGCGCCGCTGGCCCCGGAAACCCGCGCCCCGGATTCCATCCAGTTCAACATGGTGGGGCTAGACGATGCTGCAATCCGCGCTTTCGCCGCCGCCAGCGCCGCCGCGGGGGTCAAGGTTCAGGTCTTTGGCCAAAGCACCGACAACGCCCGTGCCTTCTGGAACTGGCAATTTATCGAAAACCTGCCGGATCTGCCGCAAACCCGCAAAATGCTGATGACCGCCTGCGATGTGCGCCTGCCCGTCCACCTTAAACCCAGCGATCTTGACGCGGTAATCGACGTCCTGCTGGGCGCGGTTCAAACCGCAGCAGGCTCCAAGGCCGCTTAACCCGCCCCTTCATTTTGCCAGATAAACTCCCGCCGGAGGCATCCAACAGATACGAAAAAGCCCACCCAGTGACGGGGTGGGCTCAGGCCTGATCTGGATCAAATAATAATAATCGCACGCCCGTGCGGCCGCTGGATCACTTCAGCTTGGACAGCTTATCCTGCAATTCGGCCAATTGCTGTTTGATCGCGTCCAGACTCTCGTCTTGGTTTTTGTCGGACGTGTCAGACTTCGCCGGTGCTTCGGCCTCGGGCTTGGTCATGCCCGGCCATGCGGCGGGAATGTTGCTGGTCATGGCTTTCATGAATGCTTCTTGCTGGGCCTGCATCACATCAAACCCGGGCATTTTGGACATGGGGTTGATCGTGTTCATGTTTTCCAACACCCGCGACTGGCCATCGCGCAGCATATCAAAAGACGCTTTCAAGAATTGCGGCACGACGCTGGCACCCGGTGACATATAGCTGCGCACAAGGTCGTTCAGCACATCAACCGGCAAAACCGATTCACCACGGCTTTCGTGATCTGCAATGATCTGCAGCAAATACTGGCGGGTCAGATCATCACCGGATTTCAAATCCAGAATCTGAACTTCGCGCCCATCCCGGATAAACCCCGAGATATCCTCAAGCGTGACGTAATCGCTTGTTTCCGTATTATAAAGCCGCCGGCTGGCGTAACGCTTGATAAGCAGAGGCTTGTCTGTGTCGGCCACGGTGGATCCTTCCCAAATTGCGTGCTGCATTGCAGCTTAGGGTAGCGTGTTTCAAAAAGAAAGGGTCTCGCAACAAAGAAAGGGCAGACTTTTTCAAGCCCGCCCCGTCACTCATGAAAGTTGATTTGCCTTGCGGCGAATTACTTTGCTGTCGCTTTTTTCGTGGCTTTTGTTGCTTCAGCTGTCGCCTTTTGAACGGCGGCTGTTGCTTCTTCGGACATGTCTTTGCCCGCGGCCATCATCAGTTCAACTGTGTCCATTTGAACGGATTTTGCGATTTCGGCGAATGCGGCCATGTGCTCGGCTGCGACTTCGGCAGAGGCAGATGTGAAATCTGTCATTGCTTTTGCATAGTCAGCAGGCTCGGTTTTGGCTTTGGACATTTCTGCCAGCTTGGACAGTGTTTCTTTTTGCCATTTGCTGGAAATCTCGGCGGATTTCTCGGCAGCTGTCAGCGCAACGCCGGACAGTTTTTCATTCAGAGTAGCGGTTGTTTTGAACGCATCGTTCAGCGCAGTTGTATCAACTGGGAATGCGCCCATAACGTCTTTCATCATTGCGGCGATATCAGGTGTCTTTGTCATAGTCTCTTCCTCTTTCAGTTGAGAGCGGCAACAGCCTACTCGTTCTGGTATAGGAGATATCTACATGCTGCAGCGCGGCATTTCAAGTATATTCTGCACTGCAGCATGCGAAAGTTGACCTAGGGTAAAAGCGTAATCAGATCAGCCTCTTGCTTTGCGCGTCACATAGGTTCCGGGGGCATCGCACAAAATTTCTCGCCCGTCCGCGCCCGGCACACGTGCCTCAATCAACCCGCCAGAGTGATTCTCAAGCCACTTGCCCCAGCGGGGCCACCACGACCCTTTGTGGAACTTGGCCCCCTCCACCCAGTCTTTGTAATCGAGTGACATATCGGGGTTGGTATAGTGGCCGTATTTACCTTTGCTGGGCGGATTCACGATGCCCGCAATATGGCCCGACTGGGTCATGATGAATGTTTTGTCCTTGCTGCCCATCTGCTGAATGCCGCGATAGCTGTCTTTCCACGGCGCGATGTGGTCAGTCTCGCAGCCGATGGCGATCAGCGGCACCTCGATATCGCCCAGCTCAAGGTGGTGCCCCATCAGATCAAACCCGCCCTCGGCCAGTTTGTTTTGCTGGCACAGCCCGCGCAGGTATTCCATCGCCATACGTTCCGGCAGGTTCGCCCCGTCCCCGTTCCAATACAGCAGGTCAAACGCGGGCGGCGTATCGCCCAGCATATAGCTTTTGATCGCGGGGCCATACACCAGATCGTTTGACCGCAGGAACGAAAACGTCCGCGCCATGATGGACGAGGGCAAGATGCCTTTGTCTTTGGTCTCCGCCTCGATCCCGTCGATGAAATCATCCGTCAGAAACGGTTGAAATTCCCCCTGATCGGAAAAATCAGTGAGCGCGGTAAAGAACGTCGCGGATCGCACAGATGGATCGCCGCGCTGTTTGAGCAAGGACAGTGTCAGCGACAGCGTGGTGCCCGCAATGCAATAGCCCACGGCGTTGACCTGATCCTGACCGGTGATGTTTTTGACCTCTTCGACAGCCGCAATAAATCCGTCCTCGATATAGTCGCCCATGCCGACATCGCGATAGCTGTTATCGGGGTTGATCCAGGACACCATGAACAAGGTGTGCCCCTGATCGACGATCCATTTCACCAGACTGTTCTGTTCCTTCAGGTCCAGAATGTAGAATTTGTTGATCCAGGGCGGAAAGATCACGATCGGCGTTTCATGCACTTTTTTGGTGGTGGGGCTGTATTGAATCAGCTCGAACATGCGGTTGCGAAACACCACCTTGCCCGGTGACGTGGCAATGTTGCGGCCCAGCTCGAATGCGCTTTCATCGGCCAGACGCACGATCATCTCGCCGTTGTTGGCCTCAAGGTCGGCAATCAGGTTTTCCAGCCCCTTGATCAGGCTTTCGCCTTCGGTCGCCACCGCGCGCTCCAACGCATCAGGGTTGGTCGCCAGAAAATTCGTCGGGCTCATCAGATCAACGATCTGGCGGCTAAAATATTCCAGCCGCTGCTTTTCGCGCGGTTCAAGGTCCGACACATCTGCAATCGCTTGGTGCAGCGTTTCGGCGTTGATCAGATACTGCTGTTTTACATAGTTGAAATAGGGGTGGCTTTCCCACAACGGGTTGGCAAAGCGTCTGTCCTTGGGCGTGGTATCGGCGGGCGCTTCCAGCTTGCCCTTGGCCAATGCCTTTTGCGCCTCGACAAAATGCGACACCGATTTGGTCCAGAATGACACCTGCTGTTCGATCAGCTTGGCCGGATTTTGCACCGCCTCGTTCCAATAGGATTGCGCAGCCTTGGCGAATAATTCTTGATTCGGTCCGTCCAGGGCGGCCTGATGCCCCTCCCGGTTCACCATAATCTGTGACAATCGCGCGCCCAACGCTTCGACTTTGTTCATATTCTCTGTCATCCGCGCAAGCGCGGCTGCATCAGGTTCCAAGGGCTCATTCGTTTTTGTTGTCATCTTAACGGTTCCTCCCTATGTTTGCACTTGCAGCATCGCGCCGTCCTATCTGGGAGGGGACCGGCGGAGCGCCCAAGCACAGGGCCAACCAACAGGAGACCCCTCATGAAGTATATGGCATCTTATGATTTAATGGAAACAATGCGTAACACCAATCAGTGGCTTGGTGCGACAGCGCAGGCATTTGCATCATATCCTGTATTTTCCGCCTTCCCCAATCCCGCGATGGATTGGATGGCCGCTTGGGGCGAGGTCACCGAACGCAGCTTTGCGCGGATGGTCGCCAAACCCGATTGGAACCTGCCCGCCGTCGTTGGCGAAGACGAGGCAGACCACCAAGTAGACATCAAGAAAGAAATCGAAGGCGCGTTTGGCGATCTTTTGCATTTCGTGGTCCAGAACCGTCCGGCGCCAAAGCGCAAGGTTCTGTTGGTCGCCCCCATGTCGGGCCACTATGCCACATTGCTGCGGTCGACCGTGATTAGCCTGATCCCCGACACCGATTTGTACATCACCGATTGGCACAATGCCCGCGAAATTCCCGTCAGCGCGGGCAAGTTCGACGTCGAAGATTACACCCTGCATCTGGTTGAATACATGCGCCATCTTGGCCCTGACGTGCATGTTATTGCCGTCTGCCAACCCGCGCCGCTGGCCCTCGCTGCCACCGCCTATCTGGCCGAGGAAGAGCCAAGCGCGCAACCCAGTTCCCTGACCCTGATCGGCGGCCCGATTGACCCCGACGCCGCCCCGACCGACGTCACCGATTTCGGCGACCGCGTGCACATGGGACAGCTTCAGGAAATGTCGATCCAGCAGGTCGGCTTTAAATACCCCGGCGTTGGCCGCAAGGTATATCCGGGGCTGCTGCAGCTAAATTCGTTCATCTCGATGAACAGCGAAACCCACGCAAAAGCATTTCAGGATCAGATCATGCGCGTCGTCCAAGGCGAGGCTGGCGATCACGACAAACACAACAAGTTCTATGACGAATATCTGGCCGTCATGGACATGCCCGCCGAATTCTACCTCTCCACGGTCGAGCGGATCTTTAAAAACAACGAGATCGGCAAGAACAACTTTACCGTTGCTGGCAAAAAGGTCGACATCGGCAAGATCACAACCGTTGCGGTCAAAACCGTCGAAGGCACCAAGGATGACATTTCGGCCCCCGGCCAATGCGTTGCGGCGCTTGATCTGTGCACCGGTCTGCCCGACAGCAAAAAGGCCAGCCACCTAGAAGACGGCGCAGGGCATTACGGCATCTTTGCTGGCAAAAGCTGGCGCAATAATATCCGCCCGCTGGTGCTGCAATTCATTGATGCAAACCCACGCAACGCCGAAAAGCCAAAGGCGAAAACAAAAAAACCGGCCAACGACAACGCAGCTGCCTGATGTTCAAAAAGCCTAAAGATGTCGCCTTTCGCTGCAGCTGTGGCACCGTCACCGGCACCTTGCTTGGCGCATCCCCGGCCGTAGGCACGCATCTTGAATGCTTTTGCAAAGATTGCCGCGCGGCCGAGGTTTTTTTAGGTCAACCCGACACACCGTCTGTGGCCCTGTTCCAGACCACGCCGGACCGGATCAAATTTGACCAAGGGTTCGACCAGATGGCGGTCTTTTCCTTTGGCGAAAAGAACATATTGCGGTGGCATGCAAAATGTTGCGGGACCGTGATCGGCAACACATTGCGCAATCCCAAGATCGCGTTTTCCAGCATCCGCACCACGATCCTGACAGACACCGATGCCATTGGCCGCGTCGCCACCAAGGCGAATTTGCACACGCCCGGCGACAAGGCCCAGCACAAGGGCATGGGCCGTTTCGTCTGGGGCGTGCTAAGCCGCGGACTGGCAGCACGGATCACGGGCCGTTGGAAAGACACGCCATTTTTCGACGCTGATAGCCTAAAGCCCGTGCGCGATGTATATGTGGTGCCCAAGGACACACGCCGCGAAATCAACGCTCAGCTTAGCTAGGCCCGCAGGTGCCTTCTGCGCCGATCATTCAGGATAGGGTATGCCGCGCAAGGGCGGGAAATCGGCATATCGCGCACGGCGCTGCATTGCATCCTCGGCAGGTGTCCCCCGCCCGCAGCAACATGCCCTTGGGCGCGATGTAGCTTGAGATCGTGCGCAAAGGCGTGGGCCGCCAGACCAGATTGAACGCCGCCAGCTTCGGAAAAAACCACATCTCGGAATAAGGCAGATGGTCGTGCACCCACCACGCCAGATCGCGCCAATCGCGGCCCTGATCATACTGGTCGGCAAACCACGGAATCACAATCGACGCCCCCGCAATGGCCGCACCCCCCGCATCCCGATCCCAGATGTGGCATTCGATGGGGTTGTCGCTGGACGCGCAGTTCAGCTTGTTGGCATTGCCATAATCATTCAACGCCCGCGACCGATAGCCCGACCGCACCGCGACCCGGCCAAATGTTTCCTCAAGCGGGTCCAGCAGCGCCGTGCAAAACGCCCGCCCGTTTTCAATCGCCAGATCGGGGTCGTCAGGAATGTTCGGGATGCCGTGAAAGCCGTTGATCTCGGAATACAGAAAATCGCGCATGTAGAAATGTTTCGACAAACGCACCCGCCCGACGGTTTCAAGGCTCCACATGCTGGCGGGTTTACGCATCCGCGGCCTTGTCCAACACCTCTTGCAGCGCCGCTTGCATCAACCCCAAACAGCGATCGTCGGAAAAGCGGTGATCCGCGTCTTTGACCAGTTGCAACTGCATGTCCGGCCCCGTGCCATGGTCCAGCAGTTTCACCGCTGTTGCGACGCTTACCGCTGTATCCGCCGTGCCTTGCAAAAACCGCACCGGAAACGGCAGGTCCAACGCGGACCGCAACACCAACTGCTTGCGCCCGTCCTCGATCATCCGCTTTGTGATGATGTAAGGCTCCATATAATCCGATGGCAGTTCAACGCGGCCCTCGGCCTCCAACTGCTGCTTTTGCGCGTCGGTAAAGCTGGCCCAATACCCGTCTTCGGTGAAATCCGGCGCTGCCGCGATGGTAACCAGCCCAGCGATCCGTTCAGGCATCGCGCGGCACAGCAGCAGCGATTGCCACCCGCCCATGGACGATCCAACCGGCACGATCTTGCCCGTCGTCAGCGCCGTCACAGCGGCCAGCGTATCCTGCGCCCAATCGCCAATGCAGCCGTCGGTGAAATCACCCGAGGATTCACCATGGCCTGAATAATCAAACCGCAAAAACGCACGCCCCTCGCGGCGGGCCCATTCCTCAAGAAACACCGCCTTGGTGCCTTGCATGTCGGATTTCAGCCCACCCAGGAACACAACGCATGGCCCATGGCCCGCTGTCAAATGATAGGCCAGCGTCCGGCCCTGCGGCGTCGTAAGGGTTTGCGCCATGGTCATCCGCCCAAATACGTGCCCTTGGCGGGACGATAGAAAATCTTTTGATTGTGCAGACGCCCTAACAGATCGTCGATTTTGCGCAGCGAATCTACGGTTTTGTCGGCGGGCAGCATCTCTTGGGTGCCGTTATAGACGTCCGCTGATAGATCACGCTTGGTGATATGCAGGGCTGCCTCGATCAGGTCGATATCGCTGACTGTCAGCTCGAAGTTGCGGTTGTGTTTGGACATCTCGCCATCCTTTTGAATGCATGGACCATGCCCCATATCATAAAACCATGCGCGCCGACGTTCAATCTAATGCTTCGACCTCGCTTAGGCCAAATGCCACAATCGCCGCGCCCACGGCCATAAGCGCAAACAGAACCAGCGTCGCATTTGGCCCGAACAGCGCCGCACCGCCCCCCGCAAAGCCGGCGATCAACAGCAGCACCCCGATCACCGTGTTGGAAACCGCGGCATAGGCTGATCGCTGATCTTTGGGGGACATATCAACCAGATAGGTCGACCGCCCCTGCCGCACCCCGTGATAGGCGATCATCAGGATGAACAGCACCAGCGGCATCGCCCAGATTTGCGTGGCCAAACCCAACAGGCTAAGCGCCACAGCCCCCAGCATCGCACAGGCCCCAACGATCCCGGTCAGCATCAACACCTTGCGGCTGGACTGATCCGACAAGCGCCCCCAGACATACGAGCTTAGGAAAGACGCCAGCGCCGATGCCAGCACCAACGCGCCCAATTGGCCAAGGGCTGATTGTTCCTCTCCCCCCGCAAGCACCACAAAATAGGGTGGGGCCAATGCAGTCGAGGCCAGCAATCCCCGCACCAGAATAAAGCGGCGCAGGTTTGCGTCTTGTTTCAAGATACTGAAATCGGCCCCTTCCGCCTTGGACGGGTCGCTTTTCATTTCGTTCAATGTGGAAAACAGCAGCGCCGCGGCCCCCCATAGGCAGGCGGCTAATGCGATGGCGGCAATAACAATGCCCGCGCTTTCAAACAGGCCCGACATCAGCAACAGCGCCAAGATGACCACGCCCACGGATGACACCGATCCTGCCAGCCCGGTGATCGACCCGCGCCGCGATTTACCGACGGTTTTGCCCAAGATATCTTTGTAAGACACCGAACAGGCCGCGCGACACAGCGCCAGCCCGCCAAGGGCCCCACAGATGGCAAACCCTGCGGCGACCCCTTCAAGCGTCAGGGCCGCCAGCACGATCAGCGCGGCGAATATGCCCTGCCCCGCGCTGCCCAGCACCCATGCCCATTTTCGCCGCTGCATCGCCTGCACCCAAGACGCCAGCAACATCTGCGGCAGCAACGCACCACTTTCGCGGATCGGCACCAATGCACCCGCAAACACGGCAGGCGCACCAAGCGACGTCAGCAGCCACGACAACATCAGTTTGGGATCAATCAACCCATCCGCGACCTTGGTCATCGACAGGCTGGCAACATGGCGCAAGGCGTTTGGCGCTTCGGCCTTTTGCGCGCCCTCGGTCAGATCGTCGGCGTCGCCCTCGGCCCCTGACAGTTTTTCAAAAGCCTTGCGCGTCCATCCGTCCTGCATCCTGTCGTTCCCATCGTGCTGATTTTTTGCGGCGTCATCATACCGCAACGCACAACCACCCAAAGAGGTTTCGAAAAACGCCGCAGTTATTGACAAGACGGCCCCACGCCGCCATCTAGCGCAGGCACATAACCCGCAACCGGGCGTCTCGTAGGCGCCAAACCGACGAGGAGGCCCAAATGGCCCAGATCACTCTCACCCTTCCCGATGGCAATGCACGGCAGTACGACGCAGGTATCACTGCGGGCGACGTGGCCAGCGACATCTCAAAATCCCTTGGCAAAAAGGCGATCAGTGCCACCGTGAACGGTGCGCATTTCGATCTGGCCTGGCCAATTGACGCCGATGCCGACATCGCGATTCATACCATGGCTGACGAAGATCAGGCCAATGAATTGGTCCGTCACGACCTTGCCCACATCATGGCCCGCGCCGTTCAGGAAATCTGGCCCGACACCAAGGTCACCATCGGCCCGGTGATCAAAGACGGCTGGTATTACGATTTTGACCGCGCCGAACCTTTCACCCCAGAAGACCTTGGCGCGATCGAAAAGAAGATGAAGGAAATCATCAACAAGCGTGATCCCGTCCGGACCGAAGTCTGGGACCGTCCCCGCGCGATCAAGCATTACGAGGATCTGAACGAGCCCTATAAGGTCGAACTGATCGAAAGCATCCCCGGCGATGAACCGCTGCGCATGTATTGGCATGGCGACTGGCAAGACCTGTGCCGCGGCCCGCATTTGCAACACACCGGCCAAGTTCCCGGCGACGCGTTCAAATTGATGTCCATCGCCGGTGCCTATTGGCGCGGTGACAGCGACCGTGCCATGTTGCAACGCATCTATGGCGTCGCCTTCACCGGCAAGGAAAAGCTGCGCGCGCATCTGAACATGCTCGAAGAAGCCGCCAAACGTGACCACCGCAAGCTGGGCCGCGAGATGGACCTGTTCCACATGCAAGAAGAAGCCCCCGGTCAGGTGTTCTGGCATCCCAACGGCTGGCTGATCTACACCCAGCTTCAGGACTATATGCGCCGCAAACAACGCGCCGGCGGCTATGTCGAGGTGAACACCCCGCAGGTTGTTGACCGCAAATTGTGGGAAGCATCGGGCCACTGGGAGAAGTACCAAGAGCACATGTTCATCGTTGAGGTAGACGAGGAACATGCCCGCGAGAAATCAGTTAACGCGCTGAAACCGATGAACTGCCCCTGCCACGTGCAAATCTTTAACCAGGGCATGAAATCCTACCGCGACCTGCCGTTGCGCATGGCCGAGTTCGGCTCGTGCAACCGCTATGAACCCTCGGGCGCGTTGCACGGTATCATGCGCGTGCGCGGCTTTACCCAAGACGACGGTCACATTTTCTGCCGCGAGGACCAGATCGAGGAAGAGACCCTGATCTACATCGAATTCCTGTCCGCCATCTACAAGGACCTCGGCTTCGAGAACTTTAAGGTCAAATTCTCGGATCGCCCCGAAACCCGCGCCGGATCGGACGAGGTATGGGACAAAGCCGAAGCAGCCCTGCTGTCAGCGACCCGCAAAGCGGGGATCGAGCCCGAGATCAACCCCGGTGAAGGTGCGTTTTACGGCCCCAAACTGGAATTCGTGCTGACCGACGCAATTGGCCGCGACTGGCAATGTGGCACCCATCAGGTGGACTTCGTGCTGCCCGAACGGCTCGACGCGACCTATGTCGGGTCGGATGGCGCGAAACACCGCCCCGTCATGCTCCACCGCGCGACCTTGGGATCATTTGAACGTTTCATCGGCATCCTGATCGAAGAACACGCTGGCAAACTGCCGTTCTGGCTGGCCCCGCGTCAGGTCGTTGTGGCCTCCATCACCTCCGAGGCGGATGATTACGTGCGCGAGGTCATCGAGACCCTGACCGCCGCCGGTGTCCGCGCCGAGGCCGATATTCGCAACGAAAAGATCAACTATAAGGTCCGCGAACATTCGGTCGGCAAGGTGCCTATCATCCTTGCCGTGGGTGCCCGCGAGGTCGAAGAAAAAACCGTATCGGTGCGCCGTCTTGGGGAAAAACAGACCTCTGTCCAAACCCTTGCCGACGTCGCAGCAGCCCTTAAGGTCGAGGCAACACCCCCCGATCTGCGCTAAATCTTTCTGTAACAAACCCATCCGGGCGGCAAAACAAACCCGCCCGGATGTGACAGTTTGTTTCAACGAAAAACCCGTTTTCCGGGCTTTTCCGCCAAATATTACAAAAAAACAGCGGTTTTCCTGACGTTGATGTGAGACACTTTGACGTGAATAGCTTTGTCACATCAACATGGGCTTAACTAGGATACGAATAAAAATTACCAACCAGACCACCAGGAGGAACATACAATGTCCAACACAATGAAAACATTCGCCGTCGCCGGTGCCGTTGCTGCCGCCATGGCCGCGCACAGCACGCCTGCCGACGCCGCCGCCAAAGAAAAATGCTATGGCGTGGCGCTGGCCGGTGCCAATGATTGCGCCGCAGGTCCGGGTACCACATGCGCTGGTTCCTCTGTCACCGATTACCAAGGCAACTCTTGGAAACTGGTTGACGCAGGCACATGTGAAGCCATGGAATTGCCCGAAATGGCAGACGGTTCCGCACGCAAAGGCTCGCTTGAGCCACTTGATCGCGACCTGCCTGCATAAATCAAAAATAGCGCAGGCGGTGGCAATCGCCGCCTGCGCATTTTCATCTGAACCCCGAAAGGGAGCGCGTCATGCTGGACAGTCAACGCCGCTTTGACCGACTGCCCGCCAGTCCGGGGGTTGGCTATAAGCCCCAACATTTCAGTGACATACTTGGCGATCCCGGCCCTGTTGAATGGGTCGAGATTCACGCCGAAAACTATATGGGCGATGGCGGTCGCCCCCTTGCCCAGCTTCGCGCGCTGTCGCAGCGTTTTGGCCTGTCCGTTCATGGCGTGGGCCTTAGCATCGGGGGTGAAACCCCGCTGGACCGCGACCACCTTAACCGCTTGAAAAAGCTATGTGATTGGGCCCAACCTGCCAGCTTTTCCGAACATCTTGCGTGGTCTACCCATGGGGTCGAGTTCCTGAACGATCTGCTACCCCTGCCCTATACCGACGCAACATTGAACCGCGTCGCCAGCCACATCAGCCAGGTCCAAGACACCCTTGGCCGCCAGATGCTGCTTGAAAACCCGTCCAGCTATCTCGCCTTTGCTGAATCCACCCTGTCCGAGACTGATTTTCTGGCCGAACTGGTGCGCATAACCGGCTGCGGGCTGCTGCTCGACGTCAATAACGTCTTTATCTCAGCCACCAATCTGGGCCTGTCGGCCCAGCAATATATCGACGCCTATCCGCTGGCCCATGTGGGCGAAATCCATGTCGGCGGCCATGACGAAGACACCGATGATGCCGGTGCCCCCCTGCTGATCGACAGCCATGGCAAACCCGTGGTTGACCCCGTCTGGGCGCTGCTAGATTACACCCTCGCGCGGACCGGCCCCAAACCGGTTTTGGTCGAATGGGACAATGATGTGCCCGATTGGCCGACCCTGCGGGCCGAGGCGCAGCGCGCCGCCCTTGCGCTGGCCGTATGACACGCCAATCCGATTTTCGCGCCGGTCTGCTTGCCCCCTCTGCCGCCGTTCCGGATGGGTTGGAAGGGGCCGATGGCACCGCCGCGGGCAAGCGTTATGATGTCTACCGCAACAACGTCACCCATTCGCTGATCGCAGCACTGCAAACCGCCTTTCCCTTGGTCCGCAAAATTCTGGGCGGCCAAAGTTTCGACAGTCTTGCCCCGCTTTATGTCCGTGCGCATCCGCCGACTTCGCCCTTGATGATGCATTACGGCAGCATGTTTCCGGACTTTATTAAGCAACTGCCGCAGCTGGATAAATTCGGCTATCTGCCGGATTGCGCGCGGCTTGATCTGGCGATGCGCGCCTCCTACCACGCGGCGGACGCACCCGCCTTTGATCTGGGCGCATTTCAGCAACTGCCGCAGGACGCGATGATGGCGCAGACCTTCACGATCGCCCCCGCAACACGGATCTTAACCTCTTCTTGGCCCCTGTTTGATATCTGGCGTTTCAACATGGTCAAAGACGCCCCAAAACCCGCGATGCAGCCCCAAGACGTGATGATCACACGGCCCGATTTCGATCCGGAACCAAGGTTGTTGCCGCCTGGTGCTGCTGATTGGTTGGGGCATCTGGATCGGGGCAAAACCCTAAGCGGGGCCACAGACGCAACGAGTGCTGCAACGCCCGAATTTGATCTGGCTGCCGCCTTAACCATCGCTTTTACCAGTAGCGCCTTTTGCGCAAATGAAGGGCCCGCAGATGCAACAACTTCTTAACGTCTATGACAGTGCCGCAATGGCATTATCACGCCAAGACTGGCTGCTGGGCACCCTTGCCCGGCTGGTGTTTGCAGCCGTGTTGGCCGTCTATTTCCTGAACTCCGGCGTGACCAAATTGGGGGACGGTGTGATCGGCGTGCTGAACCCAAGCGCAGGTGCCTATATCCAGATTTTCCCCAAAGCTTTCGCCAATGTCGGCTATGACAGTTCAGCGCTTGGGCTGTATCACCACGCGGTCGTCATCGCGGGGATTGCCGCTGAATTTCTGTTGCCGGTGCTGATCTTGCTGGGGCTTTTCACGCGGTTGGCCGCATTGGGCATGATCGGTTTTGTCGTGCTTCAGTCCGCGACCGATATCTTTGGCCACGGCCAGTATGATGCCTTGGGCCGCTGGTTCGATCACATCCCCGATGCCGCCATTCTGGACCAACGCGCGCTTTGGCTGCTGTTGCTGGTCACGCTGTTGATCAAAGGTGCGGGCCCACTGTCCCTTGATAAACTGTTGCTGATGCTGCGCCGCTAAACGCCAAGCGCGCTCTGCACCTCTTTGGTCCAGCCCAGATGCAAGCTGCCCGCGTCATCGATCAACGGCCGTTTCATCAACGCGGGATGCTGGGCGATTAACACCAGCGGATCGTGATCCCGTTCGCCCGTGTCCAGCCCCCGCCATGTGGTCGACCGCGTATTCAACAATGCCGGCCCAAACTGCGCAAACGCCCGCTGCATCACGTCATCCGGCACGCCATCTGCCCGCACATCAACCAGTTGCGCGTCTGGCAACGCTTTGACGGCCTTGCGGCAGGTATCGCAGTTTTTCAGCCCGTAAATGATCATATCGTGTCGTTTCCTTAAGATTTTCACCCGTGCAGCACCACTGGACCGGGAATTTCCTTGATTTTTGCCCAAACCAGACGATGTTTTGTGTAGCCCGACCGATTAACGTGGTCGGGTTTAATTACTACGGCACTACGTACTACTCAACAGGAGGCACCGAAGGACATGCCAACAGGAACCGTTAAATGGTTTAACACGACCAAAGGGTATGGATTTATCGCACCAGAGGATGGCGGCAGCGATGTGTTTGTACACATTTCAGCCGTTGAAGGATCGGGTTTGACCGGTCTTGCCGACAATCAAAAAGTTTCATTTGAATTGGCGGAAGGGCGCGATGGACGTCAGATGGCAACGAACCTAAGCCTTTTGTAGAGGGCGTTTCCCGACGCGCCAGCATCGGGCTTTTACACAGGTCGGGCTGCGGGAACTAGCTGCAGCCTTTTTCGCCCGGGATGCACGAATACCGATCCCAACGGCGTTTCTTTTGTACCGGATGCGCCATGACCTGTTGATAGGTCATGGACTGGTTTGGCGTGCCGCAACAGATGACGCCTTGAATGGTGACCGGCTGCAATCCGGCGGGGCAATAGTTCGCGCTGGACGGATAGGGGTAAATCTTGACCTCGGCGGAGAGCTGAGCAGGCAGGCAAAGCGCGCCCATCATACCGAGCCCGGCGATCATTGCTGTTGAAACACGCATTCTACCCTCTCCTTCAGTCCGCTGTTGGTTAATTTTGACCAGTGGATGCGATCAAGTCTACCCTTTTTTCGCCACAATAAGGCATTGCCCGCCCCCAAGGTTACCCATGGGTGACCTTAAGGTATTGTTATTGTTTATTTATTTTTCCTTACCCCACCGTGCCAACTTACGGGGCTACCATCCCACGCGTCGTTTTTACCGCGCCCGCAGATATTCGCGCACGGTGCATCTTGGCCCCACTTCGCGCAGCACGCGGTCATTGACGACGCGCCAATCCTCGGCTGCGAAGGTCGGGAAAAACGTATCAGCATCCGCAATCTCGACATCGACTTCGGAGATCAGCAACCGGTCGGCCAGCGTTAGCATCTCTTGGTAAATGCCAGCACCGCCAATGCCATAGACGCGATCATACCCCTGTGCCGACGCCATTTTGATCGCCTTGGCCACTGACGGCACAACAATCTCGGCGGCATTGGGGCGGGAGGACACAACGATATTCAAACGCTTGGGCAGCGGTTTGACCGGCAGGCTATCCCACGTGTTGCGTCCCATGATCAGCGCGCCACCAAGGGTTTCGCGCTGAAAGGATTTGAGGTCTTCGGGAACATGCCAAGGGATTGTGCCGTCACGGCCGATGGCACCGTTCACAGCTTTGCCAACGATCAACGTAATCATAATCAGACCGCCACGGGCGCGCGGATCAGCGGATCAGGGTCATAGCCGTCGATCTCAAAATCCTCGTATTTAAAATCAAAAATCGACGTCACATCGCGTTTGATCCGCACCGTCGGCAGCGGCTTTGGCGTGCGGGACAGTTGCAGTTCCACCTGCTCCATATGGTTCGAATAGATATGCGCGTCGCCCAGCGTGTGCACAAAATCGCCCGGAGTATAGCCGGTCACATGCGCCAACATAACCTGAAGCAACGCGTAGGACGCGATGTTAAAAGGCACGCCCAAAAACATGTCGGCCGAGCGTTGGTAAAGCTGCAAATGCAGCTTGTTATTGGCGATCCGGACCTGCCACATCGTATGACAGGGCGGCAGCGCCATCAGCGGCACATCGGCGGGGTTCCATGCGGTCACAATCAAACGGCGGCTGTCGGGTGTTGTTTTAATCATCTCAACCAGTTGCGCAATCTGGTCGATGCTGCCGCGGGTATAAAGCGGCGTGCCGTCTTGGGTCTGGTCTGTGGCTTTCAGTGTCGGAAAATTACGCCATTGATATCCGTAAACCGGGCCAAGATCGCCATTTTCGTCGGCCCATTCATCCCAAATCGAAACACCGTTATCCTTAAGGTATTTAACGTTGGTATCGCCGGATAAAAACCACAGCAGCTCGTGAATGATTGATCTTAGGTGCAGTTTTTTCGTGGTGACCAATGGAAATCCATCGGCAAGGGGATAGCGCGATTGCATGCCGAAATAGGACCGCGTTCCAGTACCTGTACGGTCGGTCGACTCGTCGCCCTGTTCCAAAATCATTTTCAACGCATCATGGTATTGCTGCATCGTGTCCCCGCCTTTTTTCATTGCCGCACTGCTGTTTACCGCCCAAGCTATAGCGCAATTCATGCGGCGACCGCCATATGTAGTGTTGATCTTGGGCCGTCCTTTGTGGGAAAGATGCGCCGAAGCCACGCAAAATCGGGCGTTTGTGCATCCAATATGATGGTAGTTTTTGACACGCGCGGCTTTGCGCCTAAATTCACTGCTAAGGCGAGCCAGACATATTAACCGCCCCCGTTTTGAGACCGGAAATCTAGGACTGCGACATGGGGCACGATCCCTTTCGCCCTCCGCAAAAAGACCAGAAAGAAGGACACCCATGCCGATCAAATATCTTCACACGATGGTGCGCGTTAAGGATTTGGAAAAATCCATGGCCTTTTATGAACTGCTTGGCCTGCAAGAGCGCCGCCGCATGGACCACGAAGGCGGGCGGTTTACGCTGGTCTATCTCTGCGCGCCCGGTCAGGACGATGGTCATGCGGACCTTGAGCTGACCTATAACTGGGACGGCGATGATGCGCTGCCCGATGACAGCCGCCATTTCGGGCATCTCGCCTATACGGTCGAGAATATTTATGACACCTGCAAAATGTTGCAGGACAACGGCATCGTGATCAATCGCCCGCCGCGTGACGGGCGCATGGCGTTTATCCGGTCGCCCGACAATATCTCGGTCGAGCTGCTGCAAGAAGGCGATGCGCTGGAACCGGCGGAGCCGTGGACAAGCATGGAAAACACCGGCCACTGGTAAGGCCGATGCGGGCCGGGCTTGCATCCCTGATTGCGGCGTTGCTGCTATTGCCCGTCGCTGTTTCGGCGGCGGGATGCAGGCTGGCCTTGGTTTTGGCCATGGATGTGTCCAGCTCTGTCGATGCGGCAGAGGACCGTTTGCAGCGCGGCGGGATGGCATCGGCACTGGTGTCAGACGCCGTGGCGCAGGCGTTTTTTGCCAGCGATTTGCCCGTGGCGCTGGCGGTTTACGAATGGTCGGGGCGCTATAATCAACAGCTGATTTTGGATTGGACGCTGGTTGACACGCAGGCCGATTTGCTGCGCGCCGCAGAAACCGTGGCCCGCAGCACACGCAGCCATAATGATTTTCCCACGGCGATGGGATACGGGCTGGGCTATGGCGCGGGTCTGTTGGAACGCGCGCCGCGCTGTTTGTACAAGACGCTGGATATGGCGGGCGATGGGCAAAACAACGAAGGGTTCGGGCCGCAGCATGCCTATGGCGCGTTTCCCTTTGACGGGGTGACGGTGAACGGGTTGGTGGTGAACGCCGCCGATTACGAGGCCGAAGTCGGGCTGATCGCCTTTTACCGTGCCGAGGTTTTGCACGGGCCCGGTGCGTTTTTGGTCGTGGCCAACGGGTTCGAGGATTACGAGCGCGCCCTGCGGATCAAGCTGGAACGCGAGCTGACACCGCCCGCGATTGGCATGCTGTCCGCGCCGCTGGGTGCGGGATGATACGCGCGCTGGCCTGTGTTGTGGCGCTTGGGTTTGGCGGGGCGGCGGATGCGGCCTGTCGTCAGGCGCTGGCGCTTGGACTGGATGTGTCAGGGTCCGTCGATGCGCGGGAATACCGCTTGCAGCTCAACGGCTTGGCCGCCGCGCTGGACAATATCGCGGTGCGGGATGCATTGCTGTCGTCACCGGGCGCGCCGGTGTCGGTCATGGTTTATGAATGGAGCGGCCCGTCCGATCAGGCGGTGATCGTTCCCTGGGCTGTGATCGAGGACGCGGCGACGTTGGACGGATTTATCGAGACCTTGCTGCAAACCACGCGGCGCGATGTGTCGCCGGGCACGGCCTTGGGCACTGCGATTACCTTGGGCGCGCAATATCTGGATCAACAGCCTGCCTGTTGGAAACGCACGTTGGATATCTCGGGTGACGGGATGTCGAACCTTGGCCCGCGTCCCCGTGATGTTAAGGAGGCGATTGGCGCGCGGGGGATCACGGTGAATGCGTTGGTGATCGGGGCAACGCCCCGGCCAGAAAGCAACGCGCTGGCATCGTATTTCAGGGCCGAGGTGATCACGGGGCCACGTGCCTTTGTCGAAACGGCGTTGGGCTTTGACGACTACGAGGCCGCGATGACCCGTAAATTACTGCGCGAGCTTGAGGTGCTGGCCGTGTCGGAACTGGTGTCAGATTAAATCTGGCGCACCTCGCCCGACACGCGGATGGATGCGCCTTTTTCATCGGGGATTTCAGCGGTGATGATGGATTTCGCGCCCATGTCCTCGCCCTGGATGATGGTGATCTTACCGCCATGGGGCCATGAGACATCACGCAGGTAACCGGAAAACGCGGCAGCCGCGGCACCGGTTGCGGGGTCTTCGAGAACGCCGCCAGAGGCAAAGGCGTTGCGCGCGTGGAACAGCTGATCGTTTTCGACCCAGACCAACATGATTGTGACAAGGCCATGCTCCCGCATCAGATCGCGGCCAGCGGCCAGATCATAGGACATCGCGGCCAGCGTTTCACGGCTGTTCAGCGCAAGGATAAGATGCGTGGCCCCTGCCCCTGCAAAGCTGGGGGTAAAGCGGGGGTCAAGATCGTCGGGGTCGAGCCCCAGCAGGGCAAGTGCTGCGGCGGTTAGGTCTGGGGCGGCGGGATTGCTATGCGTGGCGGGGGATTGCAGCGCCGCGCGCATCTGGCCGTTTTCGCTGTGCCCTTCGACGGTGATGGTCGTGTCGTTCAGAACCAGCGTGTAGACGCCATTGCCATGCTGGGCCGCAAGTGCCGCGCCCAAGGCCACGGTGGCATGGCCGCAAAAGGGGACCTCGCTTTCGGGGGCGAAATACCGGACGCGCCAAGCATCATCTTGTGGACTGGCAAAGGCGGTTTCGGAATATCCCAGATCGGCAGCAATCTGGCGCATCTCTTGGTCCGAGGGATGCTGCGGCGCGATCACCACACCGGCAGGGTTGCCCCCTTTGTTGTCGGTGGAAAAGGAGGCGAGACGAAGCGGTTGCATAATATGATCCCCAAAATGAATACCGGGATCATGTTGCCGTTAATGCATTGGGCAGGTCCAGACCTATAGCCCCGAAACGGCCATGACGATTTGGCCGCCATGCCATCACGATAATTGATCAGTAGATATATCTGATCTGGTCAGACCAATACCGTTCAACCCGTTTCAACGAATGGGTGATGTCTTCGATACCTTCGGGGCCCAACACACCTTTGCTTTCCAAACCGATGGCGTGACGGGCAAAAAGCTCGGACACGATGGTACTGATATTGCGGCCTTTTTCAGTAAGACGTACGCGCACCGACCGGCGGTCAATCTCGCAACGTTGGTGGTGCATATAGCCCATATCGACCAGCTTTTTCAGGTTATAGCTGACGTTGCTGCCCTGATAATATCCGCGCGTTTTCAATTCACCGGCGGTCACCTCGTTGTCGCCGATGTTGAACAGCAACAACGCCTGCACCGCGTTGATTTCCAGCGCGCCCACCCTTTCAAATTCGTCTTTGATCACATCCAGCAAAAGCCTGTGCAATCGTTCCACAAGGCTGAGCGCCTCGAGATAACCCACCATAAACCCTTTTTGGGATCCCGGCAGGGCGATTTGATCTTGGACACTCATAATCTCTCTCCGACAAAAAATGCTTTGTCGGAAACTCAACAAAAAAGAGAAATATATCGTTAAACCCGTTACATCCTTATTTCGAATGCAAATTAATGGCTTAACCCATCCCCCTAAAGCGGATTGTCGGCGATATGAGTTTTGATATCAGCGATCAGGGCCGCGAATTCTGCGGGGGGCGCTGTTTGCCCCGTAACCCACTGATATAAATCATGGTCATTCTCGGCCAGCATGTCGTCATATAACGCCAATGCGGTGTCATCCATGGTTTCCAGCCGTGTCGACGCATAGGACGGCAGGATCAAATCCATCTCTTTTATCCCGCGTCGCATGGACCGCATGTGCAGACGTTTGACCTTGTGTTCGCGCAGTTCAGCCATTTTCCGCGCCCCGCAAGGAGCTGCGCAGACGCTTTTCAAGGCGGCCCAGTTGTTCGGCTCTTTTCAGCATATCCACACGCAGACTGCGCAATTCGTTCAACACATCCATGGCGCTTTCATCGACGCTTGGCCCTTCTTCGGGTGCCTCGAGGCCTTCGCCTTCCCCGTTGATCAACCACATCATCGACACGCCCAAGACCCCTGCCAAGGTGGCAAGACGGTTGGCGCGGGGTTCTGACAGGTCGTCCTCCCAGCCGCGCAGGGTCGATTGTTTTACGCCCAGACGTTTGGCCAGCGCGGCCTGTGTCATTTGGGCGTTTTCACGCGCCGCAGCGACGCGATCCCCAAAGGTGGCCACATCCGGGCCATACCAATCTGCGTTCTCGTTCATTGGTTCTCTCCTGTATGGCACCGTTGTTGCTTGATCGGTGCGGGGGTCAGCCGTATGAGTGTCACGCACACATATCAAACTGAGGCCGAAATGGAACTGCTGTCCAAGACACTTGCCCGCGTAAAACCGTCCCCCACCATTGCTGTGACCCAAAAAGCCGCCGAGCTGAAGGCCGCAGGGCGTGATGTCATCGGCCTGGGTGCCGGTGAGCCGGATTTTGACACGCCCACCAACATCCAAGAGGCAGGGATCGCCGCGATCAAGGCTGGCAAAACGAAATATACGGCAGTCGATGGTATCCCCGAGCTAAAGCAAGCGATTTGCGAAAAGTTCAAACGCGACAACGGGTTGGATTACGTTCCGGCGCAGGTCAGCGTAGGCACAGGCGGCAAGCAGGTGTTGTACAACGCGCTGATGGCGACGTTGAACCCGGGCGAAGAAGTCTTGATTCCCGCACCCTATTGGGTCAGCTATCCCGATATGGTTTTGCTGGCCGGCGGGGAGCCTGTCATCGCGCCTGCCACCCTTGAGAATGATTTCAAGCTGACGCCCGAGGCGCTTGAGGCCGCGATCACGCCCAAGACCAAGTGGTTCATCTTTAACTCGCCGTCGAACCCGACCGGTGCGGGCTATGGCTGGGACGAGCTGAAGGCGCTGACCGAAGTGTTGATGCGCCATCCGCATGTCTGGGTGCTGACCGATGATATGTACGAGCATCTGGCCTATGACGATTTCAAATTCTGCACCCCTGCACAGGTTGAACCGGCCTTGTATGACCGCACCTTGACCATGAACGGGGTGTCCAAGGCCTATGCCATGACCGGCTGGCGCATTGGCTATGCTGCGGGTCCGGAAAAGCTGATCGCCGCAATGCGGAAAATTCAGTCGCAATCGACATCGAACCCCTGTTCGATCAGCCAATGGGCGGCGGTCGAGGCGTTGAATGGTCCGCAGGATTTTATCCCCGAGAACAACAAGATGTTTGTCCGTCGCCGCGATCTGGTGGTGGATATGCTGAACGAGATTGACGGCATGATCTGCCCCAAGCCCGAGGGCGCGTTTTATGTCTATCCGTCGATCAAGGGGCTGATTGGCAAGACATCAGCAGCGGGCACCAAGATCACCGATGACGAGGTGTTCGCGACGGCGCTGCTGGAAGAAACCGGTGTGGCGGTGGTGTTTGGCGCGGCATTTGGGCTTAGCCCGAACTTTCGCATCAGCTATGCCACCTCGGATGAGGCGCTGAAGGAAGCGTGCAGCCGGATACAAGGGTTTTGCGCGGGGCTGACATAAGCGCTGCCCGTCTGCCCTGCCCTAAAGGTATTCATTTATTAGCCATTCAGAGGCTATGGCTGCGCCAACGCCAGACGAAAGGACCACCGAGATGACCAGCGAATTGCCAGAGTATTATTTCCGCGTCCGGGACAACGGGGCGGCGGTGTTTCGGATCGACACGTCGAACCGTCAGCGCCGCATCGAAATGGATCAGATCGCCATCGCAAACATCCGCAACGGCGATATCAAACCGCAGGGTGATCGGGAGCTGTCGGATGAAGATATCACCCATATCCGGGCGTGGATGAAGGAACGCACCGCGTTGCTGGAACGGCGCGATATGGATGACATCCACCGCGCGATTGATCACCTGAACCTGACCACGCAATGGGTGCAATCAAAGGCCAGCGATGAACAGCTGGAAGAGGTCACCGACGCGCTATTGCTGGCCATGCACGATCTGCGCAGCACGTTGGTACGCAAAAAATCAGCCCGCTTGCCCTAGGCGGGCAACGGCGCGCTGCCCTTGCGCAGGTCCCGCATCGTCGGGCCCCAGAACCGCAGGTTCAGCAAGATCGCAGCCACGCCCAAGCCAACAACCAGCCCCAGCCAGACGCCGATACCATCCAGCCCCAGGGTAAAGCCCAGCAGATAGGATGCGGGGATGCCCACCACCCAATAGCTGATACCGGCAAGGATCATCGGTATCTTGGTATCCTGCACGCCGCGCAGCAGCCCAAGCGCCACGGCCTGCGCACCATCGACAAGCTGGAACAGTGCGGCCATGGCCAATAGCCCGGTGCCGACCGCGAGGATCTGCGCCCGCGCGGGTTCTGATTTCTGCATGAACAGATTGATCAGCGGTTCCGGCCACGTAACAAAAGCGACGATCGTCAGGACGGCAATACAGATCGACATTGCCGTGCCGGTGATCGCACCCTTGGCCAGATGTTCGGGATCGCGGCGACCGTAAGCATTACCTGCGCGGATTGTGGCGACGTTGCTGATGCCCAGATGCACCATGAAGGTCATTGATGCCAGTTGCAGGGCGATCCCATGTGCGGCCAGCGCCACGGTGCCAAGCCAACCCATCATCACCGCAGAGGCGGCGAATAATCCGACCTCGCTTAACCCGGTAAAGCCGATGGGCAGGCCCAGACGGAATACCCGCGCCAGCATATCCCAGTCAGGCCGCCACAGACGTACGAAAATCTGATGCTCTGGCAGTGCCTTGAGGACATAAATAATCACCGCCAGCAAGGCGACAGAGTTAGACGCAAGCGACGCAATCGCGGCACCGCGAATACCCAATTCAGGTGCGCCCCAATTGCCAAAGATAAAGGCGTAATTCGCCAGAACATTGGCGATGGCAGACACAATCGTGATCCAGAACACCACTTGGGTCCGTTCCAGCGCGGCCAGATAGCTTTTGAGAACCATCACCAACAGCGCGGGGATAATACCCCATCCGGCAATCGCCAGATATTGACCGACCATTTCGGCCAGCGCCGGTTCCTGCCCCATCAATGCCATGACCGGCCGCGACCAGATCATCAACGGCAGTGATAGACAGGCAAAGCCCAGCGACAGCCACAGCCCCATCCGCGTGGCGCGGCGCAGGCTGGTTTCATCGCCTTCGGCCTCGAACGCGGCGACCATGGGCATCACGCCCCAAGCAAAGCCGGAGCCGAAAATCAGCAGAACAAAGAAATAGGTACTGGCAAGGGTGACGGCGGCCAGTGCCTCGACGCTGTACCAGCCCATCATGACCGTGTCGGTCACACCGATGGCCACTTGTCCCAGATGGCCGCCAACCAGCGGCAGCCCCATCACCGTAATCGCACGGGCGTGGCCGATATATGTCATTTTTGAAGTCATCCTGATGACATAGGCCAGCAACCGCACAAGGGAAAGAGATTCTAAACCCGACCCAGATGTGTGGATTTAAACCCCTCGGGATATTTCAGCCCATACCCCAAAGCCCGGTCCGCACCGATGTGGACGCCCCAGATCAGACCTATCGCCACGGTCGTTTCGCTATCGACCCACAGCGCCACGGCCAACAGGATCAGCGGCGCGATATAACTATGGCCAAAATTGTACAAAATCGCCCCCACCCGTGGCCCCCGCACATAACCAATCATTGCCAGATCCGGGAGGAGGATCAGTACTGCAAAAAGCAGCCAACTGAACCCGTGTTGCGCATAAAGAACGATGCCGGCTATGGCAATCAGCGCCCCTTCGCCTTGCAGAATATACCGATTGGCAAAATGTGGTTTGGGATCGCCTTGCATGTCACATATCCTTTGTTGCGCTGTCCGCCAAAGCAGTCCCATATACCCCAGCTGAAATAAATTGTTCAAAAGCGTACAGTCAGATATCATAATTTGATGAGCAACCTGTTCCCCTCTCTTGACGTTATCCCCAGTTTTCATGCGGTGATGACCCAAGGCAGCCTGTCTGCGGCAGCACGCCAATTGGGTTTGGCGCATCCCACCGTGCGCCGCCATATCGAAGCATTGGAGCAAGAGTTAGGAACGCAGCTGTTCACACGCTCGGCCAATGGGCTGACCCCGACACAGATGGCGTATAGCCTGATGCCGGCCGCGGCTTCGGTGCTGGAAGAAGCCGCATCCTTGCGCCGCATTGCCTCGGGCAACAAAGACGCGGTTGCGGGGACTGTGCGGATCACCTGTAGCCGGGTGTTGGCGGGGTTTGTGCTGCCCGAGGTTCTGGGCCAGATCACCCGCGATGCACCTGATCTTCGGTTCGAAATCATGGGCACCGACACCACCGAAAATCTGCTGCGACGGGCGGCAGATATCGGGGTGCGCTTTGTCCAGCCCACGCAGAAGGCGCTGATTGCAAAGCGCCTGCCGGATGTGGAATTGGGGCTGTTCGCCGTGCCATCCCTGCCCCTGTCCGGCCGCGAGGTCGAGGATCTGCCGTTTATTGCCGATGACCGAGAAAACCGGATACTGCCCGCCATGGCAAACGCCGGTATGCCTGTGCCGCGGAACATCATTTTACGCAGCGATGATCCTTTGGTGCAGATCGCGCATCTGCGCGCGGGGCTGGGCGTTGGCATATGTCAGGTCAAACTGGCCGCGCGCCTCGGTCTGGTGCGCGTGTCCCCGAAAATCCGGCACATGATGCCCTGTTGGTTGATTGTCCACGAGGATCAGGCGCGACTGCGCCGTATTGCCTATGTGTTCGACGCGCTGAAAACACATCTGCCCCATCTGATTTAACCCGCATCCCTGCTTGCCCTTCGCGACATCGCTTGCCACAGTATTCCCGCCGTAGTAGTGGGTTTACCTAAAGGGAACGCCGTGCATAACCGTATTGATATCGTGCGCCCAGATGCGCCCAGTTTAGCGGCGCGCGGGCACCATCCGGTCGGGGTCACCACCCACGAGATTACGATCTATGAAGGCCGGACATTAACGACGGAAATCTGGTATCCCGCCCATGCGGATACGGTGCCCGGCACCGAATACCCCACATTGACCCGCGACGGCGTCACCCCGACGGTTTTGCGCGGCTCTGCCTGCCGCAATGCCCTCCCCACCCAAGAAGGGTTCGCGCCGCTGGTCGTGATCTCGCACGGGTATCCCGGCAACCGGTATCTGCTGGCGCATCTGGCCGAAAGCCTTGCCGCCAAGGGATATGTAGTGGCGGCCCCCGATCATGCGGGCAGCACCTATGAGGATCAGCAGCCCTTTGAGGTCACATTGGTGCACCGCCCGCTGGACCAGCGCGGCGTGATCGATGGGATGGCGCAGTTGGGCGGTGATCTGGGTGCTTTGGTCAATTGTGAAAAGGTCGGGCTGATCGGCTATTCCATGGGCGGTTATGGCGCGTTGATTATGGGCGGTGCCGGGCTGGCACCAACTGCGCTGAACCACACGCGGGCGGGCACGGATGATATGTTGTCACGGCATCTGGCCGGGTCTGGCACCCATGCGGCCCTGCGCGATCCACGGCTGAAAGCGATCATTCCCATCGGTCCGTGGGGCAACGGGCAAAACATGTGGGATGCGGAATGTCTGGCGCAGTTGGACACACCCATGTTCATGATGGCCGGAACGTCTGACGAGGTGTCGAACTATCGCGCGATGCGCCGCATCTTTGAGGGGGCAAGCGCGGATCGCTATTTACTGAGCTTTCAGGGCGCGGGCCATAATGCCGCCGCCCCCATTCCGGCCCCTGACGAAAGCTGGCCCATGTCGGATACCTTGGGCTGGCACCCATTTTCACACTATGCCGACCCCGTCTGGGATACGTTGCGTATGAACAACGTTGCCCAACATTTCGCCGCCGCCTTTCTGGGGGTACATTTACGCGGCGAGGATACGCTGCATTATCTGGATGGCACCACATGGCGCGGCTTTGATCCCGGCACCTCGGTCGGGCTGGTGCTGGAATATATGCCCGCCACGCAACGGGACATCACCTCGGGGGGAGGGAACAGCAGATGACAGCCGATTGGACTGAGACAGTCACGTTGAACGGGCACCCGTTTTTTGTACGCCACTGGGGCGACAAGGACGCGCCCAAGCTTTTGATGCTGCACGGGTTTCCCGAATATTCAGGGGCTTGGAACGATCTGGCCCCGCTGCTGGCCACGCGGTTTCACTGCATCGCGCCCGACCAGCGCGGCTATGGCCAAAGCTGGCGACCGGCTGAGGTTGAACACTATAAAACGGCGCAATTGGTGTCGGATATGGCGGCGTTAATTGGCGATGAGCCGGTGATCTTGCTGGGCCATGACTGGGGTGCATCGGTGGCTTACGCACTGACCATCGGGCGGCCTGAGCTGGTGTCGAAACTGATCATCATGAACGGCGTCCATCCAGCCCCGTTCCAGCGCGAACTGGCCAAGGGCGGGCCGCAAACCGACGCGTCGCAATACATCCATTTCCTGCGCCGTGAAGGATCAGAAGACATTCTGGCCGCCGATGATTTTGCCAAGCTGATGGGATTGTTTTCCGCGCATATGGATATGGATTGGCTGCAGGGCGAGACCTTGGCGGGCTACAAAGCCGCTTGGCGCGATGCATCTGGCCTGCGCGGGATGGTGAACTGGTACCGCGCGTCGCCGCTGAAAATCGGCCAGACCGGAGAGGCTATCGATGATGCGCTGACCTTTGATCCGGCGCGGTTGCAAGTGCGCTGCCCGCATCTGTTGGTCTGGGGCGAGGATGACACCGCGCTGATGCCCGCATCGACCCAAGGGCTTGAGGACTATGCGCCCGATCTGACCCGCGTGAGCATCCAAGGGGCAGATCACTGGCTACACCATCAAAAGCCCCGCGCGGTTGCGGATGCCATTTTGAACTGGCTCTAGCAGAACGCAGCAGTGCCGCATGGCGGATGACCCCCATAAAACCTGCGCCAAAGGGCGGGAAAACGCGCCTGCGCGACGTCATCCGCCCTTCCCCCGCCTTGCGGGCTCTGGCATAGTAGGACCCTAACAAAAGCAATAGACAGGCAGGCCCCCCTTATGTCCGATCTTCTTTCTGGTGCGC
Source organism: Sulfitobacter sp. AS59 (assembly GCF_038899995.1). Taxonomy (NCBI): domain Bacteria; kingdom Pseudomonadati; phylum Pseudomonadota; class Alphaproteobacteria; order Rhodobacterales; family Roseobacteraceae; genus Sulfitobacter; species Sulfitobacter sp. AS59. Next base: position 763,681 of record NZ_JBBMQK010000001.1, read on the forward strand.
AGCCCACGGCCAAGGAATATGACGCTTCATCCATTGAGGTGCTTGAGGATATGGAGCACGTCCGCCTGCGCCCCGGTATGTATATCGGGGGCAAGGACGACCGCGCGCTGCACCACATGGTCGCCGAAATCATCGATAACTCGATGGATGAAGCGGTTGCGGGCCACGCCACCTGGATCGAGCTGGAATTGCATGAAAACGGCCACGTCACCGTGCGTGACAACGGGCGTGGTATCCCGATTGACCCGCACCCCAAGGACCCCAGCAAATCCGCACTCGAAATCATTTTTTGCACCCTGAATGCGGGCGGCAAATTCTCGGGCGATTCGTACGAGACATCGGGCGGTTTGCACGGTGTGGGGTCATCGGTTGTGAACGCCCTGTCCGACCATCTGCGGGTCGAAGTGGCGCGTAACCGTGAATTGTTTGCGATGGAGTTTTCACGCGGCAAGCCCCAAGGGCCACTGGCCAAGATCGGTGCCGCCCCCAACCGACGCGGTACGGCAGTCACCTTTCACCCCGATCCGGAAATCTTTGGCGCGCTGAAACTGAAACCGGCACGGCTGTTCGCGATGGCCCGGTCCAAGGCGTACCTGTTTTCCGGCGTCGAAATCCGCTGGAAATGTGCGCAGGCAGACGGCGACACCCCGGCCGAGGCGACGTTCCACTTTCCCGGCGGTCTGTCCGATTACCTGAACGAAACCCTAAGCGGATCAACCACCTATGCCGAAGCCCCCTTTGGCGGCACCGTCGATTTCCGCGAGAAATTCAACACCCCAGGCAAGGTCGAATGGGCGATCAACTGGACACCGTCGCGCGACGGGTTCATCCAGTCGTACTGTAACACCATCCCCACGCCCGAGGGCGGCACCCACGAGGCGGGGTTCTGGTCTGCGATCCTGAAAGGCGTCAAAGCCTACGGCGAATTGGTCGGCAATAAAAAGGCCGGCACCATCACCCGCGACGACCTGATCACCGGCGGCTGCGCGCTGGTGTCGTGCTTTATCCGCGAGCCTGAATTCGTGGGCCAGACCAAAGACCGGCTGGCCACCGTTGATGCGCAGCGCATGGTCGAAAACGCCGTGCGCGACCACTTTGACAACTGGCTGGCGGCGGACACGAAATCCGCCGGTGCGATCCTAGATTTCCTTGTCCTGCGCGCCGAGGAACGCCTGCGCCGCCGTCAGGAAAAGGAAACCGCCCGCAAGACGGCGACCAAAAAGCTGCGCCTGCCCGGCAAGCTGACCGATTGTACCTCCAAAACCCGCGAAGGCACCGAACTGTTCATCGTGGAGGGGGATTCGGCTGGCGGGTCCGGCAAAGGCGCGCGCAACCGTGTGAACCAGGCGCTGCTGCCGCTGAAGGGTAAGATCCTGAACGTGCTGGGCGCGGCCTCGGGCAAGCTGAACACCAACGCCGAGATCAACGATCTATGCGAGGCGCTTGGCGTCGGGATGGGCAGCAAATTCGTGCTGGACGATCTGCGCTATGACAAGATCATTATCATGACCGATGCGGATGTCGACGGCGCGCATATCGCAGCACTGCTGATGACGTTCTTCTTTACCCAGATGCGCCCGATGATCGACGCGGGGCATTTGTATCTGGCCTGCCCGCCGCTGTACCGTCTGACCCAAGGGCCCAAACGCGTCTATGTGTCCGACGACGCGGAAAAGGACATGTGGCTGGAAAAAGGTCTGGGCGGCAAAGGCAAGATCGACCTGCAACGGTTCAAAGGCCTGGGCGAGATGGACGCCAAGGACTTGAAAGAAACCACCATGGACCCCGCCACCCGCAAACTGATCCGCGTCACAGTGCAAGAGGACATCCCCGGAGAGACCGGTGATCTGGTCGAACGTCTGATGGGGAAAAAGCCCGAACTGCGCTATCAGTATATTCAGGATAACGCGCAGTTTGTGGAGGAGTTGGATGTTTGAGTAAGCCATACAACTATTTCCTAAATACTATCGAGCGCGCAGAAAATCTATTGCAGGCAGCTGATGAGCACGAAGACATCCTCAGCGACGACCTAGCCCGAGGGTCAGTCATATTGTCGGTTGCTGCTTTTGATCACTACTTCACTTCGAAATTCTGTGACGTTCTGAATAACTACTTAAAAAACAACAAACCTAACAAAAAACTAATAGAAAGACTTGAGCGAGCAGGTTTAAACACCGAGATGGCATTAGAATTAGCTGTTATGAAACGACCATTTCGAAGAATTAGGTCATTATTGTCGAAGTCTTTGTCAGGAGTGACTACCAATCAGACAAAAGCCATCGAAAATCTATTTAGTGCTATAGACTTAGATGGCTTGTCAGGCAGAATTCACAAACATTGCAATCGAAAAAATTTGGGGAGACGAATTGAAAAGCTTGTCATAATTCGAAATGAAGTAAGTCACTGCGCCCATATTAATTCCCACGGCCAGCCTAAAGCAATTGACGCGGAGGATGTCGGCGCTCGCATCGAAGAGTTGAAGCTCTTCGTGGATAGCTCGGAAATAATCATCAACCAGTGGGTAAAGGACAAGAAGATGGGTGCGGTGTCGTCAGCTACAGATTAGCCCGAGGTCGGGCGCGGCCCTGTCGTTACATCCAATAATTATCCGGTTTGCGGGGTGATGGGGCTTTGGTGGGTTGCACCCACCCTACGTAGGGTGGGTGATAACCCACGCGTACCCGACCTCACCGCACACGACCCGCGTACCCGACCCACGCGTACCCGACCACCGCGTCCCCAACCTCCACGCACACACCCGTCGCGTACCCCACACACCTCCCTCACCACCGCGAAAATTCCCCTTGATCGTCCCGCGGCTTTCACCCACGGTTTGGGCATGAAACACGCGCTGATCCTTGTCCTGCTCCTTGCCTCTTGCGGGCGTCCGTTGACGGTAAATGAACGGGCATTTGCGCAGACCATCACGGGCGATACGCTGAATGTCGCGCGGGTGCGGCTGCATGACGGGGCCCCGTCCAAGGCCGTTACCATGACCCGCAAGGCCCGGCCGCGCACCACCTGCCGCGAACGCATTCTGCCGCCTGAAAAAGTGGGCGAAGTCATCACGACCAAGCCCGCCGCGATGGCCGCCTTCAACACCGTGCTTTTCGACAAGGATTGGTATCTGGACGATTATCTGCCCGATTACCCCGACCAGATCAGCCTGATCGAGGCGATGGTGTTCAGTCACGAGCTGACCCATGTGTGGCAATGGCAAAACCGCGCGATGACGGGCTATACCCCGCTGCGCGCGGCGTTTGAACATGGCGGGATGGCAGACCCCTATCTGTTTGATCTCACGGCAGAACCGCAGTTCCACGACTTTGGGTTTGAACAACAAGGGGCCATCGTCGAGGAATTCGTATGTTGCCGTGCGCTCGCCCCGCAGGCGTCGCGGACCAAGCGGTTACATGCGCTTATTTCACAGGTGATGCCGGTCGCCCCCCTGCCCCAAAGCCGCGCCTATGCGGTGCGGATGCCGTGGAACGGGGTCGAATTGCGCGGGATTTGCGACTAGCGCTGGATGCTTTCGAGATAGACCAGCAGCCCGGCCAGCACGCGCGGTGTCGGGGTCCATGCGCCGTCCAGTTCGACCGGCACCAGATCCAGCGCCATTTCCTTGCCAAAGTCGGGCATGACGCGGGTCAGGTGGTTTTCCTGCGGATCGCCATAGATATAGGCCAGCGTTTTGGTTTGCGGGAACCGGCCATCATTATTGCGCGACAGCAGGGTCAGGTCGGGCGGCGTGGTCGTCAGGTTCCCGGCCAAGGGGCCATCGCCGCGTGCGGATGTGCCATGGCAGGCGGTACAGTTATCGGCAAAAAACGCAGCCCCCTCGGGCCGTTCCGGCATGCCGGTTTCAACGCAGGCCGCAAGGGCGAGCGGGCCGAACATACACGAGATCAGGGGCAGACGCATTTTTGTTTCCTTTTATTGCTGGGACTAAACCTTGCCGTTCACCTGATGCTTTGCCATGATCTGTGTCAATTGGATAGAATAAATTGAGAGCTCCCATGGCCCACTATGCGATCATTATGCTTTTGGCCGGGGTCGGCATTCCAATTCTTGCAGGGTTGAACGCGGCCTTGGGCGCGCGTATCGGATCGCCCGCAGCGGCTGCGACGGTGCTGTTTATCGTGGCTTTCACGGCCAGCCTGATCGTGGCGCTGGTGCATAATCCGCAAGGCTTTTCCAAGATGCCCGCAGCACCCCGGCATTTGTTTCTGGCCGGGCTGCTGGTCGCGTTTTACGTGATGTCGATCACATTTATCGCGCCGCATTTTGGCGTCGGCAATGCGGTGTTCTTTGTCTTGCTCGGCCAGTTGATCAGCGCCGCGGCGATTGATCATTTCGGGCTGTTCGGGGCGCAGGTGTCGCCCTTGGGGGCTGCGCGCATGGGGGGCATTGCGCTGATATGTGCCGGTGTCTGGCTGACCCAGCAGGCATAGTTTACAACGGCACCAATTGCCCTGCATCCAGCCGTATTTGGCGGTCCATCCGCGCGGCCAGATCAAGGTTATGGGTCGCGATCACCGCAGACAGCCCCGTGCCGCGCACCAGTTCCATCAACGTCGCAAACACCTGATCCGATGTGGCCGGGTCCAGATTTCCCGTGGGTTCATCCGCCAGCAAAAGGCGCGGTTCATTGGCCAGCGCACGGCAAAACGCGACGCGCTGTTGTTCGCCGCCCGACAATTCCGCAGGCCGGTGACTGGCGCGATGGGCGATGCCCACCTGATCCAGCAAGTGCAGCGCGCGGGTTTGGGCGGCGACCTTGCTGACACCGTTGGCCAGCTGCGGCAGCACGATGTTCTCGACGGCAGAAAACTCGGGCAGCAGATGGTGGAACTGATAGATGAACCCCACATCGCGCCGCCGCACGCCCGTGCGTTTGCGGTCAGACTGGCCCGTCATATCTGTGCCCGCGATTTCAACCGTGCCACTGTCCGGCGTGTCCAGCAGCCCCGCGATATGCAGCAACGTCGATTTACCCGCACCAGATGGCGCGACCAAGGCTACGACCTCGCCCGGGGCGACGGTCAGGTCGATGCCGCGCAGCACCGATACCTCGGACGGAAGGCCCGCGTTATAGGCCTTGGAAATGCCGGACAGGCGCAACACGGGATCATTCATAGCGCAGCGCCTCGACCGGGTTCATCCGCGCGGCACGGCGTGCGGGAAAGATTGTCACGATGAACGACAGGCCCAGCGACAGGGCCACGGCAGACATCACATCGCCAAATTGCAGCTTGGCCGGCAGGAAGTATATGCCGCGCACCGATGCATCCCAAGCGGTGCCGCCCGACAGCCAGTTCACCACGCCAAAGATTTGATCGACGTACAGTGCAAACAAGCAACCAAGGATCACACCCATGGCGGTGCCGATGATGCCGGTGAACGCGCCACAGATGAAAAATACCCGCAGGATCGACCCCTCGCTTAGGCCCATGGTGCGCAAAATGCCAATGTCGCGGCCCTTGTTTTTCACCAACATGATCAGGCCTGATACGATGTTCATCGCGGCGATCAGCACAAGGATGCTCAGGATCACGAACATCACGCGGTCTTCGATATCCAGCGCATCCAGAAACGACCCAGACGCATCGCGCCATGTCCAGACCATGGCCCGTTCGCCAGCGGCGGCCATCAAGGGCTGGCTTAGGGCGTCGACGTTATCGGGGTCCTCGACCATAACTTCCAACTCGTCCGCCACCCCTTCGCGGTTAAAGAACGACTGCGCCTCGGTCAGGGGCAGATAGGCGCGGGTGCGGTCAATGTCATAGCGCCCGGCGCTAAAGATATAGACGACGTCATAGGCGTTGATCCGCGGGCTGGTCCCAAGGGCGGTTTTCACCCCGTTGGGCGAGATAATCTTGATCCGGTCGCCAAGCCCGACCCGCAGCGCCTGCGCCACGCCAGACCCGATGGCGATGCCCTGATCGAAATTCGCCAGATCGCCCTGCGCGGTTTCAGGGTTGGCGATACGCGGGCGGTTCGCCAGATTTGCGCCGTCAATGCCATAGACCTCGATCCCGGTGTTGGCCTGCCCCTTGTTGGCCATCACCTGCCCGCGCACCAGTGGTGCCACATGGGTCACACCGGGCACCTGTGCCACCCGCGCCGCCATGTCGGTGTAATCGGGTATTCCGGTCTGGCTGACACCGTTTTCATCAACCGTGGCCAAATTATACACGGTCACATGGGCATTCGCGCCCAGAATGGTGCCCACGAATTCAGCCCGAAATCCGGACCGCACGGAAAGCGTGGCAATCAGCGCGAACACCGCCAAGGTAATGCCGATCAGGCTGATCCATGTCATGACGCTCACGCCGCCTTCGGCCCGGCGGGCGCGCAGGTACCGCCATGCAATCATCCATTCAAACGGGGCAAAGGGCGCGGTGGTCTGGGCAGGTTTCGCCATCAAAGGGCTCCGGTCAGATAGGTCGCAGGCAACCTGCTGGTTTGCGCGCAACGGGTCAAGCGGTGAAGGGGCAGCGGCATTTTTGCGCCGCCGCCCCATTCATTTAGCCGGAATGTTGCCTTAGGCAATCGCGCGATAGATCGCTGCTACTTTTTCAACGGCCGCTTCCGGGGTCATCTCTTCGCTTTCGCCGGTCTTGCGCGAGGTCAGTTCGACCACGCCGTTTTTCAACCCGCGTGGGCCAACCGTGATCCGCCATGGCAAACCGATCAAATCCATCGTCGCGAATTTGCCGCCCGCACGCTCGTTACGGTCGTCGTACAGTGGCTCAAGCCCCAAGGCGGTAATGCTGTCATACAGCGCCTGACAGGCCGCATCCGCTTCTTCGTCGCCCTGTTTGAGGTTCACAATCCCCACATGGAACGGCGTCACGCCTTCGGGCCAGATGATGCCCTTGTCGTCATGGCTGGCCTCGATGATCGCGCCCAGCAGACGGCTGACGCCAATGCCGTGGCTGCCCATATGCACGGGCGTCGGCTTGCCATCGGGGCCTTGCACGGTCGCGCCCAACGGCTCTGAATATTTGGTGCCGAAATAGAAGATCTGGCCCACTTCAATGCCGCGCGCCGTGCGCTGGCGGTCGGCGGGGACTTGCGCAAACAGATCGGCATCATGCGTCTCGTCCGTGCGTGCATAACGCGAGGTGAACTCTTCCATCACCGCTTGGCACTGATCCACCGAATCAAAGTCGATCTCGCGGTCGCCGAATTTCAGATCAGTGATCTCGCTGTCATAGAACACTTCCGACTCGCCAGTGTCGGCCAGCACGAGGAATTCATGGGTATCATCGCCGCCAATGGGGCCGGAATCCGCACGCATCGGAATGGCTTGCAACCCCATCCGCTCGTAGCTGCGCAGATAGCTGACCAGATGCCGGTTATACGCATGCAGCGCGTCTTCCTTGGTCAGATCAAAGTTATAGCCGTCTTTCATCAGAAACTCGCGGCCGCGCATCACGCCGAAACGCGGGCGGATCTCGTCGCGGAACTTCCACTGGATGTGGTACAGCGTCAGCGGCAAATCCTTGTAAGACCCGACATGGCTGCGGAAAATATCCGTGATCATCTCTTCGTTGGTGGGGCCATACAGCATATCGCGGTCCTGACGGTCCTTGATGCGCAGCATCTCGGGGCCGTAGGCGTCATAGCGCCCGGATTCTTTCCACAAATCGGCTGGCTGCAAGGTCGGCATCAACATCGGAATATGCCCAGCGCGCTGCTGCTCTTCATGCACGATATTTTCAATCTTGCGCAGCACCTTAAAGCCCAACGGCAACCACGAATAAATCCCGGCCGCAGATTGCTTGATCATGCCCGCCCGCAACATCAGCCGGTGGCTGACAATTTGCGCCTCGGACGGGTTTTCCTTGAGCACGGGCAGAAAATAACGGGACAGACGCATGATGATCCTCTCAAACTGGCTTCGGCCCTGATTATGCCAAAGCAATCAGGGAAACAATCACCAACACTGCCCTGCTTCTCTGGCTCTTAAATATCCCGGGGTTTGGGGCAGCGCCCCAATCGAACATCCAATCCACGCGCCCCGCCCCTAAACCGTCAGCCCGGCACCGCCCGCTTGGCCAGTTCCAGCGCCACCCGCAATGCCTTGGCCATATCCTGAACCGATATCCACTCAAGCGGTCCGTGAATCTCCTGCATGCCGGTAAAAATATTCGGGCATGGCAAACCCATCTCGGTCAAGCGCGACCCGTCAGTCCCGCCCCGGATGGGGATCGATACCGGCTCCATCCCTGCCGCGCGCACCGCGTCATGGGCCAAGGTGACCGGCGTCATATCGTTTTCCAGCCAATAGCGCATGTTGCGGTATTGCGGCGTGATCTCGCAGGTGACCTGCGCGCGCGGCTCCGTCGCCTGTACCGTTTCACACACCTGCTGCAACAACGCGCCCTTCTGGGCCAACCCATCCCGCTCGAAATCGCGCAGGATAAACTTGATCTCCGCCTCCGATGACCCGCCCTTGATGGTCGAGGCGTGAATAAACCCCTCAACCCCGTCGGTTGTTTCCGGCGTCATCGTGACATGCGGCAGGGTCATCAAAATCTTCGCTGCCAGATGCAGCGCGTTCACCATCTTGTCCTTGGCCCAGCCCGGATGCGCCGACACACCCGTCACGGTCACCACAGCAGCGTCGGCCGAAAACGTCTCATGCTCGACCTCGCCGGGCTTTGACCCGTCAAAGGTATAGGCAAAGTCGCAGGCCATATCGGCGGGCAAACGCGCGTCTACACCGCGCCCGATTTCCTCGTCGGGGGTAAAGGCCAGCCTGATCTTGCCATGGGCCACTTCGGGGTTTTCCAACAGATGCCGCGCGGCGGTCATGATAATCGCCACGCCCGCCTTATCGTCGCCGCCCAGCAAGGTCGTACCACTTGCCGTGATAATATCGTCGCCCTGTTTCTCTGACAGAAAAGGCGAAACTTCTGGCGAGAGCTTTAATTCTGGCGCGTCGGCAAAGGTGATATCGCCGCCGTTATACCCACGGTGCACGACCGGTTTGACCCCGGTTGCATTAAATTGCGGTGCGGTGTCCACATGCGCGCACCATCCCATCACTGGCGCGCCATCCACAGTGGCGGGCACCGTGGCCAGAACCACGCCATAATCGGTCAGCTCGACATCCGCGGCCCCCATCGCCTCCAGCTCCGCTACCAGCAAACGCGACATATCCAGCTGTCTTTGCGTGCTGGGGCTGGTCGGGCTGGTCTCGTCGCTTTGGCTGTCAATCGCGGCATAGCGCACCAAACGCTGTTCAAGTTCACGGTCAAAATCACTACGCATATCGGCTCTCCTTGTTGCTGACAGTGGCAATGGCAGCCCCGCCATTGTCAAGTCGCCGCGCCCCGCGGGACGATAGATCCCGCCCTTAAATTCCAAATGGTCTTAAATCCCCGCCGGAGGCCCCACATCCGCCAAACGCGCCTATGTTTTGTGGGTCGCACACCGCTCAGCCCTTGAAAATCCGGTACCAGTGCGCAATGTCAACACGGGAACGCGTATCGGAGGTTGCCCATGGCCCTGCCTATCAGAGATCAATTGAAATACTGGGGGATTGCAGGCGCAGTCGCTCTTGTGATCCTTTGGTTCACCGGGGATATCCTGCTGCCCTTCCTGATCGGGGCCGCGATTGCGTATTTTCTGGACCCTGTTGCCGACCGCCTAGAGACTTTGGGCCTTAGCCGGGCTATGGCCACCGCAGTGATCACCTTGCTTGCGCTGTTGATCTTTGTGCTGATGGCGCTGTTGGTGGTGCCGACCTTGGTGAACCAAGCGATTAACCTGATCGAAATAGCACCCGAGTTGACCCGCAATTTCATCGACTTCCTGACCGATCGTTTCCCTACCCTGCTGGTCGAGGGTTCCACCCTGCGTACATCGATCACCGGCATTGGTGCCACGATCCAGGAACGCGGTGGCGAGCTGCTGAATACGGCGTTGGCCTCTGCCGCGTCGCTGTTGAACATTTTGCTGCTGTTCGTGATCGTGCCTGTCGTGGCGGTCTATCTGCTGCTGGACTGGGACCGCATGGTCGCGCAGATCGACAGTTTGCTGCCCCGCGACCACGCACCGGTCATTCGCCGCCTTGCCCGCGACATTGACAAGACCCTTGCCAGTTTCATTCGCGGAATGGGCACCGTCTGCCTGATCTTGGGCGCATATTACGCCATCGCGCTGATGCTGGTCGGGTTGCAATTCGGCCTTGTCGTCGGGTTCATCGCCGGGCTTGTGACGTTCATTCCTTATCTTGGCGCGGTACTGGGCGGCGTGCTGGCCATCGGTTTGGCCCTGTTCCAGTTCTGGGGCGATTGGGTGTCCATCGGTTTGGTCGCGGCGATCTTCGTGCTTGGTCAGATGCTGGAGGGGAACTTCCTCACGCCAAAACTGGTGGGAAACTCGGTCGGCCTGCACCCTGTGTGGCTGATCCTTGCCCTATCCGTATTTGGGTCGCTCTTCGGCTTTGTCGGCATGTTGGCGGCGGTACCTATTGCTGCGGCCCTTGGGGTCGTCGCGCGGTTTGCCACCGAACAGTACCGCGAAAGTGTACTGTATAAGGGCGTTGATCAAACCACCTTGGACGAACGGGCCGACTGATATGGCAAAACAGCTTGGCCTTGCGCTTCCCAGTCGCACTGCACTGGGGCGCGACGATTTCTTTGTTGCCCCGTCGAACGCGATTGCGGCGGCGATGATTGACGGCTGGCAAGGCTGGGCGGGCAACAAGCTGGCGCTGACCGGCCCCGCCGGATCAGGCAAAACCCACCTAACCCATGTATGGGCCGCCATGTCCGGTGCGCGGATCATCAGCGCCATTGATCTGCCCGATGCCGATATCCCCCAACTTGCCCAAGGCTGCGTCGCTGTCGAAGATGTGCCTGCCATCGCGGGCAATGCTGCGGCGGAAACGGCCCTGTTCCACCTTCACAATCTGGTTCTGGCCGAGGGTCACAGCCTGCTGATGACAGGCACGCCCCCCGTTGCGGGTTGGAACCTTAACTTGCCCGATCTGACAAGCCGTATGGGCGCTGCAGGCTCCGCCGCACTTGAGGCCCCCGATGACATGCTGCTGACGGCCGTGCTGGCCAAGCTTTTGGCGGATCGGCAACTAACGCCAAAGCCTGATTTAATCCCCTATCTGCTGCTGCGCATGGACCGGTCCTTTGCCGCGGCGGGTGATCTGGTCGCGGCCCTTGATGCGGCCAGCCTTGCGCAGAAAAAGCCGGTGACCCGTGCGCTCGCTGCACAAGTACTGGACAATCGCGCCTGACCCGCGCGATACTCTCACCACTTCCCTTGTCATAATTCTGTTGTAATCCAACGCCATAAGGCCGCTATGAACCAAGCTGATTTTCTAAAAGCCGCCTTCCCCGAACCCGAGACATTGCCCGATCTGGACATGTCTGGCCCGGGGCGCTTCTTTAACCGCGAGCTCAGTTGGCTGGGCTTCAATTGGCGTGTGCTGGAAGAGGCGCAGAACCCCCGTGTTCCCCTGCTGGAACGCCTGCGGTTTCTGTCGATATCCGCCAACAATCTAGATGAATTTTACACGGTCCGCGTGGCGGGTCTGCGCGAATTGGCACAGGCGGGCAATACGACCCCGGCTGCCGATGGACTTTCCCCTGCTGAACAGCTGGTGCTGATCAACGAAAACGCCCGCAAGCTGATGCTGACCCAGCAAAGCACGCTGGTTGATCTCATGGCCGAGATGGACGCGCAGAACATCATGCTCGAACGCGCCGTTGATCTGGACAAGGCCGATCTGATCCATCTTGAAGATGTGTTTTTAAACCAGGTGTTTGCGGTTCTCTCCCCCCTCGCCATCGACCCCGCTCACCCGTTCCCCTTTATCCCCAACACCGGCTACGCGCTGGCGCTGCAACTGGAACGCACGGCAGATAAACGCCCCCTACAGGCGCTGCTGCCCATCCCGGCCAAGATCGACCGCTTTGTGCCGCTGCCCGCGCCCGACGGCTGTCAGCGCTTCCTACCGCTCGAAGATTTGTTGGTGCTGAAGGTTCCGGACCTGTTCCCCGGCTACAAACTGAAAGATCACTTTGAATTTCGGGTTCTGCGCGACAGCGATCTCGAGGTCGAAGACGAAGCCGAAGATCTGGTGCGCGAATTCGAGGTTGCACTGAAACGCCGCCGCCGCGGCGAGGTCGTGCGCCTGACCCATTCCGCCGGCGCGCCCGAAAAGCTGAAAAACGTGGTCATGGCCGAACTGGGCGTGCGCCCCCAAGACGTTATTGAAATCGACGGGATGATCGGGGTCGGTGATCTGTCCGAACTGGTCATCGACAGCCGCCCCGATCTGCTGTGGCCGCAATTCACACCCCGCGTTCCGGAACGGGTCACCGACCATGATGGCGACATGTTTGCCGCAATTCGGTCCAAAGATATGTTGCTGCACCACCCCTACGAGACGTTCGATATGGTGGTGCGTTTCCTGACCCAAGCCGCGCGCGATCCCAATGTGGTGGCGATCAAACAAACACTCTACCGCACCTCGCGCGACAGCCCCATCGTCGAAGCGCTGTGCGAAGCCGCCGAGGATGGCAAATCCGTTACCGCACTGGTCGAGCTGAAGGCCCGCTTTGACGAGGCCGCGAACATCCGCCAGTCCCGCAGGCTTGAACGGGCCGGTGCCCATGTAGTGTACGGTTTTATCGACCTGAAAACACATGCGAAAATTTCAACAGTGGTACGCCGCGAGGGCGATCAACTGGTCACCTACACCCACTACGGCACGGGCAATTACCACCCGATCACCGCGCGCATCTATACCGATCTGTCGCTGTTCACCTGCGATCAGAAACTGGGCCGTGACGCGACCAAAGTGTTCAACTACCTGTCCGGCTATGCCCAACCCGAAACCTTGGATAATCTCGCGATCTCGCCGCTCACCCTAAAAACCCGCCTGCTCGACATGATCGCAGCCGAGGCGAAACACGCCGCCGCTGGCAAGCCGGCCGAGATTTGGGCCAAAATGAACTCCATCGTCGATGCCGATGTGATCGACGCGCTTTACGCGGCCTCTCAGGCTGGCGTTAAAATCAGCCTCGTCGTGCGCGGCATTTGCAGCCTGCGCCCCGGCATCAAAGGTCTGTCCGAAAACATCCGCGTCAAATCCATCGTCGGGCGGTTTTTGGAACATTCGCGCATCGTGTGCTTTGGCAATGGCCACGGCCTACCTCATAAAAAGGCGCGGGTTTTCATGTCCTCCGCCGACTGGATGGGCCGCAACCTGACCCGCCGCGTCGAAACCCTCGTGGAAATCGAAAACCCCACCGTCAAGGCACAGATCACCAGCCAGATCATGGCGGCAAACCTCGCCGACGTGGCGCAAAGCTGGGTGATGTCGGCCGATGGCAGCTTTGTCCGCCCCCCCTTGAAAGAAGGCGTATTCGCCTTCAACTGCCACCGCTTCTTCATGGAAAACCCGTCGCTTTCGGGCCGTGGCAGCGCCGGTGCCTCGGACGTGCCCAAGCTAACCCATACCGAAGACTGACCTGATTTTCATTTTGCCAAATAAACTCTCGCCGAAGGCGCAGGTCTCCTCCCCGATCCCGCCTGCGGCCACATGGGGCTCACGCCTCCCCCACGCCCCAAAATGTCACGAGGGCCCTTGGCCCTCTCCTTTTTACAACAGTCCGCAGACCGTTAACGATTGACCTTCCCCCCACAACTGGGCCAATTTGGACATGAACCAAAGCCCCCGCAGGAGCATTTGTGGCAGATACGCTAGACACCAATCCGCCCACCCCTGTCCCTGAAACCGGCGTGGCCGATCTGGGGCTTTTCGGAAAACCGCTGTTTCTAGACCCCTCGGCCCGCGCATTGGCCAAGGTCGGCGTTGTCGATGTCGGGTCGAACTCGGTCCGGCTGGTGGTATTTGATGGGGCCGCCCGGTCGCCCGCTTATTTCTACAACGAAAAAATCATGTGCGCCTTGGGCGCTGGCATGGCTGAAACCGGCCATCTATCGCCCCAAGGGCGCGCACGCGCTTTATCCGCGATGAAGCGGTTCAGAAAGCTCGCCGATGGCATGCAGCTGGCCGAACTGACGGTGGTGGCGACGGCCGCGGTGCGCGATGCCTCCGACGGCCGCGCATTTTGTGACGAGGTCGAGCGTGAAACCGGCCTGAAAATCTGGGTCATCGACGGCGAGGAAGAAGCCCGACTTTCGGCGCAGGGTGTGCTGTTGGGCTGGCCGGGGGCGTATGGTCTGGTCTGCGACATCGGCGGCTCGTCGATGGAGCTTGCTGAGATTTCCGCCGGACGCGTGGGCAAGCGGGTCACCTCGGCGCTTGGGCCGCTCAAGCTGCGTGATATCAAGGGCGGGGCCAAGGCACGGCAGGAACATATCAAAGAAGTCATGCAAGGCTTGGCCGACAAAATGGGCGCGCAGCGCGACCGTCTGTTTCTGGTCGGTGGATCGTGGCGCGCCATTGCCCGCATCGATATGGTCCGGCGCGGCTATCCGCTGCATGTGCTGCACGAATACCGTATGACGGCCAAATCCGTGCGTGAGACCGTGAAACACATCAAAAATGCCAACCTAGAAGAGCTGCGCCAAATCAGTGGCGTGTCCTCAAGCCGGATGGCTCTGGTGCCCTTTGCCGCCGAGGTTCTGTCGCGCTTGGTCAAGACCTTCAAGCCCAAGGACATCGCCATTTCCAGCTATGGCATCCGCGAGGGGATGCTTTACGAACAGATGCCGCAACGTCTGCGCGACCGCGATCCGCTGATCGAGGCCTGCCGTTTTGCCGAAGCCAAAGACGCGCGCATGCCCGGTTTTGGCAAGGTGCTTTATGATTTCATTTCACCGCTTTACAAATCTGCACCCCCACAGCGCAAACGCCTGATCAAGGCGGCTTGCCTGCTGCATGACGTCAGCTGGCGCGCGCATCCCGATTACCGCGCCGAGGTGTGTTTCGACAACGCCACCCGCGCCAATCTGGGTGGGCTCAAACATTCCGAGCGGATATTCTTGGGCCTTGCCCTGCTGCACCGCTATTCCAACAAGCGTGAAAACACCCGCTTTGAAGACCTTTATGAAATGGTCGATGAAAAGACCCGGATCGAGGCCGAGATTCTGGGCAAGGCCATGCGCTTTGGTGCGATGTTGTGGATGAACAAGGACGAAGACCGCGGCACATTGCGGTGGTATCCCAAGAAGAAACAGCTTGAGCTGTGGCTAACCAATGACATGCTGCCGCTGTTTGGAGAGGTCGCCGAAGCGCGCTTGAACTCGCTTGCTGCCTCCCTCGGGGCCGAGGTGCAGCTCAAGACCGCTAAATCCTAAACCTCGCGCTGCAGCCCCCGTGCTCCCTACGCATGGTGCTTGGGTCGTGGTTCAGTCGTCAAACTCGATCGTCACCGGAAAATGGTCAGACGCGGTGATCAGCGCGTCACGCAATGCCGTGTCTGCCCAGCAATCAGGGTCATCCAGCGGATGCCAAATGCGCCAGCTTGCATTGCGCTGCATAAACGAAGGGCTGACCATGATGTAATCCAGCAGCGCCTGCAAATACCGTTTCTCTGGCGCGATCCAAAACCGCGATGTCGTGGGGGTTGCACCGATGCGTTGGGCCAATGCGCGCTCCGCATGCGGTTCAATCAACGCATATGCGCCGCGATGCCCCATCACGATCTCGACCGAGGAACGCCCGAACAGATCCTCGAATGAATCGAGGCCCGGACCATCGTTTAAGTCCCCCAGCACCATCATCGTATCGCCGGTCTCAAGATGGGTCTCGATCCGCCGGCGCAACCATATCGCCTGTGCCAATTGTTTGCGGCGGTTAGCGATCCCCAAACGCAGCACGTCTTGGGGTGTCTTTGCGCCGTGCGGTGCTTTTGATTTCAGATGCGCACCGATCATCCGGAACGCGAACCCTGTATTGGTCTGAACGCTCAGCTCCAGCGGGGGCTTCGAGAAGACGACCTGATCTTCCTTGGCATCAATATCCAGATCAATCCGCAAGACACCGTCAAAGCGCGGCGCGCCTGTTGCGCCCTCCGGCCCTGTCGCCTCGCCACCCGGAGCATGGGTGACCGTCAGCTTGCTTGGGTCATAGAGCAGCGCAATTTCCTGTTGCGTGTCATTGGAAAACCCCATGATCGCGTCTGTTGTACGCAGACCGAAATGCGCGGCAAAGTTTTGCAATGCCGCGACGGTTGCGTGATTGCGGCTGCTATCCGGCGCCTCGATGATCATCACCGCATCCGCATCCAGCGCGCGAAACACGCGGCCCAACGCCTGGGTTTGCTCGGCGCGGGTCACATTATGCCGTGCCGACCACGCGCCATCGTCAAACAGTTGATCTTTCTCGTCAAACAGCCCGGTGAACCATTCGACATTATAGGTCGCAATACGCATTACCGCGCCTTGCCTGACCAGGTTTCCCACGCGCGGTTGATGTCGATCAGCCGTTTTTCCGCCATCGAAATCGCCTCTGGCGGAAGCCCCCGTGCCACCAAAGCATCAGGGTGGTTGTCACGCACCAACTGCCGCCACGCAGCTTTGCCTTCTTCCAACGACGCATTGGGCGATATCCCCAAAACCGTATGGGGCAGCGGCGATGTATCTGGCACAAACCGTGCGCGCAGCGACGCAAAATCGCTTTCGTTCATAGCAAAAATCTCGGCAACGCGGGTCAGAAACGCATCCTCGTTCGGGTGATATGTGCCATCGGCCATTGCGATGTGAAACAACCCTTCAATCAGGTCGCGCAGCATCTCGGGCTGGTCCGCAAACATGCTGGCAATGCGGCTTGCGTAATCCTCAAACCCGGTCACATCCTGCCGCGCCAGGTTGAATACCCGCGCCGCACCCTGTTGATCGGCCTCGGCAATTTGGAAAACTTCGCGAAATGCTGTGACCTCGTCGCGGGTGACCTGCCCGTCCGCCTTGGCCATCTTTGCACCAAGGGCGATCACCGCGATGGTAAAGGCGACCGACCGCTCTGGCGGGCTGCGCAAACGGTCAAAAACCGTCGACAGCCCCTCCCCTGCGGTAAGCGCTGACAAAGCTTCGGTGATGCGTGACCAAATCGACATGGCCCCACCCTACTGCGCCGCAGCAAGGAAGTCAGGGGGCGGTCAGCATTTTCTGCATCAAAACCAAATCAAGCCATTGCCCGTCTTTACGCGCGATTTCCGGCATCCGGCCAACCTGTTGAAATCCCATGGCTGCATGAAAGGCCACGCCGCCGGTATTGGCCGAACTGATGCCCGCAACCATGATGTGCCGGCCTTGCTGCGCTGCAGATAAACAGGCCTGATCCATCAGGGCGCGGCCCACACCCTGCCCGCGCACGCCATCGCCCAGCACGATGCTATGCTCAACACTCGTGCGGTACCCCGGCCCGCTTCGAAACTGCGCGTAGGTGACAAAACCAACGATCCGGTCCGTCTGCGCAACCCAAACGGCCCCGGGACGGTCAGCGATCATGGCAACGATCCCGGCTTGGGTCTTTTGTTCAGTGGTAAAGGTGAACAAGGTATCGCGGATCATGTCGTTCCAGATCGCGGCAATCTCGGCCGCGTCTTGCGTCCCTGCAGCCCGAATGATCACGTCAACACGGCCTTGCGACCCGCGATATCGAATGCGGCCGTCAGCCCTGGATCACCCGTTGCAAATAAAACCCGATTGTCGCGCAACAAGGGCGCGAGCAGGTCAGCCAATACCAAGGCATCAGGATGCTGCACCTCTAACGTCTCCAAACGGCCGCCCCCCGATCCAAGCCGCGGCGCGGGATGCGCATCGCCCTGCCATTCAATCAACGCAGGGGCGCAGTTATCAAAGGGTAGGATACCAGACTGCGGCACCGCCATGCGCCAGCGTAAATCACCGCGTTGCAACTGAACCGGCGCGCCGAACCCCGCCGGCAGCGCCCGCAAGGTCGCATCCAGATCATCGCAGCGGCAAATCCAGTTGGTCAGCCGCGCAAGCCCGCTGAACCGGTCCAGATCAAACCACCGCGCCCGGTCCGGATCGGGTGCCGCTGGGTTCACCGCAATCGCCTCAAGATACAGCCCGTCTTCCAGCCCCAACAACTGGTTATGGGTATGAAACACCGCGTGCTCCCCACCCGGCTGCATGGCGACGCCCAAGCTTTCTTGAACATAAGCAACCGCCGCAGAGAGGCTCTCGCCCGCGATTGCAATGTGATCCAACTCCATCATCTTCTCATTTTCCAAATGGGTCTAAATCCTCGGGGGAGTTTGAGGGGGCAGACAGCCCCCTCATTCTTTAACGTAATGGAGTTTGAGGGGGCAGACAGCCCCCTCATTCTTTAAAGGTTGGCTTAACACCGCGCCTCGCGGATCAACTTCAAAATATCCTGCGCCGCGTTGGGGATGTTTGTGCCCGGCCCGAATATCGCTTTGACGCCCGCGTCATACAAGAATTTATAATCCTGCTGCGGGATCACGCCGCCGCAGATGACCAAGATATCCTCGGCCCCCGCGTCCTTCAGCGCCTTGATCAATTGCGGCGCTAGGGTCTTGTGGCCCGCCGCCTGCGACGAGATGCCAATGACATGCACGTCGTTGTCGACGGCGTCTTGGGCGGCCTCGGCAGGGGTCTGGAACAAGGGGCCTACGTCCACGTCAAACCCGATATCGGCAAAGGCGGTCGCGATAACCTTGGCACCACGGTCATGCCCGTCTTGGCCCATTTTTACGACCAACATGCGCGGGCGGCGGCCCTCGGCCTCGGCAAAGTCTTCGACGGATTTCTGAATTTCGGCAAAGCCGCTATCGCCCTCATAGGCGGCACCATAGACGCCAGCCAATGTTTTCACCTCGGCGCGGTGGCGGCCGAATTCGCTTTCCATAGCCATGCTAATTTCTCCAACTGTGGCGCGGGCGCGGGCCGCTTCGACGGCCCCCTCGAGCAGGTTGCCGCCCTCTTTTGCGCGGCGGGTCAATTCCGTCAGCGCGGCTGTGCAGGCGGCCTCGTCCCGGTTTGCGCGCAGCGTTTCAAGGCGCTTGATCTGACTGTCGCGCACCGCGACGTTATCGACGTCCAAGATATCAATCGCGTCTTCAGTCTCGCGGCGGTATTTATTGACGCCGACGATCACATCGGTGCCCCGGTCGATCTTGGCCTGCCGGGTGGCGGCTGCTTCTTCGATGCGCAGTTTCGGCATGCCCGATGCCACGGCCTTGGTCATCCCGCCCAGCTCTTCAACCTCTTCGATCAGCTTCCAAGCTGCCTCGGCCAGATCGCTGGTCAGTTTTTCCACGTAATAGCTGCCAGCCAGTGGATCGACCACATTGGTCACGCCAGTTTCTTCTTGCAGGATCAACTGGGTGTTGCGTGCAATGCGTGACGAGAATTCGGTCGGCAAGGCAATCGCTTCGTCCAGCGCGTTGGTGTGCAGCGATTGGGTGCCGCCCAACACTGCCGACATCGCCTCGTAGGCGGTGCGGATCACGTTGTTATAGGGGTCTTGTTCCTGCAACGACACGCCCGATGTCTGGCAATGGGTGCGCAGCATGGCGGATTTGGGGTTTTGCGGTTTGAATTCATCCATGATCCGCGACCATAGCAGACGGGCGGCGCGCAGCTTAGCGGCCTCCATGAAGAAGTTCATACCGATGCAAAAGAAAAAGCTGAGACGCGGCGCGAATTTATCGACGTCCATACCAGCGGCAATGGCGGTGCGCACGTATTCCCGACCATCGGCCAAGGTGAACGCCAGTTCTTGCACCAGGTTCGCACCGGCCTCTTGCATGTGATAGCCCGAGATCGAGATCGAGTTGAATTTCGGCATGTGGTCAGAGGTATATTCGATGATGTCGCCGATGATCTTCATCGAGGGTTCTGGCGGATAGATATAGGTGTTGCGCACCATAAACTCTTTCAGAATATCATTCTGAATGGTGCCGGAAAGGACCGATTTATCGTGCCCCTGCTCTTCGCCCGCGACGATGAAACTGGCCAAAATCGGGATCACCGCGCCGTTCATGGTCATCGACACCGATACCTTGTCGAGCGGGATACCATCGAACAGGATTTTCATATCCTCGACACTGTCGATGGCCACGCCGGCCTTGCCAACGTCGCCCTCAACACGGGGGTGGTCGCTGTCATAACCACGGTGAGTGGCCAGATCGAAGGCCACGGAAACGCCCTGCTGGCCGGCGGCCAAGGCGCGGCGATAAAAGGCGTTGGATTCCTCGGCCGTGGAAAAGCCCGCATATTGGCGGATCGTCCACGGGCGGCCTGCGTACATCGTCGCCTTCACACCACGGGTAAAGGGGGCCTGCCCGGGGATGCCATCCATGTGGTCCAGACCGGCGGTATCCTCGGCGGTGTACAGCGGTTTGACGTCGATGCCTTCCAGCGTGTGCCAGGTGAGATCGTCAACGGGGCGTCCGCGCAACTCGGCCTCAGCCAGATTGCGCCAGATATCTTTGTCGGCTGTCATGGGGATGTCCTTTTTTAGGGTTGCCCGACGGCTGGCTTGTGCCTGCTCTTTCTCGGACGCTATTTTCTGTCAGTTGGGCCAGACCATCCGCCCCGGCAGTCAGCCAGAACAGATCATCGGAATAGGTTTCACGCAAAGCGGCTGCTTGCGCATCGTTAAACGGGTTCCAGCGGCCCGTTTCGTCGGGCAGCAGATCTGGGTCTTGACCGCGCTCGGCCAGCATGGCGCGCAGCGCGGGCAGATCAGGCGCGCGGTTCAGCCAGTGATGATCGCGGTCAACGGGGGCCGCGACGCCCGTCGCTTCGGCCAGCAAGGCATCCGGGCGGCCCGCGTATTCCTCGAATGTGGCGACTTTGATTTCCGCGTTAGGTACGGCGCAGGCCAGATCGGTAATCACATCACGCCAACTGCGCTGTGACGCCGCGATTTTGTCCAGCTTTGACGGGCTTGGCACCCCGTGACCGCGCGAAATTGCGTAAGCCGCCGCCGATGACCACCATGTTTCAGGCGACCGGATGTTAAGTATAATTCGCGTAATGTTGCCATCGAAAGCGGCGCAGTACCGCGCCATCCGGTCACCCGCAGCGGGGAACAGCACCCCTGTGCGCACGCAATGGCGCGACGATCCGATCATGTTTTCCTCGGACACCAGCAAACGCGCGACCCCGTTTTCGCGGGCGCGGGCCAGTTGCAACGCGACACGGCCCTTTACCCGTTCAGGTGACCGGCCTTGCATCTTGGGGCCGGGAAAAATCCCTGAAAACAGCCCCTTGCGGGTGCGCAATGGCCCCCAAATACCTGTTTTGGATGCGGCAATCGCATCAGAATTGTCCCGCAGATACCGTTGAAAGCTGGTCGTCGCCGTTCTGTGCGCGCCCACATGCAAAATAATATCCATCAGCTTTTCGCCCAATCGTAACAAGGGAACCGCCCCAACCGATCCATTCAGGGAAACCACCCCATTCATGTCCGATGACCTGTTTCGTTAAGCTTAATAGCCGTTTGCCATAAATTGCGCATCGCAATCTCGGGCAGAACCCCTATATCAGAGGCAGTAGGAGAGAAAATGAAATCAGTGATAGCCCTTGTTTTTGTTGGATTGTTTGCATCTTTTGCAGTTGCACAATCCGCCACAGAACCACCCGCCCCAGTGCTGTTTGCACCGGCAGATATGGCAGATTTGAGTGAATTCCACTGGAAAAAAAGGCCGGTTTTGGTCTTTGCCGACAGTCCGGACGACCCTGCGTACATCTCGCAGATGGAATTACTGATGGCCCAGCAAGAGGATTTACTGGCACGCGATGTCATCGTGCTGACCGATACGGACCCTGCCGCGCGCAGTGCCATGCGGCTAAAGATGCGCCCGCGCGGGTTTATGTTGGTGCTGGTCGGCAAGGATGGTGGCATCAAGCTGCGTAAACCGCGCCCGTGGGATGTCCGAGAGATTACGCGCAGCATCGACAAGATGACGATCCGGCAGCGCGAAATCCGCGATGCCAAGGAACAGCCGCGCCAATTGTTTGACTGAACGCCGGGCCTGAACCCACGCAGCGCCACGCCAATCGGGGCGGTGCAAGACACCGATCCGATGGCGGGGCTGATGCATGGGCTGGCAATCATTGGCTTTATTCAAACTCGATAATGACGTCGTCAACGGCCAGACTGTCGCCTGCGCTCGCGTTGATTTTTGACACGGTGCCCTTCTTCTCGGCGCGCAGGATGTTTTCCATCTTCATCGCCTCGATGGTGCATAGGTTCTGGCCTTCTTGAACTTCGTCGCCGACTTCGACGTCGATTTTAACAACCAAACCGGGCATCGGACAGAGCAGCAGCTTGGACGTATCCGGCGGCAGTTTTTCGGGCATCAAGCGGGCCAGTTCGGCCTGACGCGGGTTGCGCACATGCACCTTGAGGTCAGCGCCACGCGCACGAATGCGGAACCCGCCCGAGATTTTGCCGACCTTAAAGATCAACGGTGCATTATCGACCGTCATCGTCGCCAGATGATCGCCCGGCGTCCAGTCGCCCGCAACGCGCATTTCATGCCCATCCTCGAATGTGACGGTCGCGCCTTCATGGTCAGCGGCAATATCCACGTCATAGGATTGCCCCTGAATGGCGACATTCCACGCGGTACCAACCTTGCGTTCGTGATTGTCCATCCGACCCGACACGCGGGTGCGGCGGATTTCGCTGACCCGGTGCATGGCCGATGTTGCCGCAGCGATGCGGCGCAGTTCAGCCTCTGGCAATTCAACGCCTTGGAAGCCGTCCGGGTATTGTTCTTCGATAAAGGCAGTCGTCATGTCGCCTGCGGTAAAGATCGGGTGATCCATCACGGCGGACAAGAACGGCAGATTGTGACCGATGCCTTCGACCTCGAAACTATCAAGGGCCACACGCATCGCCTCGATCGCTTCGGCACGGGTTGGGGCCCATGTACACAGCTTGGCGATCATTGGATCGTAATACATGCTGATCTCGCCGCCCTCATAGACGCCAGTGTCATTGCGCACGGCCATGTCGCCGCTTGGCGCATCGCCATGCCATTTGTCATTGGTCAGCAGCGGGCCAGCCGCGATTTCCATGGGCGGACGGTAACGGGTCAAACGACCGATGGAGGGCAAGAAGCCACGGTACGGGTCTTCGGCATAAAGGCGGTTTTCGATGGCCCAACCGGTCAGTTTCACGTCGTCTTGGGTGATGGTCAGCTTTTCGCCATTGGCCACGCGGATCATCTGTTCAACCAGATCGACGCCGGTGATCAGTTCGGTCACGGGATGTTCCACCTGCAAACGTGTGTTCATCTCGAGGAAGTAGAAATTC
This sequence comes from Sulfitobacter sp. AS59, assembly GCF_038899995.1. Lineage (NCBI taxonomy): Bacteria > Pseudomonadati > Pseudomonadota > Alphaproteobacteria > Rhodobacterales > Roseobacteraceae > Sulfitobacter > Sulfitobacter sp. AS59. Next base: position 786,947 of record NZ_JBBMQK010000001.1, read on the forward strand.
TTGTCGCCATCCACGATGAATTCGACGGTCCCGGCCGAGGCATAGCCAACCGCTTGGGCCAGTGCGACGGACTGTTCACCCATGGCTTTGCGCGTGGCCTCGTCGAGGAACGGCGAAGGCGCTTCTTCGACAACTTTTTGGTTGCGGCGCTGGATCGAACATTCGCGTTCGCCTAGGTAAATGCCGTTGCCGTGGCTGTCGCACAGAACCTGAATTTCGATGTGGCGCGGCTGGGTTACGAATTTCTCGATAAAGATACGGTCGTCGCCAAAGCTGTTGGCAGCTTCGTTCTTGGAGGACTGGAAGCCTTCGCGGGCCTCTTCATCGTTCCATGCAATGCGCATCCCCTTGCCGCCGCCGCCCGCAGACGCCTTGAGCATGACGGGATAGCCAACTTCGTTCGAGATTTTCACGGCTTCGTCCGCGTCGGCGATCAGGCCCATGTAGCCGGGTACGGTGGAGACCCCCGCTTCTTGCGCGATCTTTTTCGAGGTGATCTTGTCGCCCATTTTCTCGATCGCGCCAACTGGGGGGCCTACAAATGCCACGCCCGCAGCGGCAAGCGCTTCGGCGAATTTCGAGTTCTCGGACAGAAAACCATAGCCGGGGTGCACCGCCTGCGCGCCGGATTCCTTAATCGCGGCCATCACTTTGTCGATGACGATATAGGACTGGTTCGCAGGGGGTGGGCCGATGTGGATCGCCTCGTCCGCCATTTGCACATGCAACGCTTGGGCATCGGCGTCGGAATAGATGGCGACGGTCTGGATGCCCATCTTTTTCGCGGTCTTGATAACACGGCAGGCAATTTCGCCGCGGTTGGCGATCAGGATCTTATTGAACATGGGCTGTCCCTTTGGGTCTTGAGGAAACGGAAAAACCCCGCATCAGCATGGGCTGAGCGGGGTCGGAATTATCGTATAGGGATGCGCCGCCCACGCGGGCCGCGTCATCCAGTTGAGTGTGATCGTCTAGATCAGTTGCAGCGTACCGCGCCGGATTGGCATGCAAGCACGTTTGCGCCTGCACCGATGGCCGCACCTTGCAGCAAACCGCCGCCGGTAAGCGCCGCAGCACCGGCACCGACGACACCGCCGCCAAGGGCTTGTTCGCCAAGGTTGTCGCCGCAAGCGGCAAGGCCTGCACAGGCTGTGAGGGCGAGAATGATGTTCTTGATAGGCATAGGGGGCGTCCTTTTGATCTGCTCAATGCAACGTTCTGAATACGTGGCTTAACGCGATGATAGATCAATGGTTCCGTCGCACCCAGAGCTTTACCAAGCCCCGCCCCGGCAAAGGGCAAAAACCCGCTGGCCACGGGGCGGTTATCCGCTGATGTGATCCATGCGGGCATCTGTTCAATCCTCGAACGCGTCGGGGAAAGCCGCACGGGCAAGCGGTTCATTGATCACCAGCAAGGCCTCGTAGTCTGCGGGATCAAAGGGGTCTTCGGCAGGGACGACTTCGCGGCCGAACATCCACGACAAACGGCCCGCATCCAGATTGCCACGCTCGAACGGCTCTGTACCAAAGGACTCCCACAGGGCCGCCATAAACGCCGTATCCGCACGCCGGTCCACGGACTTACGATCCGAGCGCCGTTCGCGACGGGTCAGCGGCGTCACCCCTTTGGGGTTGGCGCGACGAATGGTGAATTGATAGTCTGAACCGGGCATACGCCCCGGAAAACCGCGATGTTTCAGCATGATGCCCCCCAGACTGCAGGGACCATGCGCTGTGAAATCAAAGCAGGTGGTGTGGGGACAGACGCAGCGGCCTGCCCCCGGCAAGCTTTACTTGTACTTGCCTGTGTATACTGGCTCAACCGAGATGGGCTCGGGTGCGACAACAACATATTCTTCCTGCTTGGGCGCGCATGCTGAAACAGCTGCGACAAGGCCGAATGCGGCCAACATTGTGATGCTCTTTGACATCGTAGTCTCCTGTGATTGCATAAAGGGTCCGGCACTGCCTCATGCCAATAAAACCCCGCTTTTGTGGTAAGGGATACCTGCGTATTCCTTGGCGCGATATTACCGCAGTTGCCGCGCATTGCATACGGGGCCGTTTTCGATCGGCGAAAATGTGTCGCCAAAGCCGCAGTTCTGCCAGTACGTGCAGATGGCTGCGCAAGATATTGTGGTTGCATCATAATGCCTCCCAGATGCAGATGCCCTTTTCGGGGCGATATGCTTCGAAAAACTGTGTTACGCTTGGGTCTACGGCACCAAATTCAACCGCCCTGTCCGCCAATGAAATCACAATCACGTCGCCCGTCAGCGCATACTGTGCGGCATAGGGGATGGCCAGCGTGTCGCACAGCGCCTTCATATCAGGCGATGCCACGTTATAGGTGATCGTGCCCCCGTCACGGGCAATAGCAGGCGCTATGAAACGAAACCGCAGCCATGTCTCATCGCCCATCTGATCGACCAGAACCTCTTGCAGGTCGACCTGCTGCCCCGAGGGGACATCAAGCGCCTGTAGCGGCGACGCCGCGAGCAAAAGGGCAGCGACCAGTTTCATCTGGCCACCTGCCCCGCCAGAGCGTTTGATGTATGATCAGCGAACGGTTTCACGCGTTTCTCCTGTTCCGCCAAAGATTCTATGCCTTCGGCGAGGATATTTAAGAGCCAGAGAAGTCAGAGCGGGATGTTATCGTGTTTCTTCCACGGCATCGTTTTGGATTTGTTGCGTAGCGACGCAAAGGCGCGGGCAATACGTTTGCGTGTCATGCTGGGCTGGATGACCTCGTCGATGAAACCGCGTTCGGCTGCCACAAACGGGTTCGCGAAACGCTCTTCGTAGTCGGCGGTGTGGCTGGCGATTTTTTCGGGGTCATTCAGATCGGCGCGGTGGATGATTTCCGTCGCACCCTTGGCCCCCATCACCGCGATTTCAGCGGTGGGCCATGCATAGTTAAAGTCGGATTGCAGGTGTTTGGACGCCATCACGTCATAGGCACCGCCGTAAGCCTTGCGGGTGATCACGGTCACCATCGGCACTGTCGCCTCGCCATAAGCAAAGAGCAGTTTGGCACCGTGTTTGATCACGCCGCCATATTCCTGGCTGGTGCCGGGCAGAAAGCCGGGAACGTCGACCAAGGTCAGGATCGGGATTTCGAACGCGTCGCAGAAACGCACGAAGCGCGCCGCCTTGCGCGAGCTGTCGATATCCAGACAACCGGCCAACACCATGGGCTGGTTGGCCACAACGCCAACAGTTCGGCCTTCGATACGGATAAAGCCGGTCAGGATGTTCTTGGCGAAATCTTCCTGAATCTCGTAGAAATCGCCCTCGTCTGCCAGCTTGTGGATCAGCTCTTTCATATCGTAGGGGGTGTTCGCGTTCACCGGCACCAGCGTGTCGAGTGAGGATTCAATCCGGTTGGGATCATCAAAGAACGGGCGGACGGGTGGTTTTTCGCGGTTGTTAGCGGGCAGGAAATCCACCAAGCGGCGCACTTCGGCCAAAGCCTCAACATCGTTTTCAAACGCCGCATCGGCGACAGATGATTTGCGCGTGTGAGTCGAGGCACCGCCCAGCTCTTCGGCGGTGACCTGTTCGTTGGTCACGGTTTTCACCACATCGGGGCCGGTCACGAACATATAAGACGTGTCTTTGACCATAAAGATAAAGTCGGTCATCGCAGGGGAATAGACCGCGCCGCCCGCACATGGCCCCATAATCACGCTGATCTGCGGGATCACGCCTGAGGCTTCGATATTACGCTGGAACACTTCGGCATAGCCCGCGAGGCTGGCCACCCCTTCCTGAATACGCGCACCGCCGGAATCGTTGATGCCGATCACGGGCGCGCCATTTTGAATGGCCATGTCCTGAATTTTGCAGATCTTCTGGGCGTGGGCCTCGGACAAGGAACCACCGAAAACCGTAAAGTCTTGGCTGAAGACATAGACGAGACGGCCATTGATGGTGCCCCACCCCGTGACAACACCGTCGCCTGCAGGCTTTTGCGACTGCATGCCGAAATCGGTGCAGCGGTGCGTGACGAACATGTCGAATTCCTCGAAAGACCCCTCATCGAGCAGCAGATCAATCCGTTCGCGAGCCGTTAGCTTGCCACGGGCGTGCTGCGCATCAATGCGTTTTTGCCCACCACCCAGGCGGGCCTCTTCGCGACGGTCTTCCAGCTGTTCCAGGATATCTTTCATGACGCACCTCTTTTAGATTTTCGCCATACTAGCCAGTGCAGCTAAACAACCAAAGCGTCTTTTAGCAAATTTGCAAAGTATATTCAGCCACACTTGTGCAAACTGCAAATACGCAAACTGTGAGGAAGGTCATAGACAATAACAAACCACAGGCATAACTGATTTGCATGAAGAGTGAAAACGCTGTCCGCTTTTTGGACAAGACCAGCCCTCCGCATATTTCCACGCTGATCCTATTGTCAGGCATCGGTGCGCTGGCGATGAACATGTTCCTGCCCAGCCTGCCATCAATGGCGGTGTATTTCGATACAGACTATAGCGTTATGCAGCTGTCTGTGCCCCTCTATTTGCTGTTCAGCGCAGGCTTGCAGCTGATCATTGGCCCCGTGTCCGACAATCTGGGGCGGCGCAACGTCTTGCTGTGGGGGTTGGTCATATACATGATCGCCACGCTTGGCTGTATCTATGCACCGACGGCATTTGTGTTTCTGATTTGCCGCTGTGCGCAGGCCATCATCGCCGTCAGCATGGTGCTAAGCCGCGCGGTCGTGCGTGATATGTTCACCCAAGACAAAGCCGCGTCGATGATCGGATATGTCACCATGGGGATGGCCGTGGTGCCGATGATCACGCCCGCAATCGGCGGCGTGTTGGATCAGGCATTCGGCTGGCAGGCGACCTTTTGGGCCATGTTCTTGGTCGGCGTGATCGTCTTTGCACAGACATGGTACGACTTGGGCGAAACATCGGTTCGGTCGGGCAAAACCATGCGCCAGCAATTCAGCGAATACCCCGAGCTGTTCAAATCGCCCCGGTTTTGGGGATATTCGATGGCGGCGGCCTGCTGTTCGGGCGCATTCTTTGCCTATCTGGGCGGCGCGCCCTTTGTGGGCAGCGAAGTCTTTGGGATGGAGCCCGCCGAGCTTGGCCTGTACTTCGGGGCACCGGCCATCGGGTATTTCATAGGTAACTTTATCACCGCGCGCACGGCCACCAAATGGGGGGTCAACACGCTGGTGCTGTGTGGCTGTCTGGCCAATGCTGTGGGCGGTGCCGTGTCGATGCTGATCTTTCTTGCGGGCTACGGCAGCCCCATATCCTTCTTTGGCATGATGACGCTGGTCGGGCTTGGTAACGGGCTGTGCATCCCCAATGCGACGGCGGGCTTGCTGTCCGTGCGTCCGCATCTGGCCGGGACTGCATCGGGTCTGGGTGGCGCGGTAATGATTGGCGGGGGTGCCGGGCTTAGCATTCTGGCCGGATCATTGCTGAGCAAAGAAACCGGAGCCTATCCGCTGTTGTGGATCATGCTGGGGACGGCTGTGGCCGGGGTTGCGTCGATCTTGGTTGTGATCCGCCGCGAAAAGATGCTGGGCATCCGCTGACGACAGACCTTGTCGGCGCTACTTTGCAAAGCTAGCATGGGCCTATCTGCAAATTTGCAAAGGCCCTGATCCGGATGGCAACACAAAAGCTTTATGCTGGCGCGAAACTGCGCGAATTGCGCACCAAGATTGGCAGCACGCAAAAGGATTTTGCCGCCAAGCTGGGCGTGTCCCTGCCCTATTTGAACCAGATGGAGAATAACAACCGTCCCGTCAGTACGACGGTGGTTCTGGCGCTTGCGTCCGAGTTTGGGATGGACGTGACTGAACTGTCGAGCGGTGACAGCCAACGCTTGGTCAGCGATATGCGCGAGATTTTGGCAGACCCCTTGTTCGAAGGCGACACCCTGCCGCTGGCCGATCTTCAGCTTGCCGCATCAAACGCGCCGGGGCTGGCGCGGGCCTTTATCAAGCTGCACCAAAGCCATCGCCAGACCCATGAACGCCTTGCCTATCTGGACGAGGCATTGGGCCGCGAAGATGCCCGTGCCTCCCCCAGCCCATGGGAGGAAGTGCGCGATTTCTTTCATTACTGTGATAACTATATTGATGCGGTTGACCGCGCCGCCGAACATTTCGCCCGTGCCAACAGCGATGGCAAAACGCTGAAGGCCACGGCGATAGCCGCGCTGACGGCGGTGGGTATCAAGGTCAGCTTTGACGATATGGCGGCCTTGCGCCGCTATGATCCGAACGCGGGGGTTTTGCACATCTCATCACGTGCCCCGCAAGAAACGCAACTGTTTCAACTGCTGTTCCAGACGGCCATGACGCGGCAGAACAGCCTGCTTGAGGCGACGCTTGATCTGGCGCGGTTTCACAGCGGTGCCGCGCGGGACATCGCCAAAATCGGGCTGGCCAATTATTTCGCGGGCGCGGCGCTGATGCCCTACCAGACGTTTTTGGCCAAGGCGCAAGAATGCCGTCATGACCTCGAGATCTTGGCAGGGCAATTTGGCGCGTCGATTGAGCAGGTCGCCCATCGCTTGTCGACGCTGCAACGGCCCGGATCGAAGGGTATTCCATTCTTTTTCGTGCGCGTCGATCAGGCGGGTACGATCACCAAGCGCCATTCGGCCACGCGGTTGCAATTTGCCCGGTTTGGCGGGGCGTGCCCGTTGTGGAATGTGCATAGCGCGTTCGAAACACCGGGGCGGTTCCTACGACAGCTTGCCGAAACACCCGATGGGGTGCGCTATATTTCATTGGCGCGCGACATCTCGAAACCCGCCGGACGGTTCGGCGCGCCGGTGCGGCGCTATGCGATTTCATTGGGCTGCGAGGTGCGCCATGCGGCGGCCATGGTCTATGCCGACGGGATGGACACCAGCCGCGCATCCGCCTTTGAACCTATCGGGATTTCCTGCCGAATTTGCGAGCGTAAGGGCTGCCACCAGCGGTCTGTTCCGCCGCTTGAACGGCAGTTGGTTGTCGATCCTGATTTGCGCGATGTATTGCCCTATCAGGTGGAATAATCAGCGCCGTGCGGCACGCCAGCCTGCCGCGCGCGCCTCACTTGCGGAACAGAACCAACGTTCGCCCTTATCCGTGCGGATCGCGGTGCGTTGATAGTCGCGTTGGCCCGCCACATGGAAAATGCGCACGCCTTTGGTGCTGATATTGCCCTTGATCGTGCAGCCATTTTGCCCGACATGCGCCGGCGTTTTGGCCCTCGCAACCCGAGCCGCGCGTTTTTGGGCGCGGAATGCTGACGGGCGGATCATCGTGTAGGCGTGAATGCCGCGCCCCGCCCGGATCGCGGATTTTTCCACGGCGATATAATCGCGAGAGTATTCGGCAAAGGCAAAGGCCAGCCCGCTAGCAACAAGGTTTTGCCCGACATCGACATTCCCCACCACGCAGCGCGCCACACTGCGCCCGTAGCGATCTGTATCAATCTGTCGGCACACGGTCTGCTTGCCTTGGTAAGCATCGCGCACCTGCGTGGTCACGAACGCGCCGCAGCGCAGTTCATCGCCGCGCGCATCAGTGCAGGTTTGATCGCCCTCAGGCGCATCGATGCCGAACAGGCGCACACGCGTGCCGCCCACATCAAATGTGTCGCCGTCAATGACCTGAATGGTGCCAGTGATGCGTTTGCCCGCCGCCTGAGCGGGTCCGCTGACAATGGCCGTGCTGAGCACGATACACAAAAGTGAACAAAGCTTTAACATGCGCCATGACTGGAGCGTTTGACGGCCCCAATCAATGGCATTTGTTAATTCGAGTTAACTTTTAATATCCCGGCGCGACTTAGCGCTGCGATGTTTCCCAATTCGGATTAATCCAAGGTTCATCATTCGCAGCGGCCAATGGATCGATCCCCAAGATATGGTCGGACATCTTTTCACCGACCATGATCGACGGCCCGTTCAGATTGCCGTTGGTGATCCGCGGGAAGATTGAGCTGTCCGCGACGCGCAGGCCATCCACACCAATCACCCGGCCTTGCGGATCGACAACCGCATCGGGATCATCCGCACGCCCCATGCGACAGGTGCCACAAGGGTGATAGGCGCTTTCGGCGTGTTCACGGATAAAGGCATCCAGTTCGTCATCCGTTTGCACATCGGCACCGGGCTGAATCTCGCCTTTCACGAAGGGTTTGAACGCGTCTTGGGCGAAAATCTCGCGGGTCAGGCGGATGCAATTGCGGAACTCCTCCCAATCGCGGTCCTGCGACATATAGTTGAACACGATTTTCGGCGTATCGGCAGGGTCGCCCGAACGCAACGAGACGGACCCACGCGAGGTCGACCGCATCGGGCCGACATGGGCCTGAAACCCGTGCCCTTCCGCCGCTGCCTTGCCATCATAGCGCACGGCAATGGGGAGGAAGTGATACTGGATGTCAGGGTATTTGATCCCCGCCTTGGACCGGATGAACGCCGCCGATTCAAACTGGTTGGACGCGCCCAGACCGGTTTTGGTGAACAGCCATTGCGCGCCGATGACGGCTTTGGAAACGAGGTTCCAGTGTTTGTAGAGGGTAATCGGCTGGCTTGCCGCCATCTGGATGTACAGTTCAAGATGATCTTGCAGGTTTTGGCCCACACCGGCGCGATCCGCGACGACCTCAATGCCATGTTCCGCCAAATGCGCGGCTGGCCCAATGCCAGACAGCAACAACAGCTTGGGCGAGTTAATCGAGGACGCGGCAAGGATCACCTCGCCACTGGCGCGCAGCACCTCGGTCTTGCCGCCACGCAGCACTTCAACACCAACGGCGCGGCCATCTTCGATCACCACACGTTGTGCGAGTGCGCGGATCACCTCAACATTGCCGGTCTTTTGCGCGGGGCGCAGATAGGCGTTGGCTGCGGACCAGCGCCGCCCGCCATACACGGTCTGCTCCATCGGGCCAAAGCCCTCTTGCTTTTCACCGTTGTAATCGTCGGTCGCCTCGTAACCGGCTTGTTTGCCAGCCTCGACAAAGGCCTTGAACAGCGGGTTTTTGCGCGGGCCGCGCGACACGTGCAGCGGACCGTCTTTGCCGCGCCATTCCGTGTCGCCGCCATGACCGCCGTCATGCCAATGCTCCATCCGTTTGAAATAGGGCAGCACATCGGCAAAGCCCCAGCCATCGGCCCCTTGTTCGGCCCAATGGTTATAATCCTCGGCGTGGCCACGCACATAGACCATGCCGTTGATCGACGATGATCCGCCAATCACCTTGCCGCGCGGAGTCGCCAGACGGCGGTTGCCCAAACGCGGTTCGGGTTCGGATGAAAAACCCCAGTCATAGGTTTTCATGTTCATCGGATAGGACAAGGCCGCAGGCATCTGGATGAACGGGCCTGCATCGGTACCGCCATGTTCGATCACCAATACCTTGCGCCCGGCCTTGGCCAAACGGTACGCCATCGCGCATCCGGCGCTGCCTGCGCCAACAATAATAAATTCAGCTTGCATCAATTCACGCTCACATATCCGATCAGCAGCGACAGGAATGCACCAACATGCACCACCATAATCGCGCGATCTTTCCACATCACACCAACCGCAAACCACAGAACAATGCCCGCGAAAAACGCGAACACGTTCCAAGGTTGCAGCCCCATCCCCGTCAGCCCGTAGCCAACCAGTTGGACAACTGTCGCGACCCATTTCAGGACATCAACCCGGTTCATGCGCGGGTGTTGCGCCTCTGGTTCTGGCAGTCCGACCATTAGAAGGGTGCTTCCATATCGCCCATGCGCACATAGACGGATTTCAACTGGCTATAGTGTTCGATCGCCGCTTTGGAGTTTTCGCGACCAACGCCCGAGTTTTTCATGCCGCCAAACGGGGCCTCGACGGGCGCGTCGTTATAGGTGTTGATATAGCAGGTGCCCGCCTGAAAGTTCGCCGCAACGCGGTGTGCACGGGACAGATCGCGGGTGAACACGCCAGCGGCCAAACCGAATTCGGTGTCATTGGCACGGGCCATCACGTCGTCTTCGTCGGTGAAATCCAGCACGGACATGACCGGGCCAAAAATCTCTTCGCGGGCAATTGTCATGTCGTCGGTGACATCGGCAAAGACGGTTGGCTGCATATAGAACCCTTTGCCGTCAATCGCATTGCCACCATAGACCAGACGCGCGCCTTCCGCCTTGCCCTTGTCGATATAGCCCAGCACGATATCCAGCTGGCGCTTTGACACCATCGGGCCAAAGCTGGTGTCGGGGTCCATCGGATCGCCGATCACCGCATTGTCCAGACGTTCGGCCAGACGTTTCAGAAACGCCTCTTTGATATCCGCATGTACGAACACACGTGTGCCGTTGGAACAGACCTGACCGGAGCTGTAGAAGTTGCCCACAATCGCACCGCTCACGGCGTTTTCGATATCGGCGTCTTCGAACACAATGATCGGGGACTTGCCGCCCAGTTCCATCGTGACATGCTTCATCCCGTCGGCCGCAGCGGCATAAACCTTGCGGCCCGTGGGCACCGATCCGGTCAGCGATACTTTGTCGACGCGCGGGTCGGTGACCAATGCGGCACCTACTTCGCCCATGCCTTGCACAACGTTGTAAAGACCCGCGGGCAAACCCGCCTCGACCAAAATCTCGGCCACTTTCAATGCGGATAGCGGCGTGGTCTCGGACGGTTTAAAGATGATCGAATTGCCGCAAGCCAGCGCGGGGGCACCCTTCCAACAGGCGATCTGCGTGGGGTAGTTCCATGCGCCAATACCGACACAGACGCCCAACGGTTCGCGGCGGGTATAGACCCAGTCTTCGCCCAGTTGGATGTGTTCGCCGGTCAGCGTCGCGGCCATACCGCCGAAATATTCCAGCGCGTCCGCACCGCTGGTGGCATCGGCAACCGATGTTTCCTGATAGGGTTTGCCGGTGTCATAGGTTTCAAGGATCGACAGGTCGTGATTGCGTTCGCGCATGATATCGGCGGCGCGGCGCAGGATGCGGCCCCGCTCTGTCCCGGTCATGGCACCCCATGCGGCTTGGGCGTCGCGGGCGGCTGTAAGCGCCTGTTCGATAATCGCGGGCGTCGCTGCATAAACGGTTGCGATCTTTTCGCCGGTGGCGGGATAGATCACGTCGATGGGCGTGCCATTGGTGTCTTCGACATAAGCGCCGTTGATAAAGTGGCTGGCGGTTGGTTGGGTTTGCATAGGGTTCTCGCTTTTCGGTGCCGGTCTGGTCGGTGGATTTCAATTGCGGTGGAAGTCTATTCGCCGCGCGGGAAGCGTTTGTTATCTTCTAGCACGTTTAGGTCCATATGGTTGCGCATGTATTGTTCGGACGCATTGCGCAGGGGCTGGTAATCCCAAGGGTAATAGCCGCCCTTGCGCAAAGCCTCGTAAACCACCCAGCGGCGGGCCTGGCTTTTGCGCACATCGGCGTCAAAGGCATCCAGATCCCAGCGGGCGTCGGCCTTGGCGCGCAGGGTTTGGCGGGTGCCTTGGTGCGCGGGAACTTCGGCCAGATTGGTCAGCTCGTGCGGGTCGGCGTCCAGATCAAACAGCTGATCGGGGTCCAGCGCGCAGCGGTTGTATTTCCACTTGCCATAGCGCAGCGATACCATCGGGGCATAAGATGCTTCGGCGGCGTATTCCATGGCGACAGGTTCGGTGCGTTCCACCCCCTGCCCCATGGGCACCAACGACTGGCCCGTGGTCCATTCCATCACCTCGTCCATCGACACACCCGCAAGATCGCAAAGGGTCGGGCAGACGTCGATATTGCTGACAGGCGTTTCGTTCAAACCGGGTTCCATCTGCGGGGCCGCTATCATCATCGGCACGCGGGACGAGCCTTCATAAAAGCTCATCTTAAACCAAAGGCCGCGTTCGCCCAGCATATCGCCATGGTCCGAGACGAAGACGATAATCGCCTCTTGGCGGGTATCCTTAAGCGTTTGCAAAATCTCACCGATCTTGTCGTCAAGATAGCTGATATTCGCGAAATACGCTTGGCGGGACCGTTTGATATTATCCTCGGTGATGTCAAAGCTGCGCCAGTCATTCGCATCAAATATGCGTTTGGAATGGGCGTCTTGCGCGTCATAGCCCAGATCACCGACCTGCGGCATCAGGTGCTCGCAGTCGTTGTACAGATCCCAATATTTCTTGCGCGCCACATAGGGGTCATGCGGGTGGGTAAAGCTGACCGTCATGCACCACGGACGGTCATCAAGCCCGCGCGATAGATCATACAGTTTGCGCGTCGCCTCGAACGCGACGGCATCGTCATATTCCATCTGGTTGCTGATCTCGGCCACGCCAGCGCCTGTGACCGACCCCATGTTGTGATACCACCAATCGATGCGTTCGCCGGGTTTGCGGTAATCCGGCGTCCACCCGAAATCGGCAGGGTAAATGTCGGTGGTTAACCGTTCCTCGAACCCGTGCAACTGATCGGGGCCGACGAAATGCATCTTGCCCGAAAGACAAGTTTGATAGCCCGCGCGGCGCAGGTGGTGCGCATAGGTCGGCACGCTCGACGGGAATTCCGCCGCGTTGTCATAGACGCCTGTCGCGCTTGGCAATTGGCCTGACATGAACGCCGCCCGGCCCGGCGCGCACAGCGGGCTGGCGGTATACGCGTTCTTGAACCGCGTCGACCGCGCCGCCAGTTTTTTGAGGTTCGGGGCATGCAGCCAATCGACCGGACCATCAGGAAACAGCGTGCCATTCAACTGGTCAACCATGAGGATCAGGATATTCGGCTTGGTCATGGTTTGCTTCCGATCAGAATGTTCAAAAGGGACAGTGCTTGCGCGCAGGCAGCAGGCGCGCTGCCAGTGTCAGAAAGGGCCGCGCGCAGATACAAGCCGTCGATCAACGCGGCGAGGGTTTCGGCGTCTTGTTCGGGCTGCGCTGAAATCGGGCGCAAAGCGTGGGTCAGGTTTGACCGCAGCCGCGCCTGATAGACGATCAGCAAACGATAGGTTTCGACATTGGTGCGCGACGATCCATATAGCGTCATCCACGCGCTGACCGTCGCCGGATCAAAAAAGCTTTCGTCGAAACTGGCCCTGATAATCGCCTCGGCGCGGGCCGCTGGCGTTTTGGCCTTGCGCAGTTCGCGGCGCACCTCGGCCGAATACTCCGACAGGATATAGCGCATCGCCGCGAGGAAAATCTGATCCTTGCCGCCGAAATAGTGGTGGGCCAGCGCCTTGGACATCCCGGCACGTCGCGCGATCTGATCAACGGTTACATCCAGCGACTGCGCGGCCCCGATTTCGGCAATCGTCGCCTTGACCAGCGCATCGCGGCGGATCGGTTCCATTCCAAGCTTGGGCATTGTCGTTCCTCAACGTTTCCGGTCGGTATGATTCCGGTGCTTGGAACAGATGTAGGGTTATTGACCCGCTAGTCAATAATAACCGACTTCACAGGCCTGCTGACGCGCTGATTTTCGCGTCGCTTACAGCTTGGTCGCGGGGCTGGCCGGGGTGATCTGGCGGTTCAACATCGCCTCGCGCCAGGTGATAAAGGTCACCGAGCCCAAGATCACCAAGCCGCCGATGATCACCCAGATATCAATCGGTTCGGCAAAGACCAACGCGCCTAGGGCGGTGGCCCAGACCAGCTGTAAAAACGTGACCGGTTGGGTGACCGTCAGCGGTGCAGCAGCAAAGGCTAGGGTCATCGTGTAATGTCCCGCCGTCGCAAAGCAGGCCACAGCGGCCAGAATACCCAGCTCTTGCCATGTGGGCGCGATCCAGACAGGCAGCGCAAAGGGGGCCAGCATCAGCGTGACAAACAGCGACATCATCGCCACCACGACCGATGGCTTCACCTCGTCCGCCAACACTTTGGCCAACAGATATGCCCCGCCAAACACCACCGCCGCGATCAACATCGCGTAATGCCCCATCGCAAGCTCGCGAAACCCGGGGCGCAGGATAATGACGGCACCGACCAAGCCAAGAACAACCGCAATCATCCGCCGCAGCGCCAGCTTTTCCCCCAAGAACAGCGCCGCACCAATGGTCACGTAAATCGGTGCAAGATAGTTCATGGCGGTCACTTCGGCGATGGAAATGCGGGTCATCGCGAAAAACCACAAGATCACGCCGATCCCGTGCAATCCGCCCCGCACACTGAACAACGCCCATTGGCGACGGGTCAAATGCGCGGCCCGCAAGGCACCGATTGCTGGCAGCAAAAACACCAGACCAAAACCATATCTGATAAACGCCGCCTCGGCTGCGGGCAGACGTGGCCCCACATATTTCACCAGTGCCGTGACGCAGATGAACAGCAATCCGGTGACAACCATCCAGAAAATGCCGATGACGGGGCGTTGTGGGGGTTTGGTACTCATGCGTCCTTCATTCCCCAACCGCGCGGCAATCACAAGATCACATCAGCAGCAACTTGGCCGCAATCGCCCACATCGTCAGCGCGATCAATCCGTCAAGGATCTGCCAACTGCGCGGCCGTGCAAAAAGCGGGCTTAGCAAACGCGCGCCATACCCCAGACTAAAGAAGAACACGAAGCTGGCCATGACGGCCCCAACCCCAAAGGCCAGCCGGTTGTCATATTGCGCGGAAATCGACCCCAGCAAGACCACCGTATCAAGATACACATGCGGGTTCAGCCAGGTCAGCGCCAGCAACGTCAACAGCGTCCGGCGCAAGGTCAGCGGGCCTGCACCTTCGGCCTCAAGCGCCTCTCCTCCGCGCCAGGCAGAAAGCGCATTTTGCGCGCCATACCAGATCAGAAACGCCGCCCCGCCATAGCGCATCACCGGCTCGAACCATGGCACCGCCTGCCCCAACGCCCCGAACCCCGCAACGCCCGCAGCGATCAACGCGGCATCCGATACGGCACAGGTCAGGCACACCCAGAACACGTGGCTTTTGCGTAAACCTTGCCGCAAAACAAAGGCGTTTTGCGCCCCGATTGCCAAAATCAAAGTCAAACTCAGGGCAAAGCCAGGTAAAAATGCGTTCATCAGACCCTCGTTGAAACAGAAATACCCCTAACATCGCAGCTGAAAAACGCAAACAGAAACACGACTTAGCCGGTCCGCACCCCTTGACGGCGGATTTTTGCGAATGCGCATGAAACAAATTCGTGATCTCGCGCGTATCCTCTGGCGAAACCCAACAACAATACCTATCTGACCAAAATGGATTTAAGGAAAGATGTCATGTCAGACGAAAAACAGAAGCTGGAAATCAGCCAAAGCGAATTAGCGCTTATTGAATCGGCGCTTCATACGCAGGCCAAAATACTAAGCGTTCAGGCAAGCGCCGGCGGTGCAAAAGCATTGACGCGCTTGAACGATGTCAAACGCGCGCTGTCCAACATCACGCAGCAAAAGCCCGCAGCAAAAGCGGAAAAATCCCGTCAGCCCGGTGTATTTTTCAGCATGGCGCGGATGTTCGGCTAACCGCTAAAGATTCATTACCCGGTTACAAAAAAGCCGCCCCCGATAGTGGAGGGCGGCTTTTTTACGTCTTAACGCCAAGCTGCTTCTAGAAAGATGGCTTAAAGCTGCTCCATCACCTCGTCCGAGGCTTCGAAATTTGTGGTGACGCGTTGCACGTCATCGTCATCTTCCAGCGCATCGATCAGCTTCATCAGCTTTTCCATGCCTTCCAGATCCATCTCGGTGGTGGTGGTGGGGCGCCACACCAGCTTGGTGCTCTCGGATTCGCCCAACTCTGCTTCCAATGCCGTGGCCACATCGTTCAGATCGGTATCAAGGCACCAGATCACATGGCCCTCTTCCGTGCTTTCTACGTCCTCGGCACCGGCCTCGATTGCGGCCATCATCACAGTGTCCGCATCGCCCACGCTCGCCGGATAGGTAATCTCGCCCTTGCGGTCGAACATAAAGCCGACGCTGCCGGTTTCGCCCAGATTGCCACCGTTTTTGGTAAAGGTTGACCGAACCGTCGACGCCGTGCGGTTGCGGTTGTCGGTCATCGCCTCGACGATGACAGCCACACCATTTGGGCCATACCCCTCATAGCGGATTTCTTCGTAATCTTCGCCCTCGCCCGCCGAGGATTTCTTGATCGCGCGGTCGATCACATCCTTGGGCACGGAAACCGATTTGGCTTCTTTGATCGCCAGACGCAAACGCGGGTTTTTATCGGGGTCGGGGTCACCCATTTTGGCGGCAACGGTGATCTCTTTCGACATCTTCGAAAACACCTTCGCGCGCAACTTATCCTGACGCCCTTTACGGTGCTGGATGTTTGCCCATTTTGAGTGGCCTGCCATGGTAACCTCGTCTGCGTAATTCCGGAACTGTGGCCTTATAGGCCAGCGCTTGCCCACGAACAAGCCACGGCGCATCTGCACGTCTCAACTTCTCTGGCTTACAAATATCCTCGGGGGTTTGGGGGCAGACAGCCCCCATTCCGACTGCTAGGGCTTGGATGAAAACCTCAATTTAAGTGACCCGCCCCATGACCCAAGACCAGATTATCCTGTTCACCCTATTCGCCGCCGTCTTTGGCATGCTGCTTTGGGGGCGCTTTCGCTATGATCTGGTGGCTTTTTCCGCGTTGATGATCGCGGTGGTGCTGGGGGTGGTGGACAGCAAGAATGCCTTTGACGGGTTCGGCCACCCTGCCACGCTGATTGTGGCGCTTGTGTTGGTCGTCTCGGCTGGGCTGGTGCGGTCGGGGGCCGTGCTGCTGAT
The DNA here is from genome assembly GCF_038899995.1 of Sulfitobacter sp. AS59. Classification (NCBI taxonomy): domain Bacteria; kingdom Pseudomonadati; phylum Pseudomonadota; class Alphaproteobacteria; order Rhodobacterales; family Roseobacteraceae; genus Sulfitobacter; species Sulfitobacter sp. AS59. Next base: position 803,627 of record NZ_JBBMQK010000001.1, read on the forward strand.
CACGCGCACTATGGTTGATGCGTCGCGCAGCTTGGGCGCGCATATCACGTTGATGGGCCTGATCGGTGGGGTTTTATCCGCCTTTATGAACAATGTGGCGGCGCTGGCATTGCTGATGCCCGTCGACATACAAACCGCGCGCAAGGCGGGGCGCAATCCGGGGCTGAGCCTGATGCCGCTCAGCTTTGCGACAATTCTGGGCGGGATGGTCACGCTCATTGGCACGCCGCCCAACATCATCATCGCATCAATCCGGCAGGAATCGCTGGGCGCGCCCTTTGGCATGTTTGATTTCGCCCCCGTGGGCGGGATCGCCGCAATTTCCGGTCTGGCCTTTGTCGCACTGGTCGGTTGGCGCATGATCCCCGCGCGCGATGACAGCGCCCTCAAGCCCGAGGATCTGTCCCAATATATCGCCGAGCTGACAGTGCCAAAGGGCAGCAAACAGATCGGCAAACGTCTGGCAGAACTGCAAGGGGCCGCGGATAAATCCGACGTGGCAATGCTGGGCCTGATCCGCGATGGCCGCCGCGTGTATGGCCAAGCACGCAACGTCGCGCTGCAAGCCGGTGACGCTTTAGTGATTGAGGCAACGCCAGATGCCCTAGACGAGTTTCGCAGCACCTTGGATTTGCTCGTTGCGGACAGCACGCGCAATAACTTGCTGCGCGCAGACGGCGAAGGGGTCGAGATTATCGAGGTGGTCGTCACCAACGATTCCCGCCTGAACGGGCGGTCGGCCCAAACGGTCGGTCTTGCATGGCGGCAGCGATCGGTGCTGCTGGGCATTTCACGGCAAGGCAAAAAGATCACCGCGCAGCTGCGTAAAACCGACTTGCGGGCGGGGGATATCCTGCTGTTGCTCGTACCGCGCGACACCGCGGCCCATGTGGTTGAATGGCTCGGCGTGCTCCCCCTCGCCGACCGCGGCCTTGCGGTGACTGAGAATAGCAAGGTCTGGTTGGCCATCGGGTTGTTTGGCGGCGCTGTCACAGCGGCCAGTTTCGGGCTGATCTACCTGCCCGTCGCCCTTGGGCTGGTCGTCGTGGCCTATGTCCTGGCCAAGATCGTGCCCCTGTCAGAACTCTACACCCATATCGAATGGCCCGTCGTGGTGTTGCTGGGGTCCATGATCCCCTTGGGTGCCGCACTTGAGACATCCGGCGGGACCGAGCTGATCGCCGGTGCCTTGATAGGGTTGACCGAGGGGTTGCCAGCATGGGTCGTGTTAACGGTGTTGATGATTGTGACGATGACCTTGTCAGATGTGCTGAATAACACGGCAACCACCATCGTCGCCGCACCCGTTGGCATTCAGATGGCTCAGACCTTAGGCGTCTCGCCTGATCCGTTTCTGATGGCAGTCGCCGTAGCCGCCTCAAGCGCGTTCCTCACCCCGATCGGGCATAAGAACAACACCTTGATCTTGGGGCCGGGTGGATATTCCTTTGGGGATTATTGGCGGATGGGTTTGCCGCTTGAAATCATCGTGGTTGCGGTTTCTATCCCGGCAATTTTGGTGTTCTGGCCGTTGTGATTTGATCAAGGCGAGGAGTGGGGGCCAGCCCCCATACACAGCACAAAATGGGGGCCAGCCCCCAGACCCCCGGGATATTTTGAGCCAGAGAACGGGGGCCGCCCTACCAGATGAGTGGGATGACCGAGGAGACCAGCAGGGACATCGTGAGGTTCAGCGGGATGCCGATGCGCATGAAGTCCGTGAAGCGGTAGCCGCCCGGGCCGTAGACCAGCGTATTGGTTTGGTAGCCGATGGGTGTTGCGAATGCGCACGAGGCGGCGATCATGACCGCAACCACCAGCGGGCGCGGGTCCATGCCAAGGGCGGTGCCAAGGCTGATGGCGATGGGGGTCATGATGACGGCAACGGCGTTATTCGACACAATCTCGGTCAGGATGGTTGTCAGCAGGAAGACCGAGAAAATCACATAGAAGGGCGACAGCGTTCCGAGGAACGGCGCAATGTTATCGACGATGAGATTGATCGCGCCCGAATTCTGTAGCCCTGCCCCGATGGCCAGCATCGAGAAGATCAGCGCAAGTAATCGCCCGTCGATAAAGGTAAATGCCTCGTCTGCATCAATGCAGCCGGTGACCAGCACAAGGGCCACGGCGATGACTGCCAGCAGCAGGATCGGGGCCACGTTGAGGGCCGCGAGGATAACAATGCCAGCAAGGGCCGCAATCGCGATGGGCGCGTGCCCGCGGCGAAAGGCCCGGGCAGAGGGTTGCGAGACATCGACCATATCCATGTCGGAGGCGAGGCGCTGGATGTCCTCCATCGCCCCTTCGAGCAGGAGGGTATCGCCGACTTTGACGATCAGTTCGTCCAGTTGACGCCCGATATTCTGGTTCCGGCGGTGCACGGCCAGCGGGTAGACCCCGTAGCGGCGGCGCAGGCGCAGCGCGCCCAGCGAGCGGCCGACCATTTTACAGCCTGGCGTGATCAGCACCTCCACCGTTGAGGTTTCAACCGCCGACACCTGATCGACGCGCTTGAGTTCCTTGTTGGCTTGCAGGCTGAGCAGCTCGGTAATTTGCGTGCGCAAAACCACGCGGTCGCCGACCTGAAGCTGGACCGCGGCAAGATCGCGGCGCAAGGATTGGTCGCCGCGCACCACATCGACCAGCCGCACCCCTTCGCGTTTGAACAATTGCACGTCCAGCACATCGCGGCCGATCAAGTTGGATTCAGGGGGGATCACGGCCTCGGTAAAGAACTTCATCTTTGAGCGGTCCGACAGCATATTGGCCATGCTATCGCGCGCGGGCAACAGCCGGGGCGCGAAGACCGCCATATAGATCAGACCCCATGCGCAGACCACCAGGCCGATGGGAAGGATTTCAAAAATGCCAAAGGGTTCAAGCCCCTGACTGCGGGCCACGCCGTCAACCAGCAGGTTGGTCGAGGTCCCGATCAGGGTCAGCGAGCCGCCCATGATCGCAGCGTAGCTAAGCGGGATCAGCAGTTTGGAGGCTTTGGTGCCCAAGGTCTGGCTAAGCTGCACCACCACCGGGATCATCACCACGACAACAGGCGTGTTGTTCATAATCGCCGAGGCCGCCATGACGGCAATGATCACGCCGACCACCGTCGTTTTCGGATTGGTTTTGGCATAGCGTTCAGCCAGACGCGTCAACACGTCCAAGGCACCGGTGCGCACCAGCGCGCCCATCACGATGAACATCGCCGCAATCGTCCACGGGGCGGAGTTTTGCAGCACCGCCTGCGCGTCGTCATAGGGTAGAATGCCAAGGGCCAGCATCAGCGCGGCACCGGTCAGCGCGACAACCTCGGTCGGGAGGGATTCGCGCAGGAACATGATAAACATCACCACAACGATCGCGAGCGCGAGCATCGCAGAGGTGCTTTGCGACAGGTTCAGAAGGTCCATTCGAGGTATATCCAGCCTATCAAGGAGGTATGAGCTAGCCGTCAGTTTCGCCGATTGCTGCAGTTTGGGCAAGCGCCGCTTTGGGCCGTGGCTGCACCAAATACAGGCCCGCAAACATGATGCCAAGCGCGATCCACAGCGTCGGGGCATAGGTTTCGGATAGGATGAGTTTGGCCCAGATCAAGCCAAACCCCGTTACCAGATAGCTGACCTGCACCGCAAAGACCGGACCTGCCCGCGCGACCAGCCACACGTAGCCCGCATAGACTGCCATATGGACCAGCGATGACGCCACAAGCGCCCATTGTGCGGTGTCCCACGGTGGGGTCGGATCGATAAACTGGCCGGTCATCAGGGCCAGCGGCAGGGTCAAAACGGCCCCAACGATAGAGGCCCCCTGCAACACCTGAAAGGCACCCAGATCAAGGGTGCCCCATTTGGCGATGATATTCCCCTCGATCGCATAGCACAGGCCCGCGATCAGCCCGATCGCGATCCAGAATGGCGGCAGGTTCATGGATACATCGGCCCCCGGTAGCACCAGCAAAAGCACCCCCACCAACCCGCATGCCAAACCGGCAAGGCGGCGATAGCTGAAATGATCCAGCCCCATGGCCAGCGCGATGGGAAAGGCAAAGATCGGCACGAGGCTAAGCAGCAGAGACAGCACCCCCGACGGCAGCCAGACCGCCGCCTGATAAGAGGCCGAGTTCGGCAGCACGGTGCCGATCACCGCAATGATCAAATACAGCCGCAGATAGCGCGGGCCAAAAGGCAGAGGTTTGCGGCGCGCGACGTTGATCACCGTCATGAACACGGCACCAATCACCATCTGCCAGAACACCAGCCCGAAATGCTGATAGCCGGTGCTGACCGAAATCTTGGTCATTGGTTGGGTAAAGCCCCAGCCCGCCCCCAGCACAGCCAAAAACGCCGTGTAAAAGGCGACTTGTGCGCGTGTCACGGGGCGCTTTGTTGCAGTTTGCCGCCTTGGCGTACCGGCACGATACGGGTCGCTTTGCCGGTGCGATCATCGGTTTCGATGTAGACGCCTGACAGGGTTGCCTCGTCATTGGCGGGGGTAAAGCGGTCTTTGGGCATGCCGGTGATAAAGCGGCGCAGGGGTTCGGTTTTCTCCATCCCGATGACGGAATGATAATCGCCGCACATCCCCGCATCGGACAAATAGGCCGTCCCGCCGGGCAGGATCATTGCATCAGATGTGGGCACATGGGTATGGGTGCCCACGACAAGGCTGGCCCGCCCGTCGCACCAATGACCCATGGCCATTTTCTCGGATGTGGCTTCGCAATGCATGTCGACAATCACGGCCGAGGCTAAGCCGCCCAAGGGGTGGGTTTTCAGCACCGGCTCCAACGCTGAAAACGGATCATCAAAGGGGCGTTTCATAAACACCTGACCAAGCGCCTGAACGACCAGTACCTTGCGACCGTTCTGTGCCGTGAACAGGCGCGCACCCTTGCCCGGCGCATTTTTCGAGAAATTCAAAGGCCGGATAATACGCTGTTCCTGCTCGATAAAGCTAAGCATGTCTTTTTGGTCGAACGCATGATCGCCGAGGGTCAGACAATCGGCCCCAGCCTCAAGCAGGGTTTTCGCATGCAGGCCAGACAGCCCCATCCCCGAGGTGGCGTTTTCGCCATTCACCACGACAAAATCCAGCTTCCAGTCTTTGCGCAGACGGGGCAGGTTTTCGCTAATTGCACGGCGGCCAGCACGGCCCATGACATCGCCAAGAAAGAGTATTTTCATGCCCCAAGCGTTAGGCCGCGACGCGGACAAGGGCAAGGGGCTGCGCGCTGGAAATTTAGCCGCAGGGGCAAAACGCGGCGTTGTTATCCTTCGATGGCGTGACCAAACACCGCGATGGCAAAGCCCAGTGCCGCCAAAAGCGCAAACCCGATGCTGCGGGGGCCAGCGCCGTGCCTGCCCGCGCTGATCGCTGCAATGGCCGCTTGCAACGCATAGTAAAATGCGAACGCCCGCGAGGCGTAGCTGATGATTTGAAACACGTCCGCCGCCCATGTCAGCACCAAGCCGAACGCCGTCAGCAGCACATATCCCAAGCGCGGTGTGATCCGCCTGCCGGACAGTTCGGACATCAACCCACCAGACCCGCTGGTATCGGCCACCGCCGCGCTAAACTGCGCCGCCAAGGCGGCAATAACCAGCAAAACCGGCAAAATAGGTGCGACGACGGCCATCAAATCGATGATCGCTGTTTCGCTCAGGTCCAAGTCTTGGGGCAGAAAGATATAGACCAGCAGCAGGATATAAATCATGTAGATCGCCGTCGACAGCCCCTGCGCCCCTTTCATCGACCGCACGCGCGTGGCGGTATCATAGCTGTCCCCCAGATAGCGCGATGTCTCAAACCCTTGGACCGTGACAATCAGACCAAAGGCAAGTGTAAGCGCGGCCCACCCAGTTTGCTGCACGGGCGGCAGGCTAAGCGCATCTGCTTGCAGCTTGCCCCAAAAGAACACGCTCAGCCCAACCAGAAGCCCTGCGATAATCGCCAGCTTGATGGTGACGCTGACATATTCCATCCGCTCAAGCGACGCAAAACCACGGGTCCAGCCAACACCCAAGATCACCAGATAGGCGGCAGTGGTCAGCAGATTGGCCCCAAGATCGCTGTCAAACGCGGTCAGGCTGACGCCAAAAGCCCCAAGCAGGTTCAGGTAATATGCAACCGACACGATATAGGCAAAGCTAAGCGCCCAAGACGATGCGGCCTCAAGCCCCTGCGGCAGGGTTTCCCCCGCTTCAATTCTGCGCATGTTGTGCCGGATCGCGGCCCCGAACAGATAGGCGACCGCGCAAAGGGCGACCATCACCAGCGGCGCAGCCCAACCATATTGCGCCATAAGGATCGGACCCAGCACCAGAAAACCGCTACCGATGATCGAGGCCAGTGGCGTGGTCATTGCCGCCCAAGTGGTGGACCTGCGCAGGGGGCCCGACCACAGCAGCGCCGCAGCAAGGACGACAGCGCCAAGGATCGCAGCGGTCAACATCATCGCCTTATATCGATCACACCCGTTTCGGTCACGATCAGGTCAAGCGGTTCATCTGTAGGCTCTAACGGCAGGTCATCGACCTGTTGCCCCGAAAAGGCAAAACCAATCGCCAGCGTCGCGCGCCGCGCGCGCAACTGCGCCAAGGTGCGATCATAAAACCCGCCACCATAGCCCAGCCTATCGCCGCCCCGCGTAAAGGCCAGTAGGGGCACGATCAGAATTTCCGGATCAAAGTAATCCTCGACCATAGGGACCTGAGCACCGAACGGCCCCTTGGTCATCGCCGCCTGGGGCGTCCAGCGGGAAAAGCGCAAAGGTTCGCCCGCAGCGGCAATTACGGGCACGCCCACCACCCCATGGGCAGACGCCTCTGCCATGGCGGGTCGCGGGTCAATCTCTGTCCGGATCGGCATGAAACCGGACAGGGGCACGCCGCGATAGCCCGCTAGAACCTCGCTTAGGTATCCAGCCTGCGCGTCGTTGGCCGCGTCAAACAGCGGCTTGCGACGGGCAAACGCCGCCTTGCGCGCCGCATCTTTGATCGCGGCCAGATCGGTCACAGCAACACAGCCGCGGCCAGCCCAAGAAAGGCGAAAAAGCCGACCACATCCGTTACCGTCGTCACAAAGGCCCCAGATGCAAGCGCCGGATCAACGCCGATCCGTTCCAGCACAATCGGGATGCCGGTGCCCGCCAACCCGGCCACGACCATATTGATCACCATCGCCGTCGCAATCACATAGCCCAGCGCGGGCGATCCAAACCAAATCACCCCCACGATGCCCATGATCACCGCAAAGATCACCCCGTTGACCAAGCCCACCAAACATTCGCGCCGGATCACCCGCCACACGTTCGATCCGGTCAAATCGCGCGTCGCAATCGCGCGCACGGCCACGGTCAGGCTTTGCGTTCCTGCATTGCCGCCCATGGACGCCACAATCGGCATCAACACGGCCAGCGCCACGATCTGCGCAATCGCGACCTCAAACTGGGAAATCACCATCGATGCTGCGATTGCGGTTATCAGGTTCACGGCCAACCACGGCAGGCGCTGTTTGGTCGTTTCAATCACACGGTCCGACAATGACCCCTCGCCCACACCGGCCAGACGCAGGATGTCTTCCTCGTGTTCCTCGTCCAGAACGGCCATGGCGTCATCAATTGTAATTACCCCGATCAGCCGCCCCTCGTCATCGACAACTGGCGCCGAAATCAGGTGATACTGGTTGAACGCATAGGCCACATCGCCCTCGTCCCGCGTGGCTGGAATGACTTGAAACGTGTCTTCCAGAATATCGCGCAACATGGTGCCACGTTTTGACCGCATCAGCTTGCCCAAGGTCACGTTGCCGACGGGATGCATCCGTGGGTCGACCATCACGATGTGATAAAACTGGTCCGGCAGGTCGTCTTCGGGGGTTTTGCGCAGGAAATCAATCGCCTCGCCCACCGTCCAATGTTCGGGGGCCATCACGACCTCGCGCTGCATCAAACGACCGGCGGAATATTCGGGATAGGTCAGCGCCTGCTCGACCGCGGCCCGATCCACGTCTTCCAACGCATCCAAAATCGTCTCGGCCTGCGCATCCTCAAGGTCTTCGATCAGGTCAACGACATCGTCGCTATCCATGTCGCGCACGGCATCGGACAAAACCTGCGGCGTCAGGATCGCGATGACTTCCTCGCGGATAGAGTCGTCAAGCTCCGACAGGATTTCCCCGTCAAACTCGCGGTCATACAGCCGGATCAGCTTGGTCCGCTCGAAACTGCTGATTTGTTCCAAAAGGTCAGCGATGTCCGCCGCGTGTAGCGGCTCCATCAGCTCGGTCAGGCGCTCGGCATCATCAATCTCGACCGCATAAAGGATCGAGGCAACGGCTTTTTTATTCAGCTTATAGGCCTCGGCTTCGTCTTCTGCTTCGGGCGCCAGTTCCAGTTCTTGCGATTCATCAGACATAGCGCGCCCCCATAATGATTTGCGCTAACAATAAGCGCCGCCAAGCGGGGATACAATGGTGCGAAAGGCGTATCAGGCCAATTGTCCCTCCCCTCACAAAGGCCTAAGATGGGCCAATGACACAGCGCACCCTCCTCCTCGGCCACACCCTGCTCTTTTCGGGCAATCCCCTTTCACAAACGTGGGAGGACACGGTGTCAATCGACACTGCCGGCGGGGTCCTGATCAAGGACGGCCATATCGCTGCCGCCGGCCCAGCAGAGGCGTTGCGCAAGGCCAACCCGACTGCGCAGGTCACCGATTATGGCGATGCGTTGATCTGCCCAGGCTTTGTCGACGCCCATGTCCATTACCCACAGACAGCGATCATCGCCAGTTGGGGCAAGCGACTGATCGACTGGCTCAATCGCTATACTTTCCCCGAGGAAATGCGCCTGTCCGATCCTGGCTACGCCACCCAGATTGCCGGGCGCTATCTGGACCTGACCCTTGCCCATGGCACCACAACGGTCAGCAGCTATACAACGATCACCCCGCACAGCGTCGATGCGATCTTTGACGCGGCCGCAATGCGCGGTCAGCGGATCGTGGCAGGCAAAACCTGTATGGACCGCAACGCGCCAGAGGGTCTGCGCGATACCGCGCAATCGGCCTATGATGACAGCAAGGCCCTGATCGACCGCTGGCATGGCAAGGGCCGCGCCAGCTATGCCATCACCCCGCGCTTCACCCCGACCTCAACCCCGGATCAGCTTGCAGCTTTAGGCGCGCTCTGGTCCGAGCGGCCCGATTGCCTGATGCAAACCCATCTCAGCGAACAAGTCGATGAAATCGCGTGGGTCCGCGACCTTGTCCCCCATGCCCGCGATTATTTAGATACGTATGAGGAACATGGCCTGCTCGGCGACCGCGCCGTTTTCGGCCATGCAATCCACCTTGAACCGCGCGAGATCGACCAAATCGCCGATAGCGGGGCCGCGATCGTCCATTGCCCCACCTCAAACACCTTTATCGGGTCGGGGCTGTTTGACATGGCAGGCCTCGCTGCGCGCCATATCCCCATTGGGCTGGCCACGGACACCGGTGGCGGATCGTCCTTCTCGATGCTGCGCACTATGGCTGCGGCTTACGAGATTGGTCAATTGCGTGGCACGCCGCTGCATGCCGCCCAGTTGATCTGGCTCGCCACCGCCGGCTCCGCGCGCAGCTTGCACCTGCATGACAAGATCGGCAGCCTGTCCCCGGGGCTCGAGGCTGACATAACCGTGCTCAACCTCTCCTCTACCCCTGCCATCGCGCAAAGAGCAGCCAATGCCGAAACCATCTGGGATAAGCTCTTTGCCACCATCATGATGGGCGATGATCGCGCAATCCAAGACGTCTGGGTCAGCGGCAAAAAACGGACCTAAAGTTGCATTTCAAGCTATTTCATTTTGCCAAATAAACTCCCTGCGGAGCATCCGACGTCTCACCGCCCACGCCGTTCATTCAGGTAGGCTCACGTTTCAACGCGCGTCGAAAATGTAATGTGGCGCAGCCACGCCTTTTGATCGGTCAACAGTTTTACAACTGCGCTTGCAAACCCTGCACCAAGTTTCTTTGACGCGCGATCTGCGCCTGCACGTCGATGGTTTGCACCTGACCGTCCGCCACGATCCTACGGCCTTCGACCAATAGATCTCGCACGGTCTGTGGCCCGGCCATCAGCAAGGCAGCCGGGTCCCAGCTGCCGGCGCTTTCGATCCCGCTGACGTCCCAAATGGCGATGTCTGCCCGTGCCCCCACGGCGATCCGGCCGCATTCGGGGCGCCCCAAAACATCAGCGCCGCCACGGGTCGCGATTTCCAACGCTTCGCGTGCGCTCATCGCGTCAGCGCCCAGTGTGACGCGTTGCAACAACATCGCCTGGCGCGCTTCGGCGATCATGTTGCTGGCATCATTGCTGGCCGATCCATCCACGCCCAAACCGACACGCACACCCGCGTCGCGCAACCGGCGTACCGGTGCAATGCCCGATCCCAAACGACAGTTCGAGCAGGGACAATGGGCGACGCCAGTACCGGTTTGCGCGAACAGCTCAATCTCGCTTTGGTCCAGCTTGACGCAATGGGCATGCCAAACATCAGACCCGACCCAGCCTAAATCTTGGGCATATTGCCCGGGCCGACAGCCGAATTTCTCCAGGGAATAGGCGATGTCTTCTTCGTTTTCGGCTAGATGCGTGTGCAGCATCACGCCTTTGTCCCGCGCCAAGATTGCAGCATCGCGCATCAATTCACGGCTGACAGAAAACGGCGAACAGGGGGCGACGCCCACGCGGCACATCGACGACGGGCTGGCATCGTGAAAGGCATCAATCACCCGGATGCAATCGTTCAAGATCGTGGCCTCATCCTCGACCACAGCATCGGGCGGCAAACCGCCGTCACTTTCGCCAATGCTCATCGCGCCGCGGGTCGGCTGAAAACGCAGACCAATTTCGCGGGCGGCATGAATGGTATCTTCCAGCCGCGATCCGTTGGGATAAAGATACAAGTGGTCCGAGCTGAGGGTGCAGCCCGACAGGGCCAGTTCTGCCAGCCCGATCTGGGCTGAGGTGAACATATGGTCCGGCGTGAACCGCGCCCAAATCGGATAGAGCGTGCGCAGCCAGCCGAACAACAGCGCGTCCTGCCCGCCCGGCACCGCGCGGGTCAATGTCTGGTACAAATGGTGGTGCGTATTCACGAGGCCCGGCGTCACGACACATCCTGCCGCGTCCATGACCTCCCCTTCGCAAGACAGCCCCTGCCCGACTTTCGCAATGGCCCCATCGCGGATCAGGATGTCTGCACCGGCCAATTCCCGGCGCGTATCGTCCATCGTCAGGATGTGATCGGCATTACGGATAAGAATATCCGTCACGCGGGGCAAGTCCGCAGGATATCAAGCGCCTGCGCATGGATATCTGCGTTCGCCGCCGCCACTGCCCGCCCCCCTTGGTGCGCCGGGCCGCCCTGCCAATCAGTAACGATCCCGCCTGCGGCTTGAATGACGGCTATGGGGGCCTGTATGTCATAAGCATTCAAGCAAGATTCAATCACCAGATCGATCTGACCCGCAGCGACCAACGCATAGGCATAGCAATCCATACCATAGCGGGTCAGTTGGGCGCGCTGCGCGACCTGCTGAAAGGCCGCGCCCTCGGCGATACTGCCGACTTCTGGGAAGGTGGTGAAAACAGTAGCATCGGACAGATCGCGTGCGGGGCGCGTTTTCAGCGCATGTGTGCCACTTGGCCCCGTAACTGTCGCCAGCCCCGGCCCCCCAATGAAACGTTCACGGATATAGGGCTGGTCAATGATCCCGAAAAACGGTCCGTCGCTGTCACCCACGGCAATCAACACGCCCCATGTTGGGGTGCCCGAAACAAAACCGCGTGTGCCGTCAATCGGATCCAAAACCCATGTCAGGCCGGACGTGCCCGCAACTGCGCCATATTCCTCGCCCAGAACGGCATCATTCGGCCGTTCGCGCGCCAGAATGTCCACCATGGCACGTTCCGCTGCGCGGTCCGCGATGGTGACGGGGTCATATCCCTGAGAGAGCTTATTGTCAGCAGAAAGGTCAGACGCGCGAAAATGCGCCAGCGTTTCTATGCGCGCGGCGTCGGCCAACAAATGGCCGACCCGCAGGATGTCTGGATCAAGGTCATCTAAAATTTTCATGACCCCTTCAGTGACACCAACTTATTACCGTTGCAATAACCTTGACGGACTTGCCCGTCAGGCTAAGTCAGCTAAAATCAGGCGACATCACTCAAAACGCGGGCCAGTTCAAAAAGACGGCGGCGTTGATGTTCTGGGATCGAATAGTACGAGCGCACCAAATCCATCGCTTCCTTGTCGCCGATCAAATCGGCAGGAATGCTTTGTGACAACCCATCAGATTTGCCTTTTTCGGCCTCGAGCCCCTCAAAGAAATGCGCGACTTCCACACCCAAAGCATCCGCAATATCCCACAAACGCGACGCGCTAACGCGGTTCGCACCCGTTTCGTATTTTTGGATCTGCTGGAATTTTATTCCCACCAGTTCTGCAAGCTTTTGTTGCGTCATTCCAGCCAACCAACGGCGTTGACGGATACGCTGTCCTACATGAACATCTACTTTGTGCGGCATCGCTATACTCTTTCCAGTTGCATGCACCAAACCATGTGCAGTACGTTTTACATCTAGCGGAAATGGCCAAAAATTGCCGTCTCCGCAGTCTTACGGCCTCATTTACTCTTTAAACACACACAAATAAAGTCCAATTGCGCAAATGCCCCAATAACTTCGGGGAACAATTCCGGACTTGAACATTTCAAGAGGTACGTTTTTAGAAAAGCGCACACACCTTATGCGTGTATTTGGGTCCACGGCGATACCTAAATGTGAAAAAAGGCATTTATGTGTCGCCTGTAAACTTCTCTTACCCATTATCGGGGTGATCAGATCATATTCTTGCCTTCATTGAGGAAATCCCTGACAGGCGTCAGTGATCCATCGCCCTAGCAGACACAATGCGGCAAATCTGCACAGGGTCGTCGCGCCCAATTCAAGCTGTCACCGGTGCGCGTAGCCAAGGTATATCGTCGGCACCGCTAATTTCGGAACATATCGCGGATCATGGCCGCCAACGAATCATGCACTATATTGCGCGTCGCCAAAGCACCGTAGAGATTGATGTTCTGCGACGGCAGTGTCGGCAACGCACCGTGATGCTGCACCCGCTCAAGATGAGGGGGTTCCGTTCCGTCAATCATCGCATGAACGGCAAGATCGGCGCTGACCGTCGCCTCGATGGTGCGATCGCTTTCCGTTTCGACAATCAAATCCCATTTGACCTTATGCTGGTCCAACGCTTCGACCACCTTGGGGCGGAATGTGCAAAACCGGCCAAGGGCGAGTTTCAGCGGCCTTTGACGCCACGCCGCACCACCCGGTGCACCGATCCAGATCAGCGGTTTTGAACATAGCGTTTCACCGCCCGTATCCAGCCCGCTTTCCGTGGTCATGATCAGATCACACGCCCCCTTGGCAAAGCTTTCCTTGAGCGTCCGGGTATAGGAGGATTCCAACTGAACCCGCACACGCGGAAAAACGGAATGGAACTGCTTGAGCACTTGGGGGATGGCCGGATAGACGATGTCGTGGGGCACACCCAAGCTGATCACCCCTTCGTGGGATTGATCGGTCAGCCGGCCGATCATTTCGTCGTTCAACGCGATCATCCGGCGGGCATAGGCAACCACCTGCTCCCCGCTCGCCGTCAGCGCAATGGTGCGGCCGGATCTGTCCAACAGCTCCAACCCCAGCAGCTCTTCTAGGCGCTTCAACTGCATTGATACAGCCGATTGGGTTAGATGCAGGAAACCCGCGGCACGGGTTACGCCGCCGGAATCCGCCACAGCGACAAAGGACCGGAGCGTGGTAATATCAAGGTTTCTCATTCATCTACTTTCGTGATGCAGGAAGGCAAATCATTAGAAATTGTGATGGAATGTGCAAGGTTTTTGTCCAAACGGCATGAGGATCGACAGATTTTCCGCGCAAAATCACCCGTTCTGCACTGGTTTCGCGCCTGTACGCACCACAGGATCGGGCACCGTGCCAGCCACCCTGGAAAACCGGTGCCAGCACGGTACAGGTAGTGCGCTATCATTATTGTAACCACTTACTGATAATCAGCGGAAAAGCCTTGAAAAACTGCGCCAGTCACCCGATATTCCATGCAATACCGGGGTCGGAAAACCAATCCCGCAACTCTTTTACCAATTGGAGGACTTTCATGGCCGACGTGAATACAATCCGGTCCGCTGCCGGATCCCGCGCCGCCGCTATCGACGAGGGGCTGCGCACCCATATGAACAAGGTGTACGGCACCATGTCGATTGGCATGCTGATCACCTTTGCCGCTGCTTGGGCCATTTCCGGTCTTGCAGTTACAACAGACCCTGCCGCCGCCGTGGCGCAGATCGGTACTGACAAATATCTGACCTCGTTCGGGTCAGCTTTGTACATGTCGCCGCTTAAGTGGGTTGTCATGTTTGCGCCGCTCGCCTTTGTCTTTGGCCTTGGCGCTGCCATGAACAGAATTTCGGCTGCGACCGCACAGACGCTGTTTTACGCGTTTGCCGCTGTCATGGGTATTTCCATCAGCTCGATCTTCCTGGTCTTCACAGGCTATTCGATTATCCAGATCTTCTTGATCACATCGATCGCCTTTGCCGGCCTGTCGCTGTGGGGCTACACCACCAAGAAAGACATTTCTGGCTGGGGCAGCTTCTTGATCATGGGTGTGATCGGTCTGATCGTCGCATCTGTCGTCAATATCTTCCTGGGCTCGCCTGCCCTGGTGTTTGCGATCTCTGCCATCGGCGTGCTGATCTTTGCCGGTCTGACAGCCTATGACACGCAAAACATCAAGAGCACCTATCTTGCGCACGCCCAACATGGCGATCAAGAGTGGCTGGCAAAGTCGGGTATCATGGGCGCGCTGAGCCTGTACCTGAACTTTATCAACATGTTCATGATGTTGCTGCAACTGTTCGGCAACCGCGAATAAGCGCGACGTAAACGCTTGAGACTATAAAGGCCCGTCAGAGAAATCTGGCGGGCCTTTTTCATGTCCTGAACCTTGCATTCCCTCCTGCCGTCGCGTTTGTTTGGCCCATCCCCACGCACGGAAAGGACCGTACCATGCTTGAGCTACGCCCCAATTGCGAGATGTGTGACAAAGACCTGCCGCCGGACGCCACAGAGGCGCGGATATGCAGTTACGAGTGCACCTTTTGCGCGGCCTGCGTTGACGACGTGCTGCACAACGTCTGCCCCAATTGCGCGGGCGGCTTTGTGCCGCGCCCGATCCGCCCCACGCTGGCACGCCGCGCCGGGGTCAGCCTTGCGCATCACCCCGCCTCGACCACGCGGCGCGGCCTGAAATACGATTTAGAAGACATCGCCGCACAAACCGCCAAGACCAAGCATATTCCGCCGCAAGACCGGTAACAGCGCTAACGTACCAACGGCCCCTGCAACTGAATGAAAGGTCCACATCCCATGACCAGAACTGTTCTTGTCACTGGGGGTGCCATTGGCATCGGCCGCGCCATTGCTGATGACTTGGCCCAAGATCATGACGTGGCGATTGTCTGGCACAGGTCCCCACCGCAGGGCTTGCCCGATGATACCCTCGCCATCCAAGCGGACTTGACCAAAGAGGGTGCTTGCGCAGATATCGTGGAAAAGCTGATCGCGCATTTTGGTCGGCTGGATGTGATCGTGAACAATGCTGGTGCCGTGCGCTCAACCCCGCTCGACAGTTTTGACGCTGCCGATCAGCATGCGCTGCTGGCCGTGAATGTACTCGCCCCCGCCGATTTGTTGGCCGCCGCCCTGCCGCATTTGCAAAGCGGCGCGGCGGTCGTGAATATATCGGCTGTGAATGCAGTCCTGCCGCCCAAAGGGGCTGCACTTTTTGGGGCAAGCAAAGCCGCATTAAACCTGTGGACCCGCGCCATGGCGAAAGAGTTGGGGCCAAAAGGCATCCGCGTTAATGCGGTCGCCCCCGGGGCCATCAACATAGCTGAAAATCCGCGCCCTGCAGGACTGACAGAGCTGTTTGTGAAGGAAACAGCATTGGGCCGGATCGGAACGCCCCAAGACATTGCCCGCGCCGTGCGGTTTCTGGCCAGCGATGACGCAAGCTTTGTTACCGGTGAGGTTCTAACAGTTTCCGGGGGCTACCGTCTGTAAGCGCAACAGCCGCTAGACAACACTGTTGAAAAACTGCCCGACACCGGCGGTGAACAGCATCGCCACAACGCCCCAAACGACCGCGCGTATGATCGCTGGCCGCATGGGCGCACCGCCCAGCTTGGCACCACCTCCGCCCAGCAAAACCAGCGCTAGTACAGCGACCGCTGCAATTGCGCTGATATCTGCGGCTCGCGGGGCCACGAGTGCGGCCGCCAAGGGGAACGCACCACCAATGCCAAAGGCCAGCGCAGAGGCCCCTGCCGCCTGCAAGGGGTTCGCCTGACCTGCAAGGCCAAACATACCTAGTTCTTCGCGGGCGTGGGCACCCAGGGCGTCGTGATCGGTCATCTGGGCCGCGACCTTGACGGCCAAGGCGGCATCGACACCGCGGCTTTCCAAGCCTTCAGCCAATTCCTCAAGCTCGTAATCGGGGTCTTCTTCCAAGGCGACGCGTTCGCGTTCCAAATCGGCGGCTTCAACATCTGCTTGGGCGGAGACGGAAACGTATTCGCCCGCCGCCATCGACAGCGCACCAGCGGTCAGCCCGGCAAAGCCTGTCAGCATCACATTGCCAGACGCCATGCCCGCCGACGTAACACCAACCAGCAGGCTGGACATGGACACGATGCCATCGTTGGCCCCCAGCACAGCCGCACGCAACCAGTTGCTCCGGTTTATGAAGTGGCCTTCTTTGGGCATAGGGTCGCCTTTGGATGCGGGTGCGGCGCGTGCACCTTTATAAACAGTCGTACAAACGCAAAAGACCGCACACAAGGGTGCGGTCCTGCATTCCGTTCAAAGTGCAGATCTTACTTGATCTTGCCTTCTTTGTATTCGACGTGCTTCCGAATAACGGGGTCGTACTTTTTGATGACCATCTTTTCGGTCATGGTACGCGCGTTTTTCTTTGTGACGTAGAAATGGCCTGTGCCCGCGGACGAGTTCAGACGGATCTTGATCGTGGTTGGCTTCGCCATAGTCGTTCTCCTGCAAGTACGAGAAGGCCGCTTTTCGACCAAGCCTCGTGAAATCCTGAGATTTGGGTTCTAGTCACGCCAGCCCCCGAGTCAACCGCTATTTCCCCACCAATGCGGAAAGGAGCCGGAAAATTCGAATTTTCCGGGCCGGAATTTTTGAAAAATTCCGATACGGGCCTGAAAAGATGCGCGGAAGGCCTATAAGCCGGATTTTGTCCCTGCCCGAAGACAGGGGATGACCATTCCTCTGACCCTGCAGTTACCTGCAGGGCTATAGCTGCCAACCCGGACCTGCTGGGGCAGAAAAAGCCCCGCTTTGTCTGTTGCCAGACGCCGCACGCGGTCCCTATTTGGCATTGCTCCCGGTGGGGCTTGCCGTGCCGGAGATGTTACCACCCCCGCGGTGCGCTCTTACCGCACCGTTTCACCCTGACCGCCCCGGTGGTATCGGTTGCCCGACCCGCCGGGGTGGCGGTTTGTTTTCTGTGGCGCTGTCCGTCGGGTTACCCCGCCCGGGCGTTACCCGGCACCGTTTTTCCTGGGAGTCCGGACTTTCCTCGACCTTGTTACCAAGACCGCGGCCATCCAGCCTTCCGCGCGCTGCACGCCTAGCGTTTTATTTTATGTGGGGTCAATGAATTTCGAGGCCGGGATGCCTCCGGCGGGGATTTATTTCCATTTGGAAGCAGGCGCGTGGCAGAGGTTCATGTCCTCTGCGCAGAGCGGTCCGGTGCGCCACGGCGCAAAGCGCAGGCGTGTGGTGGTCAAAAGCGTCTCAAGTGCTGCGTCGGCGGTAAAGCCTGCTTGTTTTGCCTGTGCGGTGAAGGCTTCGGGTGATGGGGCGGCGGCGGAGCGGTTAGGGGTGCCTTGGCCTGCCAGCCCTTGTCGTGCAAGGCGCGCCCAGTCGAAATGTGGGCCGGGGTCTGATTTGCGGCCCGGTGCCATGTCAGAGTGTCCTATGACGCCATCAGGCTGGATATTCCACCGATCTAATATGCCCCGCAGAAGGGCCTCAAGCGCGCGCATTTGCGGCTCAGAGAAGGGATGATCGCCCGTGTTGTCCAGCTCGACCCCGATGGAGCGGGAGTTGATGTCGTCTTGCGTCGCCCATTCGCCCTGCCCTGCGTGCCAGGCGCGTTGGTCTTCCTCAACCATCTGCGTGACCTCGCCCTTGGCGCTGATCAGATAGTGGGCTGACACCTCGGCTGCGGGGTCGCACAGCCGTTCCAGCGCATCCGCGGCGGTTTTCATTGCGGTATAGTGGATCACAACGAGCGAGGGCCGCAGCCCGTTACGGCGCGGCCCTTGATTTGGTGACGGGTGTTTGATCATGTTGGCCACGCTTGGTGGTTATCCCTTGATGGCCCGGCGATATGGCGACGGGTCCCAATCGCAGGCGTAGCCGTCGCCGTCTGGGTCCATGCCCGCGCGGTCGCGCTCTGGCCCACCTGCGCTGAGAAAGGCGATTTGGGCCTGATCGGGGTGGCTGTATTCTGCACAGGCGCGCGTATATTTGCGCTCCTTATTCAGACCGCGGCGCGTATAGATCGTGGTCCCCACGCTATGTTTGGTTTGCAAAGCATAGGAAACGATATTTGGGCCAGCATCGATACGGTCCGGCAATGCCTCGGGTTCGACAACACGGTATTGTGCGCGGTTTGCCGCGATACGTGCGGCATCGCCTTCGATGGTACGTTCGCCCGCAACTGCGTCAAAGTTGTTTTCCTGCGAAATCCCGTCAGAATTCAGAACCGGGGGGGCCGCGTTTGCGGGGCTGGCGTTGATCGGCGCAACACCGGAGTTCGTGGTCGCGTCATTGCCAAGGCCACCGGGGCGCGTTGCATCCAGAACCCGCGCCGTTTCAGCCGCCGTCGCAGCGGCTGAGCCGTCATCGGGGGCAGATAACGCAGTTGCGGTCACCGCAGAAGGTGCCGGAAGTGCCCCCTGCGTGCTTGCAGCAAGGGCCGCGTCACGCTGGGCTTGCTCCGCCTGAAAATCATCAAACCCCGCACCGCGCCCACTGTCGGGGATTGCGGGTTGGCACGCAGATAGGGCCATGCCCAAAACTGCAACAAGCGAGAGTGGTTTAATCATTTTTCCTGCTTTTTCATTTACTGCTTTATGGGCAGTCTTTTACCACCATTTATCAGGCTTGGCTACAAAGCCCGCCGCCTTCTCGAGCGCGTAGGCGGTAGACAGCAGATCGGCCTCTTCCCACGGGCGTCCGATCAGCTGCAGGCCCAATGGCAGCCCCTTGGAGCTGGTGCCCGTGGGCAAGGCAATACCGGGCAGACCGGCAAGGTTTACGGTCACGGTAAAGACGTCGTTCAGATACATCGCCACCGGATCGGCATCGGTCATTTCGCCCAGGCCAAACGCGGCCGACGGGGTTGCTGGCGTCAGGATGCTGTCCACGCCAGCGGCAAATGCGTCCTCGAAATCCTTTTTGATCAGGGTCCGAACCTTGCGCGCACGGTTGTAATAAGCGTCGTAAAAACCGGCACTTAGCACATACGTTCCAACCATCACGCGGCGCTGAACCTCGGGGCCGAACCCTTGTGCGCGTGTTTTTTCATACATCTCGGTGATGCCATCGCCCTGGTCAAGCGTGGCACGGTGACCATAGCGCACCCCGTCATAGCGCGCCAGGTTCGATGACGCCTCGGCCGGAGCAATCACATAATAGGCCGGAAGCGCGTATTTCGTGTGCGGTAGTGAAATATCAACAATCTCGGCCCCTGCATCGCGCATCATCGCAATGCCGTCTTGCCAGAGTTTTTCAATCTCTTCGGGCATACCATCCATGCGGTATTCACGCGGGATGCCGATCTTTTTACCACGGATGTCGCCGGTCAAGGCCGCTTCAAAGTCGGGCACAGCCAAGTCTGCCGATGTGCTGTCCTTGGCATCGTAGCCCGCCATCGCACCCAGCATGATCGCTGCATCGCGCACGGTTTTGGTCATTGGTCCGGCCTGATCAAGCGAGGACGCAAACGCCACCACGCCCCAACGCGAACAGCGGCCATAGGTCGGCTTGATGCCCACTGTGCCTGTAAACGCTGCTGGCTGACGGATCGACCCGCCGGTATCTGTACCGGTCGCAGCCAAACATAAATCCGCAGCAACCGCCGCCGCAGACCCGCCCGACGATCCACCCGGTGTCAGCGGCGCATCATCGCCCGCACGCCGCCAAGGGTTCACAGCATTGCCATAAACGGATGTCTCGTTCGACGATCCCATGGCGAATTCATCCATGTTCAGCTTGCCCAGCATCACAGCACCCGCATCAAACAGGTTCTGCGACACGGTGCTTTCATACTCGGGCAAAAAGCCCTGCAAAATCCGTGACCCGGCTTGCGACGGCACGCCCTTGGTGCAGAACAAGTCTTTGATCCCGATGGGCAATCCGCACATGGCAGGCGCGTCGCCCGCCTTGATCCGCGCGTCCGCCGCTTTGGCTTGATCTGCCGCCAGATCCGCGGTGTGGTGGACAAAGGCGTTCAAGGCGCCCGCGCCTTCAATCGCGCTCAAACATGCGTTGGTCAGCTCGACCGAAGATACATCGCCTTTGCGCAACGCATCGCGCGCATCGGCAAGGCCCAGTTTGTTCAAATCAGCCATTATTCAACCACCTTCGGAACCGCAAAAAACCCTTCGCGCGCATCTGGCGCATTTGCCAAAACCTTGGCCTGCTGGCCCCCGTCGCGCACCACATCATCGCGCTGCTTGAGCACCTGAGGCGTCACCGACGTCATCGGTTCAACACCTTCAACGTCAACCTCGTTCAGTTGTTCGATGAAGCCAAGGATGGTATTGAATTCCTGTGCCAGCGCGGGCAACGCGTCTGGTTCAACCTTGATACGGGCCAGCTTGGCCACCCGTGCGGCGGTGGTCTCGTCAATGGACATGGGCGCTCCTTATCTCTTTGTCTGCCGTTTACCGCCCCCCGCAGCCCCCTGCAAGTCTGGGCGGGCGGTGATTGCCCCATTCCCCGCACTTCAGCTTCATTTTGCCAAATAAACTCCCGCCGGAGGCTCCCCAAATCTGCATCACACGCTACAGTCGGGTGAATCAACCAAAGGGAAGACACATGAATATCATCTGGCTCGGCCACGGCAGCTTTCGCATCGAAATCGAAGATCAGGTGATTTTGATCGATCCTTGGCTTACCGGAAATCCGATGCTGGGCGATGAACACCACGCCGCGGCTCTTGAGGGCACCACGCAGATTTTGGTGACCCACGGCCATTTTGACCACAGCCAAGACCTCAAGATGGTGGCGCAGAAAACCGGCGCGCCGGTTGCGGGTATGGTTGAACTGATGGGATATTTTGCCGCGCAAGGGGTCGAAAACACGACCGGATTCAACAAGGGCGGCACGATTAAATGCGGCAAGGTGGCTGTGACCATGGTGCCCGCTTCGCATTCGTCTTCGGTCGATGGCGATAACGGCCCGATTTACATGGGTGCTGAAACCGGCTTCATGATTTCAGGCGAAGGCCACACCATCTATGTCTCGGGTGACACCGGCATCTTGGCTGACATGGATTGGATGGGGGATTACCACAAACCCGACATCGGCATCCTATCTGCGGGTGGGGATTACACGATGGACATGGCCCAAGCAGCCTATGCAGCCAAAAGATACTTTGATTTCAAAACCGTGATCCCCTGCCACTACCGCACCTTCGGCGCGCTTGAACAATCCGCCGAGGTCCTTGTCGCAGGACTGCCCGGCGTCAATGTGATTGAGCCTGAGGTGATGGAACCGATCACGCTTTAGCGTTACTCCGCGACAGGCAGCTGACGCTTGATACAGACCATATTACCGTCGCGCAGGATCAGATCGTTTCGATACGGCAGCGTCCTGCGCGCGGTTTCAGGGTTGATGGCCAGTTCCGCGCAGACCTCAAAGCTGTTTGGGTCTAGGCGGGTATAACCATAGGGTTCCTTGGTCACCGGATCACGCTGTTGTATATCCTGATATCCTGGGCACGGTTGCACATCTGCAAGGCTCTCTGGCAACTCGCGCTCTGACTGGCCTTTACAAGCGATCTGGTCCGCCAACGCGCCAAGGTCAGATACCCGTTGGCGGTCCTGTTCGACCATGCGGGCATAACCCGGCCCGCCAACCACCCAAAGCCCTGCACCGATTGCCACAGCGACCATCAGGCAAAACCCGACAAGCAACACGCGGTTCATTCGGCGTCCTCTTGCCGTATCGCGTTATAATAGAACAGAAATATCCCACCTGCGACCAGCCCGACGATCCCCGCCTTTAGCATGAATTGCGCGGTGAAATCCCCTGTCAGCAGGGCATAGATCGTCGCGACCAGATCCCCCAGCAACGTTCCAGCCGCCAGCAAAAGCGCGATATATGTCAGCCATTTGCGGATTGCCGACCGGTGCAGCGCAGGGTCACGGGCCAACCTGCCACGTTCGCGCAGGGTCAGCCACAGGTACAGCGGGGCCGTGACGATCAGAACGGACACGCCAAAACGAATCCGCCCGAACGCTGCATAGCCGTCCTCCTCGAACAGCAAATCAACAAGCACCTGCAACACGATCACCAGATTGACGGCACCGACTAGCAATATGCCAAAGGTCAGCGCATAAACAAAGAAATCGCGCGCCGACACGGTTTGCACAGGGCGTGGCACCGGTGGGCTAAATGCCGTTTCGGCCCATGCAGCCAATGCGTCGCTGATCTCGCTCTCGCTCCACCCCGCGTGGATCAACGCGGCAGTGATCTCTGCGCGGCTTTTGCCCGCGACCAGCGCGTCGCGGATGAAAAGGCTCAACTCGTCTCGGCTTGCCATGGGCTATCCTTTTCTTTTGCCTGCGAAAAAATCGGTCAGCATGGCTTGGGCCTCTTGCCCTGCGATGTCGTCATAGACTTCGGGTACATGGTGGCATTGCGGATGGCTAAACACCCGCGCCCCTTGGGCCACGCCGCCAGATTTAGGATCGCTGGCTCCGTAATACAGCCGTGCAATCCGCGCCGCCGAAATCGCGCCCGCACACATCGCGCAGGGTTCCAGCGTGACATAAAGCGCGTGCCCGCCCAACCGTTCTGATCCGACGGCTTCGCAGGCCGCGCGGATGGCCAGCATCTCGGCATGGGCGGTGGGATCGTTCAACTCACGCGTCCTGTTGCCCGCTGCGGCCACGATCTGCCCTTGTGGTCCGACGACCACGGCACCCACCGGTACCTCGCCGCGCAAGGCGGCGGCGCGGGCTTGTTCCAACGCGGCAGACATATATGAAGTAAAGGCCATCCCCGCACTTGGCCGCAAATGCAGGCCTTTCGCAAGGGCATGAAACAAGGTAAGCGCTGAATTATGAGCCAAGATAAACCCACACAGCCCCCCCAATCCGGCACACCCGCCGGCGACCGTATCGCCAAAGTCTTGGCCCGCGCTGGCCTTGCCAGCCGCCGGGAAGCCGAGCGCATGATCGAAGCGGGGCGCGTGCGCGTCAACGGCGTGCAAATCGATTCGCCCGCGTTGAACGTGACGGCGGCCGATCAAATCAGCGTTGATGGCAAACCTGTGGGCGACCCTGAACCGCCGCGCATGTGGCTGTATCACAAGCCGACAGGCATTGTGACGACCAACCGCGACGAAAAAGGCCGCGGCACGATCTTTGATGATCTGCCCGAAGATATGCCCCGCGTGATGAGCGTGGGACGGCTCGATTTAAACTCCGAAGGGTTGCTGCTGCTGACCAATGACGGCGAGGTGAAGCGCAAGCTTGAGCTGCCCTCGAACGGTTGGTTGCGCCGCTACCGTGTTCGCGTGAATGGCCGCCCCTCTGACGAAGTGCTTGAGCCCTTGCGCAAAGGCATCACAGTCGATGGCGAAGAATTCCAACCGATGACAGTCACACTAGACCGGCAGCAAGGCGCAAACGCGTGGCTGACCGTCGGCCTGCGCGAAGGTAAAAACCGCGAGATTCGCCGCGCCATGGAAGCGGTGCATCTGTCGGTAAACCGCTTGATCCGCACCAGCTATGGCCCGTTTCAGCTGGGTGAATTGAAACCCGGCGAAGTCGAAGAGCTGAAGCGCAAGGTCGTGCGCGACCAGTTGGGCCTTGAGATCGAGGACAACACCGGCACCGCCGTTAAGAAAAAGCCGAGCCATATTGTGAAGCGCAAGCCGCGCAAACCCGGCGTTCCCGGCCCCGGTCGCCCCGGCCTGCCCAAAGAACCGGGCGAAAAGACCGCGACAGGCAAAACCATCCCCGGCAAGCCCAAGCCCGGTTACGGCAAATCCAAGCCCGCGCGCCCCGCATCAGACGGACCTGCCCCGCGCAAGTTCGGCACCCGTGTGAAAAGCACCCGCAAACCCTGAAATTTGCACATGGGGGCACGTTGGGGTCCCTGTGCCCGCAGAATCCCTAGCGGCCCGCCGCCTGAGCCCCTATATATGGGACAGAAGGAAATTTAGATGGGTCGATTGTTTCTATTTGCCGCGCTGTTTGTGCTAATCCTTGTGATTGGCTACGTACTGTTAACAATTATGGCGCGGGTTTTGGGTGCAGGGCAGAATATGTTGCGATCCCCTTACGGACTAAACAAAGAGGGCCAGATGGTACCCACACCGTTTCAAAAGATCACTTATGCTGCGTTGATTGTGTTGTTGTTCGGCGTGGCGACGGGCTGGCTGGGGGGCCTGTAATGGCGAAACGGTACGGCGGTAAATACAGCCAAGACGGTGACACAGCGCAATCAGATGGCCAGCCTACCCAGCACCGCTCCGGTGCAAGACGGGTCGAGGTTGATCCCGTCGGCGGTCGTGCGAATGTTTTATTCATCCCCGCGATTCCACTGGTTTTCATGTCCCTGAATGATGGTGCGCAAGGGTTGGCCTTGGGCCTGATCGCGGCCGGATCGCTGACCGGTGCAGCACTTATGCTGCGCGAGGGGCTCAAGGCCGAGGCGGCTTATATCGCCCGCAAAGTCGCGGAACGCCCAGCCTTGCCCCGCAAGATGATCGCGAGCGTTCTGACCGGTTTTGGCGTTGGTTTGGCCGCGTATAAAAATGACCCCGGCGTTGCGGCTGCTGTAATTTATGGGCTGGCGGCCCTTGGCCTGCATGTGTCGGCCTTTGGCATTGATCCACTTTCGTCCAAGGGGATGGAGGGGATCGACAGCTTTCAAAAAGGCCGCGTTGCCCGTGTGGTCGAAGAGGCCGAAAAACATCTGACGGCCATGAGCACTGCCATTGCACGCGCGGGCGACCGTCAAGCCACCGAGCGGCTGGCGGATTTCCAGACAACCGCCCGCACTCTGATCCGCACCGTGGAGGAAGACCCCCGTGATTTGACGGGCGCGCGAAAATACCTGTCGGTTTATCTGCAGGGTGCGCGCGATGCGACGCTCAAGTTTGCTGATATCT
Source organism: Sulfitobacter sp. AS59 (assembly GCF_038899995.1). Classification (NCBI taxonomy): domain Bacteria; kingdom Pseudomonadati; phylum Pseudomonadota; class Alphaproteobacteria; order Rhodobacterales; family Roseobacteraceae; genus Sulfitobacter; species Sulfitobacter sp. AS59. Next base: position 829,200 of record NZ_JBBMQK010000001.1, read on the forward strand.
ATGCCAATACCCGCGATGCGCAGGCGCGCGCCGACTATCTGGCCCTGCTGGATGATCTGGACAAAAACTTTGCCGCGCGCACGCAAAAATCGCTATTGGAAGACAAGACAGACCTGAACATTGAGATTGATGTGCTGCGCGAGCGGCTTTCCCGAGAAGGCGTGCGCCTGAAGTAACGCGCCTTGACCACAGCAAAGAGAGATATACCCACATGTCCGACATCGTTCGCGAAAAAGCCGCCCAAACAGAAGCATTGGTCGAAGAGGTCAACGCGCTTGTGCTGGCCGAACCCGCGCCCGCCGACGCCATTGTGCCGCTGGACAAGGCCAAAGGCAAAGTGAGCAAGGAAATCAAAACCCGCATGGCCGAGATCGACATGACCGAGACCCAGTCGATTATCGCGTTCGGGTCTGCCGCACAGGCCGAATTGCAAGAAATCAGCCAAGCGATGCTGCAAGACGTGCGCAACAAGGATGTCGGCCCCGCCGGTGACAGCCTGCGCAACATCGTCACCACCATCCGTGGCTTTTCCGTATCCGAACTGGACGTCCGCCGTGACCGCAGCTGGTGGGAACGCCTGCTGGGCCGCGCAGCACCCTTCGCCAAATTCACAGCCCGGTTTGAAAAGGTCCAAGGCCAGATTGACCGCGTCACGGACGAGCTGCTGAGCCACGAACACACGCTGCTGAAAGACATCAAATCCCTTGATTTGCTGTACGAAAAGACATTGCAGTTCTACGATGAACTGGCGCTTTATATTGCAGCGGGCGAGGCTAAGATGGCCGAACTGGACGCCAAGGATATTCCCGCAATGGAAGCCGCGGTAGAGGCCGCAGATGAAAACGATCAGGTGATCAAGGCCCAAGAATTGCGCGATATGCGCGCCGCCCGCGATGATCTGGAACGCCGCGTGCATGATCTGAAACTGACGCGTCAGGTGACCATGCAGTCGCTTCCGTCGATCCGTCTGGTTCAGGAAAACGACAAATCCCTGGTTACCAAGATCAATTCGACCCTCGTTAACACCGTGCCGCTGTGGGAAACGCAACTGGCGCAAGCCGTGACAATCCAGCGGTCGCGCGAGGCGGCAGTCGCCGTGCGCGAAGCCAATGACCTGACCAATGAATTGCTGACGTCGAACGCGAAAAACCTGCGCGAAAGCAACAAGATCATCCGCACCGAGATGGAGCGCGGCGTGTTCGATATTGAAGCGGTCAAACAGGCCAATGCAGACCTGATCGGCACCATCGAGGAATCGCTGCAAATCGCGGATGAAGGCAAAGCCAAACGGGCCGCTGCCGAAAAGGATCTGCAGGAAATGGAAGCAAACCTGCGCGATACACTCGCCGCGGCCTCGGCCTCCAAAGCTGCGGTATAATTCAAGGGCGCTTAGATGGCATTGAAGGGCGGTCAGTTCAAACGCTGGATGGTGACAGGCGCAGCAGCATTGCTGCTAAGCGCCTGCGCCTTTCAATCAGGCGTGAACCCGACCCTGAAACCCATTGGGCGGCCCGACGCGGCCGCCCTGCCCCTTCCGGATGTGGCCCAGCCCACATCACAAGAAAGCGCGCGCCTGCGCAGCTATTTCAATCAGGTGCAGCAAGCGCAGTTAAGCCAAGGTTTGCTGCGCAGTGACGGTGGCGGCCCCGACACGCCCTATACCGCCGAAATGTTGGCGCGCAACTTTGAACAAATTGCGTTTTACAACGAATATAACGCCAGCTTTTCAGGGCGCGGTGAAAAGACGTTGATGCGCCGTTGGGATCAACCTGTGCGCATGGCTGTTGTTTTTGGCGACAGTGTCCCGCCGTCCACTCGCGAGACCGACGGTGCTGCGGTGCGCGCCTATGCCGGGCGGCTGTCGGGGATCACCGGCCATCCGATCACCCTGCGTGGTGATCCAAATTTCATGGTGATCATTGCTGGTGAAGACGACCGTGAGGCCGCACTTGTTCAAGCAGCCCAGCGCATTCCCGGTGTCACCCCCGCCAGCCTAAGCGCGTTGCGCAACCTGCGCCGCGACACCTATTGCATCGTTGCGGCCTATGCAGGTGGGGCTGATCCCAGCACCTACACCGCCGCCGTCGCCGTGATCCGCGCCGAAAACCCGTCGCTGATGCGCCTATCGTGCATTCACGAAGAGCTGGCCCAAGGCCTAGGTCTGGCCAATGACAGCCCCACCGCGCGCCCGTCGATCTTTAACGATGACGACGAATTTGCATTGCTGACCCGTCACGACGAAGACCTGCTGAAAATCCTATACGATCCCCGCCTCAAAGCGGGGATGAGCGCCGAACAAGCCGCGCCAATCGTCCGCACCATCGCCCGCGAATTAACGGGCGGCCCCCTTTAGACTGCTGCCACCTTACCGAAAGGACCAACCCCATGGGTATTCTCGATTTCCTATCTGGCCAATTCATCGACGTCATTCATTGGACCGATGACACCCGCGATACCATGGTCTGGCGGTTTGAACGCGAAGGCCACGAAATCAAATACGGGGCCAAGCTGACCGTGCGCGAAGGTCAGGCGGCCGTGTTTGTTCACGAGGGGCAGATTGCCGATGTGTTCACCCCCGGTCTTTATATGCTCGAGACCAACAACATGCCGATCATGACATCGCTTCAGCATTGGGATCACGGCTTTAAAAGCCCCTTCAAATCCGAGATTTATTTCGTCAACACCACGCGGTTCAATGACCTGAAATGGGGCACCAAAAACCCCATCATCCTGCGTGATCCGGAATTCGGCCCCGTGCGCCTGCGCGCCTTTGGCACCTATTCGGTCAAAGTGTCTGACCCCGCACATTTCCTGACCGAGATTGTAGGCACCGACGGCGAATTCACCATGGACGAGATCAGCTATCAGATCCGCAACATCATCGTACAGGAATTCTCGCGCAGCATTGCGATGTCGAAAATCCCGATCCTTGATATGGCCGCCAACACCCGCGAGCTGGGCAAGCTGATCAGCACCGAAATATCGGCAACGGTCGGCGAATATGGTTTGTCGATCCCCGAACTATATGTCGAAAACGTCTCTCTGCCGCCCGCAGTTGAGCAGGTATTGGACAAACGGTCGTCAATGGGAATGATTGGTGATTTGAACCAATACACCCAATTCCAAGCCGCCGAGGCGCTTGGCCGTGATGGCGGTGCAGGTGCGGCGATGCAGGCCGGTTTGGGTGCCGGATTGGGCATGCAGATTGGTGCTGCCGCAGCGGCCCAAGCTGGTCCTTGGGGCCCGCGCCCGACCGCCGCACACACCCCGCCGCCCCCACCGATTGCCGACAAGGTCTGGCATCTGGCCGAGAATGGTCAAACCAAGGGGCCGTTTTCAAAGGCCGCCCTTGGCCGCATGGCCGCAGATGGTGCAATGACCCGCGAAACATTCGTATGGACACCGGGCCAAGACGGCTGGATGAAAGCCGATGATGTGGATGAACTGGCCCAGCTCTTTACCGTCATGCCGCCCCCACCACCCCCGGCCGGATAAGGGACCCGTTATGGCGCGGCAGGTTGTCTCTCCCTCCGAACTGGCCCAGCTTGTTGCGGCAACTGGGTTCTCCCCCGCCGTACGCGCGGGGGATTTCCTGTTCCTGACCGGTGCGACGGGCGGCGATGCGGAAGGCTTGATGCCGCCCGAAATTGCAGCGCAGGTGCGAAATGCCTTGGGCAAGGCGCTGCATATCATTGGCGCGGCGGGTGGCACCGCCGACAGCATTGTCGAACTCACCAGCTATCACATCGGGTTGAAATATCATTTTGATCAGGTCGACCATGTCATGCGTGACATGCTGGGCCTTCCCCTGCCTGCATGGACAGCGGTTGAGGTCGCAGATTTGCGCCGCCCCGGAGCCTTGATCGAATGTCGCATTGTGGCCCATCTGCCGCCCGCCAAACCTGACCGTAAATGACCCGCGCACCATGGCCCCGCTTAAACTTCGCACCCGGCAGACCTAAAGGATGCAGTGATGTCTGACACCCCATCCTTTGCCGCGCCGCCCCCACCGCCAGCCCCGGTGGAAGAACATCGTTTTCCCTGTGACAGATGTGGATCGGACCTTCGGTTTGATCCGGCCGAGTATAAGCTGGTCTGTGACCATTGCGGCAATTCCGAACCCATAGCGGGCAAGCGGTCGCATCAAACGATTGCTGAGTTGGATTTTCGCGCAGCCTTGGCGCATGCCCTGCCCCACACCGAGATGGAACAGACCCGCGTCACGACCTGCCCCAATTGCGCGGCACAAGTCGAATTTGACCAGGATAAACACGCCACCGAATGCCCCTTTTGCGCGACCCCCGTCGTGGTCGACACCGGCCTGAACCGCCATATCAAACCACGCGGCGTCTTGCCCTTTGCGCTGACCGAAAGCGTGGCCAAAGACGCGATGACAAACTGGCTGGGCAACCTGTGGTTCGCGCCGAACGGTCTAAAGGACTATGCCCGCAAGGGCCGCCGGATGCAGGGCATCTATGTCCCCTACTGGACCTACGACGCCGATACAAAATCCAGCTACACGGGCGAACGTGGCACGGTCTATTACGTGACCGTCACCGTGATGCGCGATGGCAAACGCGAACAGCGGCAGGTGCCCAAAGTGCGCTGGCGGTCAGCCTCGGGTCGGGTGGCGCGGTTCTTTGACGACGTTCTGGTACTGGCCTCAAAATCCCTATCCAAGAAGTTTACCGATGCACTGGCACCTTGGGACCTGTCCGCGCTGGAACCTTATGCCCCTGAATATCTGGCCGGTTTCCGCGCCGAGGCATATTCCGTCACCCTTGAAGACGGCTATGCCGAGGCGCGGCAGTATATGGATGCGATGATCGAACGCGACGTGCGGTTTGACATCGGCGGCGACCGGCAGCGCATCCACAACGTGCAAACCCAAGTGAGCGATGTCACGTTCAAACATATCCTGCTGCCCGTCTGGCTGGCCGCCTATAAATACCGCGGCACGACATACCGCTTCGTCGTCAATGGCCGCACTGGCAATGTCCAAGGCGAACGCCCCTATTCCGCAATCAAGATAACCCTTGCCGTGATCCTTGGCCTTTTGGCCGCCGGGGTGGTTGGCTATTTTATGGCGCTGCAAAAATGACCCAAATCGACACATTCACCGACATCCTGCAGGCACGTTATTCCTGCCGCGCCTTCAAACCCGATCCCGTCCCCGATGATGTGATCACTCAGATCATCGCTACCGCCCGCCACGTCCCCAGCTGGTGCAACGCGCAACCATGGCAGGTCACCATCACCAAAGGGGCCGCAACCGACAGGTTTCGCACCGCGCTGACGGAGGCCGCTGGCCAAGGGACGCCCCCCAACCCCGATCTAAACTGGCCCAAGGGGTATTCTGGTGTGTACGCCGAGCGCCGCCGCACCTGCGGCTTTCAGCTTTATGATGCGGTGGGCATCGACAAATCCGACCGCGCAGGCGGGGCTGCCCAAATGCTGCGCAACTATGCCCTGTTTGACGCGCCGCATGTGGCGATTATCTCTGCCCCGGCTGAACTTGGCCCCTACGGCGCGATGGACAGCGGTGGGTTTGTAACCGCCTTTACACTGGCCGCAACCGCCCTTGGCGTGGCCACCATCGCCCAAGCCGCCATTGCCGCCTATGCGCCGCTGGTGCGCGATCACCTCGATATCCCGGATGACCGGCTGATCCTCTGCGCCATCTCCTTTGGCTATGCCGACCAAGACGCCCCCATAAACCAGTTCCGCACTAAACGGGCAGACCCGACTGACATCATCGATTGGAAATCCTGATATGCGCGCCTTACTTCAGCGGGCCAAAGATGCCTCTGTCACTGTTGACGGCCAGATCATCGGGAAAATCGACGCTGGCCTGCTGATCTTTGTCTGCGCCATGCCTGATGACACCCCTGCCACCGCCGCTGCACTTGCCGCCAAAATCGCCAAGCTGCGCCTGTTCAAAGACGATGCTGGCAAGATGAACCTAAGCCTTGCACAAACAGGCGGCAGCGCGTTGATCGTCAGCCAGTTCACCCTTGCAGCCGACACATCGCGCGGCACACGCCCCGGTTTTTCACGTGCCGCAAAACCGGACCAAGCCAACGCGCTTTACGAGCACTTCATCGCCAGTATGAAAGCCCTCGACATACCCGTTCAAACCGGACAATTCGGCGCGGACATGTCGGTCGCTCTCACCAATGACGGCCCCGTCACCCTCTGGATAGACACAGCCCATCCCTAATTTCCAAATGGGCCAAAATCCTCGGGGGCCTGGGGGCAGACAGCCCCCGGTCCGACCTCAAGGCTCGCGAAACGCATCTTTGGATTTATACAGCGGCTTCAACAAATACTGCAAAACCGTCTTCGATCCGGTATGCAGCTCAACACTCGCCTGCATGCCCGGCCGTATCTGCAAAGACGCCTGACGCGGTGTCAGATGCTCCGTATCCACCTGCAAGGTGACCTTGTAATGCGGGTCGCCATCGGGGCTGCGCGACCGGTCATCCTTGAACGTATCTGCCGAAATCAACGTTACCGTGCCCTTCAGCGTCCCGTAAATCGTATAATCATAGGCCGACAGCTTGATCGTGGCCTCTTGGCCCGGGCGCACCCCGGCTATGTTTTCGGGCTTTACGCGGGCCTCGACAAACAGCTCTTCATCTATCGGGATGATCTGCAAAATCTCTTCACCCGGGCGCACAACGCCGCCGATGGTTGTCACATTCAGCGTGTTCACAATACCCCGCATGGGGCTGGTCAGAATGGTCCGGTTCAACTGGTCCATGCTGGACCTCAGGTTCTGCTTCAGCGTGGCGAGCTCTTTCAGCACGTCCGAATATTCCTGCGCGCGGTCCAGTTCGGTGCCGGTTGTAATCTCGTCCAGCTTGATCCGCGCATCGGCATGCACCTTGCGGGCGCGGGTGACTTCGATCAGCGACACGATCTTTTTCTTCAGCATGTTTTCCAGCAGCTCGCGTTCTTTGGCGGCTTGGGTCAACACCCGCCCGGCCCCGTCTGAGCGTGAGGTAAAATCGGCTTGCCGCGCTTTCAGCAATGCCTGTTCAGACGCCACAATGTCCGGTGTGCGCTGCGCAAATGCATCTGGCACCTCGAACTCGGACAGCCCTGCCATCTCGGCCTCAAGACGCAGACGGCGAATTTCAAAGGCGCTGATCTGATCCTCAAGGTCATCTACCGAGGACTGAAACTGCGTCCCGTGCAGCCGCGCTAGAACATCGCCTTTTTCAACGATATCGCCCTCACCCACGGCCAGCTCGGCCAGGATGCCCCCTTCGAGGTTTTGAATGATCTGCGGGCGCGAGCTTGAGATCATCGACCCTTCGGCGCGCACGATCTCGTCTATCCAGGCAAAGGCAGCCCATAGCACAAAGATCAGCACCGTGGCCCCACACAACCAAACCACCATCGATGGCCCGCGCAGCGTATCGTTCATCTGTGCGCCCAGATTGGTGGTGCTGCCGCTGCTCATGCAAGATGCCCTGTTTTACCAGCCAGATGGGCGAGGACTTTTTCCTTGGGTCCGTCCACGGTCATGCGGCCGTCTTGCAAGACCAGCGTACGGGTCGTCAGGGCCAATATGGGGGCGCGATGCGTGGCGATCACGGCGGTGCGCCCCGCCATCCACGTTTGCAAGCGTGACACCAGTGCCGCCTCAAGCCGTTGATCCAAGGCGGCGGTGGGTTCATCCAGCAGACAAATTGCAGGGTCTTGCAGCCACAGCCGCGCCCAACCGATGGACTGGCGCTGGCCAACAGACAGGCCTGCACCTGCGTCTTTAATCTCGAGGTCCAGACCTTTGTGATGGTTTTTCACGAACGGCCCAAGCCCTGCAAAATCAAGTGCTGCCAGCAGCCGGTCGTCGTCGCGTTCCAACAGGGTCAGGTTCAGGTTATCGCGCAGGCTGCCTGAAAACAGGCGCACGTCTTGGCCCAGATAGCCGATCAAACGGCGCAGGTCGCGAGGTTCAATCTGGGCCATCTCGGTCCCGTCAATCAGCACGCGCCCGTCTGTCGGGGCGTATAGCCCGCTGAGCATTTTCAGCAGCGACGATTTACCCGATCCATTGGACCCCAGCACAGCGACATGTTGGCCGGCCGGGATCATCAAACCTTTGATATCAAGCGTAGGCGCGCCGTCATCGTCATAGCGGAATGTCACATCGCGCAGCTCGAACTGACCACGCAGCTTTTCGCGGCGCAGGTACGTGCGGTCTTCTGCAGTGTCTTGGGGGGCCGCGACAATTGCATCCAGCCCGACCAACGCCCCTTTGACATTACCCCACCGTGCCATCGTGCCCGACAGCTGCGTGAGCGGCCCCAAGGTGCGCCCCGTGAGGATACCCACCGCAATGATCGACCCGACAGTGAACTGCCCGGCGAACACCAGATAGGTCCCAACGATAACGGCTGCGACATAGGTGGCTTGCTGGATGCCTTGGCTCCAGAACGTCAGAAAAGAAGCCAGTTTGCGTTGCTCGGATGATTTGACCGCCGTCAACGTGTTCAGCTCGGTCCACAGGCGCAAGGTGCGGTCCTCGGCGCGTTGGGTTTTGACGGTATCGAGCTCAAAGATCGCCTCGTGCAACAGCCGCGATGATTTTGTGGATGCGCCTTGGGTTTCCTGCGTCAGTTGGATCGCTTTCTTTTGCAGAAAGAACCCCGGCACCAGCATCAAGATGCCGCCCAGAACCAGCACCCAAACCACGTTGCCCGCAATGCTGGCCACGAGGAACAGAAAGACAAAGATAAACGGGATGTCGGCGATTGTGCCGATGGTCGCCGCGGTAAAGAATTCGCGTACCGATCCGAATTCGCGCATCTCCGAAAACAGCTGGTTCGGCGCTTGGCCGCGCGCGTCTGACCGCATGCCTAAAAGCCGCTTCATCAAGGTGTCTTGGACGGCCAATTCAATCTGCCGCCCGGCCCCGTCCATCAGCCGCGCCCGCGCCATTTTTAGGAAAGCTTCCATGAGCAGCGCCAGCCCCGCACCAATCGCCAGCACCCACAAGGTCGCTTCGGACTGGTGGGGGATCACGCGGTCATAGACCTGCAAGGAAAACAGCGCCACCGCGACGGCCAGCAGGTTGGCTACAAACGACCCCATCGCGACCTCGATCAATTGACGGCGATAGCGGGGGAATTGCCCCCAAAACCAATGCGCGCGGATGCTGTCGGTTTTATGGGTATTCGCGACGGTCTTTAGGGATGCCTCGGCCCGCACGATCAGCCCTGCAAAGAACGGTTCAAAATCGCTGATTGGGACCATGGCGCGGTTGTCGGCGCAGGTGGTGTCAAACACAATCAGATCGCCGCGCGATTGGCCCAGCACCAGCAGCACCTGACCGGATGTCATATAGGCAAGCGCAGGCCACAAGTTTTTGGTCAGCCCCGCAACACGGCTGACTTGGGTCAGTAAGCCTGCGCTTTTTAGGGCCTTGGCGATGGCATCTGCTTCGCGGTCGGCCTGCGCGCCTGTGGCGGGATGTGCGGCAATGGTTTCGAACAGATCACGTGCAGTGATTTCAACGCCCAGCACCCCCGCATAGGTCGCCGCCAAGGACGCACGTGCCATCAAGCGATCTTTGGGCCGATTGATGTTTTGCGCCTTGGGCTGCGGGGCATCCGCAGCTTTCAGGCCGCCCTGATTGCCGTTGGTGATCGTAAGGGTAAAGCGCGGGTTGCTGGTCAAATCGCGCTCCCGTCTGCCAGAACGCCCTGAATTTGCGCCATCTCGATGCGCAGGCGGATCACGTCATACTTCAACGCCACCTGAGACTGCTGTTGACGGGCATAGGTCTCGTAGACGCCAACCACATCCATGACCTGCCGTTGCCCCGCATCATATTGTTCCTGAAAGACATCAAGGTTCCGCTTTGCCTGCGCGGCAAGGGTGGCGGCCTCGGCGGCTTGGCGTGATTTGGCGCTGATCTGCCTTTCCAAGCGGCGCAGGTCGCGGTTTGAATCTTCGACCGATTGGCGCAGTTTTCGGGTCGCAGTTTCCCCGGCCAGCGCTGTCGCGTCCAGCGACGCTTTGGTGCCCAGCCCTAGCAGTTGATCAGAGCCGATGTTCAGACCGAATGTGCTGCCTTCGCCGACTGTGCCGCCTGCGGATAACCCCGGCAATTTGCCAGCACGTTCGACCTTGGCAGCGGCGATGCTGCGGGTCTTTTCGGCCTTGGCGCGCACCACGATCAAAGGTTCGCCTGCAAAGGCGGTCACGGGAATATCGGGCAAGCCGCGCAGATCGGTCAGCGGATGGATCGACATGGCGTTGAGTTCAGACAGCGATGTTGCCTCACGCTCGACCGCCGCGGCGTACCTCGCGCGGATCTCGGATAGTTTTTGGCCCAGAATGGTCAGGTCAGATATGTCCGACACACCGCCCTTGACCCGTTCACGCATGACCCATTCGAAATGCGACATATCCTTGAGCGTCGCCTGCCCAAGATGCGCATTTTCGCGGGCTTCAGCGGCCGTCGTATAAAGCGTCAGCGCTGTGGCCACGCGTTCGTTGGTATCTTGCGCCAGTGACACGGCCGCCACTTCGACGTCAGCGACCGCGAATTCACGTTCACCTTTGCGGCGACCATTGTCGAACAACACCTGATCGACGACCAGATTGGCGGCGACCGAGCCCAAGGACGTCAGGCTGACCTGCGGCCCGATCTGGGGCAACCAGTTCTTGCTGGCGGCCTTTGATCGCAATGTCGCTGCGCGCAATTCCGCCTCGGCCGTGCGGCTGTTCGCCGCCAGAACCGACGCCGCGACCATGTCTGCAACACTGCCCTTGGGCAATACCGAAGACCGCAGGGCCAGCCCTTGGATGATCTGACTGTCTGCGGTGACTTGTTCTGCGTATGTCGGTTTGACGGATTGCGAGGCATCGGGTGTTTTGAACCGCGCCACCATATCAGCCGGGGCAAGGCGCCCCCCCATGCCGGGCGCACAGCCGGACAGGGCCAGCGCCAGCGCGCATATGCCTCCTGCCCTTAGTCGTTTTTGCCCCATGCGCCTGCCCTTAACGTGCCGGTTTATTGTTGTATCGGCGCGGGATGGTCGTTGCCCCCGCGCCCTGCCTTGATGGCTTAGACGACCACGTTGATATCGTCATCGATCATCAACGTCCCTTCGGTGCCCAGCGTATAGATGTCGTAGGTCTGGCCGTCTCTCGCCTCGGTCCCCGTACGCGTCGCGCCGGTGATCGTAACGGTATCGTCGGTATGACCGTTCACAATCACAGCGTTGGTGTTGCTCGATAGATTGACCAACGCCGCTTCGGTGATGCTCAGCTGCGCTTCTTCAGCGAATTGAAGGTCAATCGTTTCGATATTGTGGTTGGACAGGTTGGGATTGGTCAGCTCAGGCATGGTGTTTGCGCTTTCATCATCCAACGCAAGATATGTGCCTGATGAATTGCCCGCAGTATCGGTCGCGGTCACGACCAGATCGGACCCGTCCGGTACATCCGAGCTGAAGTAGAAATTCATCTCGTTCAGGGCATCGTTTTCCAGCGTGCTGGCCGCGACCTCGGTGATGGTTGTGTCAGACTGAATCTGGTGCACGGCCAAAGCATCCTCGCTTTGTTCGACCGAGATTGCCCGAATGCCGTCGCCGTCACGGGTGTAGGATTCGATCACAGGGCCATCGGGCGCATAGGTGTCGATTGCCAGCGTATCGCTGATTGCATCGACATTGCCCACATGGTCCGTCGCCCTGACAGAAATATCCGCATCATAGGTGCCGCTGCGAATGTCGTCGGCCGGGATGGTCACATCCCAATTACCTGCCCCGTCCACGTTGGCGTTATAACGCGTACCGTCAAAGCTAACCTCGACCCTCGATCCGGCCTCGACCTGACCATTCAGATCAATACCCGATGCCGCTTCACGCGCGCTGATAACATCGTCACCGCCGCCGGGTGCGTTCAGGCTTACGGGATCAACAACCGTGTCGATCAGAACAGCCTGGCGCGTTGTGGCCGTATTGCCTGCGGCATCCGTGGCCTCGACCACGGCTGTTGTGTTGGTGGTCCCCTCTTGCACCTGATCGGGTGCAAAGGTCACGGCCCAGTTGCCGCCCGCATCAACCGCGCCACTGGCCGAGCTATCGCCAAGTGTAACAGATACGGACCCGCCGGTTTCCGAGGTGCCGGTGACCAGCACGCCGCCATTGGTCAGGCGTTCTGCCCCGCTAATGATATTGTCGCCTTCGACCGTGTTCAGGGACAGACCATCGACACGGGTATCAACCCGCACGCTATCGGTTTCCGTGCGGGTATTGCCCACTGCATCCGTAATCGTCGCGGTGATATCGGCAGTATAGACACCTTGCGCCACGTCCCCGGGCGCGTAATGGGATGTCCATTGGCCGTTCTCATCCGCGCGGGTTGTGGTCACCGCACCAGCAAGGGTCACCGTCACCACCGCACCTGCATCCGCGGTGCCGGAAATGGCCACGCCGTCGCTTGCCTCTACCGCGTTGACCACATCGTCGCCTTCGACGGGGTCGGCGCTGATGGTCAAATTACCGGCTTCGGTATCGATCCACACAGACTGCGTGATGCTGCGGGTGTTGCCTGCTTGATCCGTCGCGGTCGCCACCATGGCGCTGGCATAGGTGCCCGCGGGAATGTCACCCGCAGCAAAGACCGCCGACCAGTTGCCATCAGCGTCAACCGTCGCTTCGCGCACCACATCGCCCAGTGCGACCGAAACGGTCGAACCCGCCTCGACCGTACCGGTCATCACAACACCTTCGGCGGCCTCGGCAGCGTTTACGGTCGCGTCTGATCCGCCCGCCTGATTGCGAAAGGCCAATTCATTGACCAAGGTGTCGACAACCAAACGATCCGTTGCGGTGACGGGGTTTCCGTCCTGATCGACCGATGTGGCCCTGACCTCGGTCTCGTACTCGCCGGTTCTGAACGTGCCTGCCGCATAGCTCACGGCCCATGTGCCATTTGCCTCAACGGTCGCTGTCCGGGTCACGCCCTCAACGGTGACATCAACAATTGATCCCGCCTCGCCCGTGCCAGTGATCGTGGCCTGCTCGTCCCCGCCGCCCTCGGCAAGGGTCACCGCGATGGCAGGTGTGGCCGCAGCCACGCCGCCAGAACCGCTGCCGCCCAGGATCGCCGCGCCGCCAGCAACCACCGCAGCGGTCACAGCACCGCCGCCACCAATCATGCCCGCCCCCAGCAAGGGGGCCGCAAGCATTGAGACTTCGTTTTCGTCAGTCATCATCGCGCCGGTGATCGTGGCCGTGTCCGTGCGACCGAAATAGATCAGATCGTCTGAGGGGCTCCATTTTCCCCATTGCTCTGTCGGGCCGTATTGCGCGTGCAGATCGCTGCTCCCCGTCACGACAAATCCCATTTCGTTCAGGTATCCATCGGACGAAATGAACAGGCGGTTTGGCACCCCTGAATCATTGAAATAGTTATCGATCGTGATGACCGTTCCATCGACCAGCGTCAGAACCAGATCATCGCCATCGCGTTGGTGCGACAGGAAATCTGCCTGGCGCAAGTTAAGGGAAATCTCTTGACCGGTTTGCGCGCGTATAACGTGGGATGTGGAGCCTTCGGACACCATACCACGTTGCACTGCGCCCGCCTGATCGCGAACGACGAATTCTATCGTCTTCATAATACTACCGCTCTACCTCGGTGTCCGTTCTGCGCGGATCACTTGGTTATTCTTGTTGCCCACCGGGTCGTTAAACCGGCCCGTGTGGAGTATTTTTCAGGCTCTCCTTAAAGGTGAATAAGGTGATAGTGGCCACGCTACATTTATAACGAATGTAAATTCAACGCTAAACGCAATCGCCTCATTGCTGCCTTATTGTACCTATGCATCGGCGCCACAGTTTACCCCCAACGCTGATGTTTTCGCCTGTGATCAACGCGCCGATAGGTTCAAAAACGGGCGATTCTATTTACGCGTGTATCAAACAGCATCGCGCACCGTAGCATTCTGTTGACAAGCCGCAGCACCCCCGCAACGTTGCCCCTATGACATCCAGCCCAAATGCCCCGCTTGCGATACTCGAAGACCCTGATCTGGGGATCACACTTTCTGACGGATGCAGGCTTTCTGCGCGGATCTGGCGGCCTGAAAATTCAGTCGACGCCCCCGTGCCGGTGATCCTGGAATATCTGCCCTACCGCAAACGCGATGGCACCACGGCGCGCGATGCGCTGACCCACCCGTGGTTTGCCGAACGTGGCTATGCCTGCGTGCGGGTCGATATGCGCGGCAATGGCGACAGCCAAGGCCTGATGGAAGACGAATACACCCCGCAAGAACAGGCCGATTGCATCGAAGTGATCGACTGGCTGGCGGCACAAGACTGGTGCAATGGCCGCGTCGGGATGATGGGGATCAGTTGGGGTGGCTTTAACGGTTTGCAGGTCGCGGCACATGGGCCTGATCCGCTGAAGGCGGTGATCACCCTATGTTCGACCGTGGACCGCTTTGCCGATGATATTCATTACAAGGGCGGCTGCCTGCTAAACGAAAACCTTGGCTGGGGCGCAACGATGTGGGCCTATTCCAGCCGCGCGCCCGACCCTGCACTGCGCCCCGACTGGCGCGAGATGTGGCTGGAACGTCTGGAAGCCGAGCCGTTTCTTGCGTCCCTATGGCTGCGCCACCAATCGCGTGATGCCTATTGGAAGCAAGGGTCGGTGATCGAGGATTATACCGCGATCAAGGCCAAAGTTCTGGCCGTAGGCGGCTGGGGCGACGCCTATAAAAACGCAGTTCCCCAACTGGTCGAGGCGCTGCCGGGGGCCAAGGGCATCGTCGGGCCTTGGGTCCACAAATACCCCCATTTCGCGATCCCCGAACCGCGCATTGGTTTCCTGCAAGAGGCGCTGCGCTGGTGGGACCGTTGGTTGAAAGACATCGACACAGGCGTCGAAGACGACCCCGATTATCGCGCCTATCTGATGGACGGCATGCGCCCCGCCACATGGGTTCTGGAACGCCCCGGCCGCTGGATTGCCGAAGACACCGGTGCCACATCGCATCTTCCCATCCAATCGCTGTATTTGACGGATGCCGGGCTTGCCCCCGCACCTGGCACCCTAAATGCCACCGTCGCGTCGCCCGCCCATTGCGGGGCCAGCGCAGGGGAATACTGCGCGATCTGGTTGGGGCCGGAAATGCCCGGCGATCAGCGTCAGGATGATGCGCTATCGACCATCTTTGACAGCGGGCCGCTGAGCGAAGACATGGATATCGTCGGCGCGCCGCGCATCACATTGCGCCTGTCCAGCGACAAACCGCAGGGGCAAATCGCCGTGCGGCTGAACCATATCCACCCCGACGGGGCCAGCGCCCGCATCACCTATGGTGTGCTGAACCTCAGCCATCGCGAAAGCGCCGAAAACCCGAAGACAATGGTGCCGGGAAAACCCGAGGATATCGTCTTTGATCTGGATCACATCGCCTACCGCGTGCCCGCCGGTCACAGGTTGCGGGTGTCAATCTCGACCGCGTATTGGCCGCTGATCTGGCCCGCGCCCGACGCCGCCACACTGACCGTGACAGCAGGCGATATCGCCCTGCCCCAACGGCCCACCCAAGGGGGCGATGAATATACATTCGCCCCGCCCACCGCCGCCGAGCCATGGCAAACCGAAACCTTGCGCGCCGAAAACCACATCAGACGTCAAGAAACCGACATGGTGACCGGCGACATATCTTTGGTCATCGAAGATGATTTCGGCAAGCTTCGCGATAGCGATCACGGGCTGATCAGCGGGGCGGTTGCCCGCGAGCGCTGGACCATCAATCCCGACGACCCGCTCAGCGCGAGGGGCGTTTGTCACTGGACCGAAGAACTAGAGCGCGACGAGATCAAATTGCGCACCGAAACCCATTCGAAAATGTGGTCGGATGAGACCCATTTCCATCTGACCGGACGGATCGAGACATACGAAGGCGAAACCCTGATCTACGAACGCGACGTCGCGGATAGCATTAAGCGACACTTCATGTAATAAAGACGGCAAGGTCGCCGGGGTATTAACCCTTGCGACATAAAGGAAAATGCGCAAACTTTAATGTGGGAAAAATAAAATGCCGCAAGATCGGCGCATAAATAATATCACCAATAAACGACCAACAGGGAGACATGATCATGAATGATCAACTGGAATATATGACGGGCCAAGTGGCCAAGGGCACAATGACGCGCCGCGAATTCGTAGGCCGCGCTGCTGCTTTGGGTGTGACGGCTGCGGTCGCAAACACCATGCTGGCAAACAACGCCCAAGCGGCATCGCATGGCACGCCGATTCGTGGCGGCTCGATCAAAATCGGTTCCTCGGGTGGTGAATCCACCAACACGCTGGACCCGGCACTGACCGCATCCTCTGTGCCACTCGATAACCTGCGCCACCTGTATGAATCGCTGGTCGAAGTCAGCGCCGAAGGTGACATCGTTCCTCGCATGGCCGAAAGCTTTGAGGCCTCTGCCGACGCGAAAACATGGGCGTTCAAAATCCGTAAGGGCATTCAGTTCCACAACGGCAAAGACATGACCCCCGATGACGTGCTGAAAACCATGCAGCGTCACTCGGACGAGAACAGCAAATCGGGTGCTTTGGGCATCATGCGCGGCATCGAGAACATGAAAATCGATGGCGACAATCTGATTGTTGAATTGGGTGTTGGCAACGCTGACCTTCCCTATCTGTTGGCCGACTACCACTTGATGATCCAGCCCGGTGGCGGCATCGACAACCCAGGTGCAGGTATCGGTACCGGCCCCTACACGCTTGAAGTTGACGAACCCGGCGTGCGCCACGGCTTTACCCGCAACGAAAACTATTGGGATGCCGACAACCGCGGCTTTACCGACTATAACGAAGTGCTGGTTCTGAACGACGCCACGGCCCGTACAGCGGCGCTGCAATCCGGTCAGGTTCAAATGATCAACCGCGTTGATCCCAAGGTTGCGTCCTTGCTGAACCGCGCGCCTAACCTAAGCGTACAGTCCGTCGCTGGTCGTGGGCACTATGTGTTCATCGCGCACGTCGATACCACACCATTTGACAACAACGACCTGCGTCTGGCGCTGAAATATGCGATCAACCGCGAAGAAATGGTGGACAAAATCCTGCGCGGCTATGGCTCGATCGGGAACGACATGCCGATCAACGCGGCATATCCGTTGTTTGACGAAACCATCGAACAGCGCGAATTCTCCATCGAAAAAGCGCGCGAGCATTACGCAAAATCCGGCCATGACGGCAGCCCAATCGTTCTGCGCGTCGCTGATGGCGCGTTTGCAGGCGCTGTGGATGCAGCATCGCTGTTCCTGGAAACGGCCAAAGCCGCCGGCATCCCGCTGGAAATCAAGCGCGAGCCCAACGATGGTTACTGGTCCGAAGTTTGGAACAAGCAGCCGTTCTGTGCATCCTATTGGGGTGGCCGTCCGGTACAGGACCAGATGTATTCGACAGCATATCTGTCGACCGCAGACTGGAACGACACCCGCTGGAAACGTCCGGAATTCGACGCGATGCTGCTTGAGGCACGTGCCGAGCTGGACGACGGCAAGCGCAAGGCCATCTACTCGAAGATGGGCACCATGCTGCGTGACGAAGGCGGCCTGATCCTGCCGATGTTCAACGACTTTGTGGACGGTGTTGCCAACAACGTTGGCGGTTGGTCCGCAGACCCGAACGCCGAGTTGATGAACAACAAAGCGCCGATCAAATGCTGGATCAAAGACGCTTAAGGGTACACGCAGATGCACCCGATATTAAAACTGATCGCCCAACGCTTAGCGTTGGGCCTTCTTCTCCTCCTTGCCGCGTCGGTTTTGATCTTCGTAGGCACTTCGATTTTGCCCGGCGACGTGGCACAATCCATATTAGGCCAATCTGCCACGCCCGAAGCGCTGGCAAACTTGCGCCGCGAACTTGGACTGAATGACCCCGCCGTCACCCGCTATTTCGCATGGCTTGGTGGTGTGTTGCAGGGCGATCTGGGCACCGCATTAACCAATGGCCGCGACATCGCAGAAAGCCTTGGTGGACGTCTGAAAAACACGCTTTTCCTTGCCTTCTGGGCGGCCGCAATCTCGGTCCCGTTGGCAATTTTCCTTGGCCTGCTGGCCGTACGCTACAAAGACCGCTGGCCGGATAAACTGATCTCGGCTGTGACGCTGACGACCATTTCGATCCCCGAATTTATGATCGGTTACGTGTTGATCTATTGGGTCGCGATCAAATGGCGCATGTTTCCGTCTGTCTCGATCATCAATGAAAGCATGACCCTTGGGGCCAAGCTGAACGCCATCGCCATCCCTGTGATGGTGCTGACGCTGGTGGTGCTGGCGCATATGATGCGCATGACCCGCGCCGCGATCCTGAACGTGATGCAATCGGCCTATATCGAAACGGCCGAGCTGAAAGGTCTGGGCATGCTCAAGATCATTCGCAAGCACGCCTTCCCGAATGCCATCGCGCCAATCGTCAATGTTGTGATGTTGAACCTTGCCTATCTGGTAGTCGGTGTTGTCGTGGTCGAGGTGGTGTTCGCCTACCCCGGCATGGGCCAATATCTGGTGGACCACGTGAGCAAACGCGACGTGCCGGTTGTTCAAGCCTGCGGTCTGATCTTTGCGGCCGTCTATATCGGGCTGAACCTGGTCGCCGACATCGTGTCGATCCTAGCCAACCCAAGGCTGAGGCATCCCAAATGAGTTCAGCACATTTTTCACCGAAAGAATGCGCTGTGCGCGACCAAGCATTTTTGCAAAGCAAAAGCGCGGGGACACGCCCGGTCGCCGCATCGCCACTGAACTTTAAAACCCTGTCATCGAAAGGGTTTCGCCCATGAGAAATATTCCCATCTCTGCAATGATCGGCCTTTTCTTCACCGGCATCTATTTCGTCATGGCGATCCTCGCCCCTTGGATTGCCCCTTATGGCATGGCTGAAATCGTCGGTGATGTGTGGGAGCCGTCTTCCTCCGAGTTTTTGCTGGGTACAGATAGCATTGGCCGCGATCTGCTCAGCCGGATGATCTATGGCGGGCGCACAACGATCTTTATCGCGACCGCCGCGACGATCCTTAGCTTTACGTTGGGGTCCATCATGGGGTTCTTTGCTGCCGTGTCTGGCGGTTGGGTCGATCAGGCGCTGTCGCGCTTTGTTGATCTGATCATGTCGATCCCGTCGCTGATTTTTGCGCTGGTTGTTTTGTCGGTCATGCCGACCACGGTGCCGATCCTGATTATCCTGATGGGTCTGCTGGACAGCACCCGTGTTTTCCGCCTGGCACGCGCTGTAGCCGTTGACATCACGGTAATGGATTACGTCGAAGCCGCCCGCTTGCGTGGCGAGAAAATCGGCTGGATCATCTTCCGTGAAACGCTGCCCAACGCCCTGTCACCGCTGGTCGCTGAAATGGGCCTGCGCTTTATCTTTGCTGTTCTGTTCGTCTCGACCCTGTCGTTCCTCGGCTTGGGCGTTCAACCGCCACAGGCTGACTGGGGCGGCATCGTGAAAGAGAACAAAGAAGGCATCAACTATGGCATCCAAGCGGCCCTGTATCCGGCCTATGCGATTGCCACCTTGTGCATCTCGATCAACCTTGTTGCGGATTGGATTTTGAACCGCACCACATCGCTGAAAGGGGGCCGAGGATGACCGAACCACTGCTGAAGGTACGCGGGCTTAAAATCGGCGCGACGGCCTATCCCCCCGGTGAAAAGCCCGTTGCGATCAAGATTGTGCATGGCGTGGATTTCGATCTTGAGGCCGGCAAAGTGCTGGGTCTGATCGGTGAATCCGGTGCTGGTAAATCCACCATCGGTTTGGCCGCGATGGCCTATGGCCGTGGTGGTGTTGAGATCACCGGCGGCGAGGTATGGGTAAACGGGCGCAACATCCTCAAGGAAAACCTGCGCAGCCTGCGCCGTTTGCGCGGTGCCGAAGTGACCTATGTCTCGCAATCTGCAGCGGCATCGTTCAACCCCGCGAAAAAGATCATGGAGCAGGTGACGGAAGCCGCCATATTCCAGAACAAGTTTTCAAAGTCCGAGGCCGAAGCCCGCGCGGTTGAACTGTTTGCCAAGCTCGGCCTGCCCGACCCCGAAAACATCGGCAACCGCTATCCGCATCAGGTGTCTGGTGGCCAGTTGCAACGCTGCATGACGGCGCTGGCGCTTTGCCCCGAACCCGATCTGGTCGTCTTTGACGAACCGACGACCGCGCTGGATGTGACGACGCAGATCGACGTGTTGGCAGCCATCAAAGAAGCGATTGCCGCAACAGGTGTGGCCGCATTGTACATCACTCACGATCTGGCCGTTGTTGCGCAGGTCAGCGACCACATCATGGTGCTGCAACAGGGCGACATGGTCGAATACGGCAAAGTCGACCAGATCATCAACAACCCAAAAGAAGACTACACCAAAGCATTGGTATCCGTCCGGTCGATCAAGCACGAAGAAAAGACCCCGACAGATAATCCCGTGCTGCGCGTCGAAAACGTGACCGCGCGGTACAAGGGCACCAACTTTGACGTGTTGAAAAACATCAACGTCGATATCCACCCCGGTCAGACCTTGGCGGTTGTCGGGGAATCCGGATCCGGCAAATCAACGCTGGCGCGCGTTATCACAGGGCTGCTCCCCCCCGGAGAGGGGCAAATTACATTTGACGGGCGCGTGTTAAGCCCGGACCTCCCCACACGCCCCATCGAAGATCTGCGCGAAATGCAAATGATCTATCAGATGGCCGACACGGCGATGAACCCGCGCCAGACTGTGGGCACCATCATCGGTCGCCCGCTGGAATTTTATTTCGGCCTGAAAGGCAAAGCCAAGCAAAAGCGCATTCAGGAATTGCTGGACGAAATCGAGCTGGGCGACGGCTTCCAAGACCGCTATCCCGCAGAGCTGTCGGGCGGCCAGAAACAACGTGTCTGCATCGCGCGTGCGCTGGCGGCCAAACCCAAACTGATCATCTGCGACGAGGTGACTTCGGCCCTTGATCCGCTGGTGGCCGATGGCATTCTCAAGCTGCTGCTGAACCTGCAAAAGATCGAAGGTGTCGCCTATCTGTTCATCACCCACGATCTGGCAACGGTCCGCGCCATCGCCGATAGCATCGCAGTGATGTATCAAGGTGAAGTCGTGCGGTACGGCCCGAAAAGCCAAGTTCTGTCACCGCCCTTTGATGATTATACCGACCTGCTTCTCAGCTCTGTTCCGGAAATGAAAATCGGCTGGCTGGAAGAAACGATTGAACACCGCCGCATGGAAAGCGCCGGTAATTGAGGTGAACGGATATTTTCAAAAAATCCGGCTCGGAAAATTTGAAATTTTCCGTCTCAACCCGCTGATTTAGGACAAGACCATGAAGAACAAACTGCTGTTGATCATCCTTGACGGTGTCCCCTACCGCAATTTCCGCCGCTTGTTTGGAAATCTTGAAGGGTGGGTCGACAGCGGTGATGCCCGCGTCTGGACGCAGCGCGCCGTGCTGCCGTCGATCTCGGCCTCGTGCTATGCGTCGATCCACACTGGCGTGGCGCCTGCGCAGCATGGCTGCACCGGCAATGGCAATGTTTTCCGGCTCAAGCACAAGGACGTCTTTGCCCAGACCCGTGCGGCTGGGGGCGTCACTGGCGCTGTCGCACATTCATTCTGGTCCCAGTTCTTTAACCGCCATCCCTTCGACTATGTCCGCGACGTCGAATATGATGAACCGGACAGCGACACGATCAACCATGGGCGGTTTCACACCATGACCGGCTATGGGCAAGCCAACCAGATGACGCCGTCTGATGTCGATCTGTTCGGCACGCTGACCAATCTGGCGGGCCGGTTCGGCCTGAACTACGGCATGCTGCACACCTGCACGCTGGACAGCATGGGCCACCGTTTCTTTCACGAAAGTCAGGAAATGGACCATGCCTGCTTTGTGATGGACGAGATGCTGGCCCCTTTCATCCCCCAATGGCGCGCCATGGGCTACGAGGTGATCGTGACGGCAGATCACGGCCAAGATGAACGCGGCCACCACGGCGGTCGCGGGGCGTTGCAGCAAGAAACAGCGCTCTATTACTTTGGCGATGCAAAAGGCCCGTCCGAAGATACCGTGATTGACCAACTGCAGCTTGCGCCGACGATTTTGGGGCGTCTGGGTGCCCCTGTCGCCGATACGATGCTGGCAAAATCGTTTCTAAGCTAGGATAGCTCAGCAGGCCAGTCGCCTGCCCCCAACGCCGAAATCGCAGCCACGATGCGATCAAAGCTAGCGGCAGCTTTTTGCGACATCACACGGGCACGCAAATATCCATGCACCAGCCCCAGCTCTTCGACCCAAAACGCCTGACCGCCTGCGGCAAGAATGGCGTCGCTATAGGCTTCGCCGTCACTGGATAGCGGATCGCATTCAGCCGTGATCATGACGCTGGGCGGCAGGCCGGAGAAATCCGTATCATGCAGCGGCGCATAACGCGGATCGCACTTGGGCGGCTCCCCGCCCGAGCGCACCTGCTGATAGAACGCCATATCCGCAACCGTCAGCTGGGGCGCGTTGGCATGGCGGATATAGCTGCCTTGCTCTGGGTCCCCGCCAAGCCCCGGATAGATCAGCACCTGCCCTTTGATACGGCCATCAATGCGGCCACGTGCATAATGCGCCACCGCCGCAGCGAGGTTACCGCCCGCGCTGTCCCCGGCCAACACAATGCCACCGGCATATTCGGCGGCAATCGCCAGAAACGCGTCGTAGGCGTCGTTGAAGCAACCGGGAAAGATAACCTCGGGGGCCAAGCGGTAATCGACCGAGATCACCCGATATCCGATGCGTGCGCAGATTTCTGCGCAGACGTCATCGTGGCTTTCTAACCCACCGACGACAAATCCGCCGCCGTGGTAATAGATGACCGTGATATCAGATGCGCCGACCTCATAACGGCGACATGGGACGCCACCAAAGGTAACGTCCCATGTTTGTACCCCGTCAGGGTGGGTTTGGTGAAACGCAGCGCACATCTTGTTATAGACCGCGCGCTGGTCTTCGATGCTTAACCCGACCGCGTCAGGTGGATAGAATTCATCTGATCGCCGCATATAGGCCCAGATTTCATCATCCAGCAAAACGCCGTAGTCGGGTTGGTTCATGCAGCTTCCCAGCCAAAGGTGAACGCGTTCAGCGTTGCACCGACATCCGCATCAGATGCGCCGTTCATGGTAACTCGCGCCACCAAACCGCGTTTTTTGTCATCAACAACCGATGCCACACGTGCCGGCGAGCCGGCTTTTTCAAGCGATTCATTAAAGATGCGGGTGATCGCCATTTTGCGCAGATCAGGCTTAAAGATCTTGCCCACGGCCGTTTTGGGCAGTTCGGGCATGATCGTCATATGCTTAGGCTGTGCCGCGCGCTCCTGAACCATTTCCTTGCAGAAATCCATCAGCTCTTGCTCGGTCACCGATGCACCGCCGACCAGTTCGACAAAGGCGCAAGGCACTTCGCCGGCATGGGCGTCGGGCTGTCCGATCGCACCAGCAAAGGCAACGGCCTCGTGGCCCAGCAACGCTTCTTCGATCTCGGCGGGGTCGATGTTGTGACCACCGCGAATAATCAGGTCTTTGGCGCGGCCCGTGATCCAGAGGTATTTGTCTTCGTCGATGCGGCCCAAATCGCCTGTGCGCAGGTACTTGTCAAAGTAATACAGGTCTTTGTTCTTTTCGGCTTCGGTATAGGTGTTGCCCTCAAAGATGCCCGGGTTCGAGATACAAATCTCGCCGATCTCGTCTATATTTGCTTCAACAGGTCCACCGGCGGTGCCCTTGATGATCTTCACATCCGTATAGGGGAAGGTGATGCCGATGCTGCCAACCTTCCGCACGCCATCCGGCGGGTTTGCAGATACAAGGCAGGTCGCCTCGGTCAGGCCATAGCCTTCGATCAGGGTGATGCCGGTTGCCTTTTCGAACCGTTTGAACAGTTCCAGCGGCAAGGGGGCAGAGCCGGAAAATGCCCGTTTCACGGTCGAGATATCAGCGTCAATCGGGCGCTGCATCTTGGCCGAAATCGCGGTGGGCACGGTGATGATAAAGGTGATTTTCCAACGCTCGACCAGCTTCCAGAAGTTGTCGAACACGCCATCGCCACGATACCCCTGAGGCGTCGGGAACACGACATGCGCGCCAGACGTCACCGCCGCCATCAGGATGACGTGGCAGGCAAATACGTGGAACAATGGCAGCGGACACATGATGTTATCCTCTTCCGTATAAAGCAGCCGGCCACCCAGCCAGCCGTTATAGACCATGCCGGAATATTTATGCTGTGCGACCTTGGGCATGCCCGTGGTGCCGCCGGTGTGGAAGTAGAACGCGACGCGGTCTTCTTGTGGATCGTCAAAGGTCAGCTCAACCGGCTGTTTCGCGATCTCGGCGTTGAAATTGTGATAGGTGGCTTGGTTGCTACCCGTCTGCTTGGGCCGGATCAATGGAACGATCCACGATTTCGGCGCGGTCAGATAGCGGCACAGATCGACCTCAAGCACATGTTTTACATTGGGTGCGAGCGCGACCGCCTCGGCGGTTTTCTGCGCCACATCAGTTTTCGGGAAGGGCCGCAAAGTCACGACAACCTTGGCGTTGGTTTCGCGCAGGATTGCACCGATTTGTTCTGCCTCGAGCAGCGGATTAATCGGGTTCGCGATACCGGCAACCGCGCCGCCCAGCAATGTGATAACCGTCTCGTTACAGTTGGGCAGCACATAGGCCACGACATCCGTCGGCCCGACACCCAAAGACCGGAACAGGTTCGCCGTCCGCCCGACCTGACCGCGCAGTTGCGACCATGTCAGCGTTTCAGCGTAATCTTTCGGGCCGGAAAATAGTTGATAGCTGATCGCGTCGTGATCCGGGAATTTGCCCGCCGTATTGCTCAGCAATCCCCACATTGTTTTGGCGACGTCGCGGTCCGCCCACGGCATCTCTGCCTCGATTGCATTACGGTCTTCGACCCCGGCAAATGACATAATATTCCTCCCTATGGTGCGGTTTTCCCGCATTCATTTATTCCCCGTCGCAAGGATGATGGCAAAATTCAAAATTCGCAAGCGTCTGAGGGAATATTGAACGTGGCGTCAGCCTAGTTTCACCATGCAAAATGCAAAAAGAGCGGCAGATTGGTTCTGCCGCTCTTGATAATGACGTAATTTGGCGTGCCCGTTGGGCGACGCGACGTGATTATTTTGCTGGAATACGCAGCATTTGACCCGGATAGATTTTGTCTGGGTGTGTCAGCATCGGGCGGTTGGCCTCGAAAATCTCTTCGTAGCGCGCGCCATTGCCAAGGGTCTTGGCAGAAATGGCCCAAAGCGTGTCGCCCTTTTCAACGGTGTGGAACGTGCCGTCGCCATCACCGCCGCTGATGTCTTCTTCGACGGCTGCAACGCCTTCGACGTTGCCAACGGCCAGAATGACTTTTTCTTTCATCTCTTGGCTTACAGCTTTGCCGCTTACGGTGACTTTGTCACCGTCCACCTGAATATCCAGACCTTCGGCATCAAGGCCGAGCTCTTTCAATTCATCCTGCAGGGCCGCGCCTGTTACTTCTTTCTCATCGCCGCCGCCGAATACTTTTTTACCGGCGTCCTTAACGAAACTCCACAAACCCATGTTTATCTCCCTGTGGTTATTATTTCGCTTGTTAGTTTCCACCTTAGGCAGAGATAAACAAGCGTTTTATTCAGCAGCAATGCCATCTGTGAACTGTAAGCGTGCCAAACGCGCATAAAGCCCGCCCTGACCCACCAGTTCGTCATGGGTGCCGGTGTCAACAATCCGCCCCGCTTCCAGCACCACGATACGGTCCGCCTTTTTGACGGTCGCCAAGCGGTGCGCGACGATCAAAGTCGTCCGATCAGCGCTTAGTTTATCCACCGCCTGCTGCACCGCACGTTCGCTTTCTGCATCCAGCGCGCTGGTGGCTTCGTCCAGCAACAACACAGGCGCATCCCGTAGAATCGCCCGCGCGATGGCGATGCGCTGTTTTTGCCCGCCCGACATCATCACGCCGCGTTCGCCCAGATAGCTGTCATAGCCATCGGGCAAGTCGCTGATAAACTGATGTGCCGCCGCCGCCTGGGCTGCCGCGACGATTTCAGCGTCAGACGCGTCGGGCCGGCCAAAGCGGATGTTTTCACGCGCCGAGGTGGCAAAAATAACCGGGTCTTGGGGGACAAGTGCGACCGACTGCCGGAATGCGTCGCGTGACACGTCGCGCAAATCGATCCCGTCCAGCGTAATACGCCCCGACTGCGGGTCATAGAACCGCAAGATCATCTGGATGATCGTTGTCTTACCCGCCCCTGACGGGCCGACAAAGGCGACGGTTTCGCCCGGATTGATCGTCAGATTCACGCCGTCCAGCGCTTGTACGCCTGGCCGCGCGGGATAGGAAAACTGCACGTCTTCGAACACGATCCGTCCCGCAACGGGGTTGGGCAATTCAGCAGATGTGTCAGGGTCATGTACGTCGTCATTGGTTTGCAGCAACTCCACCAGACGCTCTGTCGCCCCGGCCGCCCGCTGCAATTCGCCCCAGATTTCCGACAATGCAGCCACGCCGCCTGCCACCATCACCGCATAGATCACGAATTGGACCAAGGCACCCGGGGTCATATCACCGGCCCGCACATCCCGCGCGCCCATCCACAACACACCAACAACACCGGCAAAAACCAAAAAGATCACGATGACCGTCATCAACGCCCGCGTCTTGATCCGGCGCCGCGCAGCGTCATAGGACGCTTCGGTCATCTGCGCGAATTGTGCGCGGCTTGCGGCCTCGTGGGTAAAGGCTTGCACGGTCTGCACAGCGCTTAGGCTTTCGGACGCGTTGCCCGAACTGGCCGCAATCCAATCTTGGTTTTCGCGGCTGATCACGCGCAGTTTGCGCCCCAACACTAGGATCGGCACGATCACGGCAGGCACCAGCAGCAGCACCATTCCCGTCAACTTGGCCGAGGTGAACAACATCAAGATCAAACCGCCACTGAAAATCAGCACATTGCGCAACGCGATCGACACGGACGACCCGATAACCGACAGAATAAGCGTGGTATCCGTGGTGATCCGGCTCAGGACCTCTCCGGTCATGATACGCTCATAGAAAGACGGGCTCATCCCGATGACGCGGTCGAACACGGCCTTGCGAATATCCGCGACCACCCGTTCCCCAAACCGCGTGACCAGCGCATAGCGCAGCCCGGTCCCGATTGCCAAAAACCCGGCGATAATCAGGGCGGCAATAAAATACTGATCCAGCAACTCTTCGCCACTGCCAAAGTTATCGATGACACGGCGTACGGCCAGCGGCAGCATCAGCGAAATCATCGCCGTCGAGATCAACGCCAGAACCGCCGCAATCATCAACCCGCGATAAGGCCGTACAAAGGGGACAAGCGCACGCAAAGCGCCAAGCTGCTTGGATTTCTCGCGTTCTTCTTGTGTCGGTGCGGGCGTGGGCGTCCGGGCCATCAGAATTCCTTTTCAAACACAGGTGTCATCGCCTGCACCGCGCATGGGGTCAAGCCCGACAACAGATCACGCCTTGCGTCAAATCATAGCAGTTTGAATTATGGGAAGAATATGTTGGAGCGGGCGGAGGGAATCGAACCCTCATCTTCAGTTTGGAAAACTGAGGTCTTAACCATTACACAACGCCCGCTCAACGACGTCTGAGGTATGCCAACATGTCACCATCGTCAAGTGGATCAATACCCAGAATAACCAGCAATTTTCGCAAATGTATCAATTTGTCGCTGGGTCGTTGCTATCCGCTCACGATGGCAACGTCACCGCAGATTGCCCCAGCAGGCCCGGTATCTGCGCGGTGATCCCTGCGGCCTGCGCCATATGCCACGCCAAAACCTGATTGCTGGAAAGGCACGGCAGCCCTGTTTTCCCCTCGATTTTGTCAATCACATTCAACGTGCGCAAGTTCGTGCAGCTTAGGAAAATCGCCTCCGCCCCGCCTTGTGATGCCAGATCAACAGCCGCGGCGACGATTGATGCGGCATCAATGCGCACAACTTTGGCTTCCTCGGCCTCGTCAAAGCTGCCGAACACCGGCGTTTCAATGCCCTCGCGGGCAAGGGCATCGCGCAGTTTGGCGGACACCTGCGCGACATAGGGCGACAACAATGCAAGCCGCGTTACCCCCAGATGCTGGCACGCCGCGATCAGCGCGCTTAGCGGGTTGGTCACATGCGGGCTGCCTGACCCCGCACGGATCAGCCCCGCCACACGGTCAGACCCGATTTCAGCCGCCCCGGATGTGCAGCCATACCCGATGCTGGCGAACCGGGCCGCGTGGGGTAACAGACCTGCAGCCCCCGTAAGATGCGCGGCCATTTCGGCCAAAGTATCAGATGTCACCGCATCGCCACTGGGCACGCGGCTGACGTAAAGCGCTGTTTCCAGCGGCATCATCGCGCGCATGTCCCCCTCAAGGGTTTCATCCGCCTGCAAGACGATCAAGCCAAGGGCCGGGGCGAGCGTCGGGACCGATGTATAGCGATAGCTCATTCGATCACCACCATGTCTGTCCCCGCACGCGGGCTAAGGAACCGACAACCGTCTGGCGTGATCACGATATTTTCCTCGTGCACCATGATGCGGCCATCCACGGTATCTATCCCCGGCTCAAGCGTCAGAACCATTCCGGCGGCCAGTACCGTCTGATCCGCCGCGATCAGCGACAGGCCTTCGGTCAGTTGCATGCCCAACCCGTGCCCCAAACGCCCAGCGTCCGATCCGCCAGTCCCGCCGGTCACGACCTTGTCCATCGCGTGAAACAGCTGCGCCGCCGTTGCGCCGGGGCGCGCGATGTCAGCCGCCGCATTCACCGCTTCGATCAACCGTGCATGTGCGTCACGGGCGGTGGGTGATACAGGTCCGATGGCGAAATTCCGGTCGTAGTCGCAGAAATAGCCGTCGAATACCGCGCCCGTATCCAGCATCAATATATCGCCCTGCGCCAACGGCCTGTCTGATGCGGGCGAAATCACATCGGCGTAGCCATCACGATCCGCGCCGCCTGCCAGATAGGGCACCCAATCGGCCCCTTCCTCAAGCAGCAACCGTTGAAAGTCACGAAAGACGTCGGACAACGCGCGACCTTGCGCCGCGATCTGCGGCACGCGGGCAAAGGCGCGCCCGGCGATGCCGCAGGCGGTTTCGATCTTGGCCACCTCGGCGTTGGATTTGATCGCACGCAAGCGCGCTGTGATCCCGTAATCCGATACGAATGTCCCGAAAGTGCCGGACTTGATCCAACCCCAATCAGACTGGGGAACCCGCAAATACGTCTCGGGACCGGATGGGATGCCAATGCGCCCCGCCCCCGCGATTTCGTTCAGCGTGTCGGACAACAGGCTGACCCCATCATCGGCAGGATCGGGCGCGCGCCAGGTGCGGATGTCCTCGACCCAAGTTTGCGCCATCAATGCCGCGCCGATGGACGGTATGACGGCAACCGGTTTGCCGATGGCAGGCACCACCAGATACCAAGGGCGGGACGGGCTTTCCCAAAAACGTGTCAAAAAGCCGGTGAAATACCTGATTTCAGCCTCGGTCGTCAGCAGCATCGCAGACAGGTCATGGGCCGCCATAAGCGTTTGCGCGCGGGCAAGCCGTTGTTCGTACTCGCTTTGCCCAAAGCCGCGCATCAGCTTGCCGGACCTTCGCTTAGCACCGTCAGCACGACCGATGCTGCGGCGATCCCAAGATCGGCCTTTTGCGCATCAGACAGCGCCAAAAGCCCCGCGATCCCTGCGGCCCCGGACGGGCTGGATGCCAAGCCTGCAACCATTGCGGCCCCTGCGCCCGCCTGACCTTCGCCCTCTGATATCAGGGCAAATGCGTCGGCGTCTTGCGCCAGACCTTTCAGCGCGATCAGCGATGGCATTTTACAGTCCAACCGCCCCATGTCGCTGACCGGTCCGCTGCTTTCAGTAGGCGCGCCCGCTTTGATCGATCCGTGCAATGCCGGGGCCGCATCAGGTTCGACCACTATGATACGCGGCCCGTCGCCCCATGCCTGCCGCGCCAAAGCGGCACACGCCCCCGCCAAACCGCCGACGCCGGCTTGCAAGAATATATGTGTGGGCGGGGTCGGTATCTGTGCAATCGCCTCGGCCATTAGAACCAGATACCCTTCCATCAGGCGGTGCGGGCGCTCGGTGTATCCGGGCCACGAGCTGTCGGACAAAAGCGCCCAACCGTTTGCATCTGCAGCGGCCTGCGCAGCGGCCATGCTATCCTCGTAAGTTGCCCCTTCACGGATCACCTGCGCGCCCTGTTCGGCCAGCCGCGCGGCAAAGCTTTCGGGGACGGGTTCGGCAATATAGACCACAGATGCCGCGCCAAAGGCCTGCGCCCCTGCGGCGACTGACATGCCGTGGTTTCCTGCGCTCGCCGTGACATAGGTGCGCCCGCGATGATCGCCGCGTTCCTTGTCGCACGCGATGACATATGCCGCGCCCAACGCCTTGAAACTGCCAAGCCCCATGCGGCCCCGTTCGTCTTTGACCCACAGTTCGGCAACGCCTGCCTCAACGGCCAAAGCCTCTGCCTGAACAAGCGGCGTTTCAGCGGCTACAGGACAGCGGGCAACCAGTGTTTGTGCAGCCTGTGCATCCACCGACGGCATCGGAATGTCATCAAGGCCGGTGACGGCGACGGGGCGGGTGATGTGTAAAATATCCATGGCCTACCGAACAATCAGCGCGGTAATAGGTCAAGGGGTTTTGGTGCTAGGGATCGTTTGCGCAGGGTGTGCCAGCGGCGGCCCACAGGTTTAGCGCCGTGATCATTTCATCCAAACCAATCGGCGGCACACTGCGCCCGGCACCGGGGTCAAAACCCCACGCCACAAAGGCCGAGGTTTCAAGATGCACGGCCAGCTCATCCATTTCAAAACCATCGTTGGTTTCAGGGTCGCGCAGTTGCGCGCAGACGTAATCGCTGCTTTTCCCCAACCATGCCAGTTCAGCCGGGGGCAGTCGCCATGCGTCGTCGATCATCGGCGGGGCATGGGGTGTCGCATTGGCCGATGCCACGCCGATATGGCAGGTGCGGCACGGCATTGTTTCGGCACCAACGCGGCTTTCGCCGGCTTGCACATGCATGCCGTGAACCGCATCTGCCCCATAGGTCAGGCCGTTCCACATCGGTATGCCGCCTTCACCCACATGACAATTGGTACAGCGCGGGTGCGAGGTAACAGAATACACATCATCCCAAGCCGCCAACCCTTGTGCCTTGGTCGGCGCATCTTGGGCGGCAGCAGGCACCGCGATCAGCAATGCCAGCACAAGGCCCCTCATACGAAATCAATCGATTTGGACAGGGGTAATTCGCGGATACGCTGACCTGTGGCGGCAAAAATGGCGTTTGCCAATGCGGGCGCTGCGGGCGGCACAGCAGGCTCGCCGATCCCCCTAAGTTTTTCGCCATTCTCAAGCCCGCGCACCGTGATTTGCGGCGTTTGATACAGGCGCATCCCCTCGTAGGCGTGGAAATTTTCCTGCTCTGCAACGCCATCACGATAGGTCAGCTCGCAATTCATCGCGTGACCAAGGCCAAAGATCACCCCGCCTTGTACCTGTGCCTCAAAATTCACCGGGTCCAGTACACGGCCCACATCGGCAGCCACAAAGACCTTGTCGATGCGAATGCCATCGTCAGTGTTTGTGACCTCGACCACCTCGGCCACAGGCACGCCGAACGCAAGGGTAAAGGCCAACCCGCGCCCCCGGTTCGGGCCAAGGTCACTGCCCCAATCAGACATCTCGCCAACGGCCTCAAGCACTTTGCGCGACGGGTCGTGCCAGCATAGGCGCAGCCGTTCTTTCAGTGGGTCAACGCCTGCTGCATGGCAGAGCTCATCCATGAAACTTTCATGCAAGAACCCGTTGCCTGACGCGCCCACGGATCGCCAAGAGCTGATCGGCACCATCGCTAGCGTGCGGTATCCGGTCACGCGATAGTTGGGGATCGCAAACGGCTGATCCCACGCGCCTGCGACAATCGCCACATCAGGGCCGATGGCAGGCTGGCCCAACCGCGCAAGCGAGGATTCAGCCACGGAGGGTGCCGCAATCGACAGATCAAACGCGTCCAACGCACCGGATTTCACAGCGCCCTTTGCACGGGCCATGGCCAGCGGGCGGGGGAAGTCATGGGTAAAGTCTTCTTCGCGCTGCCAGACCATCTTGATCGGGGTGTCGGGCAGTTGCATGGCGATTTCGACAGCTTGGGCGATATAATCATCCTCAAGCCGACGGCCGAAACTGCCGCCCGACATCAACACATGCACATGGATGTTATCCGCGTCCAACCCCGTTAGCTTGGCCATGTTGGCCTGCACGAAACGCGGGATTTGCGTGCCTGTCCAGATATCCAGACGGGCTTGCGACATCTTCACGACGACGCTCATGGGTTCCAGCGGGGCGTGGGCCAGATAGGGAATGCGGTATTCCGCTTCGATCACATTGGCACCATCCAGGGCGGCCTCAACATCGCCTTCGTCTTTAAACCGGCTGTCTTGGTGATCGTCGGTCATGGAATTGGCAACCGCGTCAAACTGTTCGTCCGTGTTGCCGATATAGGGGGACGGACCCCAGTCGCATTCGACAGCTTGCGCCGCCTGAAAGGCCCGCCATGTGTTATCGGCCACAACGGCAACACCGCCCGTAATCGGCAAAACGCTGCGAACGCCGCGCATGCCTTGCGCCGCTTCTGCATCAAAGCCGATGAGACCACCGCCAAGCGCAGGATTGGTACGGGTCGTGGCATAGACCATCCCGTCCATCACCATGTCGATGCCATAGGTCAGCGTACCGGTAGATTTGGCCACCATGTCGGTGCGCTTTTGCGGTTTGGTCAGATAGCGCCATTGCGACGGATCGCGCAGGGTCACATCCTGAACAGGTTCGATGTCTGCCGCAACAACCGCCAGATCAAGGTATTCGATCCTCAGCCCGTCAGGCAGCACAACGCAGCCATCTTCCGTGCGCAACTGATCGCGCGGCAGGCCGGTTTGCTTCATCGCGGCGCGGATTAATGTTTCGCGTGCAACCGCACCCGCCATGCGCAAGCGGTCATACATATCGGGCACCGTCGATGACCCGCCGGTAATGTGCAGCCCCATCAACTTGCCCGCAACATCTACGGCACCGCGTCCGGCCCGGGCCAGCAAAGTGTCAGAGGTCGCGGCAATCGGCAGCCCCTCGGCCCCGACAACACCATTGTAATAGATTGCACTGGCAGGCCCCGGTGACAGGGTTGCAGTCGCGGGATCAATATCCAGTTCTTCAGCGATCATATGCGCCTGCATCGACCACGCCCCCTGCCCCACATCGGCACGCGGGGTGATCAGGGTGATCCCTTGGGCGTCAATCTTGACGTAAGGTGTGATCGCGGCTTCGCCGGGCTTGAGATCTGCCAGCAGCGGGTTTTCACCCTCGCGTTTATAAAGATAGGTGCCAAAGGCAACGCCGCCTGCGATGGCCGCCGATCCGATCAAAAAGCTGCGGCGGGCAATGGTTTTTACGCGCCCCATATCAAACCGCCCGCAGCTTGGTCGCAGCCGTTTTCACAGCCTCGCGTATGCGTGGATAGCTGCCACAGCGGCATAAATTCCCGCTCATCGCAGCGTCGATCTGATCGTCTGTAGGCTCTGAATTCAGATCAAGGAATGACGCGGCCTGCATGATCTGACCGGCCTGACAGTATCCGCATTGCGCCACCTGTAAATCGGTCCATGCTTCTTGGACCGCGTGCAGCGCAGACGGCGTGCCCAGCCCTTCGATGGTGGTAATCTCGCCAACGACATCGCTTGCGGCCAATTGGCACGAGCGCACGGCGACGCTATCCTCGTGCACCGTACAGGCCCCGCATTGTGCAATGCCGCAGCCGTATTTGGGGCCGGTTATGCCCAGCTCGTCTCGGAGAACCCAAAGCAGCGGCATGTCGTCTTCGACATCAACATCATATTTTTTGCCATTTACGGTCAGTTTCATGAACGGCCTCCCTGGCGTGCAGAGCGATTGGGTATCCCTCTGACCTTACAGGTAGTGCCGAAGTCAGCAGAAGCAAAATGTATCCTTGCGTCAACGTGGCGCGAAAATGGTTAACCAAACCCAAAGAAAAACACCGCCCCCATCGGAAGCGGTGCCTTGGAGCGCACACCGTCGTTTAGCTTAAAACTCCACGACGGCGCGGATTGATTTGCCTTGGTGCATCAGCTCGAAGCCGTGGTTGATTTCGTCCAGCGTTAGT